>JAURYL010000009.1 GCA_030653935.1 Pseudomonadota bacterium
GTAATGGTCGTGCGAGATGGGATAAATGCTGGAACTGTAGCGGTAACCCGCTTCCGCGAGCACATCCAGCGCCCACAGATTGTCGCGGCCAATGGAAAAGCTGGGGGCGCGATAGCCAGACACGGCGACGCCGGCGAGGTCTTCCAGCAATTTCTTGGCGCGCACCACATCTTCCCGGAACGCGGCGGGCGAGAGCTCGCCCACGCGCTGGTGACCATGTCCATGGCTGGCGAGCTCATGGCCGCCGGCGACGATGGCGCGAACCAGGGCGGGATAACGTTCGGCGATCCAGCCCAGGGTGAAGAAGGTGGCGTGAACGTCATGCCGCGCGAACAGCGCGAGGATGCGCTCGACGTTGGCCTCCACCCGGCAGGGCCACTGGTCCCAGGCAGCTCTTGCGATGGTGTGTTCGAAGGCGCCGACCTGGAAATAATCCTCGACGTCGACGCTCATTACATTGGTAATGCCACGCATGTGATCAGGCTGCGTCCAGCCAGCCGCGCAAGTGCGCGGCGATGCGTTCGGCGGCATGGCCATCCCAATATTCCGGAATCCGCCCGCGCTTGCCGCCATTGGCGCAAATTTCGCGGAAGCAGGCCAGAATGGCTTCCGGATTCGGCCCGGTCAGCGTGTTGGTGCCTTCGCTCAGGGTGATCGGGCGTTCCGTGTTCTCGCGCACGGTGATGCAGGGCACGCCCAGCGCGGTAGTTTCTTCCTGCAAGCCCCCGGAATCGGTAATGACCAAGGTGGCGTCGCGCATCAGGCCGAGCATTTCCAGATAGCCTTGCGGTGGCAGCAAGCGGATACCGGCGACCGACAACAAACCACCGAGGCCGAGGCGCTCCGCCGCCGCGCGGGTACGCGGATGGATGGGAAACACCACGTCGACCTCACCCGCGATCTCGGCCAGGGTTTCCAGCAGGCGGCGCAAGGTGGTCGGATCATCGACGTTGGAAGGCCGGTGCAGGGTCACCACGGCATAGCCGCGAGCCGGTTGCTCACCCAGGGTCAGCTTTACCGGCACGGCGCGCTCCAGGTGCGCGCGCAAGGTATCGATCATGACGTTGCCGACAAACTGGATGCGTTCCTCGGCGATGCCTTCGCGCAGCAGGTTGGCCAGCGCCGAGCGCTCGGTGATGTAGAGCAGATCGGAAATCTGGTCGGTCAGCACGCGGTTGATTTCCTCCGGCATGCCGCGGTCATTGCTGCGCAGGCCGGCTTCCACATGAATGACCTTGACCCCTTTCTTGGCCGCGACCAGGGCGCAGGCGATGGTGGAATTGACGTCGCCGACGACCAGCAGCGCGCGCGGCTGCTCGGCGTCCAGCACCGGCTCGAAGGCGCGCATGATGTCCGCGGTCTGTACCGCGTGGCTGGCCGAGCCGACTTCAAGGTTGACGTCCGGACGCGGGATGCCGAGTTGCTCGAAAAAGCTGTCGCTCATCGCCGGGTCGTAGTGCTGGCCGGTATGAACCAGTTTCGCGGTGATCGGCTGTTTGGCAAAGGCCGCCATGATCGGGGCGATCTTCATGAAGTTGGGACGGGCGCCAACCACACAGATGATCTCGGTCATTCATGCTCCTTGCCGGTGGTAATGGCGTAGAGCACCTTGCGCACCAGGGGAATAAGCCGATTGACCGAGCGTTCGATGGCTTCCAGGCGCACATTCAGGTCATCCACCAGGGCACTGTCCGGCGTCGAGCGCGCCTCCGACTGGGCCGCGGGTACAACGTTCCGCGCTGCGGGTTCAACCGCCTCCGCCCCACGGGGGAGCTGATGATGGACTTCCTGGCTCAAGTCGCTGATGACTTCGCGCACCGCGCCCGAGTCGAGATGCGGCCGCTCCTCGAGATAACCAAACAGCAGAATACGGTCGCACAGGGTGTTGATGCGCCGGGGCACCCCGGCGGTGAACTGAAAGATGCCATCGAAGGCATCCTCGGAAAATGAGGGAGAGCCCTGCCAGCCGGCGGTCTTGAGCCGGTGCAGGATGTATTGCGTGGTTTCCGCGCGATCCAGCGGGCCGAGGTGGTAGGACGCGATCACCCGCTGCCGCAGTTGCAGCATCTCGGGGCTTTGCAGGGTGTCGCGGAACTCCGGCTGGCCGAGCAGGAAGGATTGCAACAACGGCTTGTCGCCCTCATGGAAGTTGGACAGCATGCGCAACTCTTCCACCGCGCGATGGTTCAGGTTCTGCGCCTCGTCGACGATGAGCAGCGGCCGCTGGCCTTGGCGCACCGCCATGCGCAGGTAATCCTCCAGGCTCTTCAATACCGCCGACTTGGTGGTGCCCTCGGCTTGCAGGCCGAAGGCCGAGGCGATGCTGCGCAGGGCATCGTCGGCATCGAGCTGGGTGCTGACCAGTTGCGCGATCAGGTAACTGCCATTCTCCAGCTTGCGCAACAGGCTCTTGGCCAGCGTCGTCTTACCGGCGCCGACATCGCCGGTGATGACGATGAAGCCCTCGCCCAGTGACAGACCGTACTCCAGATAGGCGAAGGCGCGCTTGTGGCCGCGGCTGGCGAAAAAGAAGCGGGGGTCGGGATTCAGCTGGAACGGCTTGTCCCGCAGATGGTAGTAACTCTCGTACATGGTGGGCTCAGAAAGTCATGCCGAGTTGGGCACTGACGGAGTTTTCCTTGATGTTGCCGAGGGCGCCATTGGTTTTCTGCTCCGAATGGCGGGCGCTAAAACTGCTGCTTACGCGAGGGCTGATCTGGTGCGCCAGCGACCAATTGATCGACCAGGTATCACTTTCAAGGGTGGCGGCTTCCGCGGTGTTCCAATTCATGCCCAGCGTGGTTCTGGTTCGCCCGGATATCGGCAAGGACCAGCTCGCCGTGACGCCGGTCTGCTTGTCACTGCCGCCGCCGGCGGTGCCGAGGTATTGGCGGCGACTCTGGTTGAGCGAAAACGCGAGTGAACTCCTGCCCAGCGAGTAGTTGATCGTTCCGGCCCAGGTTTTGTTGAATGTCGTCTGATTGAGCAGCGAGGTCAGATTCAGCGTGGCGGACTGACAGTTGGCGGGCACAGACTGGCCCGGCGGGATATACGTCAATTGCTGGTTTGCCGGATCATCACCGCAGCGGTAGACGCCATCGGAAAACTGCTGATTCAGTTGCTGAGAGGCGTTAACGACTGATTCCGAGTAACTCACCCCCAAGGCAGCTCGCCGTACCCGGTGGCTGAGCTTGAGCGCGTAGGCGGTCTGGCCATAGGCGGAGAGGCCATTGTTGGCCGCGTCGACGCCGAAGGTATTGCTGTCGAAGTTCTTTTGCGCCGAAGCGGACAAGCTGGTCAGTATGTCGGGGGTCCAATTGCCGCTCAAACTGTAGGAGGTCGCGTTGTTACGCTTGCCGAGCGTCGCCGCCAGATTGATCTTGCGCGATGGCTGCCAGTTGCCGCTTAAGCCGTATACGGCGCTGCCGCCACTCTCGCCGACGCTGGCCGTCAAGCCATAGTAATGGGTCGGCGTCCAGCTCACGCCGCCACTGAGATAACGACCGCCTTGTCCTTGCAGGCTGGTCACGCCCTGTGTGCTGTTGCGGCCGCCACTGAGAAACACTCGGGTCTTGTTGTAGACCACGTAACCGATGTTGTAGCTCTCGTTCTCGAATATCGATGTCGGCACGCCATTGGCATCGCCGTTGTTGCGGCTGTAGTTCCCCGCATAGGTCAGCCGCCCCGGCCTCGGGCCATTACGCAGGGAAACTTTCAGCGTATTGCTGGTGCTGGAATTCAATACGGCGGAGTCCGAACTGGCATGGTTCAGCGCAAGGCTGAGGTCAGTAATCAGGCTGCGCTCGAAAAACTCGTTATGCAGGCTCGGCGTCAACGAAACGGAGCGGGTTCCGACACGGTTCGCGACGTTGTGGTAGGCCTCGGGGGAGGTCGGTGCCAACTGTGAAGCGTATTGCTGTCCCACCCGCGCCGAGCCATTCAGCTTGAACACGCCGGTGACCGGCTCGAGCTGCATGTTGGCATTGAGATCATGCGTCAGGTTGTTCTGACCGGAATCGTAGAGCAGATCATTCAGGCTATAGACCAGATCGACACTTCCCCGCTTGCCTCTCCGAGATGCCGCGATACGAGGCGAAATCTGGGTAATGAAGGCGGATTGCGCGCCAGTCGCAACCAGGGAAACGTTGTCGCTATAGCGTTCCGATACGGTCAGGCCGGAAGTCACTTTCCAGTCACTCGCGGCGAAGCCCACCCCGGGTGTCAGCCAAAGCAACAGCCAGAGCCGCCGCGCGCGGGAATTATTTCTCGGGCGCGTATTCGCCATAGCCGCCATAACCATAGCCGTAGCCGTAATCCCCGGCACTCCCGCCGGACGCGAATTTATTGAGCACGAGGCCAACATGTTCGCAATCCGTGAGATGCGCGAGCGCGTCGGTAATCGCGTCCTGCGGCGTGTTTTCCGCTTCCACCACGAACACGATCTGGCCCATATAAGTTGCCAGCACGGAAGCCTCGCTGGTGGAAAGCAGCGGCGGGGAATCGAAGATCACGATCCGGTCCGGATAACGGCTGGCGATATCGCGCACGAAATGCTTCATCGAAGAACTCGCGAGCAGTTCCGTCGCGTGCGAAATACTGTCGCCCGCTGGCAGCACCGTGAGCTTGGCGATATTGGTCTTGATCAGCACATCCGACAGGGGCAGATTGGGATCCTGCAATACGTCGATCAGACCACGCTTTGCCTTGAGCCCTAGACATCGCATCACCGATGATTTCGAGACGTCGGCGTCGATCAACAGTACGGTGTGCTCCAGCTCGGTAGCCATGCTGATCGCCAGGCTGATGGCGGTAAAAGTCTTGCCTTCACCCGGCAGGGAACTGGTCACCATGATCAGGTTGCCGTTGTGTACCCGCTCGGCACCACCGTGGCCAAAGGCGTTGGCCAGGAGAGGGCGCTTGATCAGACGATATTCCTCCGCGATCTTGCTGCGACCGGAATCGGGGGTTACCGCCCCCATTTCCTTGAGGCGAGAAATATCGACCTCGCCATACTGGCTGCCGACGACGGTTGCCGGACCATCGTCGTCCATCGGCATGCGGGCGGGGCGCCGTCTCGGTTGATCGAAAGAGGACTCGATCCGGTTGATCGACTCTTCAATCAAGTTGCGGCTGTGCACGTCCGGGGCCGAGTCGACATTGGCCGCCGCCGGTTGGTTTGGTGCCAGGGTCCTGGCGATTTTTCCCGCCGCGCGCTCGATGATGCTCATATCGTCTTCTCCTGGTCAGGCCGCGGGCGAAAGCAGCAAGTAATAGACGATCTGCGCCAGGTAGACGACGAACAAAGCCCCCGTGGCGGCAAAAAAAACGTAGTTGAACTTGCGCGCGCGCGATCTCGCGCCGTCCGTCTGAATCATGGTAACCGCGCCAAGCAGGGGCAAATCGGTCAATTCGATCAACTGGCGGCGGCTGAGCACCGTGGGCCGCAACTGCCCGAGCAAGAAGGCCAACACAGCACCGAGCGCGATACCACCGAAGGGCGCCACCGTGACCAGGAAGGGTCGATTCGGCCACACCGGCTTGCCATCCACACGTGGCGGGTCGATGACACGAAATTCCACGGAATCAGTCTTGGTTTGCACCTCCCCGGTCATGACGGCGGTCTCGCGGCGATCAAGCAGGGTGGAAAAACTTTTCTGGTAAATGCCGTGGTCCCGCTCCATCAGGTTGTACTCGTTTTCCAGTTGCGGGACGGTATCGACGCTACGGTAAAGCTGGTTTTGCTTCTTCGTGAGTTGAGCCACGCGCGTATTGAGCGTCGCCACGTTGGCACCGGCCTCGGCGATGGCGATGGTCAATTGCTGATAGATCGGATTCTGTGCCTTGACGGATTCCTGGGTCTGCTTCGTCGTCGCCACTTCTTCCTGTTTTTTCTGTTCCAGCAAGCGAGCGATCAGATTTTTTGTACGCGTGATCTCCGGGTGCAGATCGGTATATTTCAGGCGCAAGTTGTCGATTTGCATCTGCAAGGCGGCGATACGGGCATCCAGCGCCGTGGTGGTCGGGGTCACCGGCGCCGCCATGACCAGTGTTTCCTCCTGGTCTTCCAGTTGCTGCTGCAATTGTTTTTTGCGATTGCTCGCTTCTTCCAACTCTCGCTTGGCCTCCTCGAGCGCGCTGCTTACCTGGTTGTACTGGACATAGAACCCCCCGGTACTGACCTGCATATTGTCGATATTGCGGCGCTTGAACTCCGCCATCTCCTTTTCCTTGGCCAGCAACTTCTCTTGATAGCCCTGTAGCTGGTCGTCGATGAATTTCTGCGACTTGGACAAATCCTGGCGAGTTCCGCCCAGACTGCTTTCCGTGAAGATGGTCAACAAGGCCTGCACGACCCGTTTCGCCAGATCCGGGTTGGAGTCCACATAGGCAATCGAATAAAGGTTGTCGCCGCCGCCGGAAAGCGCGATCTTCGCGGCCAGACCGTTATAGAGCGCCTCCTGCTGTTGCGGCGTTTTCGCGCGCAGGTCAAGATCCGTCATGCGCGCCAGTTTTTCCAGATTGGGCCGACTGACCATGGTTCGCGTCATCATGGACACCTGCTGCCCAAGGTTGGGCTGAAGCGTCATCCCACCCAACAATGGCTTCAACAGCGACTGGGTATCGACATAGACTCGCGCCTGCGCCTTGTAACGATTTTCCAACGAGTAGATCCACGCCCAGCTGACCACGGCGACCAGCCAGGCGATGATCAACACCAGCCAGCGACGACTCCAGATGCCGCGCGCGTAACCGAGGATTTGCTCCAGGACAAGATTCACGCGCCGCCCCCTTCAGATTCCACGGGACTGAAAGCCATCAATCAAAACCAGCGTTCGGGAATGATCAGGACATCGCCGGGACGCAACTCCACGTTCGCCGAAACATCCGCCTCCTTGATCAGATCATCGAGCCGTACCGCGAATTGCTGCGGCTTGCCGTCAACCACACGGAGGATGCTGGCGCGATTGCCGGCAGCGAAATCGGTAATCCCACCGACGGTGATCATCAAGTCGAGCAACGACATATGCTCGCGGTAGTTGAGGGTCTGTGGCCGGGTCGCCTGCCCCAGGACGCGAATCTGCTGACTGAACGGACCGACACCCCCACCCACGATCACGGTGACGATGGGTTCCTGGATATATTTACCCAATACCTTTTCGATTTCACGCGCCAACTGGGTCGGCGTTTTCCCGGTCGCGGGCATGTCCTCGACCAGATTCATGGTCATCTTGCCATCCGGCCGAATCGGGAAGCTGCCCGACACCTCCGGATTCCCCCAAACGAACACACTGACGGAATCCCCCGGCCCGAGCAGGTAGGTCCAATCCGAGGCGCCATCGGCCTTGGCCGGTGCCGGAGGGTAAAGCGGCTTGCTGGCGCAAGCGCTCAGCAATGACACCAACAACAGGGGAAGCAGGAGGCGATACATGGTGGTTCCTCGCGATGGATCACTAGCATTTGGATTATGCCACAGGACGTTTTGCGGCAATTTCCCGGAAACCTTGAGTCTCAGGGCAAATTTGCCGAGATTTCAAGCTCGGGCGTCCATCGAATCAAACGTCGATACGCCAAACCAGATAGATGACTGCAAGCCACGCAACGAGCACGGCGAGATGCGATCAATCGAGCCAACGAACTAGGTAGTAGAGGTGAAAGCCCTCGGAAGAACGCGAAGGCCCCGAGGCCACGGCGGCATGGTAACCCTGGTCCGGCCTCGCCGCCGCGCGCGCCGCCGCCTCACCGGGGTGAACACTGACGCAGCCCTCCGAAAACCGTTTGCGGTTGCGTTGTGGCGCGTAGATCACGACATATCCGGTCTGCACCAGCGGTGACTCGGTATCGCTCACCAGCGTGGCAATCGCCTCGGCCATCAGTTGAGCTTCTTACCCGGCGACACGAACTGCACGGCCTGGGCCGACGCCACCTCATCGCTGTAATACGGCCGCTCATTACGGTTCAGACCAAGCAATTCGGCCAATTCGGCCTCGCGCGCAGCGATCAGGCCGAGGCACATGCGGATGTTTTCCACCGTATCACCGTGCAAGGGGCTGGGATTGCCGTCCCTTGGCGCGGTATCGCGCACGACGGAGGTCAGCGTTTTGCGCATGGCGCGCATGATCTGCTGTTCCTTGGAGAGTTCGGCGCTGGCTTCCGGGTTTTCCATGCGGTTACCTTCTGTGCGTAAAGTGGGGCCGCGCATTGTCCATGTTCCCCGCGAGCAGGGTCAACCGCGATGCTTCCAGGGGATAACACAGGCTACGCCTTTCGAGAGATGCCCGTCCGCGGCGGGGCTCAAGTAAACTGCGCCGGTACCGATATTAGTCGCGTAGCCAAACCGCGAAGCCTGGATGCCTGTCATGAAACCCCTCTCTACCCTGCTGCTCAGTCTGCTGCTGGCCCCACATTTGGCCGGTTGCGCGAGCAATGGTGATCCGCGCGACCCGCTCGAACCCATGAACCGCGCCATCCATGACTTCAACGAAGGGCTCGACCGCGCCGTCATGAAGTCCGTGGCAACCGGCTACCAGAAGGTCATGCCGGGATTCGCGCAAACCGGGGTGCGCAATTTCTTTTCCAACCTGAACGATGTCACGGTGCTCGCCAACAACATGCTTCAGTTGAAGCTGGAGAATTCCGTCAGCGACGTGCTACGCATCAGTTTCAACAGCACCTTCGGCTTTCTCGGTGTGCTCGACATCGCTTCCGAAATGGGCCTGGACAAACAGAACGAGGACTTCGGCCAGACACTGGGACATTGGGGTGTCGGCAACGGCGCCTATCTGGTGCTGCCATTCTTCGGCCCCAGCAGCTTCCGCGATGGCGCGGGGCTCGTGGTCGACATGACTTACACGGATTTGCTCCAGCAGGTCAGCGATATCCCGAGGCGCACTCAGACCTCGGTGCTGCGCGTAGTCAGCCGCCGCGCCGACCTGATCGAGGCCAAGAACGCCATCGATGCCGCCGCGCTAGACCCATACGAATTCACACGCGACCTTTATCTTGAACGTCGGCGGGCACAGGTACATGACGGCAGGCCTCCGGCGGAGGAATGAGCGCGCGGGACGATGATCAAGGCGTTCGTGAAAGACGATGTCGATGACGACGAGGAAGAAGGCGGCGCCCCACTCCCGGTCGGCGGCAAGAACTACATGACACCGGCCGGCCATGCCCGGCTCCAGGCCGAGTTTGCCCATCTGGTCAAGGTGGAACGACCGGAAGTCGTCAGCGTCGTATCCTGGGCCGCCGGCAACGGCGACCGCTCGGAAAACGGTGATTACATCTACGGCAAGAAGCGCCTGCGGGAAATCGACCGGCGCCTGCGCTTTCTCGACAAACGGCTGGATAATGCCGTGGTGGTCGATCCCGCCGCCCAGGAAAACCGCGATCACGTCTACTTCGGCGCCAGTGTTACTGTCGTCGATCAGAACGGCGACGAATTCACCTACAGCATCGTCGGTCTGGATGAGACCGATCCCGGTCGCGGCCGCATTTCCTGGGTCTCCCCTCTGGCGCTGGCGCTCCTCAAGGCACGGCTCGGCGACAGCGTGCGTTTCCTGTCACCGGGGGGCGCGCGCGAACTGGAGATCGTCGACATCGAATATCGCCCGCTCGAGTAAGGCGCCGCCCACACGTGTGTGCGTGGCGGAACTTTTTCCACGGGAGGGCGTCGCGTTCTACCGTGGGTTGTCCGAAGGAGACATGCGCGGAGACGTGAATTGGGGTAGTAATCCCACTAGTGTCCGGTTAAATGTTATCGAGTCGGCTGTAAAGCCAGTAACGGCAAGGCTTTAGAGCGGACGAAGGGTGTCCACGATTTGAATTATCAGAAGCAAAAAAAGGCCGTGGAACAATTCCGTGAAACAATTTTGT
>JAURYL010000010.1 GCA_030653935.1 Pseudomonadota bacterium
GACAAAATTGTTTCACGGAATTGTTCCACGGCCTTTTTTTGCTTCTGATAATTCAAATCGTGGACACCCTTCGTCCGCTCTAAAGCCTTGCCGTTACTGGCTTTACAGCCGACTCGATAACATTTAACCGGACACTAGTGATACCCAGCCGATGCTTCGCCGCCTGGCCAGCATTCATGCCATGGAATGGGTGCACCGGGTGCACCACGCGGAGCGCGACGCTTACGAGGAAGCTGTTCGTGCCGGCGGCCTGCCCGGGTTCCGCATTACCGAGCGCGATGGTCAGGGCCGCTTGCAGCCGGCCGGCCGGCGCGATGAGTATTTCCCCATCCACTACCTGGCCCCCCTGGAGCAAAACAAGGCCGCCATGGGGTTTGATCTGACCTCCGATCCTCTGCGTCGGGCCGCCCTGGAACAGGCCCGCGACAGCGGCGAACTGACGGCCAGCGCCCCCGTTTTCCTGGTGCAGGACACCACGCGCAAGCCCAGTATTCTGATATTCGCGCCCCTTTACAGCGGGCCCGCAGAAGACCTGGCACAACGCCGGGCCACGCTGCGCGGCTTTACCGTAGGCGTCTATCACCTGAACGACATTTTCCGGGACGCCATGCACAAGTCCCGGCTCGACCTGGACAATGTTTCTCTGCGCATCCGTGAGGTGGCGGCGCTGCAGCGCGACGAGTTGTTGTTCACCCATTTGCCGGAAGCTTGGGACCAGAGCCCCGCTGGCCTGGAATATCGCCACAGCCTGAATGTGGCGGGACGCTACTGGATTTTTTCCGCGCGCTCCACCCCGGCTTATCTCGCCGCCCAGCAGACGTCCATCTCCTGGTTCGTGCTGCTGGCCGGCCTGATCATCAGCGCGGTGCTGGCGGCCTACCTGGCGCATCTGCTCAACCGGCAGGCGATCATTCGCCGCCAGGTGCGCGACCGGACCCACGAACTGGCGGCCAGCGAGTCGCGCAACCGGGCCGTGGTGGATACGGCGGTCAACCCCCTCATCACCATGGACGAGCGTGGCACGGTGCGCAGCTTCAACCCGGCCGCCGAGCGTGCTTTCGGGTACCAGGCCGATGAAGTGATCGGGCGCAACGTCAACATGCTCATGCCCGAGCCCTACCATTCCGCGCATGACGGCTATCTGAGCCGCTACCTGGCGAGCGGCGAGGCGCACATCATCGGCATCGGCCGGGAAGTGGTGGCGCGGCGCCAGGATGGCAGCCTGTTTCCCATGGATCTGGCGGTGGGAGAAAGCCGGGTGGACGGCGAGGTTCTGTTCGTCGGCATGATCGTCGACATCACTCTGCGCAAGCAGGCGGAACAGGCGCTACGGGATGCCAAGGAACAGGCGGAGTGCGCCAACCGCATGAAATCCGAGTTCGTCAACATGATGAGCCACGAGCTGCGCACGCCGTTGACGGTCATCCTGGGCTACCTGCCCCTGCTCAAGCACGCGGAAAAAATGCCGCCGGCGGAAATGATCGTCGGCATGGCTGCGGACATCCAGGCCTCCGGCGACCACCTGCTGCACCTGATCAACGACCTGCTGGACCTGTCCAAGATCGAGGCCGGCAAGCTGGACCTGCGGCCGGAGACCCTTGTTCTGGCCGAGGTGGCGAACGAGGTCCTGGATCGCCTGCGTCTCAAGGCCCAGGAACACGGCACCGCCCTGGCTAACGAGACCGATGCCTTGAGCGTACGCGCCGACCCCCTGCGCCTGCGCCAGATCCTCATCAACCTGGTAGGCAATGCCATCAAGTTCACCCAGGGCGGCGACATCACGGTCAAGGCCCGGGCGCTGGAAGGCCAGATCGAGATCAGCGTGGCGGATACCGGCATCGGCATTCCGGAGGCGGATCTGCCGGAAATATTCGACAAGTTCCGCCAGGTGGACAGTTCCAGCACCCGCAAGGCCGGCGGCACCGGCCTCGGTCTGGCCATCACCAAATCCCTGGTGGAACTGCACGGCGGAACCATCACCGTGGACAGCCGCCCCGGCGAGGGCAGCATCTTCACTTTCACCCTACCCCATCCCGAGGAGTAACAAGCCATGGCAAGCATTCTGTTGGTGGAAGACGATGCGATGATCAGCCGCATGCTCAGCCTGCGCCTGCGTATGCAGGGCCATGTCATCGAGACTGCGGAAAACGGCCGTATCGGCATGGAAAAAACCTTGGCCGGCGCCTACGACCTGGTGCTGATGGACATGCACATGCCGGAGATGGACGGCCACGAGGCGGTGCGACTGCTGCGCGAGCAGGGCTACCGCGGCAAGATCGCGGCGGTCACTGCTTCCGCCATGAGCCAGGACAGCCAGAGAGCCATCGCGGCAGGCTGCGACCATTACATCAGCAAACCGGTCGGCGAGGACTTCGAACAACGCGTCGCCGATATCCTGGCCGGAGACCGTGTATGCCGATCAACGCCGTAGGTTGGGCAAAGCGCAGCGTGCCCAACAAATCGCGACCACGTTGGGCACGCTGCGCTTTGCCCAACCTACGCTGAGTTTGATTTTCCAGGCCTATTTGCCATGACCATCACCGAAGAAAACTATCAAGCTGAACTCGCCGCCCTGCGCACCGAGTACGCCGACGAATTACCCAAACGCCTGAGAGAAATCGACACGCTCTGGCAGACCCTGGAAAACGGCCCCTGGTCGCCTGAAGCGCTGCACAAACTGCATCTCCATATCCACCGCCTGGCCGGCGCCGGCACCACCTTCGGCTATGCCGAGATGAGCAAAACCGCGCGCGACCTGGAAAAGCGGCTGATGGCCTGGCTGCGGGAACCTGATCGCCCCGGTAGGCCGACCTGGGAAGCGGCGAAAGCACAGATGGCGAAATTGGCGACAGCAGTCGGCAACGGCCCCCAACTCGCGCCGGGTGCGGCCGCCCCCCCGCCTCTCAGCCCGATGGAGTCGCGTCTCATCTATCTGGTGGAAGATGACCTGGCCCTGGCCGAGGACTTCCGCCTGCAACTGGGCCGTTTCGGCTATGCCGTGCGCGTGTTCCCGAGCACCGAAGGCGTGGAGGCGGCGGTGGCGGAGCAACGCCCGGATGCCATGGTGCTGGATGTCGTGCTGCCGGAAGGCAACCTGGCCGGCACCGACCTGTTGCGCGAAATGCGGGCGCACCTGGATCTGGGCGACGTGCCGGTGATCTTCGTGACCGCGCGCGATGACTTCGACGCCCGCCTGGCGGCGATCCGCGCGGGGGCCGATGCCTACTACCACAAGCCCGTCGACCCGATGTTTCTGCTCGATCGCCTGGAGCACCTGACCCAGCGCGAAGCAGATGCCCCGTTCCGCATCCTGATCGTCGACGACGAGGCCGCCCTGGCCGAGCACTACGCGCTGGTGTTGCGTCAGGCCGGCATGCAGGCAACTTCCCTCACCGAACCCAGGCAGGTACTGGAATGGCTCGCCGGCAACGACGTCGAACTGCTGCTGACCGACCTGTACATGCCTGAGTGCAGCGGTATGGAGCTGGCCCGCCTGATCCGCCAGGATGACCGCTACCTCAGCCTGCCCATCGTTTTCCTCTCCACCGAGCAGGCCCTGGAACAGCAACTCAAGGCCATGAGCCTGGGTGGCGACGACTTCCTCGGCAAGCCGATCGAGGACCGGCACCTGGTCACCGCCGTGACCATCCGGGCGCGACGGGCACGGGAACTGCGCGCCCTGATGTCGCAGGACAGCCTGACCGGCCTGCTCACCCACGCCCGCTTCAAGGAGCGCCTGGACGCGGAACTGGCGCGCGGCCAACGCAAAGCCTCGGCGGTGACGCTGGCCCTGCTCGACATCGACCACTTCAAGAGGGTCAACGACGAGCACGGCCATCTCGCCGGCGACCGGGTGCTGAAAACCCTGGCCAACCTCCTGCGGCGGCGGATACGCCGCAGCGATGTGGTGGCCCGCTATGGCGGCGAGGAATTCGCGGTGATCTTCAACGATTGCGACGAGGAAGACGCCTTGCACATGCTGGACACGATCCGCGAGGATTTCTCGGCCATCCAGCATGGCGCCAGGGAAGGCGCTTTCCAGGTCACCTTCAGCGCAGGCATCGCCGCCGCCGATGCGGGCAGCCGCGTCGGCAGCCTGATCGAACAGGCCGACCAGAATCTCTATCGCGCCAAAGACGCCGGCCGCAATCGCATTGTCGCGGGGGATTCCACGTCATAACCGCCGTTTGAAGAAAACCGGATAGAAATGTCTACAGTAAGAAGCGTGGGCCATCACGGCACGGACAAGGAGAAATCATGAAACCGCATGCACTTTCCCGACTTTTTACCGGTTTTGTTCCCGTGAATTCGACGCGGGGCGCTCTGGCATCGAATAACCAAACCGGGTCGCACTGGTCGAGCCTGTTCCTGCTGTTGTGTTTGATGCTGTTCAGTTTTTCGGTCAATGCCGCCAGGCTGGAGCTGGACCGCAAGGAACTGCTCGTCGGCGAAGTCACTACCGTGCATTTGAAAGGCAAACCTTTCATCGCCCTCGTCGACTGGAAAGTCAGCCCGGAACTGGAAATCATCGATTCCGACAACGACCATGCCCAGGTGCGCGGCGTCCGCGAAGGCAGCGGCAGCGTCACCTGTGAAATGAATCTCAGCGTCCACAGCATCGAGATCAAGGTGCGGGCCGCCGCCAAGCCAACGCCGCCGCCGGCCTACGCGCCACCCCTCGCATCACCACCGCCCCAGGCGTCGGCGAGCCCCCCGCCCCCCGCCTATCAGGCGCCCGCGCGGGCGGCTTCCCAATCCAGTCTGGTCGGCACATGGCGCATCAACGCCAATGGCTATACGGGCAAGCTGGAGCTTGGCAGCACCCAGGGCATGTTGATCGGTCGCGTCTGGTTTGACGCGCATAACGTCTGGGAACCGCTTGAGGAACTCTACTTCGACGACGCCATAGGTGAACTGAGCTTTACCCGGCCGGGCGCGAACCAGTCCTACCGCGGCCGTTTGCAACAAGACACGCTGGAGGGCAAATTCAACCAATGGAGCGGCCGCGATTACTCGGCCAACGCGCCCAGCTATGCCTGGTCCGCCAGCCGCTCGAACGCGACCGCGAGCGCCCCGCCACCACAAGCGGCGGCGCGGCCGGCGGCCATCGCCGTACTCGGCTGGCAAGGCATGGATCAGGACAAGGTGGGCGACTGGGGCAATGGCCGGCCCAACGGCACCCCCGATGGCGGCTTCCGGCTCACTCTGGACTTGCCGGATAAACAGGTCGTCACCAGCATTTCGTTGTGGAGCGCCAACGACAAGGGCGAGAAGGCAGGCGGCCATGTCTGGCACAGCAAGACCGGCAGCTACTGGATGCTCGGCGTATTCCGTGACGGCCGGCAGATCAATCCCTCGCACGTCGCCAGCCTGGGCGAGTTCTCCGGGAAAGTGGTCCTCGACCTCTACGCCAACTCCTCCGGCCGCTTCAACCCCGGCCAGACTTTCCTGCTGGAAGTGGAAACAGCCGACGGGAAGGTGTTGACACAAGCGATCCAAATTGAGAAGGCGGCGGCGAGGCCCGCCGGGCTGATTGCCCACCTGACCATGGATGGGCGTGTCATGGAGCATGTCGGCGGCACACCCGCCCGCAACAACGGCGCGCAACCGACCACTGACCGGCAAGGTCGGGAAGGCGGCGCCCTGCTGTTCGATGGCAAGTCCTACCTGGAACTCGACCTCGACATCAATCCCGCAAAACGCCCACAGCTCACCATTGCCGCCTGGGTGCGCGCGGATTCCGATCAGCCGACCCAGCAAGTGGCCTCGCATGACAATGGGGGTTATGACCGCTCCCTGAACATCGATTACCGGGGGGGCGGCAGGGGCTGGTCGGTTTTCGCCGGCAGCGGCGCCGTGCTGGGCGTGAAACCGGTGCGTGTGGGTGAATGGGCCTTTGTCGCCGGGGTATGGGATCAGTCCGCGCGGACGGTGCGCCTGCACGTCGATGGCGACGTCTTCGAGAAATCCGGGAGTAGCGGCGATGGCACCGCCAATCTGCGCATCGGCATGAATCCCGGTTATGGCGAGTACTTCAAGGGCGCCATGGACGAACTCTGGGTATTCGACCGGGCACTGGCGCCGAACGAAATTGCCGCGCTGCGCGGTGACGTCCCAGCGGCGGCCTCCCCCGGCATCGCAGGAACCTGGAACATCAACGCCAACAACTACAGCGGCAAACTGGAACTCAGCGAGCGCGCCGGGCAACTTTCCGGCCGGGTATGGTTCGATGTCCATCGCAACTGGGAGGAACTGCGCGACATCAGTTTCGATGGCCGCGAACTGCGCTTCTTACGCCCCAGTCATAGTCAGCGCTATACCGGCACGCTGGCCGGCGACCAAGTCCACGGCAGTTTCGACCAGGGAGGTAGCGGCGCCTGGAAATGGACGATCACCCGTGCAGCGGACGCGAAAGCCGGCAGTGAGGCCAGTCTGAGCCTGAGTCGTGACCGTTATGCGCCGGGGGACGCCATCGTGGTGAACTTCAAGGCCTCCGCCGACTACGCCGACAATGCCTGGATCGGCATCATCCCTTCGCGCGTGCCGCATGGCAGCGAGGCGGAGAATGACCGCCACGACCTGTCCTACCAGTACCTCAAGAAGCGCACCTCCGGCAGCATGACTTTCATCGCGCCGAAGGAAGCGGGTGATTACGACCTGCGCATGCACGACACCGACAACAACGGCCGCGAAGTGGCCTCGGTCACCTTCCGGGTGAGCACGACACCGTAACCGCCTGTCGGGCACCTGTAGCGCCGGCTTCCAGCCGGCGTTTTTTCAGACTTGCTCCCACGCTCCAGCGTGGGAGCAAGTCCGGACGCTCCAGCGTCCCGATGCACCCACTGGACGCTGGAGCGTCCAAGAACCGTGCCCACGCTGGAGCGTGGGTACCAGAAAGCCAAAGGTGCGCGGCTCTAGCCCGCGGGCCGCTACGCCGCGAAGAACTCCTTCACCTTGTCCATGAACGACCTGGCGCGCGGGTTGTGCTTGCCTTCCTGGCCGCCGCAGCAACTGTCGAACTCGCGCAGCAGTTCCTTCTGCCGCTCGGTCAGGTTGACCGGGGTTTCCACCACCAGATGCGCCATCAGGTCGCCGGGATGCTGGCTGCGCACGCCCTTGATGCCTTTGCCGCGCAGGCGGAAGACCTTGCCGCTCTGGGTTTCCGAAGGAATCTTGATGGTGGCGTGGCCGTCCAGGGTGGGAATCTCGATTTCGCCACCGAGCGCCGCCGTGGCGAAGGAAATCGGCATCTCGCAATGCAGGTCGTCGTGGTCGCGTTGGAAGACCTGGTGTGCCTTGAGATGGATCTGCACGTAGAGGTCGCCGGGCGGGCCGCCGTTGACGCCGGCCTCGCCCTCGCCGGAGAGACGGATGCGATCGCCCTCGTCGACGCCGGAGGGAATCCGCACCGACAGGGTCTTGTGCTTCTTCACCCGGCCTTCGCCGTGGCAATGGGTGCAGGCGTCGGCGATGACGCGGCCGTTGCCATGGCAGCGCGGGCAGGTCTGCTGAATCGAGAAGAAACCCTGCTGCATGCGTACCTGGCCGTGACCGCCGCAGGTCGGGCAGGTCACCGGCTCGGTGCCGGGCTTGGCACCGCTGCCGTGGCAGTGTTCGCATTCAGTCAGCACCGGCACGCGAATCTTGGTCTCGGTGCCGCGCGCGGCTTCTTCCAGGGTGACTTCCAGGTTGTATCTGAGGTCGGCGCCGCGATAGACATGCGAACGGCGGCCACCGCCACCACCACCGCCGAAGATGTCGCCGAAGATGTCCGAGAAGGCATCGGAGAAATCGCGTCCCCCGCCGCCACCGCCCATGGACGGATCGACACCGGCGTGGCCGTACTGGTTGTAAGCGGCGCGTTTGTTGCCGTCGGAGAGCACCTCGTAAGCTTCCTTGGCTTCCTTGAATTTCTCCTCGGATGCCTTGTCGCCCTGATTGCGGTCAGGGTGGTGCTTCATGGCCAGTTTCTTGAAGGCCTTCTTGATTTCTTCGTCGGAAGCGCTCTTGGCGACGCCGAGGACTTCGTAGTAATCGCGTTTAGACATGAGTTATTCGTTAAGCGGAGTGATGTGAATTGAACCTGCGGTGCCCCCACCATGTTGGGACATCCACGCCCATATCAAGAGCAGGGTCGTGGCGCGCCCACCCATTCGACCAGGTGGTAGCTTCTCGGCGCCAGGTGCCATATCGCGTAGCGGCGCGGCAACGCTGGGCAAAGGCCGGCGGTTTCGTGGTCGGTGATCTCCAGCGTGCCGCCTGACCAGCATTGCGCCAGAAGTTCATCGAGGAGGACGGCGTGATCCTGGCGCGGATGCGGCGGCTGATCCGGTTTCCGCCTCGTGGAAGCCAGATCGTGCCAACTGCCCCAGGCGCGGCCGGCCAGCGCCGGTTCGAGTTCGCGCAGCCAAGCACCACGATGAAAATCGACGGCCTGGCCCTGGAGTTCCTGGCCGAGCAGATTGCAGAACAGGAATGCGGCGTCGGGAAAGCGCGCCGCCAGTTGCGCGAAACCGCCCGCTTGCGGCAGGAATTCACTTTCGCACCAGGCAAAAGCGACGCCGGGAAAGCGCCGCCGTAACAACCAGCGCGCCAAGGGGTCGGGCTCCAATACCGTGATGTGCTCGAAGCGCTCAAGAAACTGCGCGGTAAGGGCATAGCCGCCACTGGGGCCGATCAGCACCAGATGCGTCGTCTCGGGTCGCCAGTCGGTCAACCAGCGCCGCACCTGGGCATGGAACGGCGCCCACAAGCGGTGCCGCCAGAGCAAGGCGCGCAGGTGGTAAGACAGGCTGCCGCTGGGGTGAATGAGGTAGGACATGGTCCGCCTTTGTGTCGCTGTGTTTGCAAGCACGGCTTCCAGTGAAACAACCACCCGTAGGAGGGCCCGCTTGCGGCCCGAATAAGCCGCCGTGGTTTCTGGCCGCAAGCGGGCCCTCCTACGCGGCATATTTCATTTTCCGAGGGCGGCGCCTGCGCCGTACCCGTTAAATCGACGTCGTCGCCCCGATGCCGGGCGATCCGATCAATGTCCGCAAGTGCGCTTGCAGGGCTTCCCGCAACCCAAGAATCTCGCTGAACCGGGACCGCGCCTTCTCGCCCTGGCCATGACGATTCAACTCCAACAGCGTCTCGGCGCATTCGTGGAGTTCACGGTGCAGGGCTTCGATGGCCACGAAACCGGGTTGGCCGGCATGACGTGCCGCGCCTTCCTGGATCAGCCATTGCCCGAAGCGGCATTGTTCGATGCTCAGGGCCGGGGGGGTGGCGCGTTCACCGTTCAGGTAGCCGCTCAGGGCGAGGGTCCAGGCGTGCAGTTCGACGCCGGCCAGCAGAATGCTGAAATCGTCGCGGCCGATGGGGGCCTGGTTCAGCCAGGAGGCATCCGGCCGCCAGCCGGCAATCCATTCCGGGATGGCTTCCGCCGGCATGGGGCGGGCGATGGCAAAGCCCTGGCCCAGTTCACAACCCAGTTGCAGCAGCATTTCGCCATGGGCCGCGGTTTCCACGCCTTCCGCGATGACCTGGCGCCGGAAGGCGCTGGCCAGGCCAAGCACCCCCTCCAGTATGGCCAGGTCCTCGGGATCGACTCGCATGTCCCGGACGAAGCTCTGGTCAATTTTCAAGAGATGGGCCGGCAGGCGCTTCAGATAGGTAAGGGAGGAATAACCCGTTCCGAAATCGTCCAGCGCGAAACCGATGCCGATTTCGCGACAGGCGGAAATGATGGCCGAGGCGTGGCTGATGTCCGCCAGGGCGCTGGTTTCCAGTACCTCCAGTTCCAGGTCGCCGGGCTGGATGCCGGGATGCGCCGCGAGCCGCGCGCGCAACTGCTCGACGAAATCCTGCTGCTGGAGTTGCAGCGCGTCGATGTTGACGCTGACCGGCACTTGTATGCCATCGCGCTTCCACGCGTCGATCTGGCACAGGGCGCGCTCCAGCACCCAGTTGCCCACTTCGATGGACAGCGGGTGATTGTCGATCACGGGCAGGAAGGCCGCGGGCGGGAGCAGGCCCCGTTCCGGGTGTCGCCAGCGGATCAGTGCCTCGGCGCCGATCATCCGGCCGCTGCGCATATTGACCTTGGGCTGGTAATGGAGCACGAACTCGTCCTCCGCCAGCGCCTGGCGTATCCGCTCCAGACTGCTTTGCTGGCCGCGGGCGTGGCGATCCTGCTCGGCGTCGAAGATGTGATAGCGGTTCTTGCCGGCCTGCTTGGCCGTGTACATGGCCTGGTCTGCCTGGCGCAGCAACTGGTCGGCATCCACCTCGTCGGCTTGCTGGTAGAAGGCCACTCCGAGGCTGGCCGAGACCTTGAGCGCGATGCCCTCCACCCAGGCGGGCTCGGCGACGGCGCTTAGCAGTCGCGCCAGGATGGGGAGGCTGCCCTGGTGATCGGCCAGATCGAGCAACACCGCGACGAATTCGTCGCCGCCCAGGCGGGAGAGCGTGTCGCCATCGCGCAGGGCCTGCTTCATGCGGCCGGCCAACAGGGTGAGGAGTTTGTCGCCGGTTTCGTGGCCGTGGCTGTCGTTGACGGCCTTGAAGCCATCCAGGTCCAGGTAGACCACGGCCAGGGTGGTGCCTTGGCGTTGCGCCAGCGCCAGGGCCTGGTGCATACGATCGGCCAGCAGCGATCGGTTGGGCAGGCCGGTCAGGAGATCGAAGTGGGCGATGTGTTCGAGCTGGCTCTGGTATTCCTTGAGCGGGGTGATGTCGGAGAACAGGGAGACATAGCGCAGGGTCTTGCCCTGTTCGTCGCGCACCGCGCCGATGGTTTGCATCTGGGCATAGATTTCCCCGTTCTTGCGGCGATTCCAGACTTCGCCGTACCAATGGCCCTGTTCCATCAGGTCGCGCCACATGTCGATGTAGAAGTCGCGGGGCTGGCGGCCGGAATTGAGGATGCGCGGGGTCTTGCCCAGCACTTCCTCGCGGCTGTAGCCGGTGATGTGGGTGAAGGCGGTGTTGACGTCCAGGATGTCGCCGTTCGGCGCGGTGATCATGATGCCCTCACGGGCGTGGCTGAAGACGCTGGCGGCCAGGCGCAGGGAATCCTCGCCCAGTTTGCGGTCGGTGATGTCGTGGCCGATGCCGAGCACACCGATGAGCCGCCCATGCTCATCACTCATGGGAGTGTGGGTGGTCTCCAACAATTCGTGGTGGCCGTCGTCCGCGAAGGTGATCCAGGCTTCGCCGTGGCTGGGCGCGGCGTCGTCCAGGGCGCGCCGATCATGGCCACGGAAGACTTCGGCCAGTTCGCGGTCGATGAAGTCGGCATCGCGCTTGCCCAGGATGTTGGCCTCGGCAGCCGCAAAAAAGCGTTCGAACCGGGCGTTGCAGGCGAGATAGCGCCCCTCCGGGTCCTTGAGCCAGACCAGATCCGGGATGGTCTGGATCAGCGTCTTGAGAAAACCGCGCTCATAGGCCAGCTCGGAATGGGTGCGGCGGCGGTCATCGAGATGCACCAGCAGCTTGGCGAACAGGCCCAGCAACTGGATTTCTTCCTGGACGAACTCATGCCGCTGCTTCACCGCGTCGAACCCGACGAAACCCAGGCAATGCGTCACGTGCATCAGGGGCAGCGTCATCAGACTCTTGATCGCCTGCGGCGCCAGGATGTCGCGCAAGCTGCCCGGCGGCAGTTCGCTGACATCCTGGACCAGGAAAATCTCGCCTTTGCGGTGAGCGCCCACCCATTCGCTTATGCCCTCCAGGGGAACGCCCTGAAGAATTTCGAGCTGCGGCGTGACCCCCGGCGCGCACCATTCGTGGGTGTTGGAGGTGGTGCCTTGCGCGAAGTCGTAATCGAACAGGTAGGCGCGGTCGGCGCTGACGAATTGCGCCATCTTGCCCAGGCCGTCCTGGATGGCCGAGTCGATCTGTTCCAGCGGCAGATTGATGAAGGAAGTGGAGAGCGCCAGCAGCAATTCCTGATATTCACCCAGGTGCCGCAAGCGCTGCTCGGCCAGCTTGCGCCCGGTGATATCCACATCCATGCAGACAAACAACTTGCTGTCCGGCTTATCGCCCTGAATGGCGAAAAGGGAGGATTCGATGAAGATCGGAGTGCCGTCCAGATCATGGCTGCTTAGTTCCAGCGGCCCCACGATCTCGCCGCTGGCGTCGATGTGGTCGATTGCCTTGAGAAACGCGGCGGCCTCCTTCCGGGTGAGCATGAACTGGTCCAGGCGCTTGCCCAGAACCGCTTCCGAGTTCCAGCCGAAAAGATTTTCCGAACCCACGTTCCAGTAAACGATGCGGCCCTCACGGTCGAACCACTGGACCGCCACGTTCGGCGCGCTGTTCAAAGTGTCGTGCAGGCGTTTCTCGGAAGTACGCAATTTGTCGCGGGCTTCGAGGCGTTCGCTGATATCGGTCAACAGGCAATGGGTGCGCTCCAAATGGCCTTGCGCGTCGTGGCCGATACGATCATTGAGCTGCCAGAGAAAGCGGCTGCCATCCTTGCGGATCATCTCGAACACCGCGCCATCCGTTTCGCCGGCCTCCTGGAGCACCGGCAATTCGTAGCGCGGGGTGGTGGCATCGTTGGCGATGAAGTCACAGAAGCGGCGTCCGATGACCTCGTCACGCGGGTAACCCATCTGCTCCAGCCACAGCGCGTTGACTTCGAGAAGATGGCCTTGCGGATCAAGCGACTGGTAGGCCAGGGGCGCCTTCTCGAACAGGTCACGCATGCGGTTTTCACTGGCGCGCAGCGCGGCCGACACCTGATGGTGATCGTGGATCTCGCGCATCAGCCGCAAGGTGTTGGTGGACAAGGTGCCGTAGATCGACAGGATGATGTCGATCAGCGCGCGCGTGGTCCCGGCCATTTGCTCGCCGGCGCGCCGCTTCGCCGCAGCGAGATCCAGGCCCGCCTGAAGCGCCAGCACGATGTAGGCCATGTGGCGGTCGGTCTCCAGGATATGGGAGGCCAGCCAGCGCGCCAGAAACCCCAGGGTCTCCTCGGCGACCTCGGCGATGGGGCGGCTCCGTTGCGCTTCCTTGAGCCGCCGCACGGTATCGATGAACTGTGCATGCACCGCCCGGTGCCCGATCTCCATGGGGTCTTCCGGCAGAAACGCCCGCCAGATGGCCTCCTCGGTATCAAAGTGATAGACCGCGTAATTCGCGAGTTCGTCGAAGATCAGGTCGAGCTGGCCGCTGTCGGGCGTAAACGCGACCTGGCTGGCCAAATGGTTCAACAGTTGCGCCAGTCGCCGATGCTGCTCGTCGACCTTGGGCAAGCCAGTGTTGAAGTTGTCGTCCCAGGGGAAAATATCGATCGAATTCAATTTGCGCGGCTCATCGCTGACTGACTATCAGGGCGTAGGGGTGTTGGATGGCCCTGATATTACCCTTGACCGTGGCCATCGCATGGGTAGGTCGCGCGCACCAGCGTGGCCGTGGTTGCCGCACCAGCGCTTATTGCACCGGATGCATCTTCCCGCGCCGCGACGCCGGTCGCGCGTAGATCAAGTCTTCGACTCGCCGAACACCCGCTTCGCCACATCCTTGTAATGTTTGACGAAATGCACTTCCAGACCAGCTTTGACATGAGCGGGCAGGCGCTCGTAGTCGGGTTGGTTGGCGTCCGGCAGCAGCAGCTCGGAGAGCCCTACCCGCTTGGCGGCGATGACTTTTTCGCGGATGCCGCCGACCGGTAGTACCTGGCCGGTGAGGGTGAGTTCGCCGGTCATGGCGACCGGGCGGGTGATCTTTGCGTTCTTCGCCAGGGACAGCAGCGCGGTGGCCATGGTGATGCCGGCGCTGGGGCCGTCCTTGGGGGTGGCGCCTTCCGGGACGTGCAGGTGGACGAAAGCTTCGTCGAAGAACTTGGGATCGGCCTGGAAGGCCTTGAGATGGCTGGAGATGTAGCTGTAGGCGATCTCGGCGGATTCCTTCATCACGTCGCCTAGTTTGCCAGTGAGCTTGAAACCCCGGTTCAGGGTGTGCACCTTGGTGGCTTCGATGGTCAGGGTGACGCCGCCCAGAGCGGTCCAGGCGAGGCCGGTGACGACGCCGATGCCGGTCATCGGTTTTTCCTGCACATAGGGCGGGTCGGTCAGGAAGGTTTCCAGGTTGGCGGCGGTGACATGAAGTTTCTCCGCCTCGCCACGGACGATTTTCACTACGCCCTTGCGCGCCACTTTGCCCAGGTTCATTTCCAGTTGCCGCACCCCGGCTTCGCGGGCATAGCCTTCGATGATGCGGCGGATGGCGGCTTCGGTGAGGGTGACCTGGCCGCGCTTGAGCCCGGTCTTCTTGAGTTGCTTGGGCCACAGGTGGTGCTTGGCGATGGCCAGTTTTTCTTCCAGCAGGTAACCGGATAGGCGGATCACTTCCATGCGGTCGAGCAGCGGTGCCGGGATGGTGTCCATTTGATTCGCGGTGCAGATGAACAGCACTTTCGAGAGGTCGAAACGCACGTCCAGATAGTGGTCGAGAAATTCCACGTTCTGCTCGGGGTCGAGCACTTCCAGCAGCGCGGAAGCCGGGTCGCCCTGGTAGGAAGCGCCGATCTTGTCGACCTCATCGAGCATGATGATGGGGTTCTGCGATTCCACTTCCTTGATCGCCTGGATGAATTTTCCGGGCATGGCACCGATGTAGGTGCGGCGGTGACCCTTGATCTCGGCCTCGTCCTTCATGCCGCCCACCGAGAAGCGGTAGAACTTGCGCCCCAGCGCGCGCGCCACGGAACGGCCGATGGAGGTCTTACCCACCCCCGGCGGGCCAACCAGCAGCAGGATGGAGCCGGCCACCTCGCCTTTCAGGGCGCCCACCGCGAGAAATTCAATGATGCGTTCCTTGACGTCATCGAGACCGTCGTGGTCCTGGTCGAGGATCTTGCGCGCGCGCACCAGTTCCAGTTTGTCCTTGGTGAACTTGCCCCAGGGCAGATTGGTGAGCCAGTCCAGATAGTTGCGGGTGACGGTGTATTCCGGCGAGCCGTGTTCCAGGCCGGAGAGCTTGTCCATCTCCTCGCCGATCTTCTTGGCGGCGTGCTGCGGCAGTTTCAGTTTCTTGATCCGGCCATGGTAGAGATCGAGATCGGCGGTGCGGTCGTCCTTGGCGATGCCGAGCTCTTTCTGGATCGCCTTGAGTTGTTCGCGCAGGAAGAATTCGCGCTGCTGCGCGGTCATCTTCTCCTCGACCTTCTCCTGGATCTTGCTTTGCAGCTTGGCGACTTCCAGTTCCTTCTTGATCAGAAGCAGCACCTTCTGCATGCGTTTGCGCAGATTGAGCGCTTCCAGCACCTCCTGGAGCTTTTCCTTGGGCGCGGTGGTCAGGCTGGCGGCGAAATCGGCCAGGAGCGAAGGCTCGTTCGGCGAAAAGCGGTTGAGGAAGAACTTGAGTTCCTCGGAATACAGCGGGTTGAGCGGCAGCAGCTCCTTGATCGCGTTGATGATCGCCAGCGCATAGGCCTTGATTTCCTCGCCATTTGCGCCTTGTCGCGCCTCGGGCAGGTATTCGACACGGGCGTAATACGGCGCCTTTCCGGAATGCCACTCGGCGACGCGAAAGCGGGTGATGCCCTCGGCGATGAACTGGATCTTGCCGTCCGAGCGCATCGGGTGATGCATGCGCACCAGGGTGCCGGTGCCGTAAAAATCGTCTGGACGCGCATCGTCCGAGACATCGCCATGCACCAGCACCAGACCGACCAGATGGTGGCCGGCATCGCCGATCTTCTTCACCGTTTCCATCCATGGCCCCTCGTTCATGATCAGGGGCAGGGTTTGCGCGGGATAAAACGGCTTTTCCGTGAGCGGCAGGATGTAGAGGGTCGACGGCATGGTTTGCGCCGGCAGGTTGGCCGTGCCGGCCACACCCTCCCCGCCCGCTTCAATGAGTTCGCCTTCGATGCTCTGGTCTTTGTCGGTCATGCAGTGTTCCGGATTGGATTCATGACGTAGTGGGTATGGCCGATGCGGCCGCTTTCAAGGCGAGGGGGATGGCAATATCCGGACGGATAGTCAGTCACATTGAAACGCGACCGTGCTTGATGCGGTTCGCTGCGCTCACCACATCCTACAAACCATCCATTCGATTCACACAATATCCGGACTAGAGCAAGCCCTCCTTGGAAACGCCCCGCCGCCGCAGGATACGCCGTAGCGCCTGCAATGCCTCAACCTGGATCTGACGCACCCGTTCGCGGGTGACGCCGAGTTGCTCGGCCAGTTGTTCCAGGGTGGAGACATCCTGATTGTTGAGGCCGAAGCGGCATTCGATCACCCAGCGCTGTTTCTCGCTGAGCTCGGCCATCCATTCGCGCACGTAGTGCTCGATCTCGGCCATTTGCAGCATGTCTTCCGGCTTTTCCGAATGCTCATCGGCGATCGATTCGCCAATCGACAAGGTCGGGTCGATATCCAGCGGCGCGTCGAGGGATGCCACGCGGTCGTTCAGCGCCAGCATCCGGCGGACATCTTCCACCGGCTTGCCGGTGAGGGTGGCGATGTCCTCCGGACCGGCGTCCGGCATGCCGTGCGCCTCCAGGTGCCGCTGCGCGCGCAGGTAGATGTTGAGTTCCTTGATCACGTGCACCGGCAGGCGAATGGTGCGCGACTGGTTCATGATCGCCCGCTCGATGTTCTGACGTATCCACCAGGTGGCATAAGTGGAGAAGCGGAAACCGCGTTCCGGCTCGAATTTTTCCAGGGCATGCATCAGCCCGAGATTGCCCTCCTCGATCAGATCGAGCAGCGACAGGCCGCGATTGAGATAGTGCTTGGCGATATTTACCACCAGGCGCAGGTTGTGTTCGATCATTTTTTGTCGCGCGGCGAAGTCACCCGCGCGCGCGCGGGTCGATAACGAGCGTTCCTGGTCGGCGGTCAGCAAACCCTCACGGCCGATTTCGTTGAGATAAAGCTGGGTGACATCGGGAAGATCGTCGTACTCGGCGCGAAGTTCGACCGGCGGCGGCGTTACGGCACAGTCCTCTCCGCTGCCCGGGAGATCAGGTCCCACCTCGGAATCACGCTCGTCGTGCATCTCTTCTCCTGTCGATTGTTACCTGCCGGCGCATCCGACAGGTTGCTAACCGGCATTTGGAAGGTAATTCATGGGATCCACGGGCTTGCCGAGCTCGCGAATCTCGAAGTGAAGCTTAACCCGGTCCGCGTCGCTATCGCCAACTTCTCCAACGGCCTGGCCTCGGCTGACCTGAACCCCCTCCGCCACCAGAATGCGCGCATTGTGCGCATATGCGGAAAGCAGGGTTTTTCCGTGGCGGATAATGATGAGTTTTCCATAACCCCGCAACCCGGAACCGGCATAGACGACGCGACCATTCGCCGCAGCCTGCACCAGTTTCCCATGCTGGCCGCCGATGTCGATGCCCTTGTTCAGCCCCTCCCCGAAACGCGCCAGAATGGGGCCACGCAGCGGCCAGGACCAGCGATCCGGCGGCGCGTCATCGTCGATGATGGCGACGTTAGTCTCGGATGCCGGCGGATTGACGGCGGCTTTGCTCGTGACTGGCGCCGCTGCCGGCTTTGCCAACACTTGACTGGTTACCGCCGGCAAGTTGGCGAGCGCGCGCGTGGTCACCGCCGGCACTGGCGGCCGCACACGCAGGATGTCGCCGCTGAGAATGCGGGCGGGATCGGCGATCTGGTTCCAGACCGTAAGATCGAGGATGTCCTGGCCTTGCTCGAAAGCAATCTTGTAGAGGGTATCGCCCGGCTGAATGCGGTAGTAGCCGGCGGCCACCGGTGGTTGCGGCGGTGTCGGTTTCTCGCGCGCGAGCGGCGCGCGCTCGCGGATCGGCGCCGGGCTGTGGGTACTGGCGCAGCCGGCCAGCGCCATCGCCAGCAGGCAGAGCCCTAGCAGCCTGCCGGGCTTCGTAATCGTCGGCTGTAAATCCGGCAAAAACCGGCCTCGCTGGAGCCGATTTTCGCTATCGACGACCAAAGTCCGACAGGCTGCTAGCCGGATCAGCTCACGCCCTCCAGCAAAGGCACGAATTTCACCGCTTCCAGGATTCTTTCGCTGTAACCGCCCTCCAGATTGGCATCGACCACGACCAAATGCTGCGATTCACCCGCCCCCACCGGCGCCACCAGGCGGCCGCCGGGCTTGAGCTGCCACTTCAGTTCTTCCGGGATGTAGGGCATGGCGGCGGCGACGATGATGGCGTCGAACGGCGCGGCTTCCTTGAATCCGTGACTGCCGTCGGCATTCTTCATCAATACGTTGTTGATACGCAGGCCGCGTAGAGTCAGGCGCGCGCGCCCGACCAGCTTGGCGATACGCTCGACGCTGACTACTTCCTTCGCCAGTTTCGACAGCACCGCGGCCTGATAGCCGCAACCGCCGCCGATTTCGAGCACACGCTCCAGAATGCGGCCCTGGCAAGCCAGTTCGCAGGAACGGGCAACGGTATACGGGCTGGAGATGGTCTGTCCCTGGCCGATAGGTAGGGGGGTGTCTTCGTAGGCGCGCGATTGCAGCACTTCCTCCACGAAGGGGTGGCGCGGCATGGAATTCATGGCGGCCAGTACCATCGCGTCCTTGATGCCCTGTTCCTTGAGTCGCTCCAGCATGCGCGCTCGGGTGCGCTGCGAGATCATGCCGATACCGACGTTCATGTCTGTACGCGCCGGACAGCCCCAAGCGTACTGACCGCCCCCACGGGGGACAGCGACCAGGCCGTAGGCCGCAGGACAGCCATAGGCTGGTCCCGCGAAGCGGGATGCGGCTTCGCCGCACAGCACAGTGAGCGTGGGGGTCGTTTCATTTCGACAGCCAATCTTCCACCAGACCCATCTGGGTGTAGCGGGTCAGGTCGAGTTGCAGGGGGGTCAGTGAAATCTTGCCATGCGCCAAGGCGTGGAAATCCGTGCCCGGCCCGGCATCTTGCGCCGTGCCCGCCGCGCCCACCCAGTACATGGTCTGGTTGCGCGGGTTGACGGTCTTCACCGTGTCCTGCGCCTTGTGGCGGCGACCCAGGCGGGTGACTTCGACGCCGACGATCTGGTCGGCGGGCACGTCGGGCACATTGACGTTGAGCAGCACATGCTCGGGAAAGGGCTTGTCGGAGAAACGCGCAACCAGGTCGACGAGGAAATCCGCCGCCGTCTGGAAATTTTCATTCTGGATGTTGGCGAGCGAGACCGCGACCGATGGGATGCCCAGGAGAAAACCCTCGGTGGCCGCCGCGACGGTGCCGGAATACACCGTGTCGTCACCCATGTTGGCACCGTGATTGATGCCGGAAATGACCATGTCAGGGAGCCGTGGCAACAGGCCGGTCACCGCCAGATGCACGCAGTCGGTGGGGGTGCCGTTGACGTAGTGGAAGCCGCCTGGCGACTTGCGCACCATCAGCGGCCGGTCCAGGGTCAGGGAATTGCTGGCGCCGCTGCGGTCGCGCTCGGGGGCGACCACGGTGATCTCATGGCCATGTCGGCCGAGTGTGGCGGCGAGGACAGCCAGTCCAGGGGCGAAATAGCCATCGTCATTACTTAGGAGAATCCGCATTCAAGCGCTTGTCGGGTGGGTTGTCGCGAGTCGTTGCTGATGCCGGCTTTCGTTGCCGGCAGGCGGGCCGCGCGATTCTACGTGGTTTGCCTGGCCTGTTGTAGCGCCGAAAGCGCATCCAGACCGAGACCGAACCTTTCCGGCTCAACTCCGCCAAGGGAATGCCGATAATCGGTCCACCCCCGCTTCGCACAAGTTCATGAGCCGAAAAACGATATTGCTGCTCACCAGCCTGATCTATCTCTTGCCGCACGCCGCAAGCTGCGCGGCTTGGGAAGTGACCAATTCGGTTCGGGTCGAGCATGGAACACTGCGCATCGATCACTCGAAATCAATGGCCGAGATCACGCGGGCACAAGCGAAGGGTGGGTTCCCCGCAAAGTATGGTCTCGGTCTGTTCCAGAACGGGGTGAAGACGGAACTGCTTTTCGAGGCACCGGAAACCGCCCTGGCGACACGGCGGCTGAAGCTGAGCACCCGAATCCTGACCACGCCGATCATCTATGTGGCGCGGGAATTTCCGGTGGACTCCTGCGCCTACCGTGCCGTCATCGATCACGAGATGCTGCATCAGCTGTTCGACCTGGAAGTGCTGCGCGCCATGCCCGATGAAGTGCGCGCGATCACGCGTCTGGTTTTCTCGCCCGATGAACTGGACTGGGCGCGGCCTCTGGACCTGGAACGCGCCAGAAAACGCTTCTTCCAGCAGTACAAATATGTCTACGACGCGCTTTCCCTACCGCGCCACCAACGCATCGACAACCCGGAGTCCTACCGTCGCCTGAGCCGCCTGTGCAACGGCGAGATCACTCGGCTGCTGGCGGGAAAGCAGCCCTGAAGCCGAGTAGGTAGTCACATTGAAACGCGAGGATACGAGTGTGGCCAAATAGAACGTCAGACTTCCTGATCCCGGCCGGGTTATGGCCGTGCTTTCAGGAAACATGAATGGCACGAAGCACGAGCGTTTCCAGGTAGCCCCCGGATGCAGGCCGCCCACAGAAGGTTCAAGCGGGAACCCCCCTTTTCCAAAG
>JAURYL010000030.1 GCA_030653935.1 Pseudomonadota bacterium
CGCGGACGGCCTGGCGGAAATCGAGGTGAAGAACAAGTTCTCGGTCGGCGACCGCATCGAAGTCATCCACCCCGGCGGCAACAGCGAAATCGTCATCGGGCACATGACCAACCCGGCGGGCAAGGACATGCCCGTAGCCCCTGGAAACGGCCACAAGGTCAAACTGGCCCTGCCGCCAGGGCGCGAAGGCGCGTTTCTGGCGCGGTTTGTCTGAGGGATGCGGAAATGACTGATTGTCTGGTGCCCACGCTTTCCTCATCCCTCACCCCTGATCATCGCCAGGATCAACCCAGGCGCTTCAGCAACCCCAGTTCACAAGGCCACGCCGCCAGTTCCGCATCCGACAACACCACACCCTCCGGCAGGCGCTCGGTCAGACGCAACACCAGTGCCACATCGCCCGTTTGCATGACCACCGCCACCCGGTTGACCGGCACCTCGACCCGTAGCAAGCCCGTCAGAAAGCGCGCCGCGCCCTCATGGCCGATGGCCGAAACAAAGCCCCGCGCCACCTGATCACGCGCCGCATCCAGCGCCAGCGGCCCGGTGAAACGCCAGTCGCCGTAGGCGGTAAGCACGGGGGAGTTGAGCAGGTACAACATCGCCAGCCTCACCCGGCGCCTGCGACGGCATAGAGCGCTTTCATCACCCGCCGCATATCCGCCGGCAACCGTGACCAGGCCGCCTCAGCCAGTGCCTCCGGCACCCCGAAACGCGCCTCCGCCACCCCGCCGCAGATCGCCGCAACGGTGTCGGAATCGCCGCCGATGGAAATCGCATTGCGGATCGCATCCTCGAAATCCGTCGCCTCCAGCGCGCAGATCAGCGCCTGCGGCACACTGCCCTGACAGGTTTCGTCGAAGCGATAGCCGGGACGAATCGCGTCCACCGTGGCGGTGAGGTCATAGCCATAGGTTTCGATTACCGCCGCGCGGAGGTCATCCGCCCCCGCGCCCTGGCGCGCCAGAAAGATCGCCGTCGCGGTAGCCGCCGCGCCCTTCAACCCCTCCGGATGGTCATGGGTCGCCGCCGTGACGTGATCGGAAAACCGCACCACCTCGGCCAGATCGCGCCCCAGCAACCCCGCTGGCGACACCCGCATCGCCGCACCGTTGCCGAAACTGCCGTAAGGCGCCGTCTCATCGGAGAACAGCCAGCGCGCAAAGCGCCCGCCCCAGCTCACATTCGGATAGCGCCGCCCCCAATCCTTGAACGCCTCAGCCGGCGGGCGATCATTGAGCAGCGCATCCGCCACCGCGATGGTCAATACCGTGTCATCGGTAAAAAACGCGCGCGGCGCGACCAAGGGCTGGAAATCCTTGGTCTTGACGTTGTTCCATTCGTAAACCGAACCGACGATGTCACCGAAGATGGCGCCGAGCATGGGAGTCCTTTCAGCGGATTAAGCGTTCTATCGAGAAGGATGGGGTCATGGTGTTTCCATCTCCCGCCCAAGCGCCCTCAGCGCGGCCTGTTCCAACCCCATGCCGAATATCTGGTTGCTGTTGCCAAGAACCTCATTGGCCAGCACTCGCCAGGAAGTCGTTTCACGCAAGGTCAATATCCAGCGGGCCTCTTCCTCGGTAAACCGTTCCTCGGGCCAAACCAGCCGCAACATGCCACCCATGCCCCGGATACCGTCGGGAATCTCCCCGCGATCACGGCGCGCCTGCCAATCGGGGTTGATTTCGTAGCCGGGCAAGCAGGCTTCCGCGTGAGCGGGAGTGAGGCTGGCGGGACGTGCGTTCGGGAGCGGTTCAATGCTGGGAACAGTCATGGATTTCCTCGCAAGGTGCCGAGTTTGAGTTTCTTGAGTGCTTCCTTGTCGATGCGCTCCACTACCAGGGGCAGCCATTTGGCTATGGCGTCGGCGGCTGCGCACTTTTCCTCGGTTGTCCAGTCGGCGCCATCCAGGGCGTCTTTGGCGAGTTTCTGCGCGCGCTGGTGATAGTCGGTGTTCTGGCGATCCTTGCCGCCGCGCAACTGTTCGACGCGGGTGGTGAAATCGGCCTTGAATTCTTCGATGCGGCGCAGGTTGGGGGTGAGGGCGGAGAGGCGCGCCTGGTGTTCCTCATCCTCGCGCCGGCGCTGGGCTTCCTCCTCGGTGGCCTGACGGGCCTTTTCTTCTTCCTCGCGGCGCCTGGCCTCGGCGTCCGCCTTGGCCTGTTCCAGGCGGACCTGCTGGCCGGCGAGTTTGTCCTTGAAGGCGCGGGCGGTGGATAGATGCGGGCGGCAGGCGGCTTCCAGCTCGGGCCAGTCGGTGGCTGAGCCGTCCAGCGGTTGAAGTTCGACCAGCAGCCAGCCGAAGGGCAGCAGATTGGTCGACTGGTCTTTTTCGTCGCCGGCGAGCCAGAGGGTCTTGGCGGCTTCGAGGTATTCGGGCTTTTCGTCCTTGCCCTTCATGATCTTGATGTTGCGCACCCCGTTGAGGGTGACGGACTCCGCCCCGGAATGGCGACCCACGCGCAGCAGGAAAGCATCGCCGCGTTTCAGCTTGGTTTGTGTTGTGGCGAGGAATTGCTGAATTGCCTTGTACCAGGTGGCATCGAGAAACCCGCGCTGGTGCAGCAACCGACACTCCTCTTCCAGGATGGGCCGGTAGAAGTCATTACAGGCGCGGGCGACCTGGGCAGCATCAAAACGCAGGTTGGCGACGGGAATCTGTCGGTTGCCAGAGCGATCTTTCTCGGCCACCCCATCGACCAATTGCAAATTGATTTGCCCGGAGAAGGCCCGGTAGCGCCAGCCGGGGGTGCATTCGAGGATTTGGTAAAGCTCTTTGGCCTCGGCCTGGGACTTTCTGACGCTGCCCTGCTGATCTTTGACCTCCACCTTCTTGCGATTGACTGCGAGATGCACTTGGGCAGCGGGCAGGCCGGGTTCCCCGCTCCAGGCCGCATCCGAGAGTTGCACCAAGCGCATGGGGTCGAGTTCGAGAGACAGATGAGGACGTGCGTTCTCATCAAAATAACGGAACAACCTCCCCTGGAATTCATGCAGCCCCTTGCGCTCCTGCGCCGGGCGGCCGCCATTCACCCCATCCAGCAATGCCGTGCGCATCGCTCCCTTGAGCGACGACCCGAACAGCACCGGCAGCCTTGTCACCGGGTTGAAGCTGGTGCGGTCTATTTCCAGCCGGTTGACCACCTTCTTGCCGTCGGCTTCCCGGTTGGCGGTTTGTTTCACCCGTTTTTCATAGAAGCCCGCCACCCCCGGCAATACCGGGATGCGCTGAATGGCATGGCCCATGAGCGCTTCCCGCCGCTCGTAGAAGAAGCGTTGCAGCGCCTCGATCATTCCGGTATCGGGCCGGCGATTGCCGATTTCTTCCAGCACCTTGCGGTCGGCAGCCGAAAGCGCCGCCATCACTGCGCCGGTATCGAACTCATGCAGCACGCCGTCCTCGATAACGTAATTCGTGGGCTCGTAGCTTTCCCCGGTGCCGACATGGATGGGTGAGAGCGGGGTGATGAGCATCCGGTAACTGGCGAAGGGGTTCATGCGGCCTCCCCGGCGAGCATGTTCATGATCAGGCGAATCAGCACGTCCTTGTCCGTCGGCCTGGATTCCGCCACCAGGAGCGACAGCGCGGCCAGGCCCACGTCGTTGACGACCGGTGCGCCATCGGCCTGGAACAAGCGGCCGTTGCGATGCAGAAAGCCGGCGAACAACAGCGCGCCGATGCGCTTGTTGCCGTCGGAGAACGGGTGGTTTTTCACAACGAAATACAGCAGATGGGCGGCGCGGGATTCCAGCGTGGGATAGGCCGGTTCGCCAAACACGGTTTGCTCCAGGTTACCCAGGATGGCGGCGAGGCCATCTTCCCGAACCCGACCGAACAAGTCGCTGGCCTGGCCTTTCGCCATCAGGTCGGTTTTGAGTTGGGCAATACCGGCGAGGGCTTCGTCCAGGCTGGGCAGGCCGCCGCCTGAGTGACCCTTCGGATCGGTGAGCAACCCCTCGTCATAACGTTGCAGCCAGAGGAAGGTCTGGGTGTAGCGGACGATGATTTCCGCCAGGCCCTGGCTGGCCAGGGCGGTCAGTTCCGGGCTTTTCAGCGCGGCGCGCACCAGTTTGAGGGCGGCTTCGAGTTCGGTTGCGTTCGTCTCCAGACGGCGGCGGTCGAGGGCATAGCCGCGCGTCAGATAGTCTTTCAGGATGCGGCTGGACCACTGGCGGAAGCGCACGCCTTCCAATGACTTGACGCGATACCCGATCGAGATAATGACGTCGAGGTTGTAGTGATCGACCTGATAGGTCTTGCCGTCATCGGCAGTTGTTGCAAATTTTGCAACAACTGATTCCCGGCTCAATTCGCCTTCCGCGAACACATTGCGGATGTGACGGGACACCACGGATTTGTCCCGTCCGAACAGTTCACTCATCTGCAGGAGAGAAACCCAAACGGTTTCTCGCTCCATCCGGACATCGATGGAACCGTCCTGGTATTGGTAAATGGCGATTTGAGTCATTGCTTGTTTCCTCCCTGTGTAGGCAGCCGGATGCCCACCACCGGGGCGTAGCCCTGATGCACCGTTTCCGGTATCGCCTTGGACAGGACGCCCTCGCCGTCCGCCCCTATGCCGCCCAGGCCCTGCCCGGTGAAAAGTGCGCCGCGATATTGCACCGGGGAGAGCGCCGCCCCGGTATTGGCCAACAGCACCGGCGACTTGAACGGATTGCCGAGATGGACGCCGATGTCGCCGTGGCGACCGAAGCGGGTGAACACCGTGTAGAAGCAGTGTTCGGCGTCCCATGCCAGCCCTTGCGGGGCGCACGGGGCCAGGGTCAGCCAGGCGTTGGCGTCGGCTTGCGTGGGGAGAACAGCGGCATCAAACGCATCGACCCGGAAACGGCCCAGGCCGATGCCGGCATCGCGCCCGAAGCCGAGTTCGCCGATGTCGCGCAGGGCGCGTTCCAGGTCGGCGGCGGGTAGGCGGGATTCGTCCAGGGCGATGTAGATGTCGAGGGTTGCGTCGATAAGCGCGAAGGTGTCGGTAGTGGCTTGCTTACCCCGCGTGCCATACCACTGCCGCCCCATGCTGTAAGGCGCGAAGCCGTCTCCCGTGGTGCCGGTGCGGCGGTCGATGGCGTTGTGGGGGTGGGGATGCGATTGGGCGGCACCGCCGGGTAACTCACTCGCGGCGCGGCAGTGACTCAGCCAGTCGGCCACCGGCGCGGCAAAGTGTTCGACCTGCAGCCAGACGCGCTTCTTCGCCGCCTTGCGATCATCGCCCGGAAGCGGGTTGAACCAATGGCCGGGCAACGCGGGCCGGGGCAGATGGCCGGCAGGTAGTGCGTCGGAAACCACTGCGAAGGGCCGGCCTGCCGTGTAGCCATCGAGCAGTTTCGTGAGTTGGTCTTCCCCCAGCCGATTGCGCAACGCCCAGCACAACTGGCCGAACAGGGTGTCACCCTTGGGCGACGTGCCGAAGGCGGAAAGCGGGGTGATGCGGGCCGTGAGGGTCAGCATGACGGACTCCGGAAACGGATCGCGTAGCCCGGATGCAGGCGCAGCCGGAATCCGGGGTGGGGGGCAAATCCCCGGATTCCGCTGCGCTTCATCCGGGCTACAAAGGCGGCGTTCATGTCAGCCCGCCTCGGCGAGGTTGACCTTCGCCAGCTCACCCAGCACGTCGGCGCCATCCAGGTTGAGGCTGGCGAACTTCACCTTGCCGTAGCCGCGCGAGCCGGAGCCGCCCAGGCCGGTGAGTTCCAGCAGCTTCAGTCCCTCGTACACCGTCGTTAGCAGGTCTTCGCCGTCGTGGATGCGCACGGTGAGGGCGAAATCGAACGTGGCGCCCGCCGGAACGCGCTCGGTGTTGCGTGGGTGTTCAGCCACGCCGCGGATGCGGTCGATCATGTTTTCCATCTTGGTTTCGGTGAGCAGCAGGTTGCGCCGGCTCATGTCCTGCACCCAAGCGCGGCTGAGCGAGCAATCCCAGAACGCCAGCCGGGTGGGCCCGATTTCCTCCACCAGGGTCATGTCCTGATTCGAGCCTTCCGGCGCGCCGCCGAACAGCTTGAGCAGGTTCTTGGCCTGATCCCGCTCGGCGCTGGGCACACGGGCGATGTCGCGAAAGCCCAGCGGTTTGCCTTCGGTCTGGCCGACCACACCCAGCTTCCATTCCAGCAGGCTGCGAATCTTGCCCTTGAGGCTGGAACCGGGGATGTACGGCTCTTGCGTGACGGGGTTCTTCAACACCGGGTTGTCGGTGCCGCCGATGTGCATCTCGTTGTTGCCGGAGCCGATATGCAGGCCGGCGATGAGTTCCAGGCTGCCGGTGAATTTGCGGATGGCGGTGAGTTTCATGTGGGGTCTCCCTGGTTCAGTCCTGACGGACTTGTTTGTAGAAGCCCATGAAGGCTTCCCAGAAATACTTGCAAGTGGTCAAGGTTTGCGGGCTGCTGACTTCGCTCAAAGTGTGCTGCATGAGATCGACAAAGGTACGGTCGACAAGCTTGCGGCCATCGGCATAGGCCGCCTTGGCGTTGAGCATGCGGATGAAGGGCAGGCATTCCGCGAACTTGGCTGCTTGTGCGTCCAGCGGTTGCTGGCTGACGCGCGTTTCCCAGAGCAGCAGTTCGTCATAGAAGCGGCGCAACTGGGTGGGTTTGTTGCGGTAGGCATCGGCGCGTGCCACGCCCTGCGCTGCTTCCTTGGCGATGCTGTTGAACAGTTCGGCATCCGGCGAGGCAAAGCGGATGTTGCTACGCCAGCCGCTATCGGCCTGCTGTCGTGGTGCTTCCTCGCGCCGGTTCTGGTTGGGTCTGCCTTGTTGATAGGGTTGGGCCATTTCAGTCTCCTCAGTCACGTTGTTGATAGAGATGGGTAAACAGGGCGATCTTGTAGGCCGCTCCGTGCTTTTCGATGCCGCTGTTGGCGATTTCCACCGCCAGTTCCTGTTGCAGTTGCCGGCGTTTGCGCTCGGTGGCGTCGCGGTCGCCCTCGTTTCTCACCTTGGCTTCCAGCATGCGCCGGGTACGGTAGGCGAAGCGGGAATGCCAAAGGGCGTTTTCTGGGCGGGTCTGGCCGGCCGCCATGTCGGTGAGATTGAGCAGACCGTAGAGGTAGCCGGTGGACAGCTTGAGTTCGTCGCTGAGCCGGCCAAGCGATTCTTCGCGGGTCATGAGTTGATCGAATTGCGGCCAGGGAACGGCAAAGCCGAAGCTGGTGACGGCGTTCTTGCCGCTCACCTTTTTCGCGTCATCCAGTGATTTTTCCGCTAATTGCCCCAGGTGGCGAATGGGCAGGCCCGGCTTGGTCATGGACATGCCCGCCGAGAAGTGGATGTCCGGGTTGTGCGCCACATAGCGGGCAAATTCGTCGCGCATCCGCTGGGCCAGTTTGATGGTGGAGTGCCACGGCCCGATCAGGAAGAAATCGTCGCCGCCGGCGAACACGGTGTAGGTGTTGGGGAATTCCTTGCGGCACACCCAGGGCAGCCAGACGGTGAAGAAGGCGTTCACCTGGCGCGAGAGGGCCGCCATGCGGGCGAAGGTCGGGCGCTCCTGACCCTGCTGGAAAATCAGGCCCAGGTTGTCGATGTCGCCCTTCAGTGTCATCAGGGCTTCGGCGCCGACCCAGTGGCCATTTTCGTCAAGACGGCGGTCGTCGCGCGCCAGATGATTCAAGGTCTTGGGCGCTTGCGGGTGCGGCTCGAAGTCATCGAGGTCTTCGAGCCCCTGGTAGCGGTCGGATTCCCAGGCGTTGGTCTCACTGAACTTCGGCACGAAGGCATTGATGGCGCGCCGGGCATAGCCATTCCAGAGCGGCGCGTCGGCGGATGCCGGCAGGGAGAAATCCCAGGCGCGCGCCAGGTTGCCGGAGCGGGCTTCTGCGCCGAACTTGCCGGTGCGTTCCTCGTCGCGGGTGAATAGAACGTGGAATCCGAAGATGGGCAGCCTCAACTGCTTTAGCGTCTGGTTTTCCGAAAGTGGGACGATGGATGAGCGGCTGATGAATAGCCGGTCCTCGCTGGCCAGCCACTTGCCAGTGTCGATCTGGTCTGCGGCGAGTTCGCTCACCCAGATGTCTTTTTCAAGTGCGACAGTGCCGGGCGAGCGCCCGTCGATCCTGCATTCGCCCTGTTCACGCTTGAAACTACCGAGGAATCCTCGGTAGATGGCCTCGGGCGGCTTTTCGTCGCACAGGCCGAAGCGGGTTAGCTTGGCGGCTTCCAGTTGCTCGAACAGCCGCCTGATCAGGCCACGGAATGGGCTTTCGCCCTGGCCGTGGCGGAAATCATCGGCGCGGGCGGGCAGCCAGGCGAGATTGATGCCGGACTGGCCCCAGGTGTGGGCGAGAAACCAGGCATCCAGGTCGGCTTGAACCGCGCGCAGCTTCCCCACGGTTTCCAGCGTATTCGGCGCGACGATCAGGAACTTGCCGGCGGCGTTCACCACCTGGCTGGTGGGTGGCAGATCGAGGGCTTCCAGCACCTTCAACGCGGCCAGTTCGGACAGCAGCGAGACGTGGAACGAACGCCCGCGCAGCAGTCGAGCCACCTGGCGCTGCGACTCGCCGCCGGCAAAGATGAAGTCCTGAATGCCAGTGAAATCGCCCTGAATCAGCAGGAATTTTTCGCTCTCCCAGGCCAGCCGCGACGCCTCGAAACCTGCGCGGTCGCGATCCCACTGGGCGCGTAGTTGCTCCTTGATGTCCGCAGTGTCATGGCCCTGGTCGGCATGGAAGCGCCATAGCGCCACCGCCAGCGCCGCCGTAGTGCGGGAATGGTCGTAGAGCGCGACATCGGGCCGTACATTGCCGGCAATGCCCGCCGTGGCGGAGGGAATGGCATGGGTGAAGGCCAGCCAGAGACTATCGAAATGGTCGAGCCAGAGCGGCAGATTGGCCCGGTGGCTGCCGGGAATGGCTTTCAGGCCGGCTTGAAACTGGTTCCATAGTTCCAGATAGCGCGCTTGTGCGGCGGCCTTGTCGCCGGTTTCGCAGACTTTCGCGGGGACAGGAAAGATCGCCTCGGGTGAAAGGGGCTTGAGCGGATAACGGTATTCACGCGTTTCCACCCTCTCGTTCAGGCGGATGCCCTCAAGCAGCGTCCATTGCCGCGTGGTGTAGTGGTTGAGATTTCGCTGCGGGTCTTCATCCGGCGCCTGGTTGTAGGCCTCGAACTCCTCCCGCTCGAAACCGGAGGCCAGGCGGTCGGCGCTGGCGATGATCCATTGCAGGAAGGTATCCGGCCGGTGGTGCCGGGCAGCGGCGTTGATGATGGAATCGTCCGCGTTCTTCTCCCGCCACGGCGCAAAGGGCGCCATGTCCTCGCCCACCAGTTCCGGCAGGTGGGTTTCCAGCAAATCCATGCCGATGGCGGTGTAAGCAGCGTGGATATGAGTGCGGCGCCCTTTCCATTCCGGGCACGCGAGCTGTGCCTCGATGGCCTGGCGGATATTGCCGTCGGCATCCTTGGCCTGCGCCTCCGGAATACGCGCCCGTTCGGCGAACTTGCCCAGGTCGTGCAGCAGCGCGGCCAGGGCAACCCGGCTGGATGCGTTCATGCGTTGTTTGTCGTTCATGGTTGTTCTCCCAGCGGTTTCCCGCATTCTGTCTTGTCTTCAGTTACCCACAGCCTGCCGCAAGCTTGCCGCTGCGGCCGTAGGGTGCGCCGCGCGCACCGATTCACATCCAATGGTGCGCGCGGCGCACCCTACCGCGCAGGTATCGAGATCAATGCAGCCCTTCCTTCAAAGCCTCCACCACAAACACCCCGCCATCGAAGTAGCCAAAAAGCCGCTTGGCCCCACCGGTTGCCCAGGCATCGCATTCATGGGTCCAACGTCCGTGAACCCCCTTCAGTTTCTTGAAATCCAGGCGGCTCGGGTTGTAGTTGGGCTCATGCAGGTGGCGCGCGAGTTCGGCCAACCGTTGGTTGACTTGACGCACTTCGTCGCGAGCACAGACATTGACCTGGGCTGCCAGTGTGGCTGCGAAACGCAGCTTGGGATCCACCGGCTCCCACAACTTCTGGCCAAGCAAAGCAGCCCCGGCCTCGGCCCACACCACATCGCCCCAGACCGATAGCGTGACCTGGCCATCCACTTCCATCAGCAACGTATCCGGAACGCTTCGGGCATCCGCAAGCGGGACGGGTAAGCCGGCAACCAACCGGCGGAATGTTTTTTGGTGTTCGCTTACCAGAGCATCGGAATCCATTTTGATGGGCAGGCGTGGCAGTCGGAGCAACTCCGTAGTGCGTTCAAAAACGTAGACACACTCGTCGGCATAGAGCATTCCGAGTGCCTGCATGAAGCCCTGCACACTCTTGAAACCACCCGTGAGGTTGAACACCACCCGCGAACCGCCCTCGCGCATCCCCCTCACTTCCTGGGCGCAGAGGCGAACAAGCTCGGCCATGGCGCCACGGAATTCCAGCAGGCTGTCGGTGCGCAGATCGGTAATTCTTTTTATTACTACCGTGTGGCCGGCCGATTCGAGAACTTCGCATATAGCCTGGGCTGTAGCGGCGCCCAGCCAGGTGTCGGTAGCGATGAGCCAGTGGGTATCGCGGCAGGCATCAAGCCTGCCCCCGTACAAGCGCAACAAGCCGTTCAACTCGGCAGACATCCGCTCACGTCCGGTGTTATCCGCGCCACTTAAAGCCCGCCGCATTTCCTCAAGCAAGGACGCCAACTCCAGGCGATCAGCCAGGGGGACATCCTGGTCGGTGCGGGCGTTGGCGTAGCAGGTTACCAAACTACGGCGTTCACCCGCCTGGTTGGTAATCAGGCTGGTGCCGCAGGTGGAGACAATCAGTTGTTGCATGGGGCAGTTCCCAATCAGGGTATGTATCGACCAGGGTTACGGGGCCGGCTGGAAGCCGGTGCTACTTGGGTCATGTCGCATCTCCACGGATGCTCTCGACGCTAATCCCCAGCCCCGGATCGAGTTGCAACCATGCCCGGTCCGCCGTCACCGCCGCCACATTCCGCGCCTTTGCCAGCGCCAGGCAGGCTCTATCCCCCAGCGAGAGGCCCAAGGCGCGGGTGGCGGGGCGCAATTCGGCGGCGAGTCGGGCGAGGGTCTGATCGAAAGGGACGATGGCCAGATCCATGGCCACGAGGTGCCGCTCGGCCTCGGCCAGCGGGACGTTCCAGTCCGCCAGGCGGGTCAGCACCTCGGTCAGATTCACGGTGAGCAGCAGGCATCGCTGGTCGAGCAGGAGCGATTCGACCCGATCCGCGCCTGGTTCCTGTTGCAAATAGGCGAGGATGGCCGAGGCATCGAGCACGAAATCAGCCACGTTCGGCCTCCGCGCGGCGCTCGGCGATCAGTTCGTCGGCCAGAGATACGTCTGCCGGCACGTATTGGCGTACCAGGGTTTGGGCGCGGCGCAGGCGTTCGCGACGTGTGGTCAGGCGAGCTTCACCGTCTGCCAGTTCCCAGAGCACGGCATCACCCTCCTGGAGGCCCAATGCCTTGCGGATTTCGATAGGAACGACAACACGGCCGCCTTCTGACATTTTTGTCTGGATCATCTCTATTTCTCCATTTATTTAGCGAGATGTCATTCTAGCCTGGTCGATTGGGCACCGGCCCACGGCTCACGATCTCGATACGGATATGTTCCACCCCCAACCTCAACTCAAACCGATCCCCCTTGCCCTTGCCGCTGGCGCGAATCAGGTAGGGCGCGGCGCCGTTCTTGCCCAGGGCGCGCACCAGGGCGGCGTGCAGGCGGTTTTTCGCGGGGCTGAACCAGGCGCTGTCCATGCCTTTCTTCAGGCCGGATTCGGCGCGCTCGACTTCGCTGCCGTGTTCGCCGTACACCTCGCGGCACACGGACAGGTACTCGGCGGCGGCATCCAGGTTGGCGTCTTTTACCCTGCAATGCACCGGCTCCCGCCCGTCCAGGCGGCGCCGGGCCAGCCACAGCAGCAGGGTGAAATTCTGCGGGGTCAGCTTCACCACCTCGCCACCCGCCGTAACCCGGTGCGTGGCGAGGTCGAGGGTCAGCCCGATTTCCCGCCCGCCGCATTGCGCCGCCGCCACCGCCTGGGAGAAGCGTGCGCCGCCGCCCAGCAATGCTTCCGGCAACCCGCCGCGCAGGCGCACGAAAGGGATTTCGGCCAAGTCCACCTGGGCGATGCGGCAGTCGTAGGCGATGTCCTTGCCGCCCTCCTTCACATGGATGGGGTGCTCGAACGGCGTCGGGTAATAAAACTCGCGGTGGTTCTCGAACGGCGCGTTGACCAGCACATGCGAAAGCCGATCCTGCTCGCGGCCGAACAGGGAAAGGGCATAGCCCAGGTAATAGCCCATCGTCTTGCGCCCGCCGGCCAGCGAAACATGCAGCGCGGCCTGCGGGTCGGCGCTGAGTTCCGCCACGCGGGCGGTGATGAAGTCGGCGGCGCGGGTGTTGTCGGCGCCGTCGCGGATGTCTTCCAGCGGCGCACCGTCGGCGCCGGTGATCACATGGATATGGGCCGGAGTGAAGGCGATGGCGGGCAGGTTCCAGTCGCGGCGCAGGCGGTGGAACCAGCCGATGGATTCCGACAGCAGGTTGAGGCGGGCATGTTCCGCGCCCCGGCCGGTGGTGATGAGGTGGATTTCCGTGGGCACAAACGCCGGGGCCTCCCGCACCGCCAGGGCGTACAGCGTTTCCGTAATGATCTGGGGCGACAAGCCGGTCACGGCGAGCAGGATGCGGCGCGGGTAGGTGTGGGGATGGGCGGGGTTCATGGCGTGGATGCTCACTCAGGCCGGCCCGATTGGTCGGCCCGGCAAGCTTGCGGCCACCTGGTCAACCACCCGATACCGCCCCAACCCCATCGTCGCCCCGCTCCCCGCGTGGGTGAACTGGCCCAGCCAGAGGTAGGGCCAGAACGGCGCGAGGTCGGCGTCCGCCACGGTCAACCGCCCCACCACGCCGCCCATTTGCATCGCCTCCCCCTGGCGCTTCGAGTAACGGCTGTGCTCCACCCACTCCAGGTCGGATTTGCTCGAAACCTGCCGCGCGGCTTCCTTCAACGCCCGGAAATCGGTTTCCAGCGGCGTTTCGGTGTGGAAGTAGGTGAGCATGGAAATCCGCCGCAGCAGGTTGCCGAACAGGTCGGCGAAGGTGAAATCGCGCGGGCCGACATGGCGGCCTTCGCGCTTCACCCGCAGCGGGGTGAGGATTTCCAGGCTGCATTCGGCGGGTGCGGGCGGGACGCTGGGCGCACGCACCGGCAAGGCTTCGAGCGCCTGGCCGGGCGCGAAGATGCGGCACCAGTCGTTGCCCTCGACGGAAGCGGCCTGCGCCACCGCCACCAGTTCCAGCACATTGCCGGAAACGCCGCGCGGCCCGGCGGCGGCCTGGGTAAGCGCATGGATGAACACCGGCAGATGGCGGTTGGCCTGGCCCAGCAGGGTGAAATCCAGGCGCAGCGGTTCCGCTTCATCGAACTCCAGCACGAAGGGATGCGGCGCGTTCTCGTATTTGCGCATCTTCTCCGCGCCCACATGCGGCGGCGTATCCCAGAAATACGGATACAGGCAGGAGCGATACAACAGGCAATCGCCGCATTCCGGCTGCCGTGTCACGCACACGCTACGTTTCAACGCATGGCCCAGCGCGCCGCGCCAGGCATTGCCGGGGAAGTCGGAGAAATGCGGCGGCGCCGCACTGGTGAAGACAGCGCGGTAGCGGCCGATGGGTAGAACGGGGGTTGGATTCATGACCTTCCCTGGGTTTATGGCGGGAGTGTAGCCGGGATTGAACCGAAACCGAACCAAGCCACACTGCCATTCTCACCAATGCCGACCCAGGCATCCCCCCCGCAAGCTTGCCGGCCCCGCCACCCCGCGCGGCCCGTCCTACAGCCAGCGTAGCCCGGATGCAGCGATAGCGGAATCCGGGGGGGTAAACGTCAAAATCCCCGGATTCCGCTATCGCTGCATCCGGGCTACGTATCTACGTATCTACGGTAGGCGGATTTTCACACCAACCCGACCCCCACTCCGCAAGCTTGCCGACACCGCCACCCATTCCGGCCCGTCCTACAGTGCAACCACCCGCTCACGGACCAGGAACCATGCCCCGCCGCCTCTACCTCGCCGCCTACGATGTCGCCCACCCGCGCCGGCTCAAGCTGTCGCTGGAACTGGTCAAGGGCTACGCCACCGGCGGGCAGAAATCCGCCTACGAATGCTGGCTTTCCGAAGGTGAAAAATCCGCCCTGCTGCACGACATGGCCCTGGTGCTGGAAGAAGGTGAAGACAGCTTCCTGCTCATCGGCCTCGACCCGCGTTCCCCGGTGCAAACCCTGGGCCAGGCGGAAACCCCGGCCGACCCGGACTTGTTCTACATCCACTGACCATGTCCACCCTCATCCTCGACCGTTCCGATCTGGAAATCCGCCTCGATGGTGGAGCCCTCGCGCTCTATGAACCGGCCGGGCGGCGCGGCACGGTGCCGCTGAAACTGCTCGACCGCGTGGTCATGCAAGGCGGCATCAAGCTCGATGCCGGCGTCCTCACCAAACTGGCGGAAGCGGGTGTGGCCACTCTGCTGCTCTCCAAGCGCCACAGCAAACGTGTCGCCATCGTCTTGGGCCTCGCCCACAACGACGCCGGCATTCGGCTGGCGCAAAGCCGCCGCGTGTTCGATCCGGACTGGTGCGCCGCCTGGGCCGCGCGGCAAGTCAGGGCCAAGACCCGCGCGCAAATCCGCCTACTGCAAGACGCCCTGGCAAGCCGCCCAGACTGCCGCAAACCGCTCACCGACGCACTCGGCAGCCTGCAACTGGCACAAAGCGGCCTCCTTCTTTATCAAAGGGGAAATGGGGACTTCAACACTGACCAAGCCCTCACGACACAGACTAACTCCCCTAAGTCCCCCTTTGAAAAAGCGCTTTTCTCGTTAACTGGTGAGGCGGTTGGCGCGGCGGTTCCCCCCTTTATCAAAGGGGGGGCAGGGGGGATTTCTGAGACGGCGGCTCAGGCAAACGTCGCAAAATCCCCCTCAATCCCCCTTTGGGAAAGGGGGAGCAACCTCGCCATCGCCAGCTTGCGCGGCATCGAGGGCGCCGCCGCCCGCGCCTACTTTCAGGGTCTGGCCGCCCTCTTCCCCGCCTCGCTGGAATTCAGCGGCCGCAACCGCCGGCCCCCGCGCGACCCGGTCAACGCCTGTCTCTCGCTGGGTTACACCCTGCTCCACTTCGACGCCGTGCGCGCCTGCCACATCGCCGGGCTCGACCCCCTGCTCGGCTTCTACCACCGTCCCAGTTTTGGCCGCGAATCACTCGCATCCGACCTCATCGAACCCCTACGCCCCCACCTCGACCGCCAGGTCTGGCACCTGTTCCGTGACCGCATCCTACGCGCCGACCACTTCAGCCAGGACAAGGGCGCCTGTCTACTCGGAAAGGCCGGGCGCGCCGCCTTTTACCAGGATTACGAAAGCCACGCCGCCGCCACCCGGCGCCTGCTATTGCGCCAATGCCGCATCCTCGCCAAACACCTCAAAGCGGAAGGCGAACCGCTGTTGTCCGACGACGAAGAGGAAAGCTTCTGATGCCCGCCCATGCCATCGCCAGCCCAAGCGCCACCAGTAGCCGTCTGCCGCTCTATCTCTATGGCCAGAACCCAACACAGGTCAGTGCCGACGGCCCCGCCCTGCTGGTTCGCATCGCCCACAAGGTTCCGCTGCGCTACCCCTTCGCCCGCATCGCGCGTGTCATCGCCGGCGCGCGAGTCGAGTGGCAGGCCAGCGCCCTGGCCGCCTGCCAACGCGAAGGGCTACCCATCGTCTTCCTGGACACCACCGGCGAACCCACCGGCTACCTGCAACCAATGCAAGGCAAGCCCTCGCGGCTGGATAGCAACATCGAAGAAATGCTCGACCGCGCCGACTGGCGCATCCACTACAACCACTGGCAACGCGCGCAACGCATGGAACTGCTGCAAGGCTGGCGCCAGGCGCGGCTTGCCGCTGGTGGAGAAATCGAAGCAGCGGATTTCAGTGAACTCGTGCGCCGGCATGTCTACCGGCCCGAGACCGAGCCAGACCTGTTCACCCCCCACAGCCCGCAGGCCGGCGCGCTCACCGCCTACACGCTGCAAGCCTTGCACAAGGCCGGTCTGAAAACACGCTACTGGGATGAACAGGGCAAGGCTCTGGAACTCGCCGCCGACCTCACCGGGCTGACCACGCTCGCACTCCACCTGGAACTGCATGGCCTCGGCGCCAGCCTGCATGGCGACAATGCCGCGCTGCTGCGTGTGCTGCACAGCTTCGGCCCGCGTATCGAAGGCCTCCTCCCCCATCTGCTCGGCAGCCTGCGCCGCCAGCTCAAATCGCTGCTTGAAGAATGGCGCTGAACGAAACACGCACCTGGCTCATCGCCTACGACATCACCTGTCCGAAACGGTTGGGGCGCATCCACCGCTACCTCAAGACAGTCGCCGTGCCGGTGCAGTATTCTGTGTTCGCCGCCGAGGAAACCACGGCGGGCATCCAACGCATCCACAACATGCTGGCGCAGGAAATCAACCCGAAGACCGACGATGTACGCATCTATCCGCTGCCGAAAAACCTGGAATTGCACCACTACGGCCGCCGCCCCCTGCCGGAAGGCCTGCTGCTACTCGCGGACAAGGAAGGCCAATCCGCTGGGTGCCTGCTCCTGTAACCAGGCCGCTTGCCCAAAATGACTAACCATCCACAACACCCACTGCAACATCTTGAAACCAGGGAGAAAATCGAACGATGCGGACTGAATCAAAGACCTGAAAAAGAAGGGATTAAGACACCTACGGGGATGGTTGAGTTCAAAACGACCAGACGGACTGAATCAAAGACCTGAAAAAGAAGGGATTAAGACGTAGCGCACCGAATACGAGCATCATTGCACCGAGACTGAATCAAAGACCTGAAAAAGAAGGGATTAAGACCTAACCTGCGTTGGGCCTCATGATCCGGCGGGACTGAATCAAAGACCTGAAAAAGAAGGGATTAAGACCTTCACTTTCTGACCAATTTTCAGTGTGTTCGGTTGACTGAATCAAAGACCTGAAAAAGAAGGGATTAAGACGCGGCTCCATGTCCGTGCTGTAAATCGCTGCGTGACTGAATCAAAGACCTGAAAAAGAAGGGATTAAGACCAGCCAGCGGGCGGCTATCAATCCACACTCGATGACTGAATCAAAGACCTGAAAAAGAAGGGATTAAGACCTAGTGGGTTGGTGGTTTTCATGATCGGCTCCGACTGAATCAAAGACCTGAAAAAGAAGGGATTAAGACCCGGTGGCGCGGTCGAACAGTCCATTGGCCTGATGACTGAATCAAAGACCTGAAAAAGAAGGGATTAAGACCCGTTAAGCCACCCCACTAGGTCTTCCATGTCGACTGAATCAAAGACCTGAAAAAGAAGGGATTAAGACCGGAACTCCTGAATCGGGTCATGCTTCATAGTGCGACTGAATCAAAGACCTGAAAAAGAAGGGATTAAGACATTCATGATGAGCGGGCTTGTGCCCCAATCCACCCAAGTTAAGCCCTATCAGCAATTTTTCTGCGTCATGGATTTATGCGGTTTTCTCCCCGGTTTACGCGGTTTCGAGAGATTTTCCCGGTGCGGGTACGTCCGTCTGGCGATCAGCGCCAACAGATCGCGCA
>JAURYL010000033.1 GCA_030653935.1 Pseudomonadota bacterium
CGGGCGCCTTCCAACACCCCCACTCCGCGCATCAGACCCCTCTCCTGAAGCAAATTCGTCGGCACCAGCCCCATAACCAGGGAGAACGCCTATATGCCCTTGCCGCCAGATTTACGCGGATTTGGATAGCCGTTCACACCAGGCCGCAAGCCGTTCATGGCAAGCCTGGAGTGGCTATGCAAAGCCGAAAATTTCGCCAAAATTCGCGAGGGGCGATACCACGGGGAGAGCGAGTAATGAACGCGCCCGACTTCATGCCCCTGCTGCCACCGCATTCGGTCGAAGCCGAACAATCCGTACTCGGCGGCCTACTACTCGAAAACCGCGCCTGGGAGCGTGCCGCCGACCTGATCAACGAGCGGGATTTCTACCGCGCCGACCATCGCCACATCTGGCGCACAATCGCCGCCATGATCGAGGCCGGGCAGCCTGCCGATGTAATCACCGTTGCCGAGGCCCTGGAATCCCACAACCGCCTTGATGAGGTCGGTGGCCTCGCCTACCTCGCTGCCCTGGCGCAAAACACGCCTTCCGCCGCCAACATTCGCCGCTATGCCGAAATCGTGCGTGAGCGCGCCACGATGCGCGCCCTGCTGGCCGCCGCCGATGGCATCCGAGCCGCCGTGGCGAACGCAGACGGCCGCACCCCCGCCGAAATCGCCCGTGAGGCGGAAAGCACGCTCGCCACCGTTGCCGCCGACCAGGGCGCGGGCGAACCCGTCACCGCCGCCGCCGCCATGATGGAGGTCTTGCGCCATGCCGATGACGCCGCCGGTAGCGCGGGCCTTCTCACAGGGCTTGATGACCTGGACAGCCTGACCGGCGGCCTCGAACCCGGCCAACTTGTCGTAGTCGCGGCGCGCCCCGCCGTCGGCAAGACTGCCTTGGCGCTGGCTGTTGCCCGGCACGTCGCACAGCATGGTGGGCGAGTGGCTTTCTTCTCGTTGGAAATGAGCCGCCGCGAGTTGGCTGGCCGTCTTCTCGCCGCCGCCGCCCGCGTCAACGGCCGAAACCTCAAGACCGGCCTATCCGCCGACGAATGGGGGCGCCTGACCGCCGCCAGCACAGCGCCGGGCTTCGATAGCCTGATCCTCGATGACACCCCCGCCGCGAGCGTCGCCTATATCCGGGCCAGAGCGCGCCGGCTGAATCGTACCGGGCGCCTGTCCCTGATCGCGGTGGACTACCTGCAATTGATGAAGCCGGCCGATACCCGAGCAACCCGAACGGAACAGGTAGGGAGCCTGTCGCGCGGCCTGAAGGCGTTGGCGAAGGAACTGGCTGTACCCATCATCGCCTTGGCTCAGCTCAACCGCGCCAGCGAGGTCCGTGGCGACAAGCGCCCCATGCTTTCCGACCTGCGAGACAGCGGCGAAGTTGAACAGGATGCTGATGCCGTGTTGCTGCTCTCCCGCGCCGCGACCGATGGCGATTCAATCGAATGCCAGCTTGCAAAGCACCGCCAAGGCCCGACCGGGACGTTCTATCTCGATTTCGAGCCCGAAACGATGGCCTTCCGTAAGCGGCACGCGCCCCCCGCCTCGCCGAAGTCAACCGCAACCAGCCATAGAGGATTTACCGAATGAACTCCTTGCCAACAATGACCCGACTTACCGCCGCAATCATCGCCATCCCCCCGCAAGCATGGACGGAACCCGCCAGCGTGCCCCGTGGCGCCCCGAAAGAGGCGGCGGAATGCTCACCCCTGCCCGTGGCCGAAACGATGCAGCCAGAGCCGTCAGAGCGCGAGGACGCGTATGCGGATGAGGGTGCCAGCCTGCTGGAAAAAGCCCGGCTGATACGCACCATCGGTAGCCGCCTCGTTGAGGCCCGAAAAATTGCCGGATTTACCCAGATCGAGGCCGCCCGCCTGCTGGGCTACCCCGTCCACAAACTGAAGAAACTGGAAAGCGCCGAAAATGTTGTAACCGTCGCATTCTGGCTGTTGCGCCGCGCGGCTGAGGTCTACCAGTGCACCGTCGACTTCATTTACGGGCTCTCTAACGACCCCGGAATGACAAGTCTCGAAAACGCCTACGAATTCGGCGTTTCAAAATGGCTGTTCCGGGAATTCGAGGCCCGCTATCGCGAGGAAGCGGCCGAGCTTCGCGCCTTCGGCAAGCGTGCCGCGATCATCGAGCGCCTCATACTCGAACAGGCCAGCCTGGCGGATGAGTCGGCCGCATCGCTTGCGGCGATTCGCGCCAAGAACGTGTTTTTCGATGATTTGATCGGTGGCGCCACCCTGGTTTACCGCATCAACCAACTCAGCGAATCCGCGCGCACATGCCGATTGGAGCTACGGCGTTTTCATCGTGATCTTGGAGTGGCTGACATGCCGGCACTGCGCGCCTACAGCGTGGAGGTAGCGGCATGAACAAGAGTGTCCTAGCCATCCTGACCGACACCCGCGCCTTTGCACTGGCGGAAGAGTGCATCCAGTTGAAACGCCGTCTCGCCGACAAGCTGACCGCTTTCGATGAACTAGTTCACGCGATTTCATACCTTCGGGAGTCGCTGGGCGAGGTCCGCGAAATGGATGTGGCGGAATCGCTGGAAGAACTTCGGCTCGGCCTCTTGGACGCCATCGACGACATCGAAACGAACCGGGAAATGCACGCACTGCGCGCCCGGTCCAGACCCAACTGATTCCCAACCCGCGCCCCTGGCGCAATCACCAGCAGGAGCAACACCCATGAAGACCAACACCACGACCGCGAATGACCTCTTGCTCGCCGCCCCGCGCGAAGCCTGGAAGCTGGCCGAGCGATGTGCTCAGCAAAAAATCACCAACCTGACGCGCAACGGCGCTTTCGCCGCGATGTACGAAGCCGTGCAGCATGAAGACGCCATCGCACACCTCGAACGCGTGCTTGCCGGCCTCAAAGCCGACGGCATCGGCAAGGATGCGCTCAAGGCCGGCTTCGAGGCCCACGGCAAGGCCATCAAGACCCAATCCGCCCCCTTGATTCGCCTCGCCGCGAGTCGCCAGTTTGAAATCGTTGAGCGTATACGCGGGCTGCAAGGAAAAATCCAGAGCGCCGATGCCATCCGCGAGGAAGCGATCAAGAAGTACCGCGACGCCGGGCTTTCCCTCGCCAAGATCGAGCAAATCGGCTTACCGCACACGGCCGAAGAAATCGCCGCGTGGCGTGAGGAAGTCGAGGCCCTGCGCGCCGAAGACACCCGCATTGGCGCCTACCTGGCCGACTGGCCTTTCCACGATCCGCGCTTGCTCGAAGGCACCACGGTGGCCGCCGCCGCCGTTGGCCTAGCCGAACCTGAAGCGCTCGCCGCCTAACCATCAACGCCCCGGCCGAGCGCCGGGGGAAGGAAAATAAAATGACCGCAAAAAAGCCCAAAATCCCCGCCAGGCGGGGACGCCCGACCATGTATCGGCCCATCTTCGCCCGGCAGGCGGAAGCCTTTTGCTTGCTGGGGGCTGATGACGCCAAGTTGGCGGAAATGTTTGAAGTCGATGCGGCCACGATCAACCGATGGAAAGCTCGGTATGCCGAATTTTGCGAGTCCATAAAAAAGGGTAAGCACGTTGCCGATGCCACCGTGGCCGCTTCGCTGTTCAAGTCGGCCACTGGCGGGCATTTCATCGAGACAGACCAGCTTGTCGGGGATCAAGTGGTAACCCTACGCCGGCAACTCCCGCCAGACGTGGTAGCTCAGATTTTTTGGCTCAAGAACCGTGCCCCGAAGCAATGGCGTGACAAGGTGGTAGTCGAGGCCGATGTGAATCTCAACGTGTTCCCGGCAAAGGAAGTGCTCGATGAGGTCTATGCCAGGGCGATGGCAACGGCGGCCGAGCGTGACGCTTTCCTTGTTGGCCGGCGTGAGCGGCTGGGCATCTTGGCCGACCAGGAAGGCGTCACAGAGTAGGCGGCTCGGCGCGGGTTTCGAGTCCCTGCCGTGGCTTCCATCCCGAGGGCGCGAGGCAAGCCATGAACAACATCATCCCGTTTCAGTTCAACAGTCACTCCATCCGTGTCGTCACCAGCGAGAGCGGCGATCCGCAGTTCGTTGGCAAGGATGTTTGCGAGTCGCTCGGTTACGCTGACCACATCAATGCCATGAAGCTGCATTGCAGGGGGGTGGCAAAACGCCACCCCCTTCCGACTGCCGGTGGCGTGCAGGAATTGCGCGTTCTGGCCGAGTCTGATGTGATGCGCCTGATCGTGAACAGCACACTTCCGTCTGCCGAGCCGTTCGAGCGATGGGTATTCGAGGAAGTCCTGCCGTCAATCCGCAAAACCGGCGCCTACGCCATGCCTGGCGCCGCGCTTCCCGTATCTGCGCGCCTTGATGATGACGAAAAGGGCGTGAGTTCAATTCACACCCTTGGCGGCGACCAGCAACTGCCAGCAGATTTCAACGATCCCAATTTTGGGTCGGTTGAATACCCCGATGGAAAAGGCGAGGACAAGGTGAGTTACCGGGTTACGCGAGACGGATTCACGATGTTGGCGATGGGCTTCACGGGCAAGAAGCTACCGCCTTCAAACTCGCCTATCTGCGCGCCTTGATGATGATGAAAAGGATGCGTATTCGATCCGCACCCCTGGCGGCTACCAGCAAATGACGGTAATCAACGAATCCGGCCTGTATTCCCTGATCCTTGGCAGCCGCAAGCCCCATGCTGTCGGCGATGGGGTGGCGTTTCACCACCCCACGGCAGTGCTGCTTCATGGCGTTTGTATGGTCGGCCGATTGAGGGAGTCGAGGTCTTCCCCCATTGGTGGAAGACCAATTCCGCATAGACCAACCCAAAATTGGGCGCGTCACCTTCGCCGCGTAGTTCTTCCAGCATTGCGAGACCCACCCGCCCGGCCTTGAGCCGGTTTTTTTGCGCCCGGACGGTTACTGCGTAACCGCCGACCCATACCCGTGATTGTCTCTTGCGGGTTACATGGGGGTTACATGAAGAAGGAAGCACCAGAAACGAAAACGGCTTCCAACCTGGGAAGCCGCGTGTTTGTTGGTGCCGGCACCCGGATTCGAACTGGGGACCTACCGCTTACAAGGCGGTTGCTCTACCAACTGAGCTATGCCGGCGAAGTTGAAACTATAACGTTCAGGGGACTACTTGTTCCCCGTCCGCGAGACTATTTGACCACTCGCAGTTGTGGACGACCACGCGGTGGTTTGGGCGGCTCCCCATCCTCCGGCGCATCAATTACCACGTCGGACGCGCCTTCCGTGTTTTGCTCGATGGCGCCGATTCCTGCTTCACTCGCGAAGCTCATGCCCTCGCCGGTCTCGCGTGAGTAGATGGCCAGAATATTGGCCACGGGCACTTCTATGGCATGAGAGACCCCCCCGAACCTGGCGGAGAAGGTGATCCACTCATTGTCCAGGTTCAGGTTGCGTACCGCGCTGGGCCCGAGATTGAGGACGATCTGACCATCCTTGACGAAACCTTGCGGCACGCGGGTTCGATGATCCACTCGCACGCTCAGATAGGGCGTCAACCCACTATCCACACACCACTCGTAGAGGGCGCGCAGAAAGTAGGGCTGCTGCGAGAGAGGGGGGGGAGTTGGAGCCGCCACGCGTAATAGTTACTTGCGCATGGCCTTTTCAACCGGCGTCAGCGCTTCGATGAAGGCCGGGCGGGAGAACAGGCGTTCCGCATATTTCAGGATGGGCAGGCCCTGTTTCGGCAATTGAATGCCGTAGTGCTCCAGACGCCATAACAAGGGCGCGATGGCCACGTCCAGCATGGAGTAGTCCTCGCCCAGAATGTGTTTCTGCTTGGCGAAGATCGGCGCGATCTGGGTCAGGTTGTCACGCACGATGCCGCGCGCTTTCTCGGCCACTTTCGGCGTTCCGTGTTCAAGATCGGCGACATGCGAAAACAGGTCGTGCTCGAAGTTGTAGAGGAACAAGCGGGCGCGGGCGCGCATCACGGGGTCGGCGGGCATCAACTGCGGATGCGGGAAACGCTCGTCGATGTACTCGTTGATGATGTTGGATTCGTACAGGGTCAGATCGCGTTCTACCAGGATGGGAACACGACTGTACGGATTCATCACCGCGATGTCTTCGGGCTTGTCATGCAAGTCCACATCGCGGATCTCGAAATCCATTCCCTTCTCGAACAGGACGATACGGCATCGGTGGCTGAACGGGCACGCGGTGCCCGAATAAAGAATCATCATGAACGATCTTTCCCTGCTTAATGCAGGCCTTTCCAGAAGTCTTTCTTCAAATAGAAGGCGATGATGAAGAACACGCCCAGGAATAGCAAAACAAAGAGTCCCGTTGTCATGCGGGTACTCTTGGCGGGCTCGCCCATCCAGTCCAGGTAATTGACCAGATCGCCCACCACAGCGTCGTATTCGGCCAAAGTCAGTTTGCCGGGCTTGACCAGTTCAAAACGCTCGATAGTCTGATGCGGCTTGCCGTCTTCACCCTGGACGGTATGGTAAACCGGCGCCAACTGGCCTTGCAGGTCATGCAGGACATGGGGCATGCCGACCTTGTCGAACACCGTGTTGTTCCAGCCGAGTGGGCGGGTATCGTCACGGTAAAAACCACGCAGATAGGTATAAACCCAATCGGCGCCGCGCGAACGGGTGATGACGGAGAGGTCGGGCGGCGGCGCGCCGAACCACTCCTTGGCATCGGCGGTCCGCATGGCCACATGCATGAGTTCGCCCGGTTTGTCGGCGGCGTAAAGCAAGTTGTCCTTGATCTGCGCCTCGTTCAGACCGATGTCTTCCATGCGGTTGTAACGCATGTAACCGGCGCTATGGCAACTCAGGCAATAGTTCACGAACACGCGCGCGCCACGTTGGAGCGATTCCTGATCATTCGAATTGATGGGAGCGCGGTCCAGATGCACCGCGGCGCCTGAAGCGAAAGCGACCGTGGGCAGCGCCAGGAGCAGGAACAGCAGCTTTTTCATTGGGTCACCCTTTGCGGAACCGGCTTGGTCGTATCGTTTCTGGTGTACCAAGGCATCAGGAAGAAGAAGGCGAAATACACCACGGACAGGATTTGCGCGATCAAGGTGTAGAGCGGCGTGGACGGCAGGATGCCCAATACGCCGAGGCCGACGAACGCGATCACGAACAGGGTCAGGGCGATCTTGAATTTCGGGCCGCGATAACGAATCGACTTGACCGGGGATTTGTCCAGCCAGGGCAGCGCGAAGAAGATCAATACGGCCAAACCCATCGCCGCCACACCGGGGAATTGGGAACCCAGGATCGGCGGGATGGCGCGCAGGATCGCGTAATAAGGCGTGAAGTACCAGACCGGGGCGATGTGCTCCGGGGTCTTCAGCGAATCCGCCGGGATGAAGTTGTTGGCTTCCAGGAAGTAGCCGCCCATTTCCGGCGCGAAGAAGACGATGGCGGCAAACACCATCAGGAAGACCACCACGCCCAGGATGTCCTTCACCGTGTAATACGGATGGAAGGGGATGCCGTCGAGGGGATGGCCATCTTCGCCTTTCAGCTTCTTGATTTCGATGCCGTCCGGATTGTTGGAGCCGACTTCGTGCAGCGCCACCAGGTGTGCGACCACCAGGCCCAGCAACACCAGGGGCAGCGCGATGACGTGGAAAGCGAAGAAGCGGTTCAGAGTGGCATCGCCGATCACGTAATCACCGCGAATCAAAATCGACAGGTCTTCACCGATGAAGGGCACGGTGGCGAACAGGTTCACAATCACCTGCGCGCCCCAGTAGGACATCTGCCCCCAGGGCAGCAGGTAACCCATGAACGCTTCGCCCATCAGCACCAGATAGATGGTCACGCCGAACACCCAGATCAACTCGCGCGGCTGCCGATAGGAACCGTAGAGCAGGCCGCGGAACATGTGCAGGTAAACCACCACAAAGAACATGGAGGCGCCGGTGGAGTGGATGTAGCGGATCAACCAGCCGAAATCCACGTCGCGCATGATGTACTCGACGGAGGCGAAGGCCATCTGCGCATCCGGCTTGTAATGCATGGTCAGGAAGATGCCGGTGACGATCTGGATCACCAGCACCAGCATCGCCAGCGAGCCGAAGAAATACCAGAAGTTGAAGTTCTTCGGCGCATAGTACTCAGACAGATGCGCCTTGTAGCTGCTGGTGAGCGGGAAACGCGCATCCACCCAGTTAAGCAATTTTTCCATTATTCAAGTCCCCTTGATTGCAATCAGGCAGCCGCGCCCTGGTCGACGCCGATCAGCACTTTGGTGTCGGACAAATATTTGTGCGGCGGGATGATCAGGTTGGTCGGCGCGGGTGAACCGTTGAACACGCGCGCGGCCAGGTCGAAACGCGAACCATGACAGGGACAGAACCAGCCGCCCGGCCAATCGGCGCCGAGATCGGCGGGCCCGAGTTCCTTGCGGAAAGTCGGCGAGCAGCCCAGGTGGGTACAAATCCCCACCACAATCAGATACTCGGGCTTGATGGAACGGTGCGGGTTCTTGCAGTATTCGGGCTGCTGAGTCGCATTTTCAGACGCCGCGTCGGTCAACTTGCCGTCATGCTTGGCCAGCATGTCGAGCATTTCCTTGGTGCGGTTGACCACCCACACCGGCTTGCCGCGCCACTCCACGGCCAGCAGCATGCCGGGCTCGATCTTGTCGAGGTCCACTTCGACCGGCGCGCCGGCGGCCTTGGCGCGCGCGCTGGGCATCATGCTCATGACAAGGGGTGCCGCGACGCCCAATGTGGCAACGCCGCCCGCCGCCGAAGCCATGGTCACCAAAAAGCGGCGTTTGGAGGGATCAACGCTCTTTTCACTCATAACATCTGTCCTGCCTGAGGGATGAAATTTTATTGCCGACCGCGTATTCGATTTCGGACATTCAGGTCGAATACACAAGTCACCGGCCCAACAAACCGCGCATTCTACAGATAAACCCCACGCGAATTAAAGCCTTACCAAGCGCTTGATCATGATGATGGCAATTAGCCGGGATCCCCACCCTCCCGGAAATCGTCCGGGGCGATTTCCGGAATGATGAGGATGCCGATACACTCGCGCCCATGTGCCTAGCCATTCCCATGCGTATCCAGTCCGTGGAAGGACTCACCGCGAGCTGTGAAGCGAAGGGAGTGACGCGCGACGTCTCCCTGTTCATGCTGCGTGACGAGGCGCCAGTGGCCGGCGACTACGTCATGGTCAGCCTCGGCAACGCCATCCAGAAGGTGAGCGAAGCGGACGCCCGACTGGCTTGGGAACTATTCGATCAGATCCTCGCCGAAATCGGCCCCTGACTCGAAGCGACCGCCCTGGCCGCGGCGGTCGCCTGTAATAGAATCCCGCGCCATGACCGATACCCCCGCCGCCACCCCCGATCCCTGCTTCCACTGCGGCGACCCGATTCCTTCCGGCGCCCACTATCCGATCAGTTATCAGGAACGCGTCGAGCCGACCTGCTGCCCCGGTTGCCAGGCGGTGGCGCAGACCATCATCGGCTCCGGCAACGCCGACTATTACCGCCTTCGTACCGATCTGCCGAAGAGCCCGGAAGCGGCGCTGGAAGAACTCAAGAATCTCAAGCTCTACGACCTGCCGGAAGTCCAGCAGAGCTTCGTGAAAAGTGAAGGCGACCTGCGCGAAGCCAACCTGATTCTGGAAGGCATCGTCTGCGGCGCCTGTGTCTGGCTCAACGAGCGGCATCTGCACAGCCTGCCCGGCGTGCTCGCGGCCGACATCAACTTTTCCACCCGGCGCGCGCGGATACGTTGGGATGAAAGCCGCATCCATCTGTCCGACATCCTCGCCAGCATCCAGCACATCGGCTACCTGGCCTACCCCTTCGACAGCAGTCGCCAGGAAGACCTGTTCCGCAAGGAACGCAACACCGCCATCCGCCGCCTGGCCATCGCCGGCCTGGGCATGATGCAGGTGATGATGTACGCCGTGCCGGTCTACCTGGCGCACGAAGACACCATGGCCACCGACATCGAGGCGCTGATGCGCATGGCCAGCCTCATCCTCACCACGCCGGTGGTGTTCTACTCGGCCTGGCCGTTCTTCCAGGGCGCCTGGCGCGACCTGAAGCTCAAACGCGCCGGCATGGACGTGCCCGTGGCCCTGGGCATCGGCGCCGCCTTCACCGCCAGCGTCTATGGCACGCTGATCGGCGCGGAACACGTCTATTTCGACTCGGTGGTCATGTTCGTCTTCTTCCTGCTCACCGGTCGCTTCCTGGAGATGAACGCGCGCAAACGCTCGGCGGAAGCGGCGGAAAGCCTGATCAAGCTGATTCCCGCCGCCGCCGTCAAATTGCCCGGCTTCCCGAGCACACGCGAAGAGGAAAACATCGCCGCCGCGAAACTGGTGCCCGGCGATTTCGTCCTGGTCGGGCCGGGCGCGAGCTTTCCGGCCGACGGCGCGGTGGCCGAAGGCGCCGCCAATGTCGACGAATCCCTGCTCACCGGCGAATCGCACCCGGTCGCCAAACACGCCGGCAGCCCCATCATCGGCGGCACCCTCAACCTCGACAGCCCCCTGGTGGTGAAAGTCGAGAAAGTGGGGGCCGACACCGTGCTCTCCGGCATCGTCCGCCTACTCGACCGCGCCCTGGCGGAAAAACCGCGTCTGGCCATGGTCGCCGACCGCGTCGCCAGTTGGTTCGTGCTCGCGCTGCTGGTGGTTGCCGTCGCCGTCGCCGTCATCTGGTATTTCGTCGACCCCTCCAGAGCCTTCTGGATCACCGTTTCGGTCCTGGTCGTCTCCTGCCCCTGCGCGCTCGCGCTCGCCACCCCCACCGCCCTGACCGCCTCCCTTGGCCGACTGACCCGCGTCGGCCTGCTGGCCACGCGCGGCCATGCCCTGGAAACCCTGGCGCACGCCACCGACTTCGTGTTCGACAAGACCGGCACCCTCACCACCGGCGAGTTCAGTCTGCTGGACATGAGCATCGCGCGCGGCAGCCGCGAACAGGCCTTGTCCATTGCGCGCGCCCTGGAACAAGGCGCCACCCACCCGGTGGCGGCGGCGCTGCGCGAAGCCGCCGGCGTCGCCACGCTCGACGCCGAAGCCCTGCACTACCACCCCGGACGCGGCGTCGAGGGCACGATCAACGGCCAGGTCTGGCGCCTGGGCTCGCCCGATTTTGTCGGTGCCACCCCGCCCGTCGACCGTCTGCCCGCCGGCGCCACCCTGATCGGCCTGGCTGATGGCAACGGCGGTAGCGAGAGCGTCCTCGCCTGGTTCGCGCTCGGCGACGCGCTACGTCCGCAGGCAAAGCAACTCATTGACGACCTGAAAGCACTGGGCGTGCGCCTGCACCTCTACTCGGGCGACCGTCCGGAAAACGTCATGGCCCTTGCGCGAGAACTCGGCATCGACGATGCGCGCGGCGGCATGCTGCCGCAAGACAAGCTGGAAGCCGTGAAAGCCATGCAGCAGGAAGGCAGAATCGTCGCCATGACCGGTGACGGCGTCAACGACGCCCCGGTGCTGGCGCAAGCGCAGGTCTCCATCGCCGTCGACCAGGGCGCCGAAGCCGCCCAGGCCGCCGCCGATATGGTCCTGCTCTCCTCGGAAATCGGCCGCCTCGCCGACGGCGTCCAACTGGCGCGCAAGACCCAGACCATCATCCACCAGAACCTCGCCTGGTCCTCGCTCTACAACGCCCTCGCCATCCCCGCCGCAGCCCTCGGCTACGTCACTCCGTGGCTGGCCGGCATCGGCATGTCGCTATCGTCGCTGCTGGTGGTGCTCAACGCGATGCGCCTGGCGAAGCCGGGAACCCGGGAAAACGACTAGCGGCCCGTCGGGCTTGAACAGACGAACGAAGCTCAAATCCCGGCCGCGCCGGGATTCGAGATTCGTTCGTCTGTTCAAGATCGGCAACCTGCCAGCCGAGGAAGTCAGCAAGGACCACATCATGCAGGTTCTGGGCTCGAGCGGCGGGCAGCCTGACACCAAGGTACAGGCGACACCATGATTGATACGTGATACTTTACAGACTACACTCAGCCATGATTAGCTCGTTCAAGCATAAGGGCCTGGAAGCCTTCTTTCGGACCGGTAGCAAAAAGAGCATCCAGCCCCGCCATGCCGCCAAGTTGCAGATTCAGCTTGCCACCTTGGACAACGCCACCGGGCCGGAGGATATGAACGCACCGGCATGGCGACTCACTAGTGTCCGGTTAAATATCGAACAAATTCAATTGGTTGCATGGGTTAGGTGGCGTGGTTCTGTTGGCATCGGGCCGCAAGGCGCATGAAATCTCGGTTTTCTCGAAAACAGAGACCGACAAAATCTGTAACAAAG
>JAURYL010000035.1 GCA_030653935.1 Pseudomonadota bacterium
CGCGGACGGCCTGGCGGAAATCGAGGTGAAGAACAAGTTCTCGGTCGGCGACCGCATCGAAGTCATCCACCCCGGCGGCAACAGCGAAATCGTCATCGGGCACATGACCAACCCGGCGGGCAAGGACATGCCCGTAGCCCCGGGCAACGGCCACAAGATCAGGATGGCCCTGCCGCCGGGGCGAGAAGGCGCGTTTCTGGCGCGGTACGTGTAGTTCATTGCCCCGCATCGCAACGACTGATTCCCGCACGATTCAAGGCTGAAATCGCCACGAAGGCTATTCTGGTGGGAGAAGTCGCCGGCCCTCCCCAACCGGGAACGCGGCCGGCCTCCACCCCAAAACCGGAGGGCAAGACGATGAGATTCAAGCACTTGCAACGCGCGGCCGCGCTTCTGGCAATGACGCCGCTACTGTTCATCGCCAGACCGGGCTGGGCCGAAGACATCGCCGCCATGCGGCTCTCGCCCGAGGAAATCGAACTGGCGGTGGACCCAAGCCGGCCGGGAGGCATGGCGATGGCGATCCAGGCCGGCGCGATGGATCGGCCGGGCCTGTACAGCGCCCGCATCCGCATCCCCGCGCAACTGATGATCCAGCCGCACACCCACCCGGAAAGCCGCCTGGTCGTCGTGCTCTCGGGAACGCTGCATCTCGGCTACGGCGAACGCTTCGAACCGGCGCGGATGAAAGCACTGCCGCCCGGCAGCTTCTTCACCGAACCCGCCGGACAACCACATTTCGCCCAGGCAGGAAGCACCGACGTAGTGGTTCAGGTGAGCGGCATCGGCCCTTCCGGCACCGCCTATATCCAAACTGGCCAGCCCGGCGATTGAACGCGCTCATGCCCTCAACCACGCTAGGCAATGCTTGAGGACTCCAATGGCTATCGAGCGCTCAACCACCGCTTTCACACACAGTTCAGGCGTCTGCTCTGACTGAATCACAGACCTGAAAAAGAAGACTCTTTTCTCGTTAGTGGGTGATATGCGCAAAAGCCGATGGGAAGGTGACTTTCCCCTTTGCAAAGGGGGGAACCTTGCCGGTCCGCGTCACGCGCTAACGCGAAAAGAGCGAAGTAATCGGCCATCTGCCGCAAATCGCGCCTGAAGAAACACGGCCGCTACATCTCGCATGTAGCGCCGGCTTCCAGCCGGCGTCTTTACAGTAAAGGCGGCTGACAATTTCGAAAGACGCCGGCTGGATGCCGGCGCTATATGTGCACGAAAACTTCATTTCGAATCAGTTGCTTGCAATGTATTTCTTGAAAGCCAAAAAGGAGGCTCCCTATGAAATCCGGTGTGATTTACAACGGGATTTCACAGGGATCTTTCAAACTCACGTGGCGCTCGGCCGTGGCGGTAGACTCTCGGGCTCTTCGCACACCACCGCCCCACCATGACCGACCCTATCCGACTTGCCAAACGTGTTGCCGAACTGCGCGCCTGCTCTCGCCGCGAGGCCGAACAGGTCATTGCCGGCGGCTGGGTTCGGGTGGATGGCGTTGTGGTTGAGGAACCGCAGTTTCGCGTCGCCGATCAGCAGATCGACATCGACGCTCAGGCCAACCCCGGCCAGACCGAGGCCGTTACCCTGCTGCTGCACAAACCGCCGGGCTATTTCACGCATCAGGACAGTAACGGCGAGCCGGCGTTACAACTGCTTGGCGCCGACAGTCTGTGGTCGGAAGACGCCTCCGGGATTCGCCCCCTGAAAATGCATTTTTCCCGACTCACCGTCTGTGCGCCTCTGGAAACCAGCGCCAGCGGGTTGGTCGTGTTCACCCAGGATTGGCGCGTCGCGCGCAAGCTGACTGAATCTGCCGCCACCGTGGAGCATGAGATCGTGGTCGAGGTCGCGGGCGAGTTGGCCGGTGACGGGTTGAAACGCTTGAACCAGGGCATCACTTTCAACGGCCGCGCCCCGACGGCCATCAAGGTCAGTTGGCAAAACGAGTCGCGCCTGCGGGTGGCGCTGAAAGGCGCCCAGCCGGGCCAGGTCGCGCACATGTGCGAGGCGGTCGGCTTGAAAGTGCTTGCGCTGAAACGCATCCGCCTCGGCAGCATGCCGCTCGGCAAGTTGCCGCCCGGGCAGTGGCGTTATCTGCGTGGTGACGAACGGTTCTGACGGCGGGTTCGCTAGCCCCACCCCGCTTCACTATTTTCCTTCCAGGTAGCGCTTGTCGTCGAAAGTGGCGACCCACTCGGGTTTGTAGACCACCAGCAGGGTGACGATCATGCCGGTGGTGAACGCTTCGGCCCAGGCCATGAGCAGGAAGTAGGGCAGGTATTCATCCAGCAGGTATTGCATGGGGTAAACGCCGGAAAAAGCGGCGAATCCGGTTGAGGCGAAGCCGACGGCGGAGATTGCGATGGCGGCGCCGAAAAAAGCATTGAGAAAGACGTAGATGAACAGGTGATTGGGCAGGTGGCGGTCGACCAGGCGGTAGATCGCCCAGCTCACCGCTACCGGCACCACGGCCATGATCAGGAGGTTGGGCGCGAAGGCGGCGTATTCGCCCTGCCAGAAGGTGATGCCGGCGATGACGAGGCCCAGCCCGAAGAGGGCGAACATGGGCCGGAACATCAGCGTCAGGATGGTGGCGCCGAGCAGGTGGAAATTGAGGCCGGGCTTGATGCCGGCCTTGATCAGCCAGAGCGCCAGGATGGCGACGGTGGCACCAAGGAAGATGTTCAGGTTGCGTGGGTCGGTCAACATGCTCCAGCGCGCGCGCCAGGCGACCAGGGCGCCGATCAGCGCGCTGGAGAGCCAAAGGAGCCAGAACCAGTGACTGGGGATGCTGCTGGAGACGATGTTCATGTGGGTTGCTCCGCTATACTTGCCCGCGATTCTATTAGAAAACGCTTATTAATCATGCGACTTGCCCTGTTCGACCTCGACAACACGTTGCTTGCTGGTGATTCCGATTTTGAATGGGCCCAGTTCCTGATGGACCAGGGTGTGCTCGACCGCGAGGTCTATGAGGCGCGCAACCAGCAGTTTTACGATCAATACAAGGCGGGGACGCTGGATATCCACGAGTTCCTCGATTTTCAGTTGAAACCGCTTTCGCGCCACTCGCGCGCGCAACTGGATGCCTGGCATCGTGAATACATGGCGACCAAGATCATTCCCATGATCGCGCCCGGTACCGCGGAATTGTTGCGCCGACATGCCGGGGATACCTGCATGATCGTTACCGCGACGAATAGTTTCGTCACCGCGCCCATCGCCCGGCATCTGGGCGTACCGCACCTGATCGCCACGGAACCGGAAATGCGCGACGACGAATTTACCGGCGGCGTTGCCGGAACACCGTCTTTCCGCGAAGGCAAGGTTGCGCGTCTGGAACAGTGGCTGGGGGAGCGGGGAAAGACCTGGGTGGATGTGACGGAAAGCTGGTTCTACAGCGATTCGCTCAATGACTTGCCGCTGCTGGAGCGGGTGCAACATCCGGTGGCGGTGGACCCGGACGCAACCTTGCTGCAACACGCGCAGGCGAACGGCTGGCCGGTGCTCAGCCTGCGGGTTCGCGGCGAGCTGTCGGTCGGGCCTTGAGTTTGGCGAGCGTATCGCGACGCGCCATTTGTACGGTCACCCTTGTCCGTGGTGCCGTGTGGCCGTAAACAAGCCCCCATCAACCACCCCGTAACCCATGCTGCCTCTCTCCCTCCGTTTCCTCGCGCGTGAATGGCGCGCCGGCGAAATCCGCGTGCTGCTGCTGTCGGTGGCGCTGGCGGTGGCCAGCCTGACCGCCGTGGCGTTCTTTGGCGACCGGGTCGGCCAGGCGCTCGGACGCGAAGCCAACACCCTGTTGGCGGCGGATCTGGCGATCGGCTCCGACCATGCCCTCGATGCCAGCTTCGCCGAGGAAGCGCGCCGGCGCGGCTTGCGGGTCAGCGCCAGCGCGGCTTTCCTGAGCATGGCGCTGGCCGGAGAAAAAAACCTGCTGGCCGGCGTCAAGGGCGTCGAGCCCGGCTATCCCTTGCGTGGCAGTCTGCGTATCGCCAACGCGCCGTTCGCCACGGGCACGCCGACGCGTGAACTTCCCGGCGTCGGCGAAGCCTGGCTGGATTCGCGCGCCGCCGGTGAGCTGGGTTTGCAAGTCGGTGACGAGGTGGAACTCGGCGCCGCGCGCTTCAAGGTCGCCGCGATCATCACTTTCGAGGGCGAGCGGGGCGGCAATTTCATGGCCCTGGCGCCGCGCGTGATGATCGCGGCGACCGAACTGGCCAGAACCGGCCTGATCCAGCAAGGCAGCCGCGTCAGCCATCGTCTGTTGATTGCCGGCGAGGATGCCGAACTCGCCGCCTACCGCGCCTGGTGCGAGCCGCGTCTGGCGCGCGGCGAGAAGCTGGAGGACGTGCGCGACGCGCGGCCGGAACTACGCCAGATTCTCGACAAGGCGCGGCGTTACCTCGGCCTCGCCGCCGTGCTCACCGTGGTACTCGCCGCCGCCGCCAGCCATCTCTCCCTGCGCCGCTATGTGCAGCGGCATTTAGATCAGTACGCCTTGATGCGCTGCTTCGGCGCCAGCCAGCGCCGGCTGCTGACCTTGTATTTCCTGCAACTGAGCGGCCTCGGCCTGGCGGCGGGGCTGCTCGGCGCGGTGCTGGGCTGGATCACGCAACTGGCGCTGGCGAATCTGCTCGGCGAGGTGCTGCGACTAGGCCTGCCCGCGGCCTCGATGCAGCCATTCGGACTTGGCCTGCTGGCGGGCGTCGCCCTGATTCTGGCCTTCGCCCTGCCCCCCCTGCTGCGCCTGACCCGGGTGCCAACGCTGCGGGTGTTGCGTCGCGACCTCGGCCCCCAGCCGGGTGGCGCCCTGGCCGCGCATCTCGCCGGCCTCGGCTTGGTGGCTGGGTTGATCTTCTGGCAGGCGGGCGAGGTGCGCCTCGCGCTCATCGTCAGCGGCGGCGTGCTCGCGGTCATGGCGCTGGCGGCGGGCCTGATCCAGGCGCTGCTCCGGCCCCTGGCGCGAATGGCGCGACACTTGCCGCCGGGTCCGCGTCTGGGCCTGCTCGGCCTCAGACAGCGCGGTTGGGAGACCACGCTCCAGGCGATGGCGCTGAGCCTGGGCTTGTTGGCCCTGTTGCTGCTCACCCTGGTGCGTGGCGATCTGCTTGACGCCTGGCACAACCAGATTCCCGAGGGCGCGCCCAACCGCTTCATCATCAACATCCAGCCGGATCAGGTGGCGCCGGTGCGGACCTGGCTGGAAAACAATAGCATCACGGGGGTGGCCCTCTACCCGATGATTCGCGCCCGTCTCACCGCCATAGAGGGCCGCCCGGTGCGGCCGGAAGACTACCCGGAAGAGCGCGCGCGACGGCTGGCGGAACGCGAGTTCAATCTCTCCGAACTGGCCGAGCGGCCGGCCGACAACGAACTGGTGGCCGGGCACTGGTGGTGGCCGGGACAGACCACGGGCTTCACCGTCGAGGAAGGCATCGCCAAGACCCTGAACATCCGGCTCGGTGACCGGCTCGACTTCGACGTCGGCGGCCTGCCGCTCTCGGCCCACGTCAGCAGCCTGCGCAAGGTGGAGTGGGATTCCTTCCGGGTGAATTTCTTTGTCGCCACACCACCCGGCGCGATGGCGGCCATGCCGAAAAGTTACATCACCAGCTTCCACCTGCCGGCGGAACGCGGCGCGACGCTCGCCGGCCTGGTTGCCGCCTTCCCCAACCTGACGGTGATCGACGTGGCGCAGGTGATCGACGAGTTGCGCGGCCTGACCGACCGGATCAGCCAGGCGGTGCAACTGGTGTTCCTGTTCAGCCTCGGCGTCGGGGTGCTGGTCATGCTCGCCGCGCTCTATTCGCGGCGCGCCGAGCGGGCCAGGGAAATCGGCCTCTGGCGCACCCTGGGCGCCTCGCGGCGCACTTTGTACACCGCCCTGGCCAGCGAGTTCGCCATCCTCGGCCTGTTTGCCGGCCTCGTCGCCGCCGGCGCCGCCAGTGTCCTGGCCTGGGTGCTGGCCGAGCGGGTATTTGATTTACCGCACACGCCCGACCCGTGGATCTGGTTGTTCGGCATCGGTGGCGGCATGCTGCTGGTGTTGCTTGCCGGCTGGCTGGCCACCCGCGACCTGCTGGACGCGCCGCCGCTGGAGGCGTTGCGGCTGGGCTGATGCGGTCGTCGTTGATGCGGTGCGCTGCGCTTACCACATCCTACGACGCTCGAAAAACCTCGATTCGTCGTTCCCGCGAAGGCGGGAACCCAGTGGAATCAACACACTGGATTCCCGCATTCGCGGGAATGACGGGTTTTTAGAAGCACCCTCGCCTGGTCCCGGTGCGTCCGTCCCGCCGGTACGCTTGTCGCTACCTGTTTGCAGATGCCTGCCGCCAGCGCGAGATCCAGGTTTCCGCGGGTTCCGGGCGGCCGTAGAGGTAGCCCTGGTGGATCACGGTGCCGCGGGCGTTGAGGAAGTCCGCCTGTTCCTCGGTTTCCACGCCTTCGGCGACGACCTTCAGGTGCATGTGCCGGGCGACGGAGAGGATGGTTTCAACCAGGGCGGCGTCATCCGGGTCGCTGGGGGCATCCTGGACGAAGGTCTTGTCGATCTTGAGTTCATGGATGGGCAGGCGTTTCAGATAGGCGAGCGAGGAGTAGCCGGTGCCGAAATCGTCGACCGAGAAGTGGATGCCCAACCTGGCCAGTTCCTCCATCTTGGCGACCACCTCGCCCAGGTTGTCGATCATCAGGCCTTCGGTGACTTCCAGGGTCAGGTGGCCGGGATCGGCGCCGCTGGCGGCGAGCAGGTCACGGACCCAGACGACGAAGCCGTTGCGGCGGAAATGGCGCGGGCTCATGTTCACGGACAGGTGCAGGGGATGGCCCGCCATGTCCTCCCGCGCCATCAGGGTGCAGGTTTCCGTCAGTACCCAGGCGCCCAGATCGACGATCAGATCAGATTCCTCGGCCACCGGGATGAACACACCGGGCGGCAGCAGGCCGCGCGTCGGGTGTTGCCAGCGTACCAGCACTTCCGCGCCCACCAGTTTGCCCTCGGCGTCCACCTGGGGTTGCAGGTAGAGGCGCAGTTCGCCGGCGGGGATGGCGTTGCGCAATTCGCGCTCGATGCGGAAGCGTTGTTCGGCGGATTCACCCATGCCGCGCTCGAAAAAGGCGCTCTGGTTGCCGCCGGCGGCCTTGGCCCGATGCAGCGCGGTATCGGCGCGGCGGAGGATGTCTTCCGGGGTTTCGTCCGGCTCCTCCGAGAACATGGCGATGCCCAGGCTGGCGGTGATAATGACGCCCTCGTCTTCGATCTGCAGCGCATCGTGCAACGCCGCATGGATTTTCTCCGCCACCACCAGGGCGCGACGGCTGACCTGATGCATGTGCTGGCCGAGGTCGGGCAGCATCAGGGCGAATTCATCGGCAGTCAGGCGGGCCAGGGTGTCGCCGTCGCGCAGCAGGCCACTCAGGCGAGCGGCCAGTTCCCGCAACAGCGCATCGCCGAAATTATGGCCGCGCGCGTCGTTGATGGTCTTGAAGCGATCGATGTTGATCAGGATCAGCGCCTCCTGTAGCCCGGAACGGCGCCCGGAGGCCAGTTGTTGTTTCAGACGATCCACCAGCAGCACCCGATTGGGCAGGCCGGTCACGCCGTCGAAAAAGGCGAGTCGATGGATTTCCGCCGCGCCTCGCTCCTTCTCCGAGATTTCCTGTTGCAGCGCATGCTCGCGCGTTTCCACCGCGTCCGCCATCTGGTTGAAGGCATCCGAGAGGCGACAGATCTCATCCTCGCCGGTCTTGTCCATGCGCACGCCGTAATCGCCCGCCGCAAAATGTTCCGCGCTCGCTTGCAGCCGCGCCAGCCGCCGCGTGACCAGACGATCCAGCAACAGCCCGAGGGCGAGGAACAGGATGGCGTAGCTGAGCAGACTCTTGACCAGTTGGCCGGCCCAGACGTCATTCCGCCGCGTATCCAGACGTTTCGTGGGCATCTTGATGCTGACCACGCCGCGCAGGTCGCCCACCTGGTAGTCGTAGGCCTTGTTGTAGTGGGAGCGAATGCTGTCCGGCGCGGCTTCGCGCTCACCGTGGCATATCAGGCAGGAAGGCTCGATCCAGATCGGCGCGGTATAGAGCAGGTAGCCGACGCCCTTGTCATCGACGATGTCGCGAACCCGTTCCGTGGCCTTGGCGTTACCGCGAAACCAGGTGATGTCCTCCAGCTCGAAACGATCCGCCCGGTTGCTTGGGTTGCGTGGGTGATCGGAAACGTTGTTGAACAGGATGCCGCTGTCGTTCCAGTTGGCGAAGTCTGTCGAGATGCGCGAAAACGAATGCGCCGGCAGCAAACCGACCGTGTGGTCGTTCACCGGCAGACCACTATCTACGAACACCTGCTGATAGACGCGGCGGGTCGCCATCATGTAGCCGTAGATGGCGCGGGCGTCGATCTCGGTTTCCTTACGCAGTTCGGCCGCGAGCTTGCGGAAGCTGATGCTCAGGTCGATCACCAGCACCATGCTCATCAACGCGCCCAGCAATATCCAGATTTTCGTTTTCAGTCTCATGCGCCCCCCCGTCTGGCCCACTTGCTCACCGTCGCCACCAGCAAGTCCGGGTCCAGGGGTTTGCCGAGTTGCTCGACCATGCCCGCGCGCCGGCCTTTTTCGCGTTCCTCCTCAAGCGCGTGGCCGGTCTGGCCGACCACCGGCAGGGCCGGGTCGATCTCCAGAATCGCGCGGGTGGCGTCGAGACCATTCATCACCGGCATCTGCACATCCATCAGCACCAGGTCAAAGCCGCCCCGCCCCGCCGCCCGCACCGCGTCCACCGCCTGTTGCCCGTTTTCGGTCAGTGTCAGCACGCAGCCTTCGTCACCGAGCAGTTCCCGCAGCAGCATCTGGTTGATTTCGTTGTCCTCGGCGATCAGCAGCTTGAGCCCGCTCAATCGCGGTGCCGTTGTCCAGGGCGAGGCGCCAGGGCCGGGTGTGGCGCTGATCACCTTCGGCGCCTCCGGCGGTGGTAGATAGGGCAAGCGGACCATGAACTGACTGCCGGCGCCCACCCGGCTTTCCAGGGTGATTTCGCCACCCATCAACCCCACCAGGCACTTGCTGATGACCAGCCCGAGACCGGTGCCGCCATAACGTCGGGTGGTGGAGGCATCGCCCTGGCTGAAGGCGGTGAACAATCGGGCCTGCTGTTCCGGGCTGATGCCGATGCCGCTGTCGCGCACTGTGAACAACAATTGTGGTTCCTCGCGCTCGCGAGCCAGGCTCGCGGTCAGCGTCACCTCGCCCTCTTCCGTGAACTTGACCGCGTTCGATAGCAGATTGAGCAGTACCTGTTGCAACCGCAACGGATCGCCGATGCAGCGTTCCGGAAAATCGGCATCCAGCTCCAGTTCCAGCGCAACCCCCTTGGCCTCGGCCTGCGCAAGCAGCAGGTCCATCAGCTCCCGGAGTGCGGGTTCGAGCGTGAAGGGCACGGACTCGACATTGAGTTGCCCCGCCTCCAGCTTGGAGAAGTCGAGGATGTCGTTGATGACACCGAGCAGCAGCTTGCCGGAATCGATGATCTTGCCGAAGTATTCCCGCGCCTTGCCGCGCCCCTCGCTGGCACGCAGTCCAAGTTGCGCGAAACCGAGGACGCCGTTCATCGGGGTACGAATCTCGTGGCTCATGTTCGCCAGAAATTCGCTTTTCACTCGCGCTGATGCCTCCGCCTCCTGGCGCGCGGCGACCAGTTCGACCGTGCGCGCCTGCACCTGCTCTTCCAGGCGGTTGCGATACTCGGCCAGTTCCATTTCCAGACGGTGCTGCGAGCTGATGTCGTGGCCGATGCTGAGCACGCCGACGGGTCGCCGTTGGTTGTCGAGAATCACCCGATTGGCCCAGCGCACCCAGATACGGCGGCCATCCCGGGTGATGTTCTCGTTCTCGTTTTCGGCATAGTGCAACGGGTCGGCCAGGATCACCTCGATCAGGTCGGAGAGGTCGCGGCGGCTGCCGGATTCGATCTCGGGCACGATGCTGCCCACCACATGCCTGCCGATGATTTCGGCGGACGTGTAGCCGAACAGCTTCTCCGCGACTTCATTGAAATAAGTCACCGTCCCGTCCGGTGCCATCCGCAGGATGATCGCATTGGCGTTGTCCACCAGTTGGCGGTACTTCGACTCGCTCTCCTGCAAAGCCGCCTCGGCCTGTTTGCGCTCACCGACCTCCGTCTGGAGCCTCTGGTTAAAGGCGCGAACCCGAGCCACGCCCGCCAACGCCGCCAGCATCCCGGCCAGCGCCGCCGCGAGCGACCAGCGCAGCCAGGCCGGCGTCGTCAACGGCGTGGGATCGTAGATAAAACCTTCCAGGTTGAAATCCGCCGGCATCTTGTTCTGGCCGGCGTAGACATCGACCACGTGGTGCCAGCGGCCAAGGCTCATGTAACCCGGCTCGACGATGTCCGGCCGGGTCAGTTCACGGATCTGTTCCGCCTCGTAAAGAAGATGCGCGCGCGATTTTTTCTGGGTGTTGTAACGGCTGAGGATCAGGTCCGTCGTTTCCTGGGGATGCGCCAGGGCATAGACCAGGCCCATGAGAGTGGCCTCGCGGAAAGCCATTACAGTTTTCGGTTGCGCCTTCACCAGCGCCTCGTTGGCGAACAGCACGTTGCCGAACAGGTCGATACCGGCGGAACGCGGCGTCAACAGCAGGTATTCGTGCTCACTGCCGCGAATCAGGAAAGGTTCGTTGGAGACGTAGACCACTTTTGCGACTTCCCGGCCCTGCTCCAGCGACTTCAGGGTCCAGTCGGTCTGTTCGATCAGGTTGATGCGCGCGGCGGGCAGGCCGGAGGCGCGCAGGTAGGCCTCGATTTCGTCACGATCATGCGCGTCCACGGCGACCGGCTTGCCGGCGAGGTCGAGCACGCTCTCGACGCCATTGCCACGCCGCGCCAGCAGCGCGATCGGCGAGTGCTGCATGAGCGCGGCAAAAACCACCACCGGCTTGCCCAGATAGCGATCCACCACCAGCGCGGAGGTACCGACCCCGAAATCCGCGCGACCGGAGAGCACTTCCTTCACCGCGTCGATGCCCGGCCCACCCTCCAGAATCGTCACATCAAGGCCGACGTCGCGGTAATAACCCTGTTCCTTCGCCGCATAAAAAGCCGCGAACTCGAACTGATGTTTCCAGATCAACTGGACCGAAACCGCCCCTCCGGCAAGCGCATCCGGCAGCAGCAAGAAGCAAAGGGCCAGCACTGCATACAGCCGATTCATTTATTGGGAATCTCGGAGTGGGCGGGTTCGGTTTGACCTACATCGGCAAGCAAACGCAAAACTTGAGCACACGCTCAGCCCCTTATTTTCATGCAGAGGTTCGGTCGGCACCCCTGATGATGAAACAAGGCGGTAGGAGCGTCCGCTTGCGGCGCGAAATTCCACGCACACTCGTTTAGCGCCGCAAGCGGACGCTCCTACGGGACGTGGTTCACGTTAACCATAGGGTGTGGTGAGCGCCGCGAACCGCACCACGAAATGCTTGATGCGGTTCAGTCCAGATCGACGCTCTGCCCGGCCAGTGGCGCTTGCGTTTTCCAGCCGAGTTGTTCGTGAATCAGGGCGGCGAAGCCGAGCGCGGTTTCCGCCTCGCCGTGCATCACGAAAGTCTGTTTCGGTGGCGCGCGGAAATGGCCGAGCCAGTTCAGCAATGCATCGCGGTCGGCGTGGGCGGAGAGACCGCCGAGGGTGACCAGGTGGGCCTTGACCGCGACATCGGCGCCCAACATGCGGATTCGTGTGGCGCCGTCCACCAGCCGGCGGCCCAGGGTGCCGGCGGCCTGGAAGCCAGTGATGAGGAGGGTGGCGTTGTTACGCGGCAGGTTGGCGCGCAAGTGGTACTTGATGCGCCCGGCGTCGCACATACCGCTGGCGGAAATGATGACCGCGCCACCGACAATGCGGTCGAGCGCTTTCGATTCCTCCGCGTCCTCGACGAAATCCAGCTTCTCAAACAGATCCCTGCCGCCGTGTTTTCCCATCAATTCATGGGTTTCCTCGTCCAGCAGCGCCATGTGCTGGTAGGTAACTTCAGTGGCGGCGGTTGCCATCGGTGAATCGACGAACACGGTGAGCTTGGGGATGCGTCCCTGCCGGGTGAGGTCGGCCAGCAGGTAAAGCATGTCCTGGGTGCGGCCGACGGCGAAGGCGGGGACGATGAGATTGCCGCCCCGCTTGAACAGGGTGTCGTTGACCACCTGCACCAGTTCGTCCTCGGTCTCTGCCATGCTTTTGTGCAGACGGTTGCCGTAGGTCGATTCGACAAACAGGTAATCGGCGTCGCTGATCGGCGTCGGGTCACGCACCAGTGGCCGCGCCGGCTGTCCCAGGTCGCCGGAGAACACCAGCTTGCGCCGCCGCGCGCCCTCACCCACCCAGACTTCGACGATGGCCGAACCGAGAATATGGCCGGCGTCACGGAAGACGCAGTGCACCACCGGGTGTGGGTTGATTTCCTGGTCGTAGCCCACCGCTTTCAGGCTTTTCAGGCTGGTGCGCGCCTGCTCCACGGTATAGAGCGGCGCGATGTCGTGGCGCGGCGCTTTCTTCCGGGATTTGAAACGCCGGTAGTTCGCGCTTTCCGCTTCCCTTTCCTGGATATGCCCGGCGTCCGGCAACATCACCGCCAGCAGGTCGCAGGTGGCGCGGGTGGTGTAAATACTGCCTTTGAAACCCAGCGCCACCAGTCGCGGCAGCAGGCCGGAATGGTCGATGTGGGCATGGGTGAGCAACACGAAATCAATCGTGCCGGGGTCGAAACCGAAGGCCTGGCGGTTCTTCTCGCGCGCCTCGCGGCCGCCCTGGAACATGCCGCAATCCACGAGAAAGCGCGCACCCTCGGCTTCCACCAGGTAGCAGGAGCCAGTGACTTCGCGCGCGGCGCCGAAAAAAGTGAGTTTCATCGCGTCAGCCCTCCATTTAATACGGTACGAAGCCGGACGTAGGATGTGGTGAGCGCAGCGAACCGCATCAACTACGGGGCGGATCGAAAAACCCGTCATTCCCGCGAAGGCGGGAATCCAGTGTGTTGATTTCACTGGGTTCCCGCCTTCGCGGGAACGACGAATCAGGGGTTTTTCGAGGTGCCCTACGGTCGTGTTGCATGGTGCGGTTCGCTGTGCTCACCACACCCTACGAACTACGGCACGATACGAATTATCGGGCCCCCGCCACCGCGCCGCTCAGCACGGAGGCCGCCGTGACCCCGGCTGCGAGCACCTTGGGGTCGCCGAGGGTGATCAGCGCTTCCGCGAATTTGGGTTGGGTCATCGCGGCCAGCATGCGCGACAGGATATCCACGCTCTTGGGGTCGGCCAGCGTCGCCGCCAGCTTGATGAAGGCATCCACCGTACGTGGGTCGGCCGCGACCGAGGCCAGCTTGACCATGCCCTCGATCACCGGGGGATTGGCCAGCAGCGGCGCCAACCGCATGATGCCGTCCAGTGCTTGCGGGTTCGCCAGCCCCGACAACAGCGCCATACGCGGATCGACCGCCGCCGGCTGCTGCGCTGGCTGGGACAGGAGTTGCGGCAACAGTTGCTGCAACTGTTGTGGTAGTTGCAGCGGCAGTTGCTGTGGCATCTGCTGTGGTGCCTGTTGCGGCATCTGCTGTGGCAATTGTTGCTGCATCTGTTGCTGCATCTGCTGCTGTAGGAACCAGCCGAGGGGCATCTGCGCCTGCTGGGCCGCCCAGTAGGGCGTATCGGCCAGCACCGGCGTGCTTGCCAGGGCCAGGGACAACAACAGGGTCTTGATCGAACGCATCACGGCACTCCTGAAAAATGGCTGACTACTGCGTGTAGCGCCAGCGTCTCGCCGGCGTCTGTTAATAACGCCAGCGAGACGCCGACGCTACATGGGGCGAAGCCTATCCCTTCCCCGGCCGAATCAGTTCGCCGCGCCGGTTTTTTTCTCTCGCGTCAGCAGTTCCATGAAGTTGCCCGGCATCGGGAAGACGATGGTGTTGGTCTTGTCGCCGGCGATACCAGCGAGGGTCTGCAAATAGCGCAACTGCATGGCCTCGGGCTGCTTCGCGAGGATTTCCGCCGCCGCCAACAGCTTCTCGGATGCCTGCAATTCACCTTCGGCGTGGATGATCTTGGCGCGCCGCTCACGTTCCGCCTCGGCCTGCTTGGCGATGGCGCGCACCATGGATTCGTCGATATCCACATGCTTGATCTCGACGTTGGAGACCTTGATGCCCCAGGCGTCGGTCTGTGCGTCCAGCGCCAGCTGAATGTCCTGGTTGAGCGTTTCCCGCTCGGCCAGCATCTGGTCCAGCTCGTGCTTGCCCAGCACCGCGCGCAGCGTGGTTTGCGCGAGCTGGCTGGTGGCGTTCATGAAATCCTCCACCTGCAATATGGACTTGGCCGGATCGACGACGCGGAAATACACCACGGCGTTGACTTTCACCGAGACGTTGTCGCGCGAGATCACGTCCTGGCTGGGCACATCGAACACCACGGTACGCAGATCCACCCGCACCATCTGCTGGATGCCGGGGATAACCAGCACCAGACCCGGCCCCTTCACTTTCCAGAAGCGGCCGAGCATGAACACCACGCCGCGTTCGTATTCGCGCAGGATGCGGAAACTGGACGCCAGCAGCGCCAACAACAACAAGGGGGCGGTCAGCCAGCCGAGGTCAAACATGGTCGTTCTCCTTGGTAGTGTGAACGTCGCGTAGCGACGCTTGCCGCTCCCCTCTCCCGCGAGCGGGAGAGGGGTTGGGGGTGAGGGGTGTAATCGGTTCCACTTCCAGGGTCAGGCCCCGCCGCCCGGTGACCCGCAGGCGGGCGCCGCGCATCAGAGGTTGACGGGCGTGAACCCGCCACAGTTCCCCATGCACCCGCGCCCAGCCTTCGCCGTCAATGGCTTCCTCGGCCACCCCTTCCATGCCCGGCAATTCCTCGCCGCCGGTGAGCACCGGGCGTTGCCGCGCGCGCAGCGCCATGCCGGCGACGGCGAAGCTGAACAGGGCGGAGGTGACGGCCAGCGGCACGATCAGCGCCCAGGAAATGCCGTAGCCGGGCAGATCGGTGTCGATCAACATCACCGAACCGAGGACGAAGGCGATGATGCCGCCCAGACCCAGTGCGCCGAAGCTGGGCAGGAAGGCCTCGGACAGCATGAAACCGATGCCGAGCGCGATGAGCGCCAGCCCGACGTAGTTGACCGGCATCAGTTGCAACGCGAACAGCGCGAGCAACAGGCAGATGCCGCCGACCACGCCGGGAAACACCATGCCGGGATTGGAAAATTCGTAGATCAGCCCGTAGATGCCCAGGAGCATCAGGATGTAGGCGATGCTCGGGTCACCGATCACCGACAGCAGCCGGCTGCGCCAGTCCGGCTCGGCGCGGGTAAGGGCCAGTCCGGTGGTATCGAGGGTGATTTCACCCGCCGCCAGTTTCACCTTGCGGCCATGCAGTTGCTTCAGCAGATCGGCCAGGTCGGTGGCCACCACATCCACCACCTTCGCCTTCAACGCCGCCTCGGCGGAAAGGCTGGCCGCCTCGCGTACCGCCCGCTCCGCCCAGTCGGCGTTGCGCCCGCGCAGCTCGGCCAGACCGCGGATATAGGCGGCGGCGTCGTTGACCGCTTTCCGCGTCTTCGCGTCTCCGGATGGCGCGGCCTTTTCCGCCTTATCTTTTTTTTCGGCGGGTTGTTCAGCCCCCGGAGTGGGCGCCAGTTCCACCGGCGTTGCCGCGCCCAGATTGGTGGCCGGGGCCATGGCGGCGATATGGCTGGCGTAGAGGATGTAGGTACCGGCACTGGCCGCGCGCGCGCCCTGGGGCGAGACATAGGTGGCCACCGGCACCGGGGAAGCGAGGATGGCCTGGATGATGTCGCGCATCGAGGTATCGAGGCCGCCCGGCGTGTCCATCTCGATCACCACCAGACTGGCGGACGCTTCCGCCGCCTTGGCGAGGCCGCGCACCAGATAGTCGGCGCTGGCCGGCGCGATGGCGCCTTTCACGCTGAGCACATGCACGCCCTCCCCCCATGCCGGCGCGGCAAAAAGCAGGAGCAGAAACAAGGCCAATCGCATCATGCTGAAATGCCCTCAAGACAGAGACGCCGTCATGGGAATCGCGCGTGAACGGCACGACTTCTGTATAGCCCGGAGCGGCAGTGAGTGTGGGAGAGTCGGAGAGCGCCCCGAGTTCCGGCGAAAAAGGCTGTTTTCGCATTAGCTGGTGGTATGCGAGAAAGCTGATAGGAAGGCGGCCCCCCTTTCCAAAAGGGGGGGAACCTCTCATGCCGTCGTCATCAGCATTAGCGAAAAGAGCGGAGTAATCGGCCCGCCGGCGCAAATCGTCCCGAAGAAACATGGCCGATGCGCCGCGTGTAGCGCCGGCTTCCAGCCGGCGTCTTTACAGTAACGGCAGCCGACAGTATTAAAAAGACGCCGGCTGGAAGCCGGCGCTACATGTGCGCGAAACCTTCATTTCGAATCAATAGGTTGCAATGTGTTTCTTGAGCGCCAAAAAAAACGCCGGCAGGGATGCCGGCGTTACAACGCTGTGCCTATGGCGGGCCAGGCCGCCATCGGGAAAAGCACGCTTAGTGGCGGATGCCGGGCGCGCTGATCTTGCTGCCTTTGTTGATGTTCATCAGCGTCAGCTCGATGTCGCCATACTCGGCGGCTTCGGGCGGCAGCTCATTGGCGCGCACGGCAACGTTGCACCACTGGAAGCGCTTGCGCAGATCCCAGATTTCGCTACGGCTGGTGCGCCACAGCGGGAAGTGGGCAACCTGGCCCTTGTGCTCGCCCAACCACTGACCACGAATCCACTTGTTGGCGCCGCGATCAGGTGAATGGCAATCCAGGCAGGCGAAGTTGAGCTGGCCGGACTTGCGTTCGAGCAGTTCGGTGCCGCGAGCAATGGCCGCTTTGGCTTCTTTCGACTTAACGTTGACATTGATCGGCGTGCCGTTGGCCAGGTAACGCAGGTAGATGCCCATGTCGATGTTTTCCTTGCTCTGCATCAGCCATTCGTCACCGGTGGTGGCGCGGGCGTGGCGAGTCACGAATTCCTCGATGCCCATGATCTTCTTCAGGCGGGGCTCATATTTGGGCATGGACGCGGCCCAGGTCTTGTATTCCTTCTTCGCGTCCTTGTGGCAGGAAGCGCAGGACTTGCCGCTCGGGCCGGCTTTATCCCAGGCCGCCTGGGCGCTTTCCACCGAGGCCATCGCGTTGTTGACGAAGGGATCGAGGTTATCGCGATCTTCCACCGGCATCGGCCGCGAAGCGGGGTTTTCCAGGGCATCCTTCATGCGCGGGGATTCGCCGTTCAAGGTCTTCAGGAAAGCCACCATGTCCTTGATTTCCTGGACGGTGAAGACTTTATGAGTGCCCCAGGGCGGCATCACGGAGGCCGGATTCACGCTACGCGCGTCGTAGATGTAATTGAAGATCCACTGGTCGTCGCGTCCCCACTGCGAGTAGGTGGACAGATCGGGGCCGACGGCGCCGGGCATGGACGGCGTGGTCGGACCCATGATGTGACAGGCCACGCAACTGCCGCCGCGGCCGCGATCATAGGCCAGCTTCTCACCGTTCTTCACGTCGCCGACGATGGGGCCGTCGAGCTTGGGCGGCGGCGCATAGGCGGGCGAGGCGACATTGTTCAAGGTATTGAATTCCTTCCAGTCGACCTGGGTCCAGTCGCCGTAGCGCACCCAGGGGGTGGCCGACACGGGCTGGGTCAGATCCAGCGGCACGGGCTTGGCCTTGTGGGATTTCGCCTCGGCGAACAAGGGAACGACGAGCAGCGAGGCAAAGCTCGCCAGGGCTACGGCGCGCACAAAAGCGGGACGCCTGGACTGAATTATTTCCATCTTTGATCTCCTCAATATCGCGAACATGAATTCGTGCCTCATCCCGAAAAGATCGGGATATAGGTCGAGCCTCCATTCAAACAATAATCGTTAAATTTCAGAAGGTAGGTTTTAACTATTGCCGACATGCATTCGACCCAGTCCGGACATTTATCGAGCCTTCGCCGGCCCCTTTTCCGCACCCGTGGCGTCTCCAAAACCTGCCTCATCCACCTACTACAGTAATTTCACAGGGGCAGGTGTCTCACAGGATATTGGCACGGGGGGGATCAAGCCAGGCGATTCCATTCATAGAGTCCGAGGCCCACGATGAGCAAAGCGACGGTCGCCCAGCCGATGCGGTCTATGGTGCGATGCAGCGCCTGCTCCATGCGCTCGCCCCCCCAGGCCATGAGGCCCGCGACCATGAAGAAGCGCATGCCGCGACCGATGATCGAGGCCACGGTAAAGGGCAGCAGCGCCATCGATAACGCCCCGGCGGCGATGGTGAACACCTTGTAGGGGATCGGCGAGAAACCAGCGATAAAGATCGCCCAGAAACCCCATTCACCGAACCAGGCGACCGCCTTCTGATAGGTCGGCCAGTAGTGTGATTCGCGCAACCAGGGCTCGATGGCGTCGAAGGCGAAGTAGCCGATGGCGTAGCCGAGCAAACCGCCGGCGACCGAGGCCAGCGTCGTGATCAGGGCGAAGCGCAAGGCCAGCCGTGGATTGGCCAGGCTCATCGGCGCCAGCATCACATCCGGCGGAATCGGAAAAAAGGATGACTCGGCGAAACTCAGGCCGCCCAGGTACCAGGGGGCGTGACGGTGGCGCGACCAGTGCATGGCGCGACTGTAGAGGGACGAAAATAGCTTCATGGATCAGCCTCCGCGCACCATGGACATGATGCTGCCCATATCGAGGGTCGAAGCCCGTTGCTGGATCTGCGGTAAATATTGCGACTGCATTTGTTTGGCCGGCCCCAGGAGGTTCTGGAAGGTGTCGCGCAGCAGCGCCGTGCTCATCACCCGTCCGCCCGCGTAATAGCGTTTGGCCACCTGCCCGAGCGCGTAGGTGGTGGCGAAGGAGAAAGCCATGCCGGTAGCGGCGCCGCCAATATTGCCGAAGGTCTTGCCGGCGGCCTTGCCAAGCAGGCCGCCGAGCAGCTTGCGGCCGAATTGTTCGAGGTACTGCGAGGTGAGGCCGACCCCGGCGGCGGCGATGAATTCCTTGATGTGACCCTGGTCGAGGCTGACGCCGTGAGCGCGGCCGATGCTGTGGACCATCTTGATCTGGAGCGGAATGATGGCCATCGACGCCCAGGATTGCGGCAGCAGTTCCAGGGCGCCATTGAGCAGGGCGTAATTGAGGATGGATTGGTCCAGCGCCGCGTCTGAGACATTCGCCTGCGCCGCCACCACCGGGCCGGGCGCGGGGGTGGGCGGGGCGGTGGGCACTGCGGCGGGCGCGGCCACCTCGGCCAGCTCGACGATGGCGTCGGCTTCCGCCTCGAAGGCGGCGGTCTGGCCGGCTTCGAGCTTGAGCAGGGCCTTCAGATTCGTCAGGAAGCGTTGTTCCGCTTCGCTCTGGCGGCCATCGGCGTCGCACACGCAAACCGCCATTTCATAAGCCAACTGCCGTTCACCGGAGTCGTCCAGGGTCGCCGCCACGCTTTCCAGACTCACCCGCTTGAGCAGCACATCCTGATAGAGACGGGCGAGGTCGGGGGCGCCAGCGTCACCGGCAAGCGATTCGGCGATGCGGCGAATTTCCTCGCGCTCGCGGTCGTGCTTGGCGCCATCGGCAAACGCCGCGTAGAGGGCGATGGCGAGGATGGCGCGTTGCTGCTCGGGATTCATGTCGGAAATTCCTTACGGTTGTTGGGATCAGGGGTTGCAATCATCGCAGCGACCGGGATCGGCCACGGCATTAACTATTTCGCGTGTCTCGCGGCAAGCGCATCCGAGGCAGCCCTAGCAGCCTGTCGGACTTTGGAATCGCCGGCCGCGAAACCACCGCGACGGCCCATTTTTCACCGGATTCTTGCCCCATAGTTCGACTATGCGGCGGCAAATCCGGCAAAAACTGCGCTCGTCGGGGCGGCTTCTCGCTATCGACGACCAAAGTCCGACAGCCTGCTAGGCTTCGGCGCGCGTCTCGCGGGTGGGCGCGCCACGCAGGATAGACCGGGCAGGCGTTCCACACACCAAAAGACTGGCGTCCCACAATCCGGGCACAGCGAGCGCAACTTATCGCGAAGATCTTCAGCCGCCAGAACGATCCACCAGGCCGCTTCGCTCGGCGCGGCGGCGGGCTTGAACACCGGGCTCGTGACATGAGGATCGGCGGCATGATCGAGCGTTCGAGGAGGGGCTTGTTCCAGGTAGTCCGCCGCATGGCGCGCGTTCACGCTTTGTCCACGTCCGTCCGTTGACGCGCCCAGAGCACCAACAGCGTCACCACCGTGAGCGGTAGCACGAAGCCCAGCATGATGCCGCCGAACGCCGGCAGTGCCGCGTGCGCCGTTGCCGCGAGGATGAGATACGACACGTAGGCCAGGTAGTAGCCGAAGAACAGCGCCCCCTCCCAGCGCGCGATGCGGTGGCCGTTGGCGAAGATCGGCAGGCAGGCGATGGCCACCGCGATCATCACCGGCAGGTCGAAGCGGATCAGCGCGGCGGCCACCTCGAGCCCGCCGGGCGTGACCAGGGCGGCGATGCCGGCGATCGCGAGGAGATTGAACAAGCTGCTGCCGATCACGTTGCCCACGGCGATATCGCGCTCGCCGCGCAGCGCGGCCACCACGGAAGTGGCGAGTTCGGGCAGGCTGGTGCCGGCGGCGATGATGGTCAGGCCGATCACGACCTCGCTCACCCCGAGGGCGCGCGCGATCACCACCGCGCTGTCGACCAGCCAGGTGGCGCCGAGCACCAGCAGCGCGAGGCCGGCGACGATGAGGGCGATCTGCGCCGGCAGGCGGTCCAGCCATGCGCCCTGGCCGCCGCCGAACTCCCGCGCGTAGTCGTTCTGTACCGCCGGGTATTCCCGGCGGCCTTGCCGGATGGCGAATACCGTGTAGGCGACGATGCCGGCGCTCAGCAACAGACCGTCGAATAGGCCGATGCGGCCATCGAGCGCCATGATCCAGAACAGCAGCGAGACGCCGATCACCAGCGGCACGTCGAAGCGGACGAGCTGTTGCTGGACCACCAGCGGCGTGATGAGGGCGGACAGCCCCAGCACCACCAGCACGTTGAAGATGTTGCTGCCGATGATGTTGCCGACGGCGATGTCCGACTGTCCCGCCAGGCCGGCCTGCACGCTCACCGCCAGTTCCGGCGCGCTGGTGCCGAAGGCGACCACGGTGAGGCCGACCACCAACGGCGAGATGCCGAAGCGCAGGGCCAGTCGTGAGGCGCCGCGCACCAGCAGATCGGCGCCGGCGACCAGCAGCGCCAACCCCGATACCAGAAAAACCAGAACGGTCATGCTCATAATCCGTGAACTCCAAAAAAATGCGCCTCGCGATCCGGGGGGGCCAGGCAGCCGCCTCCCCACCGCCGCGCCCGGCATAGCCTCATCGATCAGCCGTCTCACATCCTTGAGATGACGCCCATACCAAGCAGCCTGTCGGACTTTGTAATCGTCGGCTGCAAATTGACCGCGACGGCCCATTTTTCACCGACTTTTTGCCCCATAGCTGGCTATGCGGCGGCAAATTCGGCAAAAACTGAGCTCGTCGGGGTCAATTTTCGCTATCGACGAACAAAGTCCGACAGGCTGCAAGGGTAGAAGCCCGCCGCCGGAGTCGCCGCAAATATTGTGCCCGCCTTTGTTTGGCCGGCCCGGGGGATTCACGAAGGTGTCCGCATTGCTTCGCCGAGTTTCAACCCGGCCAGTTCCTTGATCGTGCGTGCCAGGTAGTAGAGCGCCGCCATCATGATCAGCATCGACGGCAGCGCGATCACGGGATAACTCAACAGGGTCAGGCGCCCCAGTTCCTCGTTGAAGGCAGCCGTGCCGGCCGGGCTGGTGACGATCCAGGTGGCGAGAAAGTAGTTCATGACTGAGGAGAAGAAGAAGGATGCGCCCAGCATCCAGGTCGCCGTTCTCAGGCGCGCCTCGAATGCGGCCTGGTTGCCACGCGCTTCCAGCTCACCCCCGATCCGCTCGACATCCATCAGCGCCGGCGTATACAGCAGCACCCGCACCAGCGGGTAGCGGGTGTACGCGGAAATGGTCACGGCCAGGCCGATCAATCCGGGAATGGCGGCTTCCTTGACCGCCAGCCACTGGTTATCCAGTTGCAGCAGACCGATGCCGCCGGTGAGCAGGACGCTGACCAGGCCCAGCGTGGCGAACAGGTTGAGCTTGCGCCGGCGCAGCAGATCGCGCCCCCCCCAGAACAGCGGGAACGCCAGCGCCAGCAGCAGCGCGTTGACGACGCCCAGATCCTCCGGGCCAGAGAGTTTCATCAGAATGAGCGAGGGGATGATCAGGGTGATCAGCACCTCGATCAGCGGATTGGGTTTGCTGGTGTCGTTCATGGTCGGATTCATCGTGGTTCGTGGCGAGGGGGCTCAGTGGCGGGGTGCCAGCGTCAGCAGCGTCTTCAATTCCCGGATTTCTTCGCGCAGTGCCCGCACCTCCGCGTGCAAGTCGGCTTCGATGTGCTCGCGGGCATGCTCGACCACTCCGACCGTCTCCTGGTGCTCCTTATCACTGTAGTTTTGCATGGCGTTGACGATGATGGCGATGAACAAGTTCAACATGGTAAAGGTCGCCACCAGGATGAAGGGCACGAAAAAGGCCCAGGCATAGGGAAAGTTTTCCATCACCGGACGGGCGATACCCATCGACCAGCTTTCCAGGGTCATGATCTGGAACAGGGTATAGAGCGAGCGGCCCAGGTGGCCGAACCATTCCGGATACCCCGCGGCGAACAAATTGGTGGCGATTACCGCAAACACGTAATAGAGGATCAGCAACACCATGCCAATGGACGCCAGCCCGGGAATGGCCCCGAGCAAGGCCCCCACCACCCGCCGCATGGACGGCACCATGGTCAACAGCCGCAGTACCCGCAAGACCCGCAGCGACCGCAATACCGCGAGTTCGCCGGTGGCGGGCAGCAAGGCGATGGCGACGACGGCAAAGTCAAATACGCTCCAGGGGTCGCGCCAAAAGGCGCGCCGATGGACGTAGAGACGCAGGCTGATCTCCAGCACGAAGACGCCGAGAATCGCCTGATCCAGCGCCAGGATCAGCCCGCCCCACGCCGCCATCGCGGCCGGCCAGGTTTCCAGCCCGAGCAGCACCGCGTTGATCAGGATCAGGGTGATGATGACGCCCTGTACCCGGCGGTGTTCGACGAAGGCGCGCAGGCGCTCGCGGACAGTCGCGGGTGGGGCGGATACCAGGTTTTCCGTCATCCGCTCAGTTCCTGACCACCGGATTACCCTCACCGATCCAGCGCGTGATGCCGTTGCGCACGTTGTAGACCTTCGTGTAACCCATCTTCTCCATCAACTCGCGTGCCAGGGAGTCGGTGCGGTTGCCGGTGCGGCAGATGACGATGACCGGCTGCTCCGGGCTCACCTCGCGGGTGAAGGTCGGGATGAAGTCGGGATGCAGACGGCCGTTGGCCTCGACGAAGGTCAGCTTGCGACTGCCCGCCACGACGCCGGTCTGCCGCCATTCCTCCGGGCGGCGGACGTCGTAGATCGGCACCCCCTGCTCCAGCAGCGCCTTCAACTGGGTGTTGTCGATATTGCTGTAGGGCGGCTCGGCGCAGCCGGCGAGCGCCAGCAGGGAGAGGGCGATAGTGAATAGACGAAGCAACATCATGTAATTTCCTTACGAGTGGCAATCTGGTGGCCGCCGGCATGAGCCGCGCGCAGCCAATATAAGTGGAATTTCGCGCCGCAAGCGGACGCTCCTACCGCCTTGTTTCATCATCAGGGGTGCTGGCCGCACCTCTGCATGAAAGTTGGGGTCTGATTGCAAAAGTTAGTTGAGCGTTCAACGGGAATTTCAAGGTTCAATGATTTTTCCGTTTGATGTCGATCATTCATGGCGCGGGTCTGAGACAGCCTTTCTCCCACGCGATGGAATAGCCCCTCCCACGAACGCGGTGGTTATCTGACCAGAATCGGCATCCCCAGCAGCGGCCACAGCAAAGTCACCGCCAGGCCGAGCACAACCAGCAGCACCAGGCTCATGGGAATGCCGTGTTTGAAGAACTCGCCGGTGCTGAACTGCTTCGAGTCATAGGCGATGGCGTTGGGCGCGGCGCCGATCAGCAGCAGGAAGGGCATACCGGCGGTGACCAGGGAGGCGTACATCACCACCTCCGGCGCCACGCCCATGTATTTGGCGATGACCAGCGCCACCGGCAGGACGATGGCGATGGCCGCCACGTTCATGATGAAGTTGGTCATGATCAGCACGAACGCGGCGATGCCCATGACGAAGGTGAACCAGTGCGCCTCCTGGAGCAGGCCCAGCCATTGCACCGCCATCCATTCCGCCGCCCCGGTCTGCCAGAGACAGAAGCCGATCGACATGGCGCCGGAGAACAGCAGGATGATGTTCCAGGGAATCTCCTCCAGATCCTTCACCGTCAGGATGCCGATGATGAAGAACAACAGGGTGGACAGCAGCATCAGCGCGGCGCGGTCGATCTGCTGCAGGAACGGCGAGAAGCCGCGCAGGGTCATCAACACCACGACGCCGAAGACCACGGCCAGCACGATCTTCTCGTGCAGAGTCATCGGCCCGAGTCCGGCGGACAGGCGTTTGACCGTATCGCGCAGGCCGGGAATGGTCTTTTTCTCCGCCTTCATGAAGACGATCAGATAGAGCCAGATCGCGAACACCATGATCCAGCCGATCACGAACATGTAAGAGGTGAGTTCGAAGAAACCGATCTCGTTGCCGGTGAACTCCTTGTACATGCCCGCCGCCGCCGGGCCGCGCGCGGCGCCAAGGAAGGTGATGATGCTGCCGGCGCCGGCCGCGTAGGCCATGCCGATGAACAGGCTCTTGCCGAAGCGGGTCTGCTTGTCGCCCTCGCCATAGAGGGCATAGATCGCCAGCAGGATCGGGAACATGGTCGCCGCCACCGCCGTATGCGCCATCAAATGCGCCAGCGCCGCCGTCACCACCAGGCAGCCGAGCAAAATCATGTTGGTGTTCTCGCCCGCCACCGCCAGCATCTTGTAGGCGATGCGCCGGGTGAGGCCGGACTTGGTGAAGGCCAGGCCGATGACGATGGAACCGAAGATGAACATCACCGACGGGTCCATGAAATCGCGGAACGCGTCCTTCGCCGGGCGAATCAGGAACAGCGACTGGAACATGCCGATGGCGATGGCGGTGACGCCGATAGGGATGACCTCGAACACCCACCAGATGCCGGCCATCAGAAACAGGGCGATGGCCGCCTTGCCCTGCGGCGAAAGATGGAAAGTCTTGCCGGCGGGGTCGATTGCATCCGGCCAGGCCGGCATGAAATAGATCGCCAGGAAGAGGCCAAAGCCGGCGAGCAGGATGAGCAGCTTCTTCCAGTCATATTGACGTTTCGCCGCCTGGAGATGCGGCAGGCCGACGGCGGCGTGCTCAGTCATGCAGCACCTCGGCGGCGGCCTGGTTGAACACATCGACGATGCGCACCACGCCGATCACCCGATCCCCCTCCAGTACCGGCAGCATGTCGATGCCGTGCATGACCATCAGATAGGCGGCGCGGGTCAGCGGGTCGTCGGCTTTCACCGTGTTCAGCACCGGCGACATGTAGTTTTCCACGCGCGTCTCGCCCGCGAGACGGCACTGCGCCGCGAACGTGTCCTGCCAGAGGATGCTGAGCGAGGCATCGTCGGGCAAGGGTTCGGCGACATGGCGCGCCGAGGTCGCCCGCAGATATTCCGGCATCAGGGAACGCAGCAGATCGCGGATGCTGAGCAGCCCCACCAGGGTTCTGCGCGCGTCGAACACCAGCAGATGGCGGATGCGCCAACCGGCGGTTCGATGCTTCTCATGGAGCACCGCGAAGGCGTCTCGAATGGAGGCATCCACGGCAACATGAGGAAAATTCGCGATGGGAACCAATATGTCCCTGACAGATTCGGCACTCATCCCTTTACTCCTTTGTTCCCGAAACCGGTGTTTGAATACATTCGCGATGCCGCCGTAAAGCCGCCGAAACGGAGCGGCGGCGCGGCGCCGGCGCCCCCCGGATCATGAGCCATCCGGAAGGTGAATGAGCGGGAAAGCCCTCTACGGGATCATTTTTTCCATTCAGCCATGCGCATGATAACCGGCCGCGCTTCAGCCCCTTCCGCGCCCTCTCGCGAGTCGTCCGCCCGAAGTCATGACCGTTCCAGATGCCTGGCGCTCGCCGCCGCGCGCGACAGACGATCATTGACCGCCCACCAGATTTCCTCGTCCGGCGGCGCTTCCACCAGCAGACGGTCGAAAGCGAAGCGGTCGAGCTCTCGCAGGCGGGCATACAGCCCGCGCGCGTAGGCCGCGGGCGGCGCCGGCAGCAGGAACTCCGGCAGCGGCGGCAACGCCGGCTTGCCACGCATGCTGCGATTGCGGCGCAATACCGCCACCCTCAGGCCCCGGGCCAGCAGCGTCTCGGCGCGATGGCCAAGATCGGCGGCGGCATGGATTTCCAGCGGCGTCACGGGCGCGTAATGGGCGGCCAGCGTACCCGGCACACGCGGCGCCAGCGAGGCGCCGGCGGACAGTTCGATGCCGTCCTCGCCGAGGACCTCGCGCAGGGCGCTCATCGGCAGCGCGCCGGGACGCAACACCCGCGGCCGCTCACCGAGCAGGGAGACGATGGTGGACTCCATACCGTAGCGGCAACGGCCGCCGTCCAGCACCTGGTCGACTTGACCGCCGAAGGAAGCGCGCACATGCCACGCCTCGGTGGGACTCACCTGACCGAAGCGATTCGCCGACGGCGCCGCCAGGCCCACAGGATGCCCACTCACGCCGGCGAGGGCGCGCAGCAGCGACAGCGCCAGGGGATGGCTGGGCGCGCGCAGCGCCACGCTGTCCTGGCCGCCGGTCACCTCGCGCGGCACTTCGTCGCGCGCCGGCAGCACCAGGGTGAGCGGACCGGGCCAGAAACGCGCCATCAGGAGACGCGCGGTCTCGGGCACTTCGGCGGCCCAGGCATCGGCGTGCGCGGCCTCGGCCAGATGCACGATCAAGGGATGATCAGCGGGACGACCCTTGATCTCGAACACCCGGCGTACCGCCTCAGGGTTGCCCGCGTCGGCGCCCAGCCCGTAGACCGTCTCGGTGGGAAAGGCCACCACGCCGCCGTCACGCAGCCGCGCCGCCGCCTGAGTGATGAGTTTCGACAAGGGAAGGTGGCGGGGCCCGGCCGTCATGCCGGTCATGGCTGCGATGCCTCCGCTTGCATGTCGATGCGCCTGCCCCGATGCACATCGAGCGGCGCTTCCGCCACACCGCGCGCCAGCTCCCGCCGCCGCGCCAGACGACGAATCAGGGTACGGCCGGCGCGCTCGCTGGCGCGGTCGATCGCCAGGTAGAGATCGGCCTCGATGTCCTCGATCACCACCGCCGGGGCGTTTTTCAGTTGCACCTCGATGTAACAGCGTTTGTCCGGCGCGCCCCGGGTGCCGTTGATGTCGGACAGCCGCACGCTGACGCGCAGGATGGCGTCGTCGCCACGCGCCAAACCGTAGGCCAGACGCTTGGTCACATACTCGCTCAAACGAGCGGTGAGCTCGAATCCCTGGCTCTGAATCTCCAAGCGCATGGCCGGTATCTCATAGATGGTGAAAACGGCGCGATGCTAAGGCCCACCATCGATAAGAAAAACTCGAATTACCAAGATGTTAAATTCGCATTTAACGATCTATTGGCGGAACCTCATGCTCAACTTCAAACACCTGCATTATTTCTTCACCGTGGCCAAAACCGGGGCGGTGAACCGCGCGGCGGAAAAACTGCATCTGGCGCCGCAGACGCTTTCCGGCCAACTGACCCAATTCGAGCAACGGCTCGGCGTCGCGCTGTTCCGCCGCGTCGGCCGTCGCCTGGAGCTGACCGACACCGGCCGCCGGGCACTTTCCTACGCGGAGGAGTTGTTCCAAGTCAGCGCCGAGCTGGAAGAGGTCCTGCGCGGCGGTCAGGAACAAAAATCGGTGCCCTTCCGGGTAGGCATCGCCGAGGCCGTGCCCAAGTTCATCGCCCATCAGTTGCTGGAACCGGCGCTCGCCTTGCCGGAGCCGGTGCAACTGATCTGCCGCGAGGATCGACTCGACCGTCTGCTGGCGGAACTGGCCATACACCGTCTGGATATGGTGCTGGCCGACCGGCCACTGCCGCCCGGCATGGACGTCAAGGGCTACAGCCACCCCCTGGGTGAATGCGGCGTCGCCTTCTTTGCCGCGCCCGCCCTCGCCGCCCGTCTGGTCGGCGATTTCCCCGAATGCCTCGATGGCGCCCCCCTGCTCATCCCCAGCGAGGACAGTGCCCTGCGCGGGCCGCTGATGCGCTGGCTGGAGCGCAAGGGCACGCGCCCGCGCATCGCCGGAGAATTTGACGACAGCGCCTTGATGAAAGCCTTCGGCAAGGCGGGCGCCGGCATTTTCCCCGCACCCATCGCCACCGGCAGGGAAGTGGAAAAGCAATATGGCGTCATCCGCCTGGGGGAAACCCGCGAACTGCGAGAACGCTTCTTCGCCATCTCGGTGGAACGCCGGCTCAGCCACCCCGCCGTGCGCGCGGTGAGCGAGGGCGCGCGTGGCGGCATGTTCGCCGACAACGCGACGTAACGGGTCATGGCTGGCTCAACCGCCCCGCAAGATGAAACAGGGGGTGTAGGAGCGACCGCTTGCGGCGCGAATTCGCCGATGCCGTGGTTCGCGCCGCAAGCGGACGCTCCTACCCGCGCGGATGGGTTGGTTGTTTCACAGTAACGGTGACGCGGCTTGGCGAACGGTGGGAGAAAAAACCATGCTGGAGAAACGCCGGCACTGCGTAGCACGCTCGGCTGAGGGACAATCCACAACGCCCATCGATCACCAAGGAAACAGGTAATGCAACTACCGCGCTGGCTCCTCACCCTGACCGCCCTGCTGTTCAGCATTTCCGCGCAGGCCGCCGAGGTCAACGTCGCCGTCGCCGCCAATTTCACCGCGCCGATGAATGCCATCGCCGCCGAATTCGCCCGGGACACCGGGCATCAAGCCAAGCTGTCGTTCGGCTCCTCCGGCAAGTTCTACGCCCAGATCAAGAATGGCGCGCCGTTCCATGCCTTTTTGTCCGCCGACGATGAAACCCCGGCAAGACTGGAGCGGGAGGGTCAGACCGTCGCCGACAGCCGTTTCACCTACGCCATCGGCACACTGGTGCTGTGGTCGGCGCAAGCCGGCGTTGTCGACGCCAAAGGTGATGTCCTGAGAAAGGGCCAGTTCAACAAACTCGCCATCGCCAACCCCAGATTCGCGCCCTACGGCAGGGCGGCGGTTGAAGTCCTCACCGGCATGGGTCTGCTGGACAGCCTCACGCCCCGCTTCGTGCAGGGCGAGAACATTGCCCAGCCCTGGCAATTCGTCAGCACCGGCAACGCCGAACTGGGTTTCGTCGCGCTCTCGCAAGTGATGCGGAATGGCAGGATCAGCGGCGGCTCCGCCTGGATCGTGCCGAGCAAATTGCACGCCCCCATCCGCCAGGACGCGGTCATCCTCGCCGCCGGCAAGGGCAACGTCGCCGCCGTGGCGCTGATGAGCTATCTGAAGGGCGACAAGGCCAAAGCCATCATGCAATCCTACGGTTACGAAATCTGATCGCCCGCGCGCATGCCCCTCACCGACGCCGACCTCGCCGCCATCTGGCTGACCCTCAAGCTGGCCAGCGTCACCACGCTGCTGCTGCTATTGCTCGGCACCCCCATCGCCTGGTGGCTGGCGCGTACGCGGTCGTGGTGGAAGGGTCCGGTCGGCGCGGTGGTGGCGCTGCCACTGGTGCTGCCGCCGACGGTAATCGGCTTTTATCTGCTGGTGACGATGGGGCCGAACGGCCCGGTCGGTCAGTTCACCCAGTCGCTGGGCCTCGGGGTGCTGCCGTTCACCTTCGCCGGCCTGGTGGTGGCCTCGGTGTTCTATTCCCTGCCTTTCGTGGTGCAGCCCTTGCAGAACGCCTTCGAGGCCATCGGTGAACGACCGTTGGAAGCCGCCGCCACCTTGCGCGCCTCGCCGCTGGACGCCTTCTTCTCCGTGGTGCTGCCGCTGGCGCGGCCCGGTTATCTCACCGCCGGCGTGCTCGGCTTCGCGCATACGGTGGGCGAATTCGGCGTGGTGCTGATGATCGGCGGCAACATCCCGGAACAGACGCGGGTGATTTCAGTACAGATCTACGACCACGTCGAGGCGATGGACTACGCGCAGGCGCACTGGCTTTCCGGCGGCATGCTGTTGTTCGCCTTCCTGGTGCTGCTGGCGCTGTACACGCTGAATCCGACCGGGAGGCGGAAGTGAGCATCCGCGCTCGTTTCCGACTCGACCGCTCCGGCTTTTCCCTGGATGTCGACCTTGACCTGCCGGCACGCGGCGTCACCGCCCTGTTCGGCCATTCCGGCTCCGGCAAGACCACCTTGCTGCGCTGCATCGCCGGCCTCGAACGCGCGGCCGGCGGCTACCTCGACCTATCCGGCGAAGTCTGGCAGGACGCCGCCCGCTTCCTGCCCACCCATGACAGACCACTCGGCTATGTCTTCCAGGAAGCGAGCCTGTTCCCGCACCTTTCCGCGCGCGGCAACCTCGAGTACGGGCGCAAGCGAGCCAAGGGCGGCATCGACGCCGCCGCGCTCGCTCACATCGTCGCGCTGCTCGGCATCGGCCCCCTACTGGAGCGCCGCCCCGATCAGCTCTCCGGCGGCGAGCGCCAGCGCGTCGCCATCGCCCGCGCCCTGGCGGTGAAACCCAGGCTACTGCTGATGGACGAACCGCTGGCCGCGCTCGATCTGGCGCGGAAACAGGAAATCCTGCCCTACCTGGAACGCCTGCACGAGGAACTGGATATTCCCGTGCTTTACGTCAGCCACGCCCCCGATGAAGTCGCCCGTCTGGCCGATCACATCGTGGTCATGGAGGCCGGTCGTGTCGTCGCCAGCGGGCCGCTGACCGACACCCTCGCCCGTCTCGATCTGCCCATTCACCTCGGCGAGGATGCCGGCGTGGTGCTGGACGCGGTGGTGACGGAGCGGGACGCGCGCTGGCATCTGGCGCGCGTGGTCTTCGCCGACGCCAGCAACATCGGCGTCTGGGTGCGTGATGGCGGCCATGCCATCGGCCACCATGTCCGCGTCCGCATTCTCGCGCGCGACGTCAGCCTGGCCCTGACCCGCCACAGCGGCACCAGCATCCAGAACATTCTGCCCGGCGTCGTGGAAGAACTCGCCGACGACGTCCACCCCGCGCAAGCCCTGGTGCGCCTGAACATGGGTGGAGCGCCGCTGGTGGCACGGCTGACCCGGCGTTCCGCGCACGACCTCGGGCTATCCCCGGGTCAGATCGTCTATACCCAGATCAAGGCGGTGGCGCTGATCGGCTGAACCAGACGGCATCCAACGGACAGTCCACCCCCGCAACCGTGTTTTCGCGAAGAGATCGAAAAAGCGCGTCTGAGTGACCAGTTCCACGCCTTTGTAGCGCCGGCATCCTTGCCGGCGTCTTTTAGGCACATCGCCCCCCCTGATTCGTCGTTCCCGCGAAGGCGGGAACCCAGTGAAATCAACACACTGGATTCCCGCATTCGCGGGAATGACGGGTTTTTTCGAGGCACCCTTTTCTCCCCACCGGCGAGGATGCCGGCGTTACACGCACACAAAACACCGCAAAGGGCAGAACGGCCATGAATAGCCGTGGCTTGCTCGGGGAAAGCAAAGCCGACGTCGGAGCGTGGGGCTTGGCCCTGTAGAATCGCGCGTTCCTTAGATTGCCGGTGTTACCCATGTCTGATTCCCTTGCCGGCCTTTTGGCCGCCGCCCTCGACGCGCGCGCCGACCTGATGGCTCGCCTGCACGGCGAGCAAACCGATGCCTACCGCCTGTTCCACGGCAGTGTCGAGGGTGCGCCGGGCCTGACCGTGGACCGCTATGGCGAGCTGCTGTTGGTGCAGAGCTTTCACCAAAGCCTGACCACGGAGGAGATTGCCTCCCTGGAGGCTGTTTATGCCGCCGCCCTGCCGAGGCTGATTCCGATCTACAACGACCGCAGCCAGCCCAATTCGCGCATCCGCAACCCACTGACAGCGGACCAGAAAATCGCGGCGCATTTGCCGCGTCAAATCAGCGAACTGGGCGTGAATTATCGCTTCCAGGCCCGCCACGAAGGCCAGGACCCCTGGCTGTTCCTTGATATGCGCGCCGGTCGCCGCTGGCTGATGTCGGCGGCCGCCGACAAGTCGCTGCTCAACCTGTTCGCCTATACCTGTGGCGCCGGCATCGCCGCCGCCAAGGCGGGCGCGCGCCATGTGGTGAACATCGATTTCGCCGAGTCCGGCCTGCGCGTGGCCAAGGAAAGCATCGCCCTGAACGACCTGCCGACACGGCCGCGCCTGCTGCAAAGCGATGTCTTCCCCGCCCTGCGCCAGTACGCCGGCATCGGCCAGCCGCAAATGGTGCGCGGCAAACGCCTGCCGCCCTTCCCGAAACTGGAGCCGCAACAGTTCGACCTGGTGTTCCTGGACCCGCCCCGCTACGCCAAAGGCCCGTTCGGCGTGGTCGACCTGGTCAACGACTACCCCGCCCTGTTCAAGCCGGCGCTACTATCCACGGCGCCGGGCGGCACCCTGTTTTGCTGCAACAACGTCGCGGAAGTCGAGCGCGAGGCCTGGCTGGATCAGTTGCAACGCAGCGCCGTCAAGGCCGGACGCCCCATCCGCGAGTTCGAGTGGATCGCCCCGGAAGCGGACTTCCCCAGCCCGGACGGCAAGCCGCCGCTGAAGATGCTGGCGCTGGGGGTTTGATCGGATCATCGGCCTCATGCTAGATTCCGCCCAGACTAGCCAGAATTCAGGAGACCCGCCGTGCAAACCGAATGGCAACTACAGGAAGCGAAAAACAACCTGAGCCAGCTCGTCAAGCTGGCGGCGGGAGGAGACGCGCAAGTGGTCACCGTGCACGGCCGCCCCACAGCGGTTGTGATTTCCTCCGAGGAATACGCCCGACTCACTCTTCGCCACGATGGCAATCTTTCCGCGGCACTACTGAGCCCGGACATCGCGGCGGAAGACCTCGACTTCTCCCGTGACCGCGACCCAGGCAGGAACGTGGAGCTATGAGCTGGCTGCTCGACACCTGCGTACTTTCCGAATATGTCAAGAAAGCCCCCGACCTCAAGGTCATCCAATGGCTCGACGAACAAGATGAAAGCAGCCTGTACATCAGTGTGATCAGCCTGGGTGAAATCGAAAAAGGCATCATCAGACTCAAGCCAAGCGACCCGCGCCGAGCCCAGAAACTCACCATCTGGCTGGGCAGACTCGAACAACGCTTCGCTGGCCGCATTCTGTCCATTGACGCCGCCACACTCAGTGCCTGGGCATCTTTTTCCGCCCAGGCCGAACTCACCGGCAGGCCGCTGCCGGTCATGGACGGCTTGCTTGCGGCCACCGCGCAATGCCACGGACTCACCGTGGTCACGCGAAACATTCAAGACTTTGAACTATTCCCTCGCCTCTTCAATCCATGGCGGCTGTAACCAATGCCAACCTCCATCGTGACCATCACGCCCCCCGAACAGCATCGATGGCGGAAATGACGGCCGCTTACGCCACTGCTCTGGAAAAAACTCACCGGCCCCATGCAAGTCATTCCTGTTCAGCCCAGCCACGCTGACTAATCAATATCGCGCGCCCCCATGAAAATCCCGAAAAGACTCGAACCGTTGCTTGAAGACGGCCTCATCGACGACGTCATCCGCCAGCTCATGAGCGGCAAGGAGGCGATGGTCTTCGTCGTCAGTTGCGGCGACGAGGTGCGCTGCGCCAAGGTCTACAAGGAAGCCAACAAGCGCGGCTTTCGCCAGAGCGTCGATTACACGGAAAACCGCAAGGTGAAGAACAGCCGCCAGGCGCGCGCCATGGCGAAAGGCACTCGCTTCGGGCGGGAAGCCCAGGAAGAAGCCTGGCAAAGCGCCGAGGTCGACGCCCTCTACCGTCTCGCCCGCGCCGGCGTGCGCGTGCCCAAGCCGTACAACTTCCACGCCGGCGTCCTGCTGATGGAACTGGTCTGCGACGCCTACGGCAACGCTGCGCCTCGCCTGAACGACCTGGAATTCACGCCAGAACAGGCGCGGGCGCATTTTCAGACCCTGCTACGGCAAGTGGTGTTGATGCTGTGCGCTGGCGTGATCCACGGCGACTTGTCGGAATACAACATCCTGGTCGGCGCCGATGGCCCGGTGATCATCGACCTGCCGCAAGCGGTGGACGCCGCCGGCAACAACCACGCCCGCGACATGCTGGAACGTGACGTCGGCAACCTGGCGGTCTACTTCGGGCGCTTCGCGCCGGAACTGCTGGCGACGCGCTACGGCAAGGAAATCTGGGCCTTGTACGAACACGGCGACCTGCATCCCGACACACCGCTCACGGGCCGTTTCGCGGAGAGTTCCAAACCCGTGGACCTGCACGGCGTAATGCGGGAGATCGACGACGCCCGCGACGAAGAAGCGGCGCGGCAGATGCGTCTGCGCGAGGCGGAATAACAGCGGATCGACGCGCGCTCAGGCGCGTTCGTCCAGCCATTTGCCGATACGGGCTTCGGCCGGATGGCCGCAGGCTTCCAGTCTGCTAACGCATCTTTAACACCCAACCCAACAACCCTTTATTAAACATAAGGTTACATCAAACCATTTACCTCGAGTGTCACTGCACGTGACCTTTTCCCGGGGAGGCGAGATCAGGCGACCATTCTTTTCGTCCCGCCCGGCATAAGCGGCAACCCCAGTGCCATCCCCAGAGTCAGCAGCGGGCAGTCGCTGCGCTTACCACACCCTACGTCCGGCTTGGGTACGCTCCTATCAGCTCGACCAGGCCAGCGTCGCGCGCAGGCCACCCGCCTCCCGGTTTTCAAAAATCAGGCGGGCGCCGTGCAATCGGGCGATGCGGGCAACGATGGCCAGGCCCAGGCCACTGCCTTCACGAACGACCTCTCCGCCACGATAGAACCGCTCGGTCAGACGTGGCAGTTCCGCCGCCGTCACCCCCGGGCCGCTGTCCTCCACCCACAAGCTCGGTACGTCGTTGTCCAGGCTTACGCCCAGGGTCACGCGGCTTGCCGCCGGGCTGTAACGCAAGGCGTTGTCGAGCAGATTACGCAGGGCCACGCTCAGAAGCTCGGGATCGCCCGCGATCACGGCCGTTTCCACGCATTCCAGATGGATACGCGCCGAATCGAGATGCGGGTCAGCCACCACCTCGCGGGCAAGTTGAGCCAGTTCGAGATTCCTGGACCGCGGCGGCCCCGCCAGCGGATCGAGCCGCGCCAGACGCAGGAGTTGTTCCACCAAACGGGCGGCGCGGCGGGTGCCGGCGAGCACCTGTTCCAGTGCGTGCGCGCGGCCGTCCTCCTTATGACTGGCCAGCGCGACCTGTGCCTGAATCTCGATCGCGGCCAGTGGCGTGCGCAGCTCGTGCGCGGCGTCGGCGGTAAAGCGACGCTCGCTGTCGAGGGCGTGGTCGAGGCGTTTCAGCAGACTGTTCAGCGCGCTCGCCAAAGGTAGAACCTCACGCGGCAGGGTATCGGTTTCCAAAGGCGCCAGGTTCGCCGCCGTGCGGCTGGCCACCTTGCCGGCGAGGCTGTCGAGCGGGCGCAGCGCCCGACCCACCACGAGAAAAATCAGGCCGCCCAGCAAAGGCAGAGCCAGCAATACCGGCAACGCCAGGCGCAGCGCCACATGTCGCGCCAGTTCATCGCGGATGGAGAGCGATTGCGCCACTTCGACGCGCAAGATGCCGTCGCTGGTCGCCAGCATCCGCCAGCCCTCGTCGCCAACCCACACCTCGGCGTAGCCTGTGGAACCCGCTGCCATCGCCGGAGGGGGATTGGCGGACGCCAGCAGGGTGTTGCCGCGCGCATCGAGGATGCGGAACTGGAGCTTCTGTTCATACGGATGAAGTTCATGGTCATCCAGCGCCTCGTAGGCGGCCAGATGGTTCTCCCCCTCTTCCACCAGTTCGTGCCGGGTCTGCGCCAGCAGCAGATGAGCAGACTGGGCGAGTTGGGCGTCAAGCAATTCCTCCGCCTCGTGGCGCGCGTCGTAAAAGCTCCACCAGGCCGCGCCCAGCCAGATCAGGCCGGTAACCGCCAACAGCATGACGAGCAGCCGAACACGCAGGGAATTCATGTCGAGCAATCTCATGCCCCATCTCCCAGCACATAGCCCAGACCGCGCACGGTGCGGATCATGTCCGCGCCGATTTTCTTGCGCAGGTGGTGGATGTAGACCTCCACCGTGTTGCTTTCCACTTCCTCGCCCCAGGCATAGAGACTGGTCTCCAATTCCTGGCGCGAGCGGATATGCCCTTTGTGGGTGATGAAGTCGTGCAACAACGCATATTCCCGCGCCGACAGGTTGAGCAGCACGTCACTCAGGGTGACGCGCCGCGCCGCTGGATCCAGGGCCAGGTCACCATGGCGCAGCAGGGGGGCCGACGCGCCCGAGGCACGACGCAACAGGGCGCGCAGACGGGCTTGCAGTTCTTCCAGTTCAAACGGTTTCAGCAGGTAATCGTCGGCGCCGGCATCGAGCCCGGCCACCTTGTCAGCGGTGGTGTCGCGCGCGGTGAGAATGAGCACCGGGGTGCGCTTGCCGCGCGCACGCGCCTCCTTGAGCACGGACAAGCCATCGCGGCGCGGCAGGCCGAGGTCCAGCACACAGGCGTCATAGTCTTCCGCCAGCCACGCTAGACGCGCCGCCTCGCCATCGCGCACCCAGTCCACGCCATAGCCATCCAGCGTCAACCCGGCGCGCAGGCCATCGCCGAGCAGCGCGTCGTCTTCCACCAGCAGGATACGCATCAGTTCTCCATTTCTTGTCGAGCCTTGGTGATCAAGGCTGGGGCGGGCACCTTGTGCGCAGTTTCCAGGAATTTCAGTATCTCGCCGTGGCGTTCGCGCTCGAACGGATATTCGTCATGGAAGCAGTTGGGGTCAATGATGTCGGTTGGAAACCAACGCTACAGGTTCAGCCTCACCCAGGTACCCGCATCGCCGCGTCCTCGTAGGTGCCGGCTTCGGCATCCAGGTGGCAGGCCGGGCAGTTGGCCTTGCTCTTCACGGTAGTTTTGTTCCAGTCGGCGGCGGCAATCTCGTGGTGCTTCTTGATCCAGTACGGCGTTTCCGTGATGCGTAGCGGCGTGGCGTTCGCCGGCACGGAACGATTGATCTTCCAGGCGGCTTCGGTCGCGCCCTGTTCGGCGGCATTGGGCTCGGCGAAGGCGAGTAGCTGGGCAATGGCGCCGGCCTCCAGCCCGAGGTCGTCGCCGAAATGGTGCTCCTGTTGCGCCAGCAGGCTTTTCCAGGAGCGCGCCGGCAGCAGGCTGGGGTGAAAAGCCTGGTGGCAACTACCGCACTCTTCCTGCCAGAGGGCGCTTTCCGGGAGTTTCTTGCCGATAAAGGCGAGGCCGGTTTCACTGCCGCGATACTGGAACCACCAGGCGGTGAATACCGCCACGGCTAGCAACAACAGCGCGGCGACCAGGGTATTGGAGCGCACGGCCGGTGCATCAGGTTCGGCCTGTTTCCTGCCGTTTACCATGGCACGCGGCAGATTCTCGCGGTGCAGCCAACTTTCCAGCGCCACACCGGCGAGGTGGACGAACACCAGCAGCAGCATCAGTTCAGCGAGGAACTCATGGCCCTCCTTGATTGCCTTGCCGAGCGCGTAGCCGAGCACCCCCGCCGCCGCGCCCTGCTGCTCCTCGCCGCCCTGCACGAACAAGCCGCTCAAGCCCACCAGCAAGCCCAGGCCGAGCAGCAGAAACACCGCCTGGCTGCCCGCCGGGTTGTGGCCGAGGTGGCGTTTGGCCGTGCCGCTCAAAGTCTGGCTCAGGTACGCCAGTCCCGCGCGCGGACCGTAAAGGAAGGAAGAAAACCGCGCGTAGTGGGTGCCGATCAGCCCCCAGACCAGACGAAAAACGATCAGACCCAGCATGAGATAACCGAGGAAGGTATGCAGCGACAGCCATTCGTCGGATTCCGCAGTCAGCCAGGCGCCGGCAAAGCTGGCCGCGAACAGCCAGTGGAACAGGCGAAGAGGTAAGTCCCAGATCAAAATGGATTTCATGAGGTTTCTCTCTGATCAGCGAGTTGGGGTTGTAAGCCGGAACCGCCGAAATTTCCGTCACCCAAGATCAAGCCCCGCCACGAGCGCGTCCAGGTCGATCATCTTGCCATCGCTCTGGAAGGTGTAGTGCCCGTTCAGCAGGATGTGCCGCCAGGCCGCAGGCGATATCTGAGTGATGAGCGCGAGTGCCTTGGTGTTGCCGCTCGCCTCGTACTTCGTCAGCAGCCGTGACAGGATGGCCGAGTTGTAGAAGATGACCGCGTTCGCGATCAACCTGGCGCACTGGTTGCTGATTTCGATCTCGATGTCGGTGCGCCCGGTCAGCTCCTTCTTGCCGCCAACTTGGGCAATGGCCCCGCGTAGCTGGTGGTAGGACTCAATCCGGTTCTGCGAGCGGTGCACGTTGCGCTCCAGTTGGGGATCGCGCAGGTAACGCAGCGTGTAGATGCTGCGGATGAGTTTGTCGAACTCGAACACCGCGCGCCGCGTCGGATTCGATGTGGTGTAGGTGCACAGCTTGCGGATCAGCGTGCCCTGCGTCATCTCCTTCAGCCCGAGTGTGGCCACGATCTGGTCGAGGTTCGGCTTCTCGCTGATGATGGGTTGCCTATCGACTTGGCCGACCGGCCGGATCAGGCACTTCTCGTACAGAGCCGGATCGTCGGCGCAATACAGTTCCTGCAACTGTCCTTCCATGCCGGTAAAGCGCGGCTCGAAGCGCAGGCCGAACCAGTGCAGGATGGCGAAGTTGGCTTTGTTGACACTGTGCATATCGCCGGTGATCGCAGTCGGCACGATGTCCGACGTATTGCGATACCAGATGTCGAACACGTGATGGGCCTCGTAGTCGTGCGCACCAATCAAGTAGCCGTTGAGCGGCACATGGTTGCACAACAGCGTGTAGGCGACCACGCCCTTGCCGCGCCCGAAATACTTCCGTGAGTAGCGAGCCTTCACGGTCGGCCGCTCGACGCCGAATTTCTGACCATCGACGGCACCGTACAGCACATCGAGGTCAAACGAGTAATGCGGGAAGATTGGCAGCGCCGCAATGGCGTTGCTGATGCAGTCGTTGGCCGCGTGCAGCGTTGCGTGGCGCAGGTACTGCTGGTAGGCGCTTTCCAGCACGTGATACGGGATGTCGCTGGTGCGCGCCATGACCTGGTTGCCGTGGTTCATCGCCTGCGCGATGATGACCGCCATCAAGCTGTCGGCGTCGGCGACCTTCTTCGCATAGCGCGGCTGCAAGGGTATCAGCGCCGACAGGAACTGGCACTGGGCGTTGACGAAGCGGAACACGTCGGCCACGTCGCAGAACGGCAATTGCTCGTAGAACACCTTCTCGCGCGCCTTCGGATTGTCGCCCTTGGGCTTGCGCCAGGTCAGCTTCTGCGTGTCCTTGTCGTATTCCAAGTGCGTCAGCTTGCCCTGCTTTAGCTCGCGATTGAAGGTCAGCCATTGCGTGTGCAGTTCAGCCGCGAGCGCATCGAGCTGGGCATTGATCGGCTGCCGCAGGAACGGGATGTCCATCTGAGCGAGCACGTCTGCCTTCTCGTCCAGTGAAACCAACTCGTCGGAGAAGTGCCGGTGCTGCAAGCTATCATCGAGATACAGCTCGCCCGATTGGAAGCGCTTCCTGACTTGACGGTACAGCCAGAACTCGTAGCGGTCGGCGTGCAGACCGGTCGGCTTGCCATCGGCATCGAAGGTCAGCAGGTATGGCCGCAAGCGTTTCGGTAACGTGGCCGCTGGACATTCGGCAAGCGGTCGTTGCGACAGGCGCTGCTGCTTGGCGTACACGCCCTTCGTCCAAGCCAGCGCTGCGAGCCACGGGCTGTCCAGATCTGTGCCGGCGAAATCGAGTGCGACGTACAGCGGCCGTAGATGGCGGCGGATACGCTCGGCCAAGCCGTCCACCGCCTGCCAGTGCAGCGCCAGCTTGCTCACCGGCTTCACGCTCATACGCTGTGCCGTGGTTTGTAGCGTATCGCGGGGCATGATCCTGTAGGCGCGCTGGCGCACATCGCCGAACGGCGTGGGATCGGGCACGCTGTCATCGATGTAAAGCGACAGCAGGCGGCCAACCTGCGGCGTATCTTGCTGACGGCGCACCTGCTCGGCGACGAAGTTCTGCTTCGCGCCCGCGCTGCTTTCGTCCTCCAACTGCTTCATGTGGTAGGCCATCGCGTCGACCAGGTTGTCGGAGAACTGCCGGTAGCGCACCCAGGCATAGCACAGCAGATAGAGGTTGGTCTGATCGGCTTTCAGATTGCGCAGGTCGTGGACGGTGTAGAAGTTCGCCAGGCTCGCGTAGTACAGCAGGTTCTGCTGCGAGACGCCGAGCTTGGGCAGCAGCGCCTTGGCGATGCGATGCAGCGGTTCCAACGTGGCGCGCTTTTCCCGTTCGCGGGCCATCTGCCGCCAGCCGAAATCTTTGGCGTCTTGCTTGAGCGCCGCCAGTTGCGACAGGGTTTCATCGCGCACCAGGAGTTGACCCAGGGCGGCCTTGGCCGATTCGTCCAACACGTCCGCTAGCAGGCCACCCAAGCGCCGACGCTCGGCGGACAGCGTTTCGCTGACCACCTCTTGCAGGGTGGTATAGCCGGGCCGGATGATCTTGTGCTCATTGAGCCAGACGATCAGCTCGGCGGCGATGAACCCCGGCATCACGTCGCGCCGCACGGTCTGCGCGGCATGCTGCGCAAGCTGCGGCAGGAAATCGGCTGCCCAAGGCTGGTAGTCGAACAACGCGGCAATCCGCTCGCGTTGGGTGTAGTGCTCGTGCTTGGAGATCGCCTTGCGCTTGAACGCTTCGCCTTGGAAATACCGGCTCAGTACGAAGGCGCAATCGTCTTCGACCTCGTTCCAGTCGAAGCGGAAGAAGGCGTGCTTGGCCTTGAAGTAACCGATCTGCAAGATGCAATAGACCTGGGCATGCAGGCCGGGCCGACTGCTGGCGAGCGCCAGTTCGGTTTCGGTTAAGGCTAGGTAGTCCAGCTGCTGGGCATCGTCGAAATCCGGCAGGCCGTACAGGGCTTCCTGCTCGGCGTCCGAAAGAACGGTCAGCCGCTCGCTCTTGGCAATCATTGTGACGACACTCCGCTGGAGCTAGTCCAGCCGACCCGCGCCAGGGTTTCGATCAGCGTAGTTCGTTTGACGTTGAAGTTGCGGCATACCGCTGCCTTGGACATTCCGCCATCGAGCGCGGCAACGATGGCGTCCAGTTTCTCGCCAACGATGGCAGGTGGTCGGCCGCCGATCCGACCGCGTTTGCGCGCGGCGGTCAGCCCCGCGACGACGCGCTCCTGGATCAAGGCGCGCTCATATTGCGCGAGTGCGCCGAACACCTGAAATAGGAACTCGCCCGATGGCGTTGTGGTGTCCAGGTTCTCCGTCAGCGAGCGGAACGCCACCCGCTTATCCTTGAGCGAGGTCACGATGCCGAGCAGATGCGACAGCGAGCGGCCGAGCCGGTCGAGCTTCCAAACTACCAGCACATCGCCGGGGCGGACGAATTCGAGGGCCCGAGCCAAGCCTGCGCGGTCATCCTTCGCGCCAGAGGCTCGATCCTCGAACAGGTGCCGAGCATCGACGCCAGCGGCGAGCAGCGCATCACGTTGCAAGTCCGTGCTTTGGCGATCGGAATCCGACGACACACGCATGTAACCAACCAACATAGGCGGATAACCATCAAAAACAGGTTTCCGTATGGTAGTGCATGGCGACATGGTTTTCCGCACAATTTTGAGGCCATCTAGCGGGTGGTGCACACGACTGTTGCAGATGTGTCGTAAAACAAGTGTTTTACGACACGTATCTTGAGTCTGTTGCGCTTGCGATGTTACCTGAACAGGTATAAACTGCCATCATGGTCGATAAAGAAAAACCGCTCGAATGGATCGCGAGCAGCTACAAGGATCTGATGGCGTTGCCGCCCGACGTGCGTCGGCGTTTCGGTTACGCGCTGTCGCTGGCCCAGATGGGCGACCAGGACGACGCGGCGAAGGTGCTCAAGGGATTCGGCGGGGCCGGCGTGCTGGAGGCCGTCGAAGATGATGTCGGCGGCACGTACCGGGCGGTCTACACGGTGAAGTTTGCGGAAGCGGTGTTCGTACTGCACTGCTTCCAGAAAAAGAGCAAGAGCGGGATTGCCACGCCAAAGGTGGACATGGACATCATTCGCGCTCGGCTAAAGGTGGCCGAGGCAATGGCACAGGAGTTACGAAATGCAAAAACGAATCATTGAAGGCATCGAGGTTCAACGCAGCTCGGGCAATGTCTTTGCCGACCTTGGACTGCCCGATGCTGAGAAGCTGAAGATCAAGACCGGTCTGGTTGTCGAGATTAGGAAGGCAATACGTGCCTTGGGGATCAACCAACAAGCGGCTGCGAAACGCATGGGCATTCCGCAGCCGAAGGTGTCGGGCATGATGCGTGGTGACTTCACCAACCTGTCCGAACGCAAACTGATGGACTGCCTGAATCGCCTTGGCTACGACATCGAAATCAAGGTGCGACCGGCCGCCGAGCCGGTCGGGCACCTGACTCTTGCAACCGCTTGACCAGAGATAACCTGAATGCTTTGGGAGACAGCTACGTCATGAGCCGTGCTGACCAACGACACGGGACGGCCTGCCTTCGATGCTTTGCTAGTCTTCTCGACCTGGTATCCGATTGGCGTGATGCTGCTGGTCTTTGCGTCGTGGCCCCTTGGTCGGATGCTTCGCTCCAGAGCACAGGAGCGGCGGAAATGAGCACATCCAGTATCGAGGCGCTGGCCAGCGCGTGGGCGCGGGTAGTTGAGGAAGCGGAATTCCCAGCCGACTACGAAGGTACAGCTTCACCAGACGCACATTCGGCCAGTGAGGCAATCCAGGAGCAGATTCGGGGGCATATCGTTACCACCAACGATATGCGGCTGTTCGGCCTGTTGCACCTGCTGGGGCAGGCTTCGCTGCGCATGGAGCAGGCGCTGTGGCCGGAGGATTATGAGCGGATGACCCGCGAGGTCGAGGAAGCCCTGCGGGAAGCCGATGCCCCCAATGCCGGCTCGTATAGTCACGAGGAAGTCATGCAGGCGACGCAGGTACGCATCGACCAAGCGTGAGATAAGCCACGTTGATTGGCTGACGGAAATTTCGGCGGTTCCGGCTTACACCCCCCGTTACGGCGGTGAGGAGTTTGCCGTCATCCTGCCAGGCACCGACCTGGATGGCGCCCGCCTGATGGGGGAGCAGCTGCGAGAGGCCATCGCGGAGTTGAACATTCCCCACTTTCGCGAGGATGGCGCCGGGCGAGTCACCATCAGTGTCGGCTGTGCCAGTGATCGTCCCACTCAAGCTCAGACCTGCCACCAACTCATACTGACAGCCGACAACCAACTCTACGCCGCAAAGAAAGCGGGCCGCGACTGCGTAAGCGCTGAGAGAAAGACTGTTTGATTCGGGGGCGAGCGAACAAACCCGCGCAACGCTTGCGTACTCTCATTTCAGCGAGCCGGGTTCGCGTAGTAATCGCGCCCCAGCTGAAAATCACGCCGAAGAAACCCCATGGGGTGCGCCGTTCGCACTGAATTGCTCTCGGCGCAGGGTGAGTACGGAGAGCCCTACATTGCCTGGATACCAGCCTTTGACCCTGAGAGGCTGTAAAGCAATACCGCCCCCCATCATGACCGATAGGGGTAGAGAAGAGCGTGAGCCCTCCCCTCCCTCCGAACCGTGCGTGCAGTTTTCCCGCACATGGCTCTCCAGTGGGTGGTTTCAACATCGTGATTGGCTCGCCGTGGCATGGGCTCCATACAAGGTAAAGCGCTCCTGCTCAGCGAAGAAAGCATTCGGCCAGCGAACATGATCAGTGTGACAGAGCTCGCAGGCGACGGCGGATGAAGCCGTCCAGTCGGTGGGTGTGCTTGAAGTAGCCAAACCAGCCTTTCAGCATCGGATTGATCTCCCCAAGTAATGCTGCTGAGGCTCGTCCCGCACGTGCGGCCGATCTTGCTCCGCAGTTTGCCCTTCAGGGCTTTCAGGCTCTTCTTGCGCACCCAGCGCTTCCCAACCTGCGTCGGTTTCAGCGCATCGGCCGGCGCTACCTGGATGCACCACCACAATCAGCGGAAGCGCTGACCCAGCTCGCCGCGCTACCGGCCGGCGCCACGGTGTACCTGTTGTCAATCCGGCATCACCGCCAGCTATCCTTTGACTTCGCCCGCCTGTGGCACGAGGAACGCGATCTCGGTGGCTGAATCCGCAAGCGGCCGGCAGCGTGCCAGTCGTGCCGCCCCTCTTCAAGGCTTCCCGGTGCCGCACTTGATTGCGTAGCATACGAGCAGGCCGTCGCACGAACCGGGGACTTAGCCGACTAAGGTCACAAAGCCCCGGAATCTCCCATCCACGCTGGAGTCGCCTTGTTCAAGATCATCATTTGTATTGCTGGTTATTATTTTTTCGGATTCACCGGGGCACTCTTCGGCCTGGTGATTGGGTCGGTGATTGATCGCCTGCGGGCCTATGGGGCCGGCGGCATCAATCCGCTGCAGAACGCGCTGCGTCAAACCGTTTTCCTCGAGACGATGTTCATTTCGATGGGCAAGCTCGCCAAAGCGGATGGGCGCGTTTCACCGGAAGAAATTGCCCATACCGAGGATTTGATGCAGAAGTTGGGTATGACCGCTCAGCATCGCGCCCAGGCGATCGAGCTGTTCAAGCGCGGCGCTACCCCTGCGTTTGATATCAAACCGACCTACACGCGCTTCATGTCGGTGTGCGGTCAGACGAAGCAACTGAAGCAGGTATTGCTGGTTTATCTGATCACGATGGCGCTGGCGGACGGCCAAGTGCATCCGGTGGAAGAGGCGCTGCTCGCCGATATCGCGGACCAGCTCGGCTATACCCCGGCCGGCTTCAGGCAGTTGATGGACATGGTGTTGAATCAGTCCCACTTTGTGGGGGGGCAACCCAGCACGGCGACCTCACTGGAAGATGCCTACAAAGCGCTGGGGGTCACAAAAGATCATACCGACCAGGAAATCAAGCGCGCCTACCGCAAGCTGATCAGCCAGTACCACCCGGACAAGTTGATCGGTCAGGGCTTGCCGGCGGACATGATCGCCATGGCAACGGAAAAGGCCAAGGAGATTCAAAACGCCCACGACGTGATCAAGCAGGCCCGGAATATTTAGCCTGGTTGCGCCATGCTCATCCGTCAATGCAACTTGCATCGTGGGAAAGACGAAAAAGGACTTGCGCGGGTGACGGTGGAAACAGGAGTCGTCCATATCTATTTGATTGTATTGATATAAATTATTACAAATAAGCTGCGACGAGCCAAAGTTCGGGCTATACGATGGTTTCTGTCCCAACGACGTGCTGCTTGAGCACCGTCTTGTTGGCAAAGGCAGAACACCGCATTCACGAAAGGTCGCACGATGCAAAGAACCGGAGGCAAACTCACCGCGTCAGCTTCAGACTTGGTTGGGTTTCTCGCATGTCCGCACAAGACAACCCTCGATCTGGTCAACCTGGACACGCCTCTCGAACGTGCCGCTCCCGACGAGCAGGTGGAGTTGATTCAGGACAAGGGGTTCGCCCACGAGTCGGCTTACCTTGAAACGCTACGCGAGGGGGGTGGGCGGCTGGTCGAACTTTCAAGCGCCGGCAGCTTCGCCGAAAACGTTGCCGCGACGCGCGCTGCCATGGCCGCTGGGGTCGACATCATTTTCCAGGCGGCGCTCTCTCATGGTGCCTTCATGGGCTATGCGGATTTCCTGCGCCGGGTCGAGAGGCCGTCGGCTTTGGGCGCCTGGAGCTACGAAGTGGCCGACACCAAGCTCGCCCACCAAGCCAAGCCGAAGTTCATGATCCAACTGGCCCATTACTCCGAACTTCTGGCCTCGGATCAAGGCATCTACCCGGAAAGAATGCACCTTGTATTCGGCAATCACACCGAGCGCAGTTTCCGCGTGGGCGACTACCGGCACTATTACCGGCGCCTACGGCAACGCTTTGACGCATTCCTCGACAAACTGCCAGCGACCGCGCCCGAGAAGTGCGATGCCTGCGACTATTGCGACTGGCGCGAACGTTGTGCCGCCGAGTGGGAAGCGCAGGATCACCTGAATCGTGTCGCCAATATCAGCAAGATGCAGATCAAGCGCCTGCGCCAACAAGGCGTCCATACGCTCGCCCAATTGGGGAGCTTGGCGTCGAATGCGACGGTGACGGGTATGCGGCCCGAGACCCTGGCGAAGCTCAGGGCTCAGGCCGGCTTGCAGTACAAGAAGCGTGAAACCGGCGAGAACCAGCTCGAACTTCTGCCGCGCGATGCATCTGCCAGAACTGGCTTTGATCGCCTGCCGCCACCGGACGATGGCGATCTCTTTTTCGACATGGAGGGCGACCCGCTGCATGAGGGCGGCCTCGAATATCTTTTCGGCGTCCATGTTCGCGAGAAAGGCGCCTGGGTATTCCACGACTTCTGGGCTCATGACCGCCGACAGGAAAAGGCGGCGTTCGCGCAATTCGTCGACTTCGCCACCCAGCGGCTGCGGGAGCATCCCCACGCTCACATCCATCACTACGCCCATTACGAGCCAACCGCGCTCAAGCGATTGATGTCGCTGCACGGCATCCGTGAGGCCGAGATCGACCAGCTACTCCGGGACGGAAAATTCGTCGACTTGTACCAGATCGTGCGCGAAGCCATCCGCATTTCGGAGCCGCGCTACTCGATCAAAAACCTTGAAACCTTCTATATGGCCAAGCGTGATGGCGAGGTCACCAATGCCGGTTCCAGCATCGTTTATTACGAAAAGTGGCGTCAGACGAGGGACGACGATCTCCTGCGCAAGATTCGCGACTACAACGAGGACGACTGCCGGTCGACTTACTTGTTGCACGACTGGCTGCTCGGCCTCAAGCCCCAGGCGACCACCTGGGCGGATCGCGTCGCGGCGCCGGACAACAAGAGCGTGAAGAGCGACAAGATTCGGGAGCACGAGGCTCGTCTCGCGGCCTACGAGGAGCGCCTTCTCCTGGGCGTCCCGGAAGACTCCGCGACGCGTGACGGCGAACAGAAACTACGGGCGTTGATGGCGCATCTACTCGATTTCCACCGCCGTGCCGCCAAACCTGCCTGGTGGGCGCTGTTTGCCCGCCACGACATGGACGAGGAGGAACTTGCGGACGACGCCGAATGTATCGCCGGCCTGCGGCTCGTTTCCGTTACCCAGGTGGGACAGGGCAAAAGCGCGGGTGTGGCGACCTATTCCTACCCGGAGCAGGAATTCAAACTCCGGCAAGGGGATGCCTGCTTGCGTACCGACACGACGCAGAACTTCGGCAAGCTGGGCGCCATCGATGAAGACCAACGCTTATTGGAGATTCGCCTCAGCAAGAAGAAGGGGGAAGACCTGGAGATTCCCACGGCGATTTCCATTTCGGCCGGTGGCCCGATAGACACGACGCCAATCAAGGAAGCCCTGTTCCGTCTGGCTGACGGCCTGCTGGAGGATAAGGGCCGCTTTGCCGCCGCCCTCGATTTCCTGCGCAAGGCTCCTCCGCGCATACGCGGCCATGAACCGGGCCAGCCCATCATTGACGAGTCGCGGGAGGCCCTGCCTCAGATTGTTGAGGCGGTAGTCAATCTTGATCACAGCACCCTGTTTATCCAGGGGCCGCCGGGCGCCGGGAAAACCTACACCGGCTCCCACCTCATCGCCGAATTGATCGCTCGCGGCTACCGCGTCGGCATCACGTCGAATAGCCACAAGGCGATACACAATCTTCTGGCGGGAGTCGAGAAACGTGCGGACGAACGCGGACAGAACTTTGCAGGCATATACAAAGCATCCTCCGTGGCTCCAGATTCGGAGTTTAAGAGCAGACGGATAGCTTCAGTGCGCAGCAACGACCTGGTGTTTCTGAACATGGGTAATCCCCACGTTCAACTCTTCGCCGGGACTGCCTGGCTGTTTAGTGCCGCAGCGTTTGCCGACCAACTCGATTACCTCTTCGTGGACGAGGCCGGCCAGGTTGCCACCGCCAATCTGGTGGCCATGGCCACCAGCGCCAGGAATATCGTCCTCCTCGGCGACCAGATGCAGTTGGGGCAGCCGATCCAGGGCATCCATCCCGGCGAGTCGGGCCTCTCGGCACTGGACTTCCTGCTGGAAGGCCGCGCCACGATTCCACCCGACCAGGGCGTGTTTCTCGCCACCACCTGGCGCATGCATCCGGACGTGTGCCGCTTCATCTCCGATGCCGTGTACGAAGGCCGCCTCTACCCGGAACCCAAGAACGCGGAACAGCGCCTGATCCTGAAACCGGACGCCCACCCGTTGCTGCGCCCCACCGGCCTGGTCTTCGTACCGGCGATTCACGACGCCTGCGCCCAACGTAGCGAGGAAGAAGCCAGGATCGTCCTGGCTCTCTATCAAAGCTTGCTGGCACAAAGCTACCGCGACCGGGATGGACGGGAGCATCCCATGACACCAGAGAACATTCTGGTCGTCGCGCCCTACAACATGCAGGTCAACCTGCTGCGTCGAACCCTGCCAGAAGACGCGCGCGTCGGCACGGTGGACAAATTCCAGGGCCAAGAAGCCGAAGCGGTGATCGTCTCCATGACCACGTCCAACGGCGACACCCTGCCGCGTTATATCGAGTTTCTCTACAGCAAGAATCGACTCAACGTCGCCCTTTCCCGTGCGCGCTGTCTGGCGCTATTGGTAGCGAGTCCGGCGCTGGCGGATATTCCGTGCGCGACGGTGGAGCAGATGGGGTTGGTGAATTTGATGTGCAGAGTGATGAAAGTTGAAGCTACATAACCATGGGAAAGGAAGAAAATATGACTGTAAAAATGGATACGGACTTCTTGTACGAGATTGAGATTGATGATGGAAACGGCATGAATCTTTTTCCCTGCCGTGACAAGCATGGAAAATTCTCAGTCAACCTCGATGGCCGCAGCAAGGGGAAAGGTCGATATATATCTGCTTCTTTCGAGGAGTTGCTGCAGTATTTCGCTGATGGCAACTTCCAAGAAAAGGGGTCAATAAGAATGAAAGCACCGGGAGAAAAAGGAAATGGCAATGGTCGTTCACCTATCAATCCTCGCACCCCTGCCAAAGCATTCATTAGTGATAATTTTAAAAGACTGGTTTCGGAAAGAGCAAATAGGAAGGTCCTTTCTTCTGTATTGCGTGCAGAGTCTGAGAAATCCGTCAGTGGGTTGGATATTACGAAAAACTTTTCATCGGCAGTTCTTGATGACAAGGCAGGACATCCTGCGATGACTATTGATGCTCAGGGTTCGCTTGAGTCGGACACCCGAAACCTGAAGACGGACGAGCGAGAGGCGGTGGTGAAAATCCGTTTCGGACAAGGGAATTTCCGGGATGCTTTGTTCAACGAGAAGGGTCACGGAGCTAAATGTTGGATGTCCGGCATCGAGGGCCGGCAACTGCTCATCGCCTCGCATATCAAACCGTGGTCGCACTGCAAGGATGAATCGGAGTCTCGTGGCAGACGTGACAACGGGCTTCTGTTATCAGCGCTGTGGGATGCCGCCTTTGACGCGGGGCTCGTCAGTTTCGAATCGAACTGGAAAGTAATTGCATCCTCAAAGCTCGCCGAATCCGCTCGAACCGCCATGAACCTGAAAGAACACTCGGAGCTTCCAGAAAAATTCCGAACGGAGGGGCGAAAGTCATATTTAGCGTACCACCTCGTCAATGTGTTTCAGGACTGATGTTTGAAGGAATGCCATGCATCAACTAGAAATTATTGGGCGGATATGGAAATGATCATCTGGGGCAACAAAAAACTGTTCAGCCAAAACGAGAAGGCGGTGCGCCAGATCATGGGACACCCGCTACTGGCGGGGACAAAGCTAATTGGTCGTGGTGCCTATTCGCTGATTTTTCGGGGCGCGGATACTGTGTTCAAACTCACCGCCGACCGGGTCGCTTATGAGTTGGCGGAGTGCCAGTTGCAATGGCAATGTGCCAGCCTACCGGTGGTCAAAGGCCTACACGGCCAAGTTGGGGCTACGGATGGCGGAATCCCGCTCTTTCTCATGGAGATTGAGCACCTGGAAAAGTTGACGGTGGGCACCGAGGAGCGAAGTCTATGCCTGTCCATTGGGCGGCGGATTCAGCAAAACAGTGGCCGATGCGAAACAGCTACGCGGCAATTACGGGAAGCAGCCTCATTCCTTCCCAATGGAGACGTTCGGGAGGCACTGGAGCTTCTTGCGGATTTCGCTGAGGCTCGGCCTGATCGTGCCCTGCTCGATATGCACGGATCGAACTTCATGCAACGGCCCTCTACTGGTGAGATCGTCTTGTCCGACCCCTTCCTGGATGCGGAGGTGCGTTGGATGGCGCAGAAGAAATTCCTTTTGGAGAGAGGGCTCCCCGAGACAACCGGATTTTGGTGATTGAATTGGCACGCCTTCGACCGACGGCCCGGGCCAACGAATTGCCACTGACGCCCATCGCTGAGCGATAGCTGCCGGCAATGGAGCCGACGCTTGTCGGTGTGGGTTTTACATTCTTCCGATGACGGCTCCTGGCCGACATCCACCAGATGAGATCCCCCGATAACCGGCCTTGGCGGCAACGTCAGTGGGCAGTCGTCAGGCTGCCCACGACCGGCGGCTCAGTACTGGTTCGCCGCCCAACCATCCAGCATCGTGCAGGCTTCCGTGGTGGGTTTGTTGGTGGACTTGCCCAGCATGGGGGTGTAGCAGAGGTACTCGTTGCCGTGGCCGTCTGAGAGATTGCGCAGGGGGATTTCGCCCAGAGTCTCGTAGCCGCGCGCATCCATCATGATGAATTGGTAGTCGTCGCCGATGCAGACTTCCAACTTGCCGCCGTTGCCGGCGCCGTACTTGGCCCACCAGGAATCCGGATCGGCGCCGTCGTAGATGGGTGGCATGGCTTCGTCGCTGTTCTGATGCCAGGCCATGATGGTGGGGTCCTGCATCTGGTTTTCTCTGGCTACGCCTTTGGCGAGGACGCTGGCACTCTGGAAATTGAGGGCGGCGCCATGATGGTCAATGTGTAGATTGCGCATTGGGTTGCCTTTCAAAAAGAGTTGATTCGTGACAGATGACGGCAAGATTGCCGCATCACACCTGTACCTTATAGCCCTATTCCGACTATTCCTGTCAAGTATTACCGTTATTGGGCACCTTTGGCTTCGCGGCTGGAAAATGCCACCGCGCGCCACCGTGCCCATGGCGCGAGCGCGTGTATGATGAAATTCGATGTCTGGGCTGAACTGCCGTCCCGATCATCTCAGCGCTGTCCCGGGAATGGCTCCCGGGCGTCCGGGCACAACCGCCCAGAGCACTCCGATCTTAGTCATCCTCACCCTGGCGTCCCGCCACGTGTCGCAACCACCGCTGGCAAAGCGGCCGGGAGAACATATTGGGATCGGCGTGGAAAGCGGGCAAAACGAAGCTCATCCGCCATTGGCGGCGGATCAAGTACCAGGGCGGCTGCGGCGCGCCGGGTAAGGACTGCAACGAGGCGCCGCCCCTGCGGGCGGAGTTGTTCAGCAGCGACCAGATGGCCCAGCACGGCATTCGTCTCGCGTCCGCCCACAGCCTGGCGGTGCGTCGGACGTCAGACCAGTTGCTGGCGCGGCTTGCGGCCAATGAAGCGGTACTGATCGAGACCTGCGACCAGTTGACGGCCGCGGTGACGGCGAAGCGCCGCATCACGCCGGCCGGGGAATGGCTGCTCGACAACTTCTATCTAGTCGAAGAGCAGATTCGCACCGCCCGGCGCCATTTGCCCAAAGACTACAGCCAGGAATTGCCCAGCCTCGCCGGGGGCGGATCGAGCGGGCTGCCACGGGTCTACGACATCGCCCTCGAAACCATCGCCCATGGCGACGGCCGGGTGGACCCGGACAGCCTCAGCCGCTTCGTCGCGGCCTACCAGACGGTCAGCCCGCTACGCCTGGGCGAGTTGTGGGCCATTCCGATCATGCTGCGCCTGGCCCTGATCGAGAACCTGCGCCGGGTCGCGGTTCGCATCGCCGGTGGCTGGGTGGAACGGGGTCTGGCGCAGGACTGGGCGGAAAAGCTGAGTGAAGTCGCCCGCCAGGACCCGAAGAACCTGATCCTGGTCATCGCCGATCTGGCCCGCTCGCAGCCGCCCATGACCCCGCCGTTCGTCTCGGAACTGGCACGCCGCCTGCAGGGGCAAGGCCCCACCCTGGCCCTGCCGCTGACCTGGATCGAACAGCAACTGGCCGCATCGGCCTCCAGCATTGAACAGTCGGTGCGGGTTGGCAACCAGCACCAGGCCGCCGACCAGGTTTCCATCAGCAACAGCATCGGCAGCCTGCGCTTCCTCGGCACCATGGACTGGCGCGAGTTCGTCGAATCCATGAGTCTGGTGGAACAGACCCTGCGCGGCGATCCGGTCAGCGCCTACGCCGGCATGGATTTCGCTAGCCGCGACCGCTATCGCCATGTTGTGGAACAAGTGGCAAAGGCGAGCGTTTTCACCGAGGAGGTAGTGGCCGCCCGCGCCATTGAACTGGCGCAGGCAGGGTCTGCCCTCAACGGCAGCGGTGACCGGACCGCCCATGTCGGCTACTACCTGATCGACCGTGGCCGTACCGAACTGGAACAAACCCTGCACGCCCACCCTCCCCTGTCCGCGCGGCTGCGGCGTGGCGCCGGGCACTCGCCGCTGCCGTTGTATCTCGGCGCGATCACCTTGTTCACCGTGCTGCTGGCGGCCGGTTTCCTCGCCGAAGCGCGCGACGCGGGCATCGCGGATTGGGTGTGGTTGCCCCTGGGCCTGCTCGCCCTGGTTGCCAGCGGCCAACTCGCGTCTGCCCTGGTGAACTGGTTGACCACCCTGTTGGCGTCGCCGCATTCCCTGCCGCGCATGGATTTCTCCAGCGGCATTCCGGCCGAGTTCAGCACCCTGGTGGTGGTACCCACCCTGCTCACCAGTCCACGCAACATCGACAGCCTGGCCGAGGCGCTGGAAGTCCGTTTCCTCGCCAATCGCGACGCCAATCTGTTTTTCGCCCTGTTGACCGATCTGCGCGATGCCGACGCGGAAACCTTGCCCGAGGATGCAGCGCTGCTGGATATGGCGCGGGCGCGCATCGAAGCCCTGAACGCGCGCTATGGCAAGGACGGGCACGACGTTTTCTTCCTGCTGCATCGTCCGCGCCTGTGGAACCCCCATGACCGGCTGTGGATGGGTTACGAGCGCAAGCGCGGCAAGCTGGCGGATCTCAACGCCCTGCTCCACCAGGGCACACGCGACGGCTTCTCGCTGCTGGTGGGCGATACAGCGCTGTTGGCCGGGGTGAAGTACGTCATCACCCTGGACACCGACACCCAGTTGCCACGCGATGCCGCGCGCGAATTTGTCGGCGCCATGGCGCACCCGCTCAACCGCCCGCTCTATGACGCCGTCCTGGGCCGGGTAGTCGCCGGCTACGGCATCCTGCAACCGCGGGTGAGCGTGAGCCTGCCCGGCGCCAGCCTGTCGCGCTATGCCCGTCTGAACGGCGGCGAACCGGGCATCGACCCGTACACCCGTGCCGTCTCCGACGTCTACCAGGACGCCTTCGGGGAAGGTTCCTTCATCGGCAAGGGTATCTACGAAGTGGCCGTGTTCGAGCAGGCGCTGCAGGGGCGCTTCCGCGAGAACCGCATCCTCAGCCACGACTTGCTGGAAGGCTGCTACGTGCGCGCCGGGTTGTTGAGCGATGTGCAGTTGTACGAGGAATACCCGGCCCGCTATGGCGCCGACGTGAACCGCCGCTATCGCTGGATTCGCGGCGACTGGCAACTGATCGGCTGGCTGCTGCCCTGGCTGCGCGGCCCCGACGGGCGCCGGCGCGGAAACCCCTTGTCCTGGCTGGCGCGCTATAAGTTGTTCGACAACCTGCGCCGCAGCCTGGTGCCGGCGGCCCTGACCCTGCTTCTGCTGCTGGGCTGGGCTGTGTTTTCCGCTCCATTGCTGTGGACCCTGGCGGTGCTCGGCGTGCTGCTGATTCCGCCGTTGCTGGCCAGCCTGCACGATCTGTTGCGCAAACCCGACGAGATGCGTATCAGCCAGCATCTCGCCGCCTGTGCCCACGCCACCGGCCAGCGCGGCATCCAGGCGACCCTCGCTCTGGTGACCCTGCCGCATGAGGCGAGTTACAGCCTGGATGCGATCCTGCGCACGCTCTGGCGCCTGGCGATTTCGCGCCAGCGACTGCTGGAATGGAACCCTTCCGGCGACCAGGAACTGGCCAGTCGCGGCGATCTGGCCGCCGCCTTCCGCACCATGGGATTCGCCCCGCTGCTGGCCGCCGTCACCACGCTCTACCTGGTGGCGACCAGCCCAGCCGTCTTGCCGATAGCCGCCCCCATTCTGCTGCTGTGGCTGGCTTCGCCCGCCATCGCCTGGTGGATCAGCCGGCCCCTGGCCCGACGCGAGGCCAGCCTCAGCGCCGAGCAGACCCGTTACCTCGGCCGCATCGCGCGCAAGACCTGGGCCTTCTTCGAGACCTTCGTCGGCCCGGATGACCACTGGTTGCCCCCGGACAACTATCAGGAATACCGCATCGGCGCCGTGGCGCACCGCACCTCCCCCACCAACATGGGGCTGGCGTTGCTGGCCAACCTGTCCGCCCACGATTTCGGCTACCTGACCGCCGCGCAACTGATCGAGCGCAGCGGCCACACCCTGGACACCATGGCGGGCCTGGTTCGCCACCGCGGCCACTTCTACAACTGGTACGACACCCAGACGCTGGCGCCGCTGCACCCGGCCTACGTTTCGACGGTGGACAGCGGCAATCTGGCGGGCCACCTCCTGACCTTGCGCCCTGGCCTGAACGCGCTGTGCGACCAGCCTATCCTGGCGCCACGCTGGCTGGATGGCCTGGGCGATACCCTGGGAATTCTGGAGGAAAGCGCGGGCGCCCCCGTGCCCGCCCCGCTGACGCAATTCCGCCAGCAATTCGATGCGGCGAACGCGCTCAGGCCCACCACCCTCTCAGCGACCTGGCGTCTGCTCGAACAGTTGAGCCACGCCGCCGAGGCCATGCGCGAGCATCTGGAGCAGGAACCCGAGAGTCAGGCGTGCTGGTGGCTACGGGCGCTGGCGCAGCAATGCCGGGTGACCAGGGACGAACTGGTCGTTCTCACGCCCTGGCTCGAATTGCCGCCGCCCCCGGATGGCTTGGTTCCGCCGCTCGAACTCGACGCCATCCCGACCCTGCGCGCCCTGGCCGGGCTGGCGTCAGTGCCGCTGACCGGGAGCCCCGGCGACACGCCGGCTCAGGTGGCATGGCTGGCCGAACTCGGTCGCCATATCGAACTGGGCAGCGAGCACGCCCGAGCGCGCATCGCCGCCCTCCAGCAGCTCGCCCTGCGCGCCGGTGAACTGGCGGTGATGGAATACGGCTTCCTCTACGACAAGGCCGCCCGCCTGCTGGCCATCGGCTACAACGTGGACGAGCGGCGGCGCGACGCCAGCAACTACGACCTCCTCGCCTCGGATGCGCGCCTGACCGTGTTCGTCGCCATCGCCCAGGGCCAGTTGCCGCAGGAGAGCTGGTTCGCCCTCGGGCGCCTGCTCACCAGCAGTGGCGGCGAGCCAATCCTGTTGTCCTGGAGCGGCTCCATGTTCGAGTATCTGATGCCGCAACTGGTGATGCCCAACTACGACCACACCCTGCTCGATCAGACCATGCGGGCGGCGGTGGCACGGCAGATCGAATACGGCCAGCAGTGCGGCCTGCCCTGGGGTATGTCGGAATCCGGCTACAACGCGGTGGACGTGCAACTCAACTACCAGTACCGCGCCTTCGGCGTGCCCGGCCTGGGACTGAAGCGTGGTCTCGCCGAGGATCTGGTCGTCGCCCCGTATGCCACGGTGATGGCCTTGATGGTGGCGCCGGAGGCGGCCTGCGCCAACCTGCAGCGGCTCTCGACTGCCGGTGCTGAAGGCTGGTTCGGTTTTTACGAGGCCATCGACTACACCCCGGCGCGGCAGCGGCGCGGTGAAAACCATGCCCTGGTGCGCTCTCACATGGCCCATCACCAGGGCATGAGCCTGCTGGCCCTGGCCTGGCTGTTGCTGGACCGGCCGATGCAGAAACGCTTCGCCGCCGATCCGCTGTTGCAGGCCACCCTGTTATTGCTGCAGGAACGCATCCCCCGCGCCGCGGCGTTCTATAACCATGGCGTCGAATTGAGCGGCGGCATGGCCGCTGTCGGCGGCCCGGAAATGCCGATCAGGGTGCTGACCCATCCCGATTCCGCGACGCCGGAAGTGCAGTTGCTCTCCAACGGCCGCTATCACGTCATGATCAGCCACGCCGGCGGCGGCTACAGCCGCTGGAGCGATCTGGCCGTGACCCGCTGGCGCGAGGACGGCACCCGCGATGCCTGGGGCACCTTCGCCTACCTGCGCGACGTGGAAAGCGGCACCACCTGGTCCACCGCGCACCAGCCCACCCGGCACCCGGCGGCACACTACGAGGCGATCTTCTCGGAAGGTCGGGCGGAGTTCCGCCGCCGCGACCACGGTGAACAGTTCGATTTCGACACCCACACCGACATCGTCGTGTCCCCGGAAGATGACATCGAATTACGCCGGGTGAGCATTACCAACCGTTCCGCCACGCGCCGCACTATCGAGCTCACCAGCTACACGGAAGTGGTGCTGGCTCCGGCCGCCGCCGATACCCTGCATCCCGCGTTCAGCAACCTGTTCGTGCAGACCGAGATCGTCGCCCCGCGCCAGGCTCTGCTCTGCTCCCGCCGCCCCCGCTCCCATGACGAGGCGACACCCTGGATGTTCCATCTGCTGGCGGTGCACGACACGGACCCGGGCGAGATTTCCTACGAGACCGACCGCGCCCGCTTCCTCGGCCGCGGTCGCGATGTTTCCGCGCCCCAGGCGCTGGACCCGGACGGCGAACTGTCCGGCAGTGCCGGCTCGGTGCTGGACCCCGTGTTCGCCATCCGCTGCCGCATCACCCTGGAACCGGAGCAATCCGCCAGCATCGACCTGGTCTACGGCATCGGCGACAGCCGTTCCACAGCCCTGGCCCTGGTGGAGAAATATCAGGACCGGCGCCTGGCCGACCGGGTCTTCGAACTGGCCTGGACCCATGCCCAGGTGGTGCTGCGCCAGATCAACGCCAGCGAGGCGGATGCCCAGCTTTATGGCCGCCTCGCCAACTCGATCATTTATGCCCATGCAAGCCTGCGTGCCGACAGCAGCACGCTGTTGCGCAACCGGCGCGGTCAGTCCGGGCTGTGGGGCTATGCCATCTCGGGCGACCTGCCCATCGTGCTGCTGCGCATCACCGATCTGGTCAATATCGAACTGGTGCGCCAGCTCATCCAGGCCCATGCCTACTGGCGTCTGAAGGGGCTGGCGGTGGATCTGGTGATCTGGAACGAGGACCGCGCCGGCTACCGGCAGACGCTACAGGATCAGATTCTGGGCTTGGTGGCGGTGGGCCTGGAGACCCAGGTCATCGACCGGCCCGGCGGTATTTTCATCCGCTCGGCGGAACAGATTTCCGAGGAAGACCGCATCCTGTTCCTGACCGTCGCCCGCATCATCTTGAGCGACGGCCGGGGAACGCTCGCGGAACAGCTCGATCGTCCAGTCACTCCGGAGCTACGGACGCCGCGCCTGGCGCCGGTCAACTCGCCACAACCCGAACCCGCCAGCGCCTTCGCATTGCCCGAACACGAACTGATCCTCGGCAATGGCCTGGGCGGTTTCACTCCGGATGGACGCGAGTACGTCATCACCACCACACCGGACCGACTCACCCCGGCGCCCTGGGTCAACGTGCTGGCCAACGCCCACTTCGGCAGCGTCATTTCCGAGAGCGGCCAGGCCTACACCTGGGGCGAGAACGCCCACGAATTCCGCCTCACCCCCTGGCACAACGACCCGGTTTCGGACCCGAGCGGCGAAGCCTTCTACCTGCGCGACGAGGAAACCGGCCAGTTCTGGTCGCCGACGCCGCTGCCCCGGCGCGGCGCCACGCCCTACGTCAGCCGCCACGGCTTCGGCTACAGCGTGTTCGAACATGGCGAATCCGGCATCCAGTCCGAGCTTTGGGTCTATGTGGCCGTGGATGCGGCGGTCAAGTTCTCGGTGCTGAAAGTGCGCAACACTTCCGGCCAGTCGCGGCGCCTCTCCGCCACCGGCTATGTCGAATGGGTGCTGGGCGACCTGGCGCCGAAATCCGCCATGTACCTGGTCACCGAAATCGACCCGTACAGCGGCGCCCTCTACGCGCGCAACCCTTACAACAGCGAGTTTCCCGAGCGGGTCGCCTTCTTCGACGTGGACGCCGCGCAACGCGGCAGCACCTGCGACCGCGGCGAATTCATCGGCCGCAACGGCAGTCTGGCCAACCCGGCCGCGCTGCGCCGCAGCCACCTGTCGGGCAAGTCGGGTAGTGGCCTGGACCCCTGCGCCGCACTGCAAGTGGGCTTCGACCTGGCGGATGGCGAGGAGCGCGAAATCGTCTTCCGCCTCGGCGTGGGTGGCATACCAGGAGGCGAGGATGCCAACACACTGGCGCAGCGCATGCGCGGGAGCGAAACAGCGCGCCAGGCCCTGGAAGCGGTCTGGCACTACTGGAACCACACCCTGGGCGCGGTGCAGGTGGAAACGCCGGACGTATCCCTCAACGTGCTGAGCAATGGCTGGCTCCTGTACCAGACCCTGGCCTGCCGCATGTGGGCGCGCAGTGGCTATTACCAGTCCGGCGGCGCCTTCGGCTTTCGCGACCAGTTGCAGGACGCCATGGCGCTGCTACACAGCGAACCGGCACTGCTGCGGGCGCAACTCCTGCTCAGCGCGGGGCGGCAATTCCACGAGGGCGATGTCCAGCACTGGTGGCATCCGCCCTCGGGTCGCGGCGTGCGCACCCATTGCTCCGACGACTACCTGTGGCTGGCCCTGGCCACCTGCCGCTACGTGGTGGGCAGTGGTGACACCGGTGTTCTGGAGGAGCCGGTCCCGTTCCTGGAAGGCCGTCCCCTCGACCCCGACGACGACTCCTATTTCGACCTGCCCGGCCGCTCCGTGACGATGGAGAGCCTTTACCAGCATTGCGTAAAAGCCATCCGCCACGGCTTGCGCTACGGCGCGCACGGCCTGCCCCTGATCGGCTCCGGCGACTGGAACGACGGCATGAACCGGGTGGGCATGGGCGGCAAGGGCGAAAGCGTGTGGCTGGGCTTCTTCCTGCATGAAGTGCTGCGCCAGTTCGCCACGTTGGCGCGGCGCCACGACGACGCCGAGTTCGCCGACTTCTGCGGCGCGGAAGCCACGCGCCTGGGCGAGAACCTGGAACAACACGCCTGGGACGGCGCCTGGTACCGCCGCGCCTGGTTCGACGATGGCACTCCCCTGGGTTCCGCCGACAACGTCGAATGCCGAATCGACGCCATCGCGCAAAGCTGGGCGGTGCTGTCCGGGGTCGGTAGCGCCGAGCGTTGCCGCAGCGCCATGCAGTCGCTGGACGAACACCTGGTGCGACGCGACGCGGGCCTGGTCCAGTTGCTCGACCCGCCCTTCGACCAGACCGATCTGGACCCCGGCTACATCAAGGGCTACGTCCCCGGCGTGCGGGAAAACGGCGGCCAATACACCCACGCCGCCATCTGGGCCGCCATGGCCTTCGCCGCCCAGGGCGACAGCCGCCGCGCCTGGGAACTGACCACCCTGATCAACCCCGCCAACCACGCGAAATCGCGGGAGGCCATCGCGGTTTACAAAGTGGAGCCCTATGTCATGGCCGCCGACGTCTACGCCGTCGCCCCCCACATCGGCCGCGGCGGCTGGACCTGGTATACCGGCTCGGCGGGCTGGATGTACCGGCTGATCCTGGAATCGCTGCTGGGTTTGCGTCTGGAAATAGACCGGCTGCACATCGCGCCTTGTCTGCCCGCCGATTGGCCGGGGTTCACAGTGCACTACCGCTTCCGCGAGACCGTCTACCACATCACCGTCACCCAGCTTGGCGCGGACGCGGAAGGCGGTTTGACCGTCGATGGCATCGCGCTAGATGACAGGGTGATTCCAATGCGGGACGACCATCTGGAACATACGGTGGCGTTGCGTATTCCGGTGGCCTGAGAGGCTGTAAAGAAATGCCGACACCCATATATGCATCAATTAGGCTGGCTTATTGTTGTTCGTCCGTGTAGGGTTCGCTTGCAGTTATTTCAAGCGTGTAGTTTCAGTTCCGTAGTCACAGCCCTAACAGGCACCGTCACTTCAGTACCCCCTACAGTCCTTGATGTCGCCGCACCCCACCGGGCGCGAGTTCGGATTTTTTTGTTTCAAAAAGGAATGTAGATGCCTACCGGTACAGTTAAATGGTTCAACGACGCCAAAGGTTTTGGCTTTATCACCCCTGACGATGGCGGCGACGATCTTTTCGCCCACTTCTCCGAAATTCAGGACAGCGGTTTCAAATCGCTCAAAGAAGCACAACATGTTTCTTATGAAGTCAAGGCCGGTCCCAAGGGCAAGCAGGCCGCTTCCATCAAACCTGCGTAACAGCCTCACCCGTGGCGGAGCCCAGTAATAATGGGCTCATCCCGGGCAAGGCATAAAAGGGCTGAATCTGCGTGATTCGGCCCTTTTTTCGTGTGGGGCACTCATCGCCCCTAACCACCCCGATTGCGGTACCTTGTAACCCGTCCAGTCAGAATCCAGGGGACGATCAATTCGAAACAAATAGGAACGGGAGGGCGGATCGTCATGCACCCATCGTGGAAAGACAGCATCTATCTGCAACGAGAGCAACTTGCGCATCTGCTGCGAGAACCCCTCGCGCGCCTTGCCGATCAATGCGCTCCGGCGTGGGGCGGACGTGACCAGTTGAACAAGGTGCTCATGGAAGGCTTCGCCGGCATCCCGCACTGCGCTTCCTTGTACCTCCTCGGGCCTGATGGCACGCAGATATCAGACAGCATGGAGCCGGCGGGACTGACGTCGGAACACTTCGGATTCGACCGCTCGCAGCGACCCTATATGAAGGAACCGGTGCCGAGCTGGGGCTTCCTGTTGTCGGATGCCTACATCAGTCTCAACCAACTGCGCCCGTCGCTGACTGCCTTGCAGAGAGTCCAAGGGGATTCTGGCGTACTGGGTTATCTCGGCGCCGATTTCGATCTGCGCAATTTGCCGGTGACCGCGGAGCTTTACGAAGAACCCCATGACTGGCGCCAGGTGAAGGGTGACCCAGCCATTCGTGGCGGCGTCATGTATCAATGCCGCGTCGAAAGCTGGATGGACCAGAACCTGGAGCAGGCGTTATCCATCCTTGAGGAACTGCTGACCAACAGGGGGGTGTTCCAGTGCCTGATCCACTTCTCCAGCAGCCAGTTCACGATATGGACCGGCAGTGATCCATTCCGCTACCGCATTCTTGACCAGGATGCCTTGGGTGACACCGATATCTGCCTGGTGTATCCAATGCAACCTTACCCGCCCGCCGCCGCGATGCCATTGCAAGATGTCTCCCGCATTCTCGACACCCTGAGAGCGCTGCGGATGGCCGACGAAAACATCTACCTGCGCATGGCCTCGATCAATATCTACAACGGGATGATCAGCCTGACCTTCTCCTGCGACGGTACGCACTACATGCGTTACGACGAATTCCTCGGCAAGAACATTTCATTCTGGTTCGGCACTGCGGCGTGAGCTAACCCGCTTTTTTCCAGGTAGGTAGCTGTGTGGCATGCCGGCTTGCCGTGGTTACGCCGCCTGTGTGCCCACCGAGGCGCGGAATTCGACCGACCTCCTTATCTCGCGGCTGAATTCCCCGACGTCAGAGGCGTTGTCGTCACTTCTCCTCGGAGGTGGCCCAGAGCACCAGGTGCCACAGGCTCTGCAGGAGGGCCGGGTCCGAGTCGCGGATGATCCCGCCGATGTCATGGGGCATGTCGACGTACATGCCCGGGTACGCCTCCTGCAGCCTGCGCAGGCCTTCGCGCCCCAAGCCCATGCGACGCAGGTGGTCCTGGATGCGGTAATAGACCAGGCCGGGGGCGCCGCCGTCGTGTTGGTCCAGGAGGGCGAAGCCCACGGGGAAGACGAAGTCCTGCTCCTTGCCGAATGGGTCGCGCACGTGCATCTCCAGGGCACGCAACACGAAGCGATCCCGGTCCCCGGAAGCGATCCACCCGTCCGAAATCTCGATGAGCTTTTGCTTGTCCGGGCTTTCCAACGCCGCCGTCGCTTCCGCCCTACTCTCTTCTATCGCCTTCCGCGCCGTGACGACGTAGTGGCCAACGATGATGCGGCGCACGTGTTCCTGTTCCAGGAAGTTGATACGGTCTTCCCAATGGGGGGCGCCTACATCGATGGATTTGGCCAGTACCAGAGCGCCGCTTTCCAGGCCCAAGTTGCGGCGGCAGAACTGCTGGAAGCGGGCGCCGAAGGTGGCTACACAAATGGACCAGGTGACACGGAACATCCCAGACCAGGACCAGTGGCGGAACAGGTTCATCCAGCCCCGATTGTCCGGGTGGGCGTGTTCCTCTTCCAGACGCAAATCCACATAGACATTTTCCATGAGCTGGATGAGGGTATTGCACAGATAGAAGCCCGCCCGCAGTTCGTCCTGGCTGGGGGGGAACATGGTGCAGGGGCCCAGTTTCGGTTTTTCTTCCACACGATTGGAGAGCTTCACCCATTCGGGATAGATCTGGCTGTCCAGGAAGCCCAGGTTGTCGTCCAGGCGCATGCGGTCGTGGATCTTCTCCAGTTCCGTGCCGTGTTTGGCAAACGTGTCCTGTCCTACCCGGCTGGGCGGGTACCACTGCTCGGACAAGGCGTGGAAAAGCAGTTCCTGGTCGCAGGGCAGATCCCCGCCGGCGGCAGCCTGCCCCGCGCCCGCGTGGCTGCGTTGAGCGGCGTCTTCGCGGGCCTGAGCCAGGGCCTGCATGGCCACGTGCTGGCCCAGCTTGCGGTAGCTCTCGAACTGGGATTCGCTGTACCACTGGTCGCCGGTGCGCTCGTGGGGAAAGGCGGCATGCCCGGCCTTGTACTGCTTGACGTCGGTGTGCTCGTTGCCGGTGAGAGAGGCCTTGATGTAGAGCAGGAAGCCGGGCGAGGCCACCGGGTCGCGGCGCTCATAGTGGATGGTGCCCACGGCGCAGTGGAACAGGCTGTGGCCGGTTTCGGGATCGGGCACGATGGCGGCGGGGTCGATCTCGATCTCAATGCCCAGGTCGATGCGGCATTTGCGGATGGCGTTGCCCAGGTCCTCGAAGGTGTAGTTGGGGTCGCAGCCCGCGTCGCTGGCGATGATGTAGCGGCAGCGCCGGCGCACCAGTTCGTAGATGCCCAGGTTCTCGAAGTGGCCGCCGTCGCTCACATACACGAAATTGTCGGTGTCAGTGGTGGAGGCCAGCAGTTCGTTCAGCAGGTAACGAATGGATAGCTTGGGCCCCGCGCTGGCCCAGCGTTCCTGCTCGCTGGTGTTCTGGATCCACCAGCCCAGGCGCACGTTGAACACCGTCATCAATAAGGCGGTGGCCGGGTTGGTGTGATAACCGGCGTTGGGGCTGGCCGCCGCGCCGGAGATGGTGACGGGCGTGCCCAGAGCCAGCCAGCCCTTTTGCTTGCCGGTCTTGTCGACCAGGTAAGCGTCGGTCTTCTGATACGCCACCACGCCGGAGTCGTCGTTTCCGGGCAACTGGTAACCGCAGAATTCCGGGGTAAACAGGAAGGAGGCCGCCTTGCGTTCCTGCCAGGCCAGGTTGTTGGAACGGGCAATGTTCAGGGCGGTGTTGATGAGCGGATAGGGACGCTGAACCTTGCCGTCGCGCTTGAGGTCGGCCAGGCGGGGTGAATCATTGGGGTCCAGGCCCGTGAAGGGGTTGGCGCGCCGCCGCGAATTACTGGCCCCCAGGTAGCAGCGCTCCAGCCTGTTGCGATAGAACATGTGGAAGGCGAACACGTTGATGTCCACGCGCCAGCCCAGCAGGAAGGCCAGCACGGCCAGGCAGACAAAGGACAGGCCGAAGACTGGCCATGATCCGGCCAAAGCCTGATCCGCCTCGTCCGCGTAGCGCGTCATGCAGCAACCTGGAGCAGATTTCACCTGCAACACCTGGCCGGTGCCGGCTCCCTCATTGATCTGCACGTTGATTTGATAGATGGAGCGCAGGTTTGGGTCGGCAGTACTCGCCGTGGGCTGGCATACCGACTCGGAGGTCGCGCCGCCCACTTTGACAATGGCCGTGTGCAGCGCAAGGGAGAGGGCCACCAACAAGCCGACCACGAAAACCCAGGGCGCCGCGACGGCGAGCAGGTTTTTCCACCCACCCTTGCCGTTGCCGGTGGCGGGGTTGCTGCCCAGGATGACACCAGCCACCGTGGTCGCCAGCCAGGCGACGCCGCCCATGGCCGTGATCCAGGCGCCGGCATAGTGCACGCCGTAACTTCCCAGCAGCGCCACGCCGGCCAGGGCCAGCCAGCCCAGCATGATGGAGATGAGGAGGCCGCTGGTGCGGCTCCACCATTCACGGGAGGCTTCCCGCAATCCCCGCCCGGCCAGGCCGAGGAGGACGGTGGCAAGCAGCAACAGGCCGAGCAACACGGCGGGTGGGCCCAGCACCACCAGTTGCATCCGTTCCAGCGCGGTTAGCTGCTCCAGCAAGACGAAGGGGGTAGCCACGCCCAGCAGCAACGCGGCCACGGCCGCACCGGCGATCACCGTGATCGCCATCCAGCGACTGGACGTATTGCCGAGGCAGCTGGTCGTTGCCTCGCCGAGGACTGCATGCCTTTGGATGGCCAGGGTTTCCACGACCCCCATGGCAATGGCCAGCAGCAGCGCGGCGAAGCCAACCGCGGTGACCACGGGCGCCATGTCCGCCTGCCACCCAGGCAGGCTGGGCAGCATGAACAAGGCCCACGGCAGGCAGAGCACGGCCAGGCCCAGCGCACCCAGAATGGCCTGGTTAAGCAGCACGTTGCGCAGCCAAGTGGCCACGCCCGCCATGGTGTCGGCGCTCAGCAGCCCGACCCGGGGGGTCAGGTAGTTGCTGTATTGGCGCACTAGTGTCCGGTTAAATATCGAACAAATTCAATTGGTTGCATGGGTTAGGTGGCGTGGTTCTGTTGGCATCGGGCCGCAAGGCGCATGAAATCTCGGTTTTCTCGAAAACAGAGACCGACAAAATCTGTAACAAAGTGT
>JAURYL010000038.1 GCA_030653935.1 Pseudomonadota bacterium
GGCAATGTCGTGGTCAGCCACGACGCCGCGAACAGTGCGGGCCGCGTGATCAGCTACAGCGTCAGCTTCCAGGGCGCGCTGGCCGACCAGAACATCGCCAACTTCACCACCCACTACGGCGACTTGCAACTGGCCACGGCAGCGCCCTACGAGATCGTCGCCGGCCGGGAAGCCCAGGCCGAAGTGCAACGCATCGTCTTCAACGGCGACGCGAAGCGCGGCAGCTTCACCCTGACGCTGAGCCATGGCGGCCAGGACTACACCACGGCGGCGATTCAACTGAGCGCCAGCCAGGCCGAAGTACAGGCCGCGCTCGACGCCGCCTTCACCCTCGCCGGCGCCGAGATTCAGGCCACGGCCTGGACCGGCAAGGCGCTGGATATCCGCTTTGGCGGTACGCTGGCCGGTGTCGATATTGCCGCGCTGCAAGTCAGCGCGGATGCCGCTGTCGGCAGTGCCAACCTGGAAACCCTCTCGGTCGGCTTCAACCATACTCAGGCCGCAACACCGGCTCAGACGTTGGTGGTCGACTACAGCGTCACTGAGCTAACCATCGCCACCGGTCCGTCCAGCACCTTCACCTTCGACATGGACGGCGCCCGTGGCGAGCTGCTGCAAGCCAGCGGCAACCTGACCCTGGATATCTTCGGTTTTGTGCGTGTGCAAGGCGGCTTTTCCATCGAGAAGAGCACGGAAATCCTCACCCTCGATGACGGCGCCAGCCTCAGTGCCGATCTGCTGACCATCGGCGCCAGCGGCGTCGACGCTTTCGCCGGGATTGGTGGCGGCAGCGCCGATGCAGTGGGCCTGCAACTGCAAGACGTCAACTTTGCCCTGGCCCTGGCCAAGGACAAGGCATTGCCGACGCGCTCCTGGACCGCGCTCAAGGCGGAAGCGGCCCAAGTCACGTTCATCGGGATCGACGGGATCACCATCGAGGCCGATAGCATCACGGTTGAAATCAACCAGGCCGCCGTTGACGGCAGCCTGGTCGATTGGGCCGCCGCACCGCTGACGGTGGCCACCGGCCCGGTGGACAGCATGGTCCTGGACATGGATGGCGGCGAAGGCGCGCTGATCCGCGCCAGCGGTAATCTCACGTTCGACGTATTCGGCTTCTTCCAGGTTGAAGGCGGCTTCGCCTTCGAGAAACGCAGCGCCGACATCACCCTCAACGATGCCGCCGCGACGGAACTCAATGTCGACCTGCTCAGCGTCGGCGCCAGCAATGTCGACGCCTTTGCCGGCCTCAACGGCGGCACGGCGGATGAACTCGGCCTGAAACTCACGGGTGGCGAATTCGCCCTCGCCTTGATGCGCGAGAAAACCGTGGCGGGCGCCATCGGCCGCAGTTGGACCGCGTTGCAAGCCGGCGCCGATGAGGTCTCTTTTGTTGGCGTCGACGGCCTCACCGTCAGTGCCGACAGCTTGGAAGTGACCATCAACCAGGCCGCGCTCGACGGCACGGTGGTGAACTTCCTGGCCGCGCCGTTGGCAGTGGCCACCGGCCCCGCCACCAGCCTCACTTTCAACATGGACGGCGCCAAAGGCGAATTGCTGCAAGCCAGCGGCAACCTGACCATGGACATCCTCGGCTTCGTGCAGGTGCAAGGCGGCTTCGCCATCCAGAAGAGCAGCCAGGTCATCACCCTGTCCAGCGGCGCGACCTTCAGCGCCGATCTGTTGACCATCGGTGCCTCCAATATCAGCCTTTTTGCCGGTGTCGGCGGTGGTTCCACCGATGCCATCGGCCTGGATTTGCAGGACGTCGACTTCGCCCTGGCCTTGACCAAGGACAAGCTCGACCCCACCCGTTCCTGGACCTCACTGAAAGCGGAGGCCGGGCAGGTGGCGTTCATCGGCATCAACGGCGTGACTGTCGAGGCCGATACCATCACCGTGGAAATCAACCAGGCCGCCGCCGATGGCAGCCTGATCGACTGGGCCGCCGAACCGCTGGCCGTGGCCACCGGCCCGGTGGACAGTCTGCTCCTGGACATGGAGGGCAGTGCCGGTGCCTTGATTCGCGCCAGCGGCAATCTCAGCCTCGATTTGTTCGGTTTCTTCCGGGTGGAAGGTGGTTTTGCCTTCGAGAAATCCAGTACCAGCGTCACGCTGAACAATGCGGCGGCGACGGAGCTTACCGTTGACCTGCTGAGCATCGGCGCCAGCGACGTGGACATGTTCGCCGGCATCAACGGCGGCACGGACGATGAGCTTGGTTTGAAGCTGACCGGTGGGGTTTTCGCCCTGGCCCTGATGCGTGAGCGGGTGGCCGCCGGCAGTGCCGGCCGTAACTGGACGGCCTTGCAGGCGGGCGCCGGGGAAGTCGCCTTCGTTGGTGTCGATGGCCTGACACTCTCCGCCCTGAACCTGGAAGTGAACATCAACCAGGCCGCCGCCGATGGCAGCGTGGTGGATTTTGCCGCCGCGCCCCTGGGGGTGGCCACCGGCCCTGGCAGCAGCCTGGAACTGGACATGGACGGCGCGCGCGGCGAGCTGTTGCAGGTGCGCGGCGAACTCGACATCGACTTGTTCGAATTTGTGCAGGTCTCCGGCGGCTTCGCCATCGAGAAGGGCAGCGACCATGTAGTACTGGCCGACGGCACGGAAGTGGACGTCAATTTGCTGACCATAGGCGCCTCCGGCGTCGATGCCTTCGCCGGCGTCAATGCCGGCACCGCCGACGAACTCGGCCTGAAGCTGGAAGGCGTCGAATTTGCGCTGGCCCTGATGAGCAACCAGGCCGCGCCGGCGCAGAAATGGACCGCGTTGAAGGCGGGCGCCGATTCAGTGGCCTTCGTCGGTATCGATGCAATCACCCTGGTCGCCCAGGACATAACCATCGAGATCAACCAGGCCGGCAAGGTCGGGGCGACCACCTTGCCGGTGGTGGACTTCAGCACCCCGATGACGGTTTCGACCGGCCCCAATGGCGCCAGCATCGATCTCGACATGACGGGGGATCGCGGCACCTTGCTCGCGGTGGCCATCGGCCGCGCCACGCTGGCGATCTCCGATTACATCTACGTCAGCGGCGGACTTTATTTCGAGAAATCCTCAGGTCGCGAGGTGGATGTCCTGACGGGTTTGCCCGCCACCTATCCGCTGGACATGGATGCCGGCCTGCGCACCGGCCTGGGCAAGATCGACGGCCTTTCCGCCGACCATTCCCGCATCGAAAACCTGGCGGTTGATACGCTGATGCTCTCCGCCAGCGACATCGACATCTTCGTCGGCCTCGGTCCTTATTTCATCGATGCGAACGGCAACGGCCTGTTCGACGCCGATGAGTCGACCAATCCCGACGCCTTCGGCATCACCCTGGACAACATCGACTTCGGCCTGGTGATGCTGGATTCCACCCTGCTGGCGGACCCGGACTCGGTCATTCCCAAGATGTTCGCCATCCAGGTGGACTGGGACAGCCCGCTGTCCCTGGATTGGGGTTTCTTCCAGTTCGAGATCGGCCATCTCTCGGTGGACGCCAACCTGGGCGGCGCCTGGCGCGGCGGCAAGCTGGGCAATCCCTATGTCGATTTCGTCTCCAGCTTCGGCGCCGATGGCCTTGCCGTGCCCACCGTCGCCGGCACACCCATGCAGTTCGCCTACACGCGCAGCATGATCGGCGTGAGCCTGTCCGACACCCTGCTCAACATCGGCGACTTCTTCCGCATCGAGGGCAACTTCGCCTTCGAGAAAGCCTCGGGATTGCGGATGGATGTGGTGACCGGCCTGCCATCCATGCTGACCGGCCCGTCTGCCGGCCTGGCCGCCGACCTCCAGGCATTCAAGGCCGACGGCTACCTCTCTGCGGACAACAGCCGCTTTACCGATTTGCCGATGGACGCCATCAACATCGGCGCTTCCGATGTGAACATCACCATCGGCGATGTCGATGATCCCTTTTTCCAGTTGCTGGATATCGACGTCGGCTTCTCCATCCTGAGTTCCACCAAGGCGGTAGACCCGAAGCGGGTCATTCCCAACATGTACACCCTGAAGGCGACCCTGCCGGGGTCGCTGGTTGATATCGACTGGGGCTTTCTGCAACTGGATGTCTCCGACCTCACCGTCCAGATGAACAGGGGCGGCGACTGGCGCGGCCTGGAGATCAAGCCCTACATTGATTTCCGCTCCAGTTTCGGCGCCGTGGCGGATGGCGGGGGCTATGAGATTGGTACCGGCGGCGCGCCCGTGCGCATCGACTTCAACCGTTCCATGTTCGGCGTCGAAGTGGGCCACGCCCTGCTCAAGATCGACGACTTTTTCTTTCTCGAAGGCGGCTTTGGCCTGGAAATGGGCTCCGGTGTGGCGGTGGACCTTCGCACCGGCTTCGGCGTCGCGCCCACGGCTCAGTCCAGTTCCAGTCTCGCCAGCCTGGTCGCCAGCGGCAACGTCAGCGCCATGGATCACTCGCGCATCAACAGCTATGCGATGAACAGCTACATCCTGGGCCTTTCGGATGTGAACCTGTTCGTCGGCGCCGGTCCCTATTTCGCCGAGAGCGATGGCGAGGACAACGATGGCGATGGTGAAATCGACGAGGTCGGTGAGCGCGACCCCGACGCGGTCGGCCTGGTGCTGGAGGATCTGGACCTGGGTCTTGCCCTGTACAAGGACCCGAGCAAGAAGATCGGCACCCTCTGGGCGATCTCCGCCGGCGCCGACCAACTGGCCTTCATCGGCGTCCCCTACCTGACCCTGGAAGCCACCGGCATTCATGTGGAAGCCAACCAGGGCAAGGCATGGGCGAATACCGCTGTACGGCCCTACGTGGACTTCGTTTCCACCTACGGCGCCGGCGGTCTGATCGTTGCCACCGGCGGCGATCCAGTCGCCCTGGCCTTCGACAACGGCAAACTGGGCGTGTCCGTCTCCCATGCCGTGCTCGCGGTGGAAGGTTTCATCCATATCTCCGGCGCCTTTGCTTTCGAGAAGGGTGCGCGTCACCGCGTCACCATCGATACCGGCGTCAGCTTCGGCGATCCACAATGGGCCGCCACCTTCGCCCAGCTCACCGCCGCCGGGGCGGATGTTTCCGCCGACTGGTCCGAGGTTTCCAACGTCGAAGTGGAGGCCATTACCTTCGGCATGAAGGATGTCAACGTTTTTGTCGGCTATGGCCATCCCGACTTCGACTCCGCCACCCCGGTCTCCGAGCAGGACGACATCTTCGGCCTGGTGATCAGCGACGTGGATGTGGGCCTGGCCATCATGAAGGCCACCAACAAGAACCTGAAGCTGCCGACGATGACGGCGATTTCCGCCAGCGCCGAGGAATTCCTGGTGGCCGGCGGCGAGGGCATTTTTGAAATCCTCGGTCAGGATATCGAGATTCGCGCCAACTGGAGCGGCGGTTGGGTGGGCAGCGCCGGCCTGCGGCCGGTGGTGGATTTCCAGAAGAGCTTCGCGTCCACTGGCGGCCTGCAAGTGCCGACCGGCGCCGATCCGGTACTGATCGACTATGCCGAGGGCGCCTTCATCGAGGCCAAGCTGCATAACGCCCTGTTGATGGTGTCCGAGTTCGTCCACCTCTCCGGCGACTTCGCCTTCCGCATGGGGGGCGCGGTGGAATTGACGGTGCGCGGGCCGCTCAACCTGGAGATCAACCGGGTCAAGTTCAACAGCATCGAATTCGGCGCCAACGACGTCCATGCCTTCGTCGGTGTCGGCGGCCCCACCTCCGACCTCAACGGCGACGGCAAGATCGATACCAATGATCTGGCGGAAGATGCCATCGGCTTCAAGGTCAGTGATTTCGACTTCGGCATGAGCGTGTTCAGCGGCGCCACTCAGGATGTCATCGGCAATCCGCTGTCCGCCGCCATCACTTCCAAGACCCGCTTCGTCGCGCTCAAGGCGGAGGCCGCCGGAGTCGGTTTCGTCGGTTTCGAGGACTTCTTCAACCTCTCCCTTGAAGATGTACGGGTGGGCATCAACCAGAGCAACCAGCAAGGGTTCGTCGCTGACCTCTCGGTGGACGGCAACGGCAATGCCTGGGCCGGCTACGGCGTGGAAACCGGCGGCGAGCCGGTCTACCTCAATTACGAGAGCGCGATCATCGAAGCCTCGGTGGGGCAGTTCACCGCCAACATCGCCGGCATCCTTTCCCTGCAAGGCGCGGTGGCGTTCCAGAAGCGCAGCCTGCCGGCCGTCACCTATGTGATTCCCGGCCTCATCGATGTCACCCTGCCGGGTGAGGCGCTGGTCATCGTCGCCCAGGATGTCTACGGTTTTGCCGGCATCAACGGGCCCTACCGCTCGGACGTGGACGGCGACGGCGACATCGACGCCGATGATCCGCCCAACGACGACGCCATCGGCCTGGCCATCAACAACCTGGACCTGGCCATCACCATGGTGCAGCCCACGGTCATTCCTGGCCGTTCCGGGCCACCCATCTATTTCTTCAGTGTCGAAGCGTCGGCGGAGACCGCCGGCCTGGTGGGTACCGACCCCTTCGTCACCCTGGAAGCCTATGACATCCAGCTCGGCTTCAACGTCGGTCTGGCCAAGGTGGGGAATTACCCCGTTCCGGTGGGCTACATCGACTTCAGCCGGATGGAAGGTGGTGGACTCACCGTGCCGCTGGGCTCCGGTGGACGCGAATATGTGTTCGACGCCGATTCCATGCACTTGCATGTCGGCATGGGCGCGCGCATCGGCATCTTCGACCTGTTCGAAATCGACACCGGCGTGCTCGATCTCTACCTGGAACTGCCGGATACCGGCAGCCTGTTCCCCAGCCTGAATCTGTCTGCCTTGGGCGACCTGCTACCCGATTTCTCCGAGGCGCCGGAGTGGCTCCAGAGTGCCATCGAGTTCGTCAAGGATCTCAACATCGCCGTCGGCTACGACCCGAACATCGGCCTGATGTTGAACGGCAGCCTGAAGATGCCGGACATGGAATTGCACCTGGGCGATTACGTGCACTTCCAGGGCGATTTCAGTCTGAACATCGGCCAGTCCTTCGTCGGCAGCATGTACACCGGTATTCCGGGGGATGTGGAAACCGCCAAGAGCCTGATTCGCAACCTGGTCGGCCAGATTCCGGTGGAAGACATCCTGGAACTGCTGGGCCTGCCCAGAAATATCCCGGGCCTGGACTTGAGCGACGCCGGCAAGCTGGTGGACAGCCTGTTCGAACTGATCGAGACCGAATTCCAGGTTTCGCCCGACTGGTCGCGCCTGGGTGGCGTCGGCTTTCAGGGGGTGACCCTCGGCGCGTCCAACGTCTCCGGTTTCATCGGCCTGGGCAAGGATATCGACCTCAAGCGGCCTTTCGACGATCAGGATGTGATCGGCTTCGGACTGGAAAACCTGGACCTGGGCATCGCCATCATGAAGGCCAATCTGACGCTGTTCGGCCAGCCCATCCAGACCGAGTATTTTTATTCCATCGATGGACACCTGGATCAGGTCGGCCTCTACGGCCTGGGCGACGTGCTGACCATGCGTGCCAGCGACGTGACCCTGCAAATCCAGCAGGGCGGCCAGTTGTTCGGCGGCGTGATGCGCGCCACCGCGGATTACAAGGCTTCCTTCCCGGAACAGCCCGCCAGCAACGGCAACCCCGCCGTGCCCGCCGGCCTCAAGATCGATACCGGCGGTGAGCCGGTGTACATGACCCTGGAAGGCAATGATCTGGTCAACGTGGATGTGGGCAAGGCCATCATCCAGATTTCCGAGTTCCTGCACCTGCAAGGCTCGTTGTCGTTCCGCATGGGCGATGTCTATAACGCCGCCCTCGACCTGGGCGGCTTGGGCCCCATCGTCGATCAGGTCAGCGCCGCGCTGGGCGCGGTGGCCAACCCGAATCTCGACTTCACCCTGAATCCGTTCCCGTTGCAGATGGAAGCCATCACCATCGGCGGGGCCAACCTGACCGGCTTCGTCGGCGTCGGCGGCCCCTATCGCTACGGCGATGATCTGATCGGCGAGATCGACGAACTGACCGGTCTGCCGATTCCCGATGGCCTGCCGGACAAGATCAATGAAGGCGCCATCGGCCTGGTTATCGACAACGTGGATTTCGGCGTCGCCGTGATGCAGTCGACGCTGCTCGACCTGATCCCCAACAGCGCTACCTACACCCCGAAGTTCATTTCCGCCAAGGCTTACGTGGGCAGTGCCGAGTTGGTGGGCGTCAATGAGAACATCCTCTCGGCCGAGATGAAAGACATCGAAGTGAACATCAACACCATGTTCTGGTATGTCGGCGAGGCCGCAGTCACCGCAGTGCTCAACGTGGCCCTGCAATTGTTCGGGCCGCCTTCCATCAACTTCAAGGAAAGCCCGGAGTGGAAGGACTACACCGAGGATGTGAACGGCAACGGTATCCTTGACCTGGGCGAAGACCTCAACCGCAACGGCGTGCTGGATACCGGCGAAGACCTCAACGGCGACGGCCTGTTGCAGGAAAGCGAGGACAAGAACAGCAACGGCGTCATCGACACCGCCGGCTTCATGCTGCCGGCCGGCGGCAACAACGGCGTGTTCCTGGATTTCGATACGGAAATCATCCAGGCCAAGATCGGCTACGCCGAGGTCAACCTGGCGGGCTTCCTGCAATTGTCCGGTTCCATGGCCCTGACCAAGAAGGGCAGCGAGCAGGTTTATCTGAACAACGGCGAGCGCACCACCATCACTTCCCTGGCGCTGGGCATCAATGACGCCAATGGTTTCATCGGCATCCCCTCGTTCGAAAACGGTGTGCCGCGCGGCTATTTCTGGGACAGCAACGGCGACGACTATATCGACGAGCGCGACGAGGTGAATCCCAACGCCATCGGTCTGGCCATCCGCGACCTGGATCTGGGCATCCTGATTGCCAAGGAACTGGTGATCGACTCGGAAGGCCTGGACATCGGCATGTATGCCGCCGTGCAGGCGAAAGTGGATTACATCGGCCTGGTGGGCGTGCCCGAAGGCTTGGTGCTGCGTGCGGAAGATCTGCGCCTGGACCTCAATACCGGTGTGCGCGCCAGCATCAATACCGGCTTCGAAGCGGACGTCGTCACCGGCGCCATTTCCTTCACCGTGGAAGGTCTGATTCCGGAATTCAGCTTCGCCACCATCGACTTCTCGCGCAGCACCTGGATCAAGCCCAACAACCCGCTGATCACCACGGACGATCAGGTGATGCCCGGTTATGCCATTGCCACCGGCAACCCCAACGAACCCATCGTCCTGATGTATGACGAGCAACTGCTGCGCATCTACGGCGAAGCGGAACTCAACATCTTCGACGTGGTGGTGCTGGAAGGCGTGCTCGACCTGCGCGCCAGCGAATCCGAGGGCATCCAGATATTTGCCGACGTCGAAGCCAAAATCGGCTACGGCGATTTCATGCTCCAGTCGCACGCCACCGGCCTGTTGGTGATCCGCGCCGGCGTCGCGCTGCGCATGGACCTGGACGCCGGCTTCGACCTCGGCGATTTCGCCGAACTGCGGGCGCATCTCGGCCTGACCATGAACACCTTCGAGGAGGAGATCGTCTACGTCGTGCCCGAGGCCTTCCGCGACCTGGTGGACTTCGACGAATACGTCATTTCCGCCACGCCCACCGGCAAACCGAATTGGGAGGGCATGTATGTGCAACTGGAAGGCAACGGCTATCTGTCGTTGCTCGACGACGCGCTGTTGTTGAAGGGCGACTTCAGCGTCATCGTCTCCGAATCCGGCTTCGAGATGGGCGTCTCCGCCCAGCTCGACCTGCCCATCCTGGAGCCGCTCAACGCCACAGGTACGCTCGGCATCGTCGCCGGCGGCATCTATGGCAGCCTGGAACTCGCCGGCGGCGGCCCCAATGCGGCCCTGATCAGCTCACCCCTGTTCGAGGTGACCGGCCACTTCCTGTTGCAGATCAACACCACCGGTTCGAACCAGACGGTGCGTGCCCTGAACACCAGCGGCGTCGGCGATCCCTTCGTCAATGTCGTGCTCAACCCGCATTTCCTGCGCATCGCCGGCAACGCCAGCATCGAGGTGGCGTCCTTCATCCACATGTCCGGCGGGCTGAACATCCAGATCGACGAGACCGGTCTTGAAGCCTCCGGCAATCTGATGCTGGAACTGGGCGACTTCGGCAGCCTTGACGTGGCGCTGGCCGCTGCCTTCGTCATGGAAGGCGATACCCCGGTATTCGCCATGAGTGTGGGGGTGAATGTCTCGCTGGGCATCGACGTCATCGGCATCAAAGCCGGCGGCCTGTTGCAGATCAACACCGGCAGCCAGGCCCATGCGGGCGTGGCCGGCGGCACCCTGTTCTATCTGGGCCTGGAAGGCGAGATGAATCTGCTCGCCTTCGAGATGTCCTTCGCCGGCAGCATGAGCCTGATCGACGGCGTGTTCGAGCTGCGTGTCGACCGCGCCACCCTGGATTTCTTCGGCTTCATCCAGATCAACGTCAGCGGTTACATCCAGTCCGACGGCGACTTCGAGATCACCGGCTCGGTCGGCCTCAACATCTATCTCGGCCCGTTGCACCTGGAAGCCGGCATGTCGCTGACCCTGAGCAACACCCGCTTCGCCGCCAGTGTCTACGGCTCGCTCGATTTCGAGATCGACATGGGCCTGTTCGACATCGACATCACTCTGGCCGGCTTCCGTGGTTCGGTGGAAATCACCGCAGCCTCCGCCTATCTCAAGGCCAAGGTCACGGTCATGGGGGTCAGTGTGTCCGGCGATTACATGTGGCGCTGGGGCGCGCCGCCGGTCATCACGCATCAGGTCGGCGACACCCTCTACCTGAACATGGGCGATGCCAGCGGCCGCTATGGCAGTGGCGACATCTACGACAAGATTACCAACGAGACTGCGGCCATCACCCAGAACGCCAATGGCAGCATCACCGTCACTTCGCTTGGAGTGAACGCCACCCATAGCGGCGTGCGCAAGATCGTCGCGCGTGGCGGTTCCGGCAACGACGACATCTACGTCGGCAAGGGCGTCACCGCAGAACTCGATTTCGAGGGCGGCGCCGGCAATGACAACTTCACCATCCTCGGTGGTGCTTCCAGTAGCGTGATCAAGGGCGGCGCCGGCAACGACAGCTTCCTCGGCGGCAGCGTCAGCGGCATCCGCTTCCTCGGCGAGGAAGGCAACGACCGCTTCGTCGGCAATGACGGCAGCGACATCATCGACATGGGTTCGGGCACCAACGAAATCTACAGCGGTGACGGCAACGACATCATCTACCTGCGTTCCGGCATCAATACCGTGGATAGTGGTGGCGGCAACGACTTCATCGAGATGCTCGGCGGCCTGGCCACCATCAATAGCGGCAGCGGCAACGACAACATCCTCATCAGCGGCGGCGAAGTCACGCTCGATACCGGTGCCGGCGACGACCTCATCACCCTGCAAAACGCAACCGCCACGATCAAGACCGGGGACGGCAATGACCGCCTGATCCTCAGCAACGCCAACACCATCGTCGATACCGGCGAAGGTGACGACAACGTCACGGTCAACGGCGGCGAGATCCAGCTCATCACCGGCGGCGGCAACGACACTGTCGTGCTCAACCTGGCCGGTGGCGAGGCCATCGTCAACACCGGGGCCGGCGACGACCTGATCTATGTCTCGCCACAGGGCGACCTGCGCCTGATCGCCGGCGGCGGCAACGACCGTCTGGTGCTGGGCACGATCAACAGCACGGATACCCTGCATCTGAACAACCGCGAATTCAGCTACGCGAAAGACGACGGCGGTATCCGGGTGCGCTTCGACGACAGCCTCGACCGTTTCGAGGTCACCGACACCGCTGCCGATACGCATCTGTCCAGCGCAGCCGGCGCGACCTGGGGCGCAACTGACTTCGTGCTCAATGCCAGTGGCCTGGTCGATATCCGCGATGCCTATTTCCATGCGCCCACCGGCATGGTGAGCATTCAGGCGCAGGGCATTCGGGGCACCTTCAACACCGTCCTGCAGGACCTCTCCGTGGTGATCCAGGGCGGTTCCGGCCCGGACTACGACGATATCGTGGTGCGCGAGGCGGACAGCCTGAACATCCTCCGCGACGGTTGGACCCACGGTGGCCTGTACACCCCCACGGGCATGATCGATGTCGATCTGTCCGGACGCGAAGCCACGCTCATCCTCGTATCCGGCGTTCTGACCACGGTTTCCGGAGGCGGCAACATCCGCATCGTCGCCGACGACGTCGATTTCAAGTCCGGCGACAGCCAGGTCAGCGGCACCGGCCAATTCACCCTGAAGACCCAGGCGACGGAGCAGGGCTATCGCATCGGCGGCGCCGGCCAGTCCATGTACGGCAACGACTACTCGCCGGAACCGGCGACCGGGTTCCTGGAATTCGGGATGCGCGATCTGTCCGCGCTTAAGGACGGGTTCAGCCAGTTGACCATCGGCCATGCCGGCGCCCGCATGGTTATCGGCGAGGCCCGCGATGTCACCACGGAATTGCACACCTTCTCCGCCAGATTCACTGACCCGCTGCTGCTGCTGGCCGGTGCCGTCAATGTGGTGGGTGGCATGGAATCCAGCGAGCGTGTGGAACTCTTCGCCCGCACCCTGCAAGTCAACCGGATGAATGTCCACGACCCCATGGGCATCCCGGATTCCGGCATCAGCGCACGCGATCTTTCCATCGTCCTGACCGAACAGTTGGTCCTCTCCGGCTGGCTCAAGGGCGATAACAGCGTCGTAATCAATGTGCTGGGCAGCACCGGGATCAATCCGGTGATCGGCTATGACCACGTCAACAGCATCACGGGCGACCTGGGTGCGCTGATCCAGAGTCTCAACCCCGGCAGCCGCATCGACATCCAGACCAGCGGCAGCATGCTCTCCGCCGCCTCGATTTCCGCTCTGGGCGACGACAGCAGCCTGCGCGTGGTCTCCGGCACAGGTCTCACCCTGCAACAAGGCGCGGTGGTTTCCGCCCGTGACGACAACGCCCGCATTGAACTGGAATCCACCACCTGGCTGCATCTGGATTCCGGCAGCGCCGTCACTTCCGGCGCCCGTTTCGACTATGTCGGCAGCACCCCGATCCCGGTGGTCACCGGTGAGAACGCCAGCCTGTCGATCATCACCGCCGGCGAACTGAAGATTTCCGGCGCGGTTACCGCCGCCGGCGACCTCGAAATGGAAGCCGGGGACACTTACAACGATTTCGCCGAGTATTTTGACACCCTGCCCGGCAAGACCCTGACCCGCACCAGCGATGCTGTTGCCAAGAACGCCATCCTGACGGCGCTGGGCAATGGCCAGATCAGCGCCGAATTGCGCGCCCTGCTGACTGCCGCCGATCTCGACCTGGGGGTGGCCGCCGTCACGGCGATCACGCCGGATGTTCCCTATCTGCCGTTCGACAATTTGAGCGATGAGCAGAAAGCCCAGGTGGCCGCAGCCCTGGGCTATACGGTCTACGAAGATGGCGGCTACTACAACCCGCTCACCGGCGTCTTCCGCGAAACGCTGAGCGAGGGCGCCTCGGTCGCCAGCAACGCCGGCTATACCTTCCATGCCGGGCCGGCCTATTACAGCGCGACGCGGGGCTTCGCCAGCGACTTCCTGCAAGGCCCGGATTACGACTACAGCAACGCGCTGTTGGACTGGGCCGGGATTGCCGCGCCCGCCGCCGACGCCGGTTTCGATAGCCTCTCCGGCGCCCAGAAACTGACGGTGGCCGACCATCTGGGTTACCTGTTCGACTACGCCGGCATGCCCGCTGATTTCTGGTGGGATGAAATCGCCAACCCCGGCGGCGTGGTCCGTCCTGGCAGCGACATCGGCTACAGTGAACTTTCCGCTGAACAGAAGGCCATCGTCGTCCAGTACATGGACAGCGGCACGGGGCCGAAGAACTTCTTCAACTACAACGCCCCGGTGGGCAAGAAGCTGGTCACCAGCTTCGAGCAAGGCCCGGTGGCGGATTACAACAACGCGGATATTTACTGGGGCAATGCAGGGGCGCCGGCAGCCGATGCCGCCTTCTCCAGCCTGACGGCCGCGCAGAAAACGGTCGTGGCGCGCGCCCTGGGCTTTGAAGTGTTCGATAGCGGCGTCTGGCATAAAGCCGACGCGCCCGCCGGACAGCAACTGGTCACCCGCTTCGGCGCAGGCGCCGACTTCGATGTGGACGCCATCAACTGGGGCGGCGTGCGGCCGCCGGCGGCTGACGCCAGCTTCGAGGCGTTGACCCTGGCGCAGCGCGCCGTGGTTCTGGAAACCCTGGGTTACGAAATCTATGGTCGCCAGGTCTTCCACAACCCGGATGCGTCCAGCGATAAGCAGGTGCTGGCCATTCCGGTCCAGGGCGATGGCGGCGACTACTACAACAGCAGTATCGAGTGGGGCGATGTGCCGCCGCCGGCGGACGATGCTGTGTTTGCCGATCTCACCCTGCAACAGCAGGAGCGGGTGCTGCAAGTGCTGGGCTACGCGCGCTGGGACGGCGTGGTCTATTTCGACGCGGAAGCTGCGCCGGGCGAGCAATTCAAGCTGACGTTCAAAGCGGGGGGCGATTACCAGAACGATCAGATCGCCTGGAGCGATGTGGCCATTCCCGATTACGGCATGCCATTCTCCGATCCTGGCCATCCCGATGCCGCCTACAGCGCAACGCAGCAACTGCGAGTGCTGGATCAGACCGGATTCGGCCGTTACACCGGCGTCATCTACTACAAGGCCGGCGCCGGCGACGACAGCATCCGCACCCGTTTCACCGAGGGGCTCGACTACCGCAATGCCGATCTTGGCCTTGCCGCCGAGTCCACCGAGGAGGTCAAGCGCTGGATTCTCGACGACGGCACGAACCGCTATCAGGTCTACGCCTACGACGCCGAAAACGACGGCATCGTCAACGAAGTCCAGATCCAGGCGCCGCACATGCTGCTGGGGCAGCGCGGCTACGGCTTCCTGCTCACCGGCACCATCACCACCTTGCAGGACAACGCCGACTTCATCGTCAGCGGGGAGAAGGACGCCATCATCCGCGGCAACATCAACCTGCTGGGCGCCGGCTCCGACCTGGTGATCCAGTCCGACCGCTGGGTCTACTGGGAAGGTGAAGCCAACGTCAGCGGCAATCTTTCGCTGCTGGGCGGCGTCGCCCTCGATGGCGCCAATCTCGACGGCGCCAACGCCGATGGTCTATCCCTCTATGTCCACGCCGCCGCCACCTTGAACACCACCGGCGCCGGCAGCGACATTCATCTGGCCGGCGGTCGCGATGTGGAAATCTATGGCCGCGTGGTGGCAGGCGGTTTGATCGGCGCGACCGGCGTCACCTGGCAAGGCCCGGATTCCGACGTCAGCGTCATCGCCGGCGAGCAGATACTGGTCGATACCGTGCTGATGGCGGCCAAGTCGGTCAGCCTGAGCACCACTGCCCCGGTCGGGGCGGACGATGGCGGTTATGCCGTCATCCTGGGTACGGCGGCCGGCCTCACCGCCGCCGGCATTACCAGCAACGACAGCGGCGGCCGGGTGGAAATCAACGCCGTGGGCAATGTCAGCATCGCCGGGGTCATCCTCTCCGGCGGCCGCATGGATCAGACCTTTGACAGCCAGGGCCGGCTGCTCTCCGAGATCATCACCTGGTCGCTGGAAAAATCCGTGATTCACCTGGAATCCGCCGGCCAGCTCTACCTCGGCGGCATGACCGTGTCCGAGGACGGCGACGACGTGGAAATCGGCGGCACGCTGCGCGCCAGCCAGAGCATCACCTTGATCGGCGGCGCCAACAGTGACGGCATCGGCGTCAAGATGCCCGGCGGCGCCCGCATCGCCACCAGCAACCCGGATGGCTCGATCACGATCCTGGCCGCCCAGGACGCCGAAATCAACGGCCAACTGGTCGCCGGCGGCGAAGTGCTCGACCATTACGACTCCACCGGCAGCTATCTCGGCAGCACGCTACGCACCTTCGATGGCGATTCCAGCATCGTCATCCGCGCCGACCAGCAGATTCGCCTGGGCCGCGACCTCTACGCCGGCAAGACCATCGACGTGCGTGGCGGTCGGGGTATGGGTACGCCCACGCCGGCCAATCCGTGGGCCGACGAGGGCATCGTCATCGGCGGCAACGTGCATCTGGAAACCTGGCAGGAATACAGCACGATCACCCTGTCCGCCTCCGGCGATCTTTCGGTGCTGGCCCCGGCCTGGACCGAAGAAATCCTCGCCGCCGACTTCGCCGAGTTCGCCGACGGCCACCTGTCCGGCGACGTGACCTTCCGGCTCACCGTCAACCTGGGCACGCATACCGTGCGGGCGGATGTCACCCTGGCCGCCGCCGCTACCGTCGGCAACAATGGCTTGGGCTTCCTCAAGGACTATTTGCAGGCGGCCATCCATGCGGCCGACTTCGTGGTCATCGCCTCGCCCGGCCATCTCAGCCACGGCGCACCCGCCGTGGGCGCCACCGTGCAACTCAACGTCAACCAGATCGAAGTGGGCCTGGACGACGGCCACCTGATGCTGCGCGGCCACTATGACATCACCCTGGAAGCCGTCGCCGGCGGCCATGCCGAGCGCCTGGGCTTCAGCCAACTGGCCGCCGGCCCGGCGCAGTCCGGACGCGGTTATGCCATCGACGCGCCGGAACGCGGTTCCATCGTCAATATCGGCAAAGCCGACGCCCCCGGCGGCGAGATCACCATCGCCGGCTGGATACGCGGCTATTCCGGCATCAACCTTTATGCCGGCAACGACGCGGCGGGCAATCAGAACGTCAACCTGAAAGCCACCGGGCAACTGGAAACCCTGGATGGCGGCATGGTGCTGAACCCCGCCGGCCATGCCCTGCTGGAAGGCAATCTGGTGGCGCGCGGCCGTTACGCTTCCATCATCATCGATGCCCGCGACACCCTGGAACTCAAGGGCGATCTGATCGCCCAGCGCGACATTCTGATTACCGCCGGCACGGTGGTCACCAACGGCGAGGTCAGCATCAAGACCTACGGCAGCAGCCAGTTCGTCACGCTGGATGCCGGCGGCCGCATCGTGCTGACCGGCCTCAACGACGTGGTGATCGACAGTTCCATCGGCAAGGTGGACGTGGACGGCGATGGCGTGGCCGAGGCGGACAGCAGCCTGGGCTTGCTGGAAATCGGCTCGCTCAACGGTTCCCTGACGGTTTCCGAAACCTCCGGCTGGTTGGAGACCGGAACCAGCATGAAGCTCTACGGAAAATCCGTGGATCTGGCCGGTGTGATCAAGAGCTACAACGCCAGTCCCGCCGCCTTTGACTGGGAAATCAGCATCCAGTCCGCTTCCGATCTGGTCATCCATGACGCCAACCTGTTCCTTGCCGGCTCCCTTTGGGCCAAGGCGGCGGACGACATCGACATTTACAACGCCGTGGTCCTGCTGGAAGGCGCTGGACAGCGCATGAAGCTGGAGGCGGCCGACGCGGTGAACCTGGGCAACGTCGCGGGAAACAGCGGCGGCGCCATTCTGCAAGCGTCCGCCCTGCTGGAAATCAAAGCCGCCGGTCAGGTCAACCTGGGCGACAGCGCCAAGTTGTTCAGCAGCGCCGACGACAGCCGCATCGTGATCAACGCCGCCAGCCTGGCCAACGCCGGCGGTATCTACGGCGGCCGCCATTACGACGTTGACGCCAATAGCGACGCTTGGTCCGGCCAGCGCGCCGGCGTGGAAATCAAGACCAGCCGCGAAGTCACCCTGGGCAACGCCAACTTCGGCGGCAACGTCTGGAGCAGTGGTTCGATCAGCATCGATGCAGGCAGCAACGCCCTGGGCCTGGGTTATGCCATGACCGCTTCCAGCGCCCTCAAGGCGGACGCCACCGGTGGCGGCGCCTGGGCCGAGGTTCCCGGCGCGGATGCCGGGATCAGCCTCAAATCCGGCGGTGACATCCAGATCAAGGGTGCGGTCAGCGCCATCGACATCGGCGCGGACATCGTCATCGAATCGCGTTCCCAGGTGTTGGTGGATGGTCTTGTTTCCGCCCACGATCAGTTGCGCCTGACCGGCGGCAGCGACCCCACCCGCATCGGCATCTATGTCAGCACCATGGTGCTTTCGGGAGGCAACTATGTCTCCGGCGGCACGCTGGATACCGCCGAGGGCGGCAGCATCACCCTGTTTGCCGCCGACGGCATCCATATCGACGGCGTCATCGGCCAGAGCGATCCCAAGCTGCCCGGAGCCGCCCTGGGCGAGGCCCAGACCAGCCGGATATTCATCACCTCCGGCACCGGCGATATCAACCTGCTGCGCAATGTCGAAGGCCGCGATGCGGTGGAGATGAAGGCAGCCAACATTCATGCCCGCGCCGGCAGCCACATCTACGCCACCGGCGTCGATTCCAGCGTGTTCATGCAGGCGCGCGGCAGCATCCTGATGGAAGCGGCGGCCGCCGACATGGACCCGGTAACCGGCGACGCCCTGGTCTGGGCGGACGGCCTGGTTCACCTGCTGGCCCCCACCATCACCGTCAACGGCATCGTCCGCGCCGGCATCCCGGACAAGGGCGCGGACAATGACGGCCGCATTCTGTTCAACTCCGGCGGCGACTTGTTCATCCAGGGTCTGCTGCAATCCAACGACCGCATCGACCTCAACGCCGGCGTCAACCTCAACTGGACGCGGGCGCAACTGGAAGGCGTCATCAGCCGTAGCCAACTATCCGGCAGCGGCGACATCGAGATCACCGAGCAGGGCTTCCTAAAAGCGGATGGCGCCATCACCCTGCAAGCCGGCGGCGACGTGACGCTGGACGCAGCGGTCAACGTTTCCGGCACGCGCACGGTCACGGTGACCAGCTACAACACGGTTGAAGAAACCATCCAGGTTCCTACCGGGCAGTTCATCCAGGTGGAAGACGGCCCGATGATCGTGCCGGAAATCACCTGGGTGCCGACCAGCATCACCGAACAGGTGGGCACCGAGAAGGTCAAGGTGGGCAGCCAGTACACCACCATGGATGCCACCCTGTCGCAGATCGGCTACTACAAGCCCAACGCCGACGGCAACGCCAAGTTCCGCGAGACTTTCATCGAGGGGGTGCATTACTACAACGGCTCGATCACCTGGGGCACAACCGGAACTCCCGCCGCCGGGACGACCTGGCAACAGCTTTCCGGCCCGCAGAAGGAAAAGGTGCTGGCGCAACTGGGCTATATGCGCCTGTATGACTTCGACTACAGCAACGCCCGGCTGAACAAAACGCTCAACGGCAACACCACGACCAATGTCTGGACGCCGGACTGGGCCAGCAAGGCGGACAAGGTCTATTACGTGGATGTGGACGGCTGGCGCGACAAATACATCCTGATGCCCAGCGGCGCGCAGGAAGACATCCTGCGGGTGGTGAGCCAGGGCGAGGCGCAGTTCCTTTCCGGCGACACCACGCGTGACGGCAACAGCAACGGAACCTGGAGTGCGGTGGATGTCGGTGAATGGGTTGGACGCTACAAGGATTCGGCGACCGCTCGTTATGTCCAGGACAAGTCGCACTACACCTTCAATGGTGCAGCCAGCGATGGGGACGACTACGACGATTCCGACGCGCGCTGGAAAGTCACCTATGTGCCGAACACCGGCAAACGTGACTACGTGGTGGAAAACAATTTCTTCGGCAACAACGATGAAACGCCCTGGGTCTGGCAAGCCCCGATCTGGCAGAGCAGCGACACCAACAACTACGGGGTGGTCAGCCTCACCCAGGAAAACCCCGACGGCGACACCGCGACCGGCTATCAGGACGGTCGCTGGACTGCCGCCCTCTACGCCCATAACGACTATATCTCCGCGCTACAGACCGACACCCAGAGCTTCGTCCGCGTCAGTGCCTACTCCGGCGGCTCGCATCTCGTAGGCTGGGGTGCGGGCGATGGACGAGTCATCCTGCAACAGCATTCCGACGGCAGCGGCAGTTCCACGACCTACACCAGCCATGACCCCTGGGTGGGGGACGATGCCATCGGCAACGATCAGGTCAGCCGTATCGTCTGGTACTCCAATACCTACAAGTACACCGTCTACGAGCACATCAATTACGGCGGCGGCTCCTACACCAACGGCTTCGGCGTGGGCGCATCAGGAGCCTGGTACAACGACTGGATCTCCAGTATCAAGGTCTGGGGCTACAAGTACGAGACCTATACCAACTACACCTACAACTGGACTTCGGACTGGCGCGAGATCTACGACCAGCGCGCCCAGTACCGTTACCAGACGGTGTATCAGGATCAGGACATCTACGACTATCGTCCGGTCTACCAGACCAGCATCAAGGAAGTGATGCAGGTGGTGGACAAGGTGGTCACGGTCTGGAAAGACGTGCCCGTCACCGTGCCGCAAACCGTGCTGCGCACCGTCGCCGTGGTCGATGACCTGACCTTCGGCAGTGGTGCTGCGACAGGCGAATCGCTGATCGGCGCCTCCATCCGCATCGACGCCGGCGATGACATCAGTCTTTCCGGCCGCCTCAAGGCCGATGCCGGCATCACCTTGCTGGCGCGCGGCGAACTCGAACTCAAGGGCAACACCCACGGGGCGGATACCGTCACCACGATGTTGACGGCCTCGACCCTGGATCTTTCCGCCGGCACCGACCTGATCCTCGATGACACCGGCATCCTCGACGCCGGCGCCGCCGGCGGTGTGAGCATCCAGTTGCGCGCCGGCATCGACGTGATCCTGGGCGGCGAAATCACCACCCAGAACGCCGCCACGGTGACCATCACGGCAGACCGCGACGTTGCACTCTCCGGTCTGATTTCCGCCGCCGCCATTTCCATCGAAGCCGGCGCCGGCGTCAGCAAGAACGGCGGCATTTCCGGCGACGCCGAAGCCAGCCTGCTGGCCCGCAGCGGTGACATCGAACTTTCCGCCGGCCTGCACGGCGGCCACATCACCCTGGTCAACAGCGGCTTTACCGCCCAGGCGGCGGGGGCCGAAATCCGCCTTGAAGCCCTGGGCGGCCGCATTGTCCAGAGCGCCGTAGCCGACGCCAATGGCGTCCTGCCGCGCCTGCAAGCCGAATCCATCGTAGCCAGCGCCGATATCGGCATCGCCCTGGTCAGCGCCACGGGCGCGGTTGACCTGCAACTGTTCAGCGCCGGCGACATCACTCTGCGCAACGCCGGTGATCTGGTCGTGACCCGCGCCAGCGCCGCCGATGGCGGCATCAGCGTGGAAACTGTGGGCAATCTGACGGTCACCCTGGCGCGAACCCTGGAAAACAACGACCGCAACGACATCAACCTGACTGCGAAGCGCACCGAGGCGGGGCTTTCCGACATTGATCTCGTTGATCTGGTTACCGGAACCCGGGGTGACATCACGTTGATCGCCGAGGGCGCCATTCGCCATTCCGGCCCGGCGCTTTCCGCCGACGTGCTGGACATCACCGCGCGCGGCGCCGTGGCCTTGGCCGCCAACGTCAACCGCTTGCTGGTCAGCCATGCCTATAGCGGCGATGTACGCATCGAACAGGGCGCGCGCGACCTGATCGTGGAAAACGTGTCGATCGCCGGCGGCGATTTCATTCTGAACGCCGGCGGCAATGTCGATCTGGCCAATGTGGCGCTTACCTCCAACAACGACGACTTCGACCTCGTCGTCACGGCGGCGGGCGACATTCTGGTGCGCAAGGTATCCGCCGGCATCTACCTGGAACCGGGCGCCCCCCTGCCTGTGCTACGTGACGCCGACAACAACATCATTGGCGCGGTAAGCAGCGTCAGCTCCGCCGGCGATGTCTTCCTGCGCGCCGGCGGCGACATCCGCGAGACCCGGCCTGATGCCGACGTCGATGTCATCGCCGACAACATCACCCTGCTGGCCGGCGCTTACGGCATCGGCGGCATCGATGCCGCCGGCGTCAACGCCGCCGATGACCGCGCCATCGATCTCACCGGCGCGGCACTGGCCGTGGGCAACAGATACATCATCACGATTGACGGTGACAGCTTCGAATACACCGCCGTGGCCGGCAACACGCTGGCAAACGTGGTTTCCGCCCTGGCCGCGAAGATCAACGCCCACGCCGATTACGCAGCCGGCGTCGATGTCGGCAATGCGCACCGGATCAATCTTACGGATGGCGCCGGACTGGCGCTGATCAACGCCAGCCTCATGCCGGCGACGGACCCGGTGCATCCCGCGCCCACCGGCATTACCGGCCTGGAGATCGCCGGCAACAGCCTCAATGCGCAGACCCGCAAGGGCAATATCCAACTCTCCTCTTTCGATGGCGAGCATGAACAGAGCATCGGCCTCGATGTGCTGCGCGCCGTCACTGAAAAAGGTGCGGCCACCAGCGTGAGCCTCCATGCCGAGCAGGAACTGCGCGTGGGCGCCGGCGGCCTGGTGCGCGGCGATACCCTGCGTCTGTCGAGCGGAACCAACATCAATGTGGATCAGCCTTTGGTCGGCGACAGCCTTGACTACTCCACGGGTGTGTCTTTCGTGGCCGGCGAAGTCATCTCCCTCTACAAGTTCTTCACCGCGCCCAGCCTGATGGAATATCGGGCGGGCGACTTCTTCGTGTTCGGCGAGGGTGCTGCGGCCACCAAGCTGCTGCCGCTGACCTTGAGCGCGGATACGCTGATCCTGCAAACCGGCGGCACCCTGAGCATGGGCACGCCGGACAACCCGGTCCTCCCAGGCGACCAGTCGCAGCGCGCCAGCCTCTCCGCCGGCCAGCGTCTGGAACTGATTGCCGGTGAGAACATCCTGTTCTACGGCGACATCACCGCCATCGCCGGCGACGCCGATGGCCGCATCGATAGCGTGTTGATCCAGGCCAATGGGGTGCGCCAGGTCACCAAGTCCATGGATCTCAATGGCGACGGCGACCTCGATGACACCATCGCGGAAACCCGCAACATTTTCGACTACAACAATGACGGCGATTACGACGACGTTCTCAACGAGCTCATCGACAACATCGACTACAACGGCGATGGCGACAAACTCGACGTGGCCTTGCGTGAATCCGAGCGAGTGGATCTGAACGGCGACGGCGATACCAACGACATCCTCTCCGAATCCGGCGTTCCCTTCGATAGCGGCTTCATCAACCTGCAACTCCTGAGCGAGCTGCAAGCGGACAACTTCCAGTTGCGCGCGAAGCGCGACATTGCCGTCGATATCAACGCCGCCCTGGTCCTTACCGGCTTCATTGGCGGTCTGAATAATTTTGACCCGGCGCGGAATGTCAGCCTCGACATTCAGGGCGTCCTCACCGTGCAAAGCGGCATCGTCGCGGCAAACCAGAATAGCGGCCTGCTCCAGCTCACAGCCGGCTCCATCAGCGCCGACAGCGCCTCGGTATTCATCGCCAACCGTCTTGAAGTGGTCGCCAGCGGCGCGGTGCAGCTCAACACGCTGATCGATAGCGTGCGTGTTGAAACCAGCGGCGTCGGCGATATCAGCATCAATGAGGCCGACGCCTTGGTCGTGGAGAAGGTGGCCGCCATCAATGGCGCCATCGACATCCAGGCCAGCGGCAATATCCAGATCCGTTCCATCACCAACACCGCTGATGGGGACGACATCCGCATCCGTTCCGGCGCCAATATCGAGGTGGATTTCATCGAGGCGGGCACGGCGGTCGGTACGCAGAAAACCGGCGGTACGATCGTGGTGGATGCGCGCGGCAGCGTCATGGAATGGACCGCTCCGGTCTACAACGCCCAGGGCGTCATCACCGGCTATGCCTTCGACAATTCCAGCGCCGATCTTTACGGCTGGAAGGTGGTGGTGCGTGAAGGTGTGGCCAGCAACAACGTTCCCGCGCCCAAGCAACTGTTCACCAATGCCGATAGCGGCACGGGCGACGAGGTGGAAGTACGCACCACTGGCGGCGGCTACAGCCATGGCGACACCCAGGTCAGCCTGCAAAGCCTTTATTCCGAAGGCGGCGGCGTCTACGGCATCGCCATCGCCCAGGACCGCGCCGCCGGCGTAGCGGTCAAGCAGGTGAGCGAGGTGACGTTCAATGACCCGGTGCTGGCAAACGGCGTCGTCTTTACCGTGGTGGTCAATAGTCATACCTACTTCAGCACGGCGGACGCCACACCGCTGTGGAGTGAAGTTCTGGGCGATCTGGAAAACCAGATCGAGAGCGGCGAGGCCATCGACGTGGCCGTCACCAATACCGGCCTGATCCTCACTGCAGAACAGGCCAATACCGCATTCACCGTGGGGAGCGTCTCGGTCGTCGAGCCCTACAGCACCGTGCTGGACGACAGCGTCGACGATCCGGGCAGCAACCTCCGCGCCGCCGGCGAGAGCCGCGCCCAGACCAGCGTGGTGGACTTCGACAACGCATCCATTGCCGCCGACACGATCTACAGCGTGGTGGTCAATGGCGCCGAATACGCCGTCCAGACCGGGGATAACCATTTCCTGCTGATCCAGGGCGCGGCCGGCCAGAACATCCGCTTCGACGCCATCGGGACCATCCCCGGCGTATCCGCCGCCGCGATCAACACGGCGGATATCGCCGACGTGGATTTCGACCGGGAGATCAATCTTTCCGACATCACGGTGGAAAACACCAAGACCTACAGCATCACCATCGGCGCCACGCCGGCCTTCACCTATACCTCGGACGCCAACGCCACTCGTGAGGAGATCGTCAACGGCCTGGGCCTGGCCATCAAGAACCACACCAACTACGAGGCCACTTACAACGGAGCCTCCAGCAACCTGATTACCATCACCGAGGGCGCCGGTACGTCCAGCATCACCTTCAACGCCCAGACCAACGGCGCCACGGTCAATGCCGCCGACATCGCCGATCCGGAATATGACCGCAGCATCGACCTCACCGGCGCCGGCGTCTGGGAGGGCGGCACCTACACCATTACGGTGAACGACCTGCCGTATACCTACATCGCCCAGTTCGGCGACGGTCTGACCCAGATTGCGGCAGGCCTGGCCAGCGCCATCCAGGATGATTCCGGAACCAGTTATCTCGCCACCTCCAGCGGCGCCACCGTCACCATCACCAGCGGCGCCGGCGCGCAGAGCATCACCGCCTCCGGCACAGGCCCCGTACCCGGCCTGGAACTCCTCACCTTGTCCAATACCAGCCAGGCGGGCCGGGTGGTCAACCTGTCCAACCTGACGGCGGTGAATGGCGCCAGTTACAGCGTCAGCATCGGTTCCACTCCGGCTTTCGTCTACAACGCCGACGCCAGCGCCACCCTGCTGGAAATCACCCAGGGCCTGGCGGATCTGATCAACGACAACGCCACCTTCGCCGCAACCACCTCGCGCAGCGTCACCGTTGCCGCCAACTGGAGCGCAGTGCTTTCCGAACTGAAAACCCAGATCGAGGCGGGCGAAGCAATCCAGGTCACGCCCAATGTCGGCGCCAAATCGCTCAGCCTGCAAGCCTGGGACGACGTCAACAACCTTGCCAAAGTGAACACGCCGTTCAGCGTCGATCATGTCGCCGTCACCCAGGTTTCCGAGTTGTACCTGCGCGGCGCCGAAGCCAGCCAGGCGGCGGACCCCACCCACAAACAGATCAGTGTGATCGGCTTTGCCGGCGCGCTGTCGGCGACCGATGTCTACTCCGTGGTTCTCGACGGCAAGGTTTACACCGCGCGGGTGGGCGACAACCACTATCTGCACATCGGCGGCGCCGACGACGCGGTGAGCGACGCAGTGATCCGTCTGGATGTATTCACGCCCGTGGTCGTGACCAACGGCGTGGCCAGCGGCGGCGACAGCGCCGCAGCCGGCCAGCAAGGAGTCCGCGTCACGGCGGCGGGGCAGGGCGGCGACCGCGATCTCGATCTTTCCGGCGTTTCCGTACTGGTTGACCATACCTACCGTCTCACGATGGGTAACGCCTCGTTCAGTTATGTGGCCCAGACCGGCAACACCCTCACCACCATTGCAACCCAACTGGCCGCGCTGGCTGATGCCCATGCCGATTTCAGCGCCAGCAGCCGCCACATCAATGTCAGCAATGACTGGAGCAGCCTGTTGGGCGGCCTGCACACCCTGATGCAGGCGGATGACTACACGGTGACCGCGGATGCAAACCGCCGTACGCTGGAGATTCAGGGCACGGCGGTGAACACCCCCTTCACGGTGAATGCACTGGGTGCGGTTGCAGCCGATGTGTTGAGCGCCGACCCCGCCAATCCGACCCTCGTTCCGGGCCACGTTGCCAAGCAGCAAAGCCAGGTTATTTTCGACAGCAACGCCGACGACCTGGCTGATCCGGATGACGCCGTCTATACCCTGGGCAATGGCTATCGCTACGGCGTCACCGTCAACGGCGTGACCTACCAGGCCAGCATCGGTCAGGACGGCGTAACCGCCTCCTGGGCCTCCATTCTCGGCAGGCTGGAGACCCTGATCGAGGCGGCGCAGCCGATCGACGTCACGGTAGACGCCGTCAACTTCAAGTTGACCCTGGACGCCCGCGCCGACAACACCCCGTTCAACGTCCAGGCCAATCCCGTGGACTTCGTGGGAACCCGCGTCGTCGCGGACGGCACGGTCAATGATGGCGACCCGGCCAGTGTGGTTGCCGGTTCCGACGCGAAACAACAGAACACCCTGACCTTCCCGGCGCCGGTGGGCGTGACCCTGGACAAGCTCGCATTCCAGGTCACCCTGACCAGCGGCGGCGCGAGCAACGTCTACAGCGTGCGCGCCGGTGAAACTGTGGCCGGATACGGCGAGGTGGCGGCAAACTGGAATTCGATCCTGGGCGCCCTGAGTCATCTCATCGAGGCCGGTGGCGTGGTGGATGTGACCGCATTGAATGCCGACCACCGCACCCTCACCCTGGAAGCCCTGGCCGACAACACCGCATTCAATGTCAGCGGCAACGCCAGCGACGTCAGCCTCGGCAGTGCGAGCAATCCGGCGCCGGTTACCGGCAACTATGTGCTGATCCTGCCCAGCCGCGACAGCGCCGGGTTCGGTATGGATGTGAACGCCGGTAACGGCCAGGCAGGCAATCTCACGGTGGTCAAACTGCCCACCCTGGTGAACAGCGGCGATTTGATCAACCTGTCGGCGGAAGGCGCACTGGTGGTGGTCTCCGAATTGAATGTCGGCACCCACGCCACCACGGGCGGCGTGGTGAGCCTGGAAGCCGGGGCCGGCCTCACCCTGGGCGACAAGGTCACAGCGCGGCTGCTCACCGTCAGCGCCGGCGGCGACCTCAGCCTGGACACCAATGTAGGAAGAATCGTCTCCATCACCCTGGATGGTTCCGGCGACCTCTACCTCAACCAGACCACCGCTTCCGGCGGCGGCGCGGCCCTTGATCTCGACATCGGCACGATCACGATGGATGGGGGAGACATCACCCTCTACGCCCACGGCGACATCGACATCACTTCCATCACCGGCATGGCGGGCAGCATCACTATCGTTTCCGAGACCGGCTACATCAAGATTGGCGACATCGCCGGCGCCGTCAGCGTCAGCCTCAAGGCTGGGGCAGCGGTGGAAGTGCTGGGCATGGACGCCGATAGCCTGGATGTACAGGCCAACGGCAATGTGAACATCCGCGACGACGACGACCTTGCCATCACCCGCCTCTCCAGCGGCGGCGGTGCGGTCACCGTGGCGACCGGCGGCCTGCTCGTCCTCGACGGCGCCATGGCCGCAGCCGGCGGCAACGCGGTGCATCTTTCCACCACGGCAGGCGCGATCCAGTTGCGCCAGAGCATCAGCACGGTGAACGGCCATGTCACCCTGGACGCCGCCGACGGTCTGGTTCTGACAGAAGACGCGGGCATCACCAGCACTGCCGGCAACCTCACCCTGGACGCCGGCGGCGGCGCCCTGACCATGACCAGCGAAACCGTGCTGGACGCCGGGTCCGGCCGCCTCTCCCTGGATGCCGCCGGTTCCATCCTGCTGGGCAAGCTGCGTTCCACCAACGTCAACGACGTGCGCATCGTCAGCGGCGGCGTGGTGGATGCCGGCGAAGGTCCGCTCGACATCATCGCCCCCGAAGCCACGCTGTACATCGTTTCCAGCGGCGGTATCGGCGAAGCCTCCAACCCCATCGAAATCCAGGTGCGGGCCATCGACTTCATCAACACCGGGCCGGGCGAGATCGCCATCGAGGAATTCGACGGTCTCATCATCAAGCGCCTGGATCAACGGGTGGCTGGCGTGGTGGATATTTCCACCGTCAACGGCGCCATCACGGTGTCCGATCATGGCGTCCGGATCACCACCGGCGAGCTTTCTCTCTATGCCGGCGGCGCAGGCGGCGCGATGTTCGTCAATGCCGACATCCAGAGCGCCGGCGGCGATATCCATCTCGGCGTCGAAGGCAGCCGCGACAATCCGGCCAGCGGCAACCTCACGCTGGGCGCCCGAATCAGCATCGACGGCGCCGGCGACCTCTTCATCCGTCTGCCGGAAGGCTCGCTGCTCAATTCCCATGCAGCGGTTGTCGATGGCGCCGTCACGCGCATCGCCGGCTGGTTGACCGTGCCCGACGGCCCCGATGCGGGCTTCGAGCGCGATTTCAATCCGGAAATGAACTGGGCGATGACCCGAGGCTGGTTCCAGATCGACGAACTGACCGGCGCGGTGAGCACGGTCAACATTCCCGACGCCCTCGAACCCGGCCACATCGCCGACGGCGTCATCCTGCGTCAGGCGGGCGGCCCCCTCCTGCAAAGCACCGGTGGCGGCATCAGCATCCAGGTGCGCGAGAACATCGGCGAGCAGGTGGACGGTTTCCTCTACAGCCCGCTGGCCATCGTGGTGGATGCCCAAACCCTCGCGGTTTCCAGCAGCGAGCGCTTCGACATGGCCCTCCTGGCCACCGGCACGGTCACCGTGGTGGGCGGCGGCGGCGCCGGCGCCAAGGGCGGTTCCACCCAGGTGGGGGCGCTCGGCGGCGACCAGGTGCTGAACGACCCGGTGGACGCCGGCGGCGAGAACCTCACCCTGCGCGGCAATGACATCACCATTCGCGGCGCTATCCGCAGCGCCGGCGCGGACGTGCAGTTCACTCCGCTGGATACCAACGCCAGCATTACCCTCGGCAATAGCACCCATCCGGGCGGCATGCAGTTGGACAACACGGAACTGGGCTACCTCCAGGACGGTTTCAGGCAGATCGTCATCGGCGGCCCCGATGGCGCCTACCGCATCGTTGTCGGTCAGGAGGGGGGGGATGCCGTCTTCCTCAACGACAGCCTGCTGCTGTGGACGCCAGGCGAGGGCGGCAATGTCCAGGTCAATACCAACCTGACGCTGGCTGGCGGTTCCTCGCTGATCATCCGGGGTTCCGGCCATACCACCACCTTCACCGGTGCGAGTATCGGCGTGACCGTTTCCGACGATCACCTGATCGGCGACGCGGTGCTGATCGACGGGACCGTCACGCTTACCGCCGGCAGCGACGGCAGCGGTTCCATCCATATCGGCGACGAGCCGACGAGCGACCCCGTGACCGCTTTCCCGCTCGACGGCATCGCCAACGGTACGCCCGACCACCTCACCTTGCGGGCGCCGGACGACATTCGCTTCTACGGTCATGTCGGCGCCGTGGATGCGCTCGACAGCCTCACCATCGCCGGCATCCCCGGCAATACGGCCAACAACGTCACCTTCGACGGCACGCTCACCGTGGATGGCGATGTCACCATCACCGCGTCCGGCATCATCACCTTCAAGGGCGATGTCACCCTGAACAATGGCGGCAACCTCACCATTCTGGGGGCCACGCAGATCGTGTTCGAGCAGGATCTGCGCCTGAACGGCAACGGTAACCTGCTTCTGGAGGCGGACGAGGTCGATTTCGAGGGCGGGGCGCTGTCGGTGTTCGGTACCGGCAGCTTCATTCTGCGACCAACCACGGTTGGACTTTCCATCGAGGTCGGCACGCCGCCGCTGTCGCAGGATGCCAGCACCCTCAATTTCGATGATGCCGATCTGCACGCCCTCAACGACGGTTTCCGCGTCATTGTCATCGGCCACCAGAGTGGTGGCCACGCGGCGGCCGGCGCCGGCGCCGTGCGCATCGCCGCGATCTCCACACCCAGCCAGCCCACGCTGCGCGATGACACCGCGATCTACGGCGGCAGCATCACCATCGAAGATTCAGATCATCCCGGTTTGAGCGTGACCATCAGCGGCGATGTGCTGCTCGACGCGGTCAATGACATCGTCATCAACAACCGCCTGAACGTGGGCACCGGCAACAATCTGCATAACATCGACCTGTACTCCGCCAGTGGTTCGATCAGCCAGGGCAACGCCACCACCGACGGACTCTCCGGCGAGGCGCTGCATGCCCGCGATCTCAATGTGCGCGCGGCCAGCGGCATCTCGCTGAACTACACGGAAGTCGTCAAGGTAACGGCACTCAATACCGGCGCCGGTGGTGACATCGTAATCGGCGAAACCAGCGCCGGCGGCGCCATCGAAGTGGTGTCGGTGCGCCAGGCCAACGCGGCGGCTGGTAACAACATCGTTGTGACCACGGCGGATGGCCATCTCACCTTGCTGGCCAGCGGTGGCGGCGTAACGACCGCCGGCTCCGGTTCGATCGAACTGGCCTCGGGGCGCAGTTTGCTGATCAACCAAGTGGTTGCCAGCCAGGCCGGCGCCATCGAATTGCGAGCAAGCGGCAGCATCATCAACACCCAGAACGCGGTGACAGGCGGCCTTATCAGCAGTGCCGGCGGCGGCATCAGCCTGAACTCGACGCTGGCTGATATTCACATGGCCGGCGACATCAACTCAGCCGGAGGTTTGATCGACATTTCCGCCCACTTCGACATCGTCATGAGCGACGGCAAGAAAGCCACTTCGCTGAACGCGGGCGATACCGGCACGGTGCGTATGAACGCGGGCGGCAACATCCGGGTCAGCCTGATCGAGGCGGACGGCACGTTCACCCTCACCGCCGGCGGCGCCATCCTGGACAACCTCACGGGCGACAGTCCCAACCTCGAAGGGGCCAACGCCGACGCCCACCTGGCCGCCGGCACCGGTATCGGCACCGGGGCCGCGCATTTGCGCACCCATGTGGAAAACCTGTCCGCCAGCAACAGCGTCAGCGGCGGCATCCATATCCTGGAAGCCGATGATCTCAACCTCGCCGTCACGGCCGGTGGTTCCAACGCCATCAGCCTGTCCGGCGCCAGCCTCAACCTGTCCATCGCCACCCTCAATGGCGACCTGATCGTGCTCAATCAGGTGCGGAGTACTTCCAGCAGCGGCCACTTGCTGTTGGCGGCGGGCGGTGCGGGACACGATCTGCATGTGCGCGCCGATGTTTCCAGTACTGCCGGCAGCATCAGCCTGACCGCCGCCGACCAGGTGGTGCTGGATGACCAGCAGGCCAACTACGCGCCCAAGGTCCAGGTCAGTGGCGTGAACCAGAGCATCGACATCACGGCCGTCAATCAGATCGTCATGGAAGCCGGTGCCCAGGCGATCAGTGCCGGCGGCAACATTCGCCTGTCCAACCAGGCCGGCGATATCACCCTCGGTGTCCTGAATGCGGGCGCCGGGGCTGCCAGCGTGGTCGCCGCCGGTGCCATCGTCGATGCCGATGCGGCTGCCGCGACACCACAGAAGGTGAACGTCTACGCCGGCCAGCTCCGTTTGCAGGCAGCGAATGCCATCGGTTCCGCCGCCAATGTGATCGAAACCCAGGTGGCCACCCTGGCCGCCACTTCCACCGCCTTGTTCGTCTACGAACGGGACGCCCTGGTGATCGGCGCGGTCGATGCCATCACGGTCAATCGCATCGCCGCCGACGGCGTGCTGACGCCGGTGACCGACACCGCACTGGCGGGTGTGGGCACCACCGCCGGGCCTGTCAGTGTCCAGAGCGGCGGCAAACTGACCGTCAATTCCGGCATCGCCGTGAATGGCGGCAACCTCTATCTGGAAAGCGCCGCTTCCATTGAAGTCAACACCCTGGCGAATGCGGGCAGTGGCCATCTCACCCTGCTTGGCGGCACCGGCATCAGCATGGGCGCGAGTGGCGTCCTGGCTACGTCCGGCGGCAGCATCGAGGCGCGGGTCAGCGCCGGCGCCATCACCATGGAACACGGTGCGCTCGCCCGTACCGATGCCGGCAACATCCGTCTGCAAGCCAGCGGCAACATCACCGTCGGCCTCCTGGACGCGCGTAGCACCGCTGATCGCGCCAGCTCGAGCCTTGCGGGACAAGCGGGCTGGGGTGATGTCAGCCTGGTCGCCGGTGCCTCCATCCTCGACAACAACGAAGCGCTTACCGATGTCTACGCCGGCGATCTGCGTCTGTCCGCCGGCACCGCCATCGCCACCCTGGCCAATCGCCTGGAAACCGAAGTCGCCATACTGAGCGGCGTGTCCGGAGTGGGTGGCCTGTTCCTCACCGATGCCGGCGACGTCGCGGTGGGGCAGACCCCGTCCATCAGCATCAATCGGGTTGCCCTTGACGGTGTCACCTTGAGCGTCATCACCGATGCCGCCCAGAGCCAGTTGGTCAGTGCCGGCGCCCTCGCCCTGGGGACCACGGCAGGTTCCATCACGACGCTGGCCAGCGGTGCCATCAGCGCCACCGGCGGCACCTCGATCACCGCTGGCGGCGCGGGTTCCAACATCACTCTGGGAGCGGCGGTCAGCAGCGGCGGCACGTTGGATATCAGCAGCGTGGCGGGCGACATCACCAGCCTCGCCGCCGGCGTGATCAACGCCGTCGGCAACACCCGGATCGCCGCCGCCGGCACCGATTCGGACATCACCCTGGGCGCCTCGCTTACCACGGCCGGCACGCTGACCCTGAGCACCACGGCGGGCGACATCACCAGCCTCGCCGCCGGTGTGATCAACGCCACCGGCGCCACCGTGCTGCAAGCGGTCGGCGCCGGTTCCGACATCACCCTGGATGCGACCCTGACCAGCGGCGCCACCCTGGTGGCCACCACCACGGCCGGCCACATCAGCAACACCGCAGTCATCACGGCAGCCGGCAATACCCTGGTGCAGGCGGGCGGCGCGGGTTCGGACATCACCCTCGGCGCGGACGTCAGGATCACCGCGGGCCACGGCAGCTTCAACGCCGGCCGCGACCTGCTGCAAATCGCCAATGTGGATATCACCGCCAGCGGCGCGGGCAAGACCCTCGACATCGTGGCTGGCCGCCATATCGACATGCGGGATGGCAGCGACACCACCACGGCCAATGGCAACATCCTGCTGTTGTCCAGCACGGGCAACATCACGGTCGAGCGCATCCATGCCGGCACGGCGAATATTGCGCTCACCGCCCTGGTCGGAAGCCTGATCGACCAGGAAAGCAGCGGCGACACTCTGGTCGATCTCACCGCCGCCGGTGTGCGGCTGTATGCCGGCAATGCCATCGGCTCCGACTACAACCATCTCGAAGTTACCGCCACCACCCTGACCGCGCAGGCCGTCCACGGCGGCGTCTACCTCAGCGAAAGCGCCGGTCTGGTGGTCGACAGCCTGATCGTGGAAGCACAGCGGGTCGATACCAACGCCGCCGCGATCAGTACCGCCTACGGCCAGCAATCCGGCCTCGGCGCCGGTGGCAACCTGATCCTGCTGGTCAACAGCGGCGATCTGACGCTAAGCGACGATGTGAGTGCCGGCTCCCGACTACTGCTGCAAGCAGCGGGTGCGATGACCCTGAACAACGTTGTCGACAGCGGCGCCGCGGCCAGCCTCATTGCCGGCGGCCAGTTCATCCAGAAGGCGGACATCGGCAGTGGTGCCACCCTGGATGTGCAGGCGGGTTCCGGCATCACCATGAACAACGGTGCCGATTCCGTCGCCACCGGCAACATCCGCTACCAGACGGCGGGCGCCATGACCGTGGGTAGTCTCAGCAGCGGCGACGACATCAGCGTGACCGCCAGCCGGTTGACGGACAGCGGCAGCATCGATACCGACTTTGCCGGCGATACCCTGCGCATCGTGACCACGGGCGTTGCGGCCGGTGATGGCGTCGGCACCCCGACGCAACACCTGAAACTGGCGGTCAACCGATTGGCCGTCGTGGTTCCTGGCGCGGGTGGTCTCTACCTGGACGAAGTCGATGCCCTCGAAATCGGCGCCACGGGTGCGATCTCCGTCAGCCGCGTGGCCGGCAACGCCAGCATCAGCACGGTGACCGACGCCACGCTCGACCGACTCACCAGCACGGGCGCGCTGACGTTGGCCACTTTGGCGGGAAGCCTCACCACCCTCGCCAGTGGCGCGGTCACGGCGGCGGGCAACTTGCTGCTGCAAGCGGGAGGTTCCGGATCGGACCTCATCCTGGGGGCGGCGGTCAGCAATACGGTGGGCCATACCAGCCTGAACGCGGGTCGTGACCTGCTGGGCAACGCCGACATCACCAATAGCGCGGCCGGCAAGACACTCGATCTTCTGGCCGGGCGCCACATCGTCATGGCTGAAGGGGCCGATCTCGTCAGCAACAACGCCAACATCGTGGCCAATGCCGTCAGCGGCGATCTCACCCTGGAATGGCTGGATGCCGGCAGCGGCAATGCCGCCCTGCTGGCGGGCGGCTCCATCCTCGATCAGGACGGCGCTGGAGACAGCACCCTGGACGTTCTGGCCAACAACCTGCGTCTGACCGCCGGCATCGCCATCGGCAGCGCGCTCAATCATCTGGAAATCAGTGTCGGCACACTCACTGCGAACGCCAAGGGCGGCGACCTGTACCTGACGGAAAGTGCCGGCCTCCTGGTTGACAGCATCGCGGTTGAAGTTCAGCGGGTCACTGGTCAGGCTGGAGCCAACAGCACCCTGTATGGCCAGCAAGGCAGCCTCAATGCCACGGGCAACCTGATTCTCGTGGTCGCGGCAGGGAACCTGACCATGAGTGATGCCACCAATGCCGGCGGCAACCTGCTGCTGCAAACGGCAGGTAATCTGAACCTGAACGAAGCGGTGATCAGCGTCGGCCACGCCAGTCTGCTGGCCGGTGGCGCCATCGCGCAACACGCCGACATCGGCAGTGGCGGCAGCCTCGACGTCATGGCCGGTGCCGACATCGGCATGGACGACGGCGCCGATGGCGAAGCGGTCGGCAACATCCGCTACACGGCGGTCGGTGCCCTCACCCTGAGCCGCCTGGCCAGCAGTGGCGGCGACCTCAGCCTGATCGCCAGCCGGATCACGGACAGCGGCACGAGCGATATCGACCTGATCGGCGACGAACTGCGCATCGTCACCACTGGCACGGGCGCCGGCGACAGCCTCGGCACGGCGGCGCAACACCTCAAGCTCCAGGTCAACCAGCTCGCCGCCAATGTAGCGGGGCAGGGTGGCCTGTGGCTGGACGAAGCCGACGCCCTCACGATAGGCGCGACCAACGCCATCGCCATCAACAGAGTCAACGGCGATGGCAGCACCAGCAGCCTCAGCGATGCCAGCCTGTCCAATTTGGTCAGCGGCGGCGCCCTGGTGCTGGGCACCACGGCGGGCAGCCTCACCACCCTGAGCAGCGGCGCGATCACGGCCGCGGGCAACCTGCTGCTGCAAGCGGCAGGCGTGGATTCCGACCTGATCCTGGGCGGCGCGCTGCTCAATACGGCCGGCCATAGCAGCCTCAACGCCACGCGTGACCTGCTGCAGAACGCCGACATCGGCGCCACGGTCACAGGCAAGACGATCGACCTGATCGCCGGCCGCCACATCAGCCAGTCCGACGGCAGCGACCTCGACAGCGCAGACGGCAACATCCAGCTGCTCGCCACGAGCGGCGACATCAGCGTCGAACGGATCAACGCCGGCACGGGCAACATCGCCCTCATTGCCACGGCGGGCAGCCTGCTCGACCAAGATGCAGTTGGCGACAGCGAACTCGACCTCACGGCGGCGGGCCTCAAGCTCCAGGCCGGCGTCGCCATCGGCAGTGCGCTCAACCATCTGGAAATCAGTGTCGACAGCCTCACGGCCAATGCACTGGCAGGTGGTCTGTACCTGACGGAAAGCAACGGTCTCGTCATCGACAGCCTCACGGTTGAAGTGCAGCGGGTGGACGGCCAGGGCGTCAGCGGCAGCACCGCCAGCGGCCAGCAAAGCAATCTGGTTGCCAGCGGCGATATCCTGCTGCGGGTCAACGCCGGCGACCTCACGGTCAGTGACGACGTCACTGCTGGCAACAAGCTCCTGCTACAAACGGCGGGCGGCCTCATCCTCAACAACGCAGTCAGCAGCGTCAGCCACGCCAGCCTTCTCGCTGGCGGCGCCATCGAGCAACACGCCGACATCCAGAGCGGCGGCAGCCTAGACGTACTGGCAGGCACCACGCTAGCGATGGACGACGGCGCCGACAGCGAAGCGGTCGGCAACATCCGCTACACGGCGGTAGGCGCCCTCACCCTGAGTCGCCTGTCCAGCAGTGGCGGCGACATCAGCCTGCAGGCCAGCCGGATCACGGACAGCGGCAACAACGTAAACCCAAGCGACATCGACCTGATCGGTGACGAACTGCGCATCGTCACCACCGGCACGGGCGCGGACGACAGCGTCGGTACGGCGGCGCAACACCTCAAGCTCCAGGTCAACCAGCTGGCCGCCAATGTAGCGGGGCAGGGCGGCCTGTGGCTGGACGAAGCCGACGCCCTCACGATAGGCGCGACCAACGCCATCGCCACCAACAGAGTCAACGGCGATGGCAGCACCAGCAGCCTCAGCGATGCCAGCCTGTCCAATCTGGTCAGCGGCGGCGCCCTGGTGCTGGGCACCACGGCGGGCAGCCTCACCACCCTGAGCAGCGGCGCGATCACGGCCGCGGGCAACCTGCTGCTGCAAGCAGGTGGGCTGGGCTCGGATCTCGATCTGGGGGCCGATGTTTCGAGCACGGCGGGTCTCCTTACCTTGAAGGCGGTGGGCCTGATCAATCTGGCGGCGGATGTCGGTGTTGATGCAGCCGGCTCGATTTCCCTAGGCGCGGCTCTGATTGCGATGGATGCCTCGTCGGAAGTGGCGTCCCAGGGCACCCTGCGCCTGGCCGCGACCGGTGGCCTGACCCTAGGCCATCTTGCCGGCAGCGACGTTTCACTGCTGGCGGGGGCTTCGATCAGCAGCGCGGCCGGGGTCAGCCGCAATATCGATACCGGCCAGCTGCGCCTGCAGGCGGGTGAAGCTATCGGGACCAACGCCCGGGCGCTCGGTGTGGCGGTGGATACGCTCTCGGCACTGGCCGAAGGCAATGGCGCCAAGGGCCTGTTCCTACATGAGGCCGATGCCATTCGCGTCGACGCGGTGGTGGTGAGCGTGACCGAGTTGAATGCCGACGGCACGACGGCCACGCTGACCGATGCCGCGCAGGCCGATCTGGTGGCCGGCAATGGCGGCATTCTGGTGCTGGTCACGGACAACGGCGCCATCACCCTGGCCGACGGCAACGGCGACGGCCTTGCAGTGAGCGCGGGTAGCAATCTGCTGTTGCAGGCAGGCGGTGCTGGCGGCGATATCGTGAGTTCCGCCGCCATTCGCAGCACGGGGGGACATCTCACCTTGCTGGCGGCACGCGGGCTCAACCTCGGTGGTGACGTGCTCAGCAGCGGTGGCGACATCAACCTGGAAGCGACGGCGGGCGGCATGATCTTCGCCACGGATGCGGACATCCGCGCAGGCTCCGGTGATATCCGCGTCGTGAGCAAGCTGGATATCAACTTGGGCGGTGTCATCCAGACCTCATGCAATCTTGCCCTCGGCAGCGTTAGCGGCAACATTCTGGATGGCGACGCTGACGCCGGGATCGATCTGGAAGCCGCCGGCCTGCGCCTCTATGCCGGTGGCGGCATCGGCGTGGGAAGCAACGCCAACCCGGTGGAAATCGCGGTGACAAGCCTCTCCGCCAAGTCCCTCAACGGTGATATCAGTCTGCTGGAACTCGATGGCCTCACCGTGGCCAGCAATGGCGTTGCCGCCACGGTCATGAAGGTCGCGGCGAACGGCGGCATCACCCTGGTGAGCGAGGCCGCGCAGGTCGGCGTGGTTGCCGGTAACGGCCGGGTCTACCTGACCTCGCAAAGCGGCCAGATCGTGCTCGATGAAGAAGTTGACGGCCAGGGCGAGGATGTCGATCTGGTCGGCGATCTGATCGAGATCAACCAGCCACTGCCGGGCAGTGGCGGCATTCTCCGCATCCAGCCGAACGATCCGACACGCAACATCCAGATTGGCGATGCGCCGGCCGGTGATTTGCTCTGGCTGGGCCAGGATGACCTCGGCAACATCCTGAATGGCTTCGGAAAGATCGTCATTGGTAGCGGCACGGCGGCGGTAGGCCAGGAAATCCGCCTGATCGGCGTGCAACAGGAGATCACCTTCCACGATCCCTTGCTGCTCGACGCCACCGGCTTCGGCAGTGTCGTTCATCTCGAAGGCACGCTGAACGCCGAGTCTCTGGCTTCACGTGGCCCGGTGGAAATCGCCGGCGCGGTGACCATCACGGCTGGCGGGATCGCGCTGGAGCAGACGCTCGACGCCGATGCCAACGCACTCGTCAACCGGCTCACCCTGAATGCCCTTGGCTGTGATGTACGTCTGTCCGGTGTGGTGGGTGGCAGCCTGCCGCTCGATGGTCTTGCCATCGATAACGCCAATGACGTGACCTTCGAGCAATTGCTGACCCTGAACGGCGACCTGGTGATCCATGCCAGCGGCATCGTTCGCTTCGCCGCGCCGCTCAACCTCAACGGCGGCACCCTCACCATCATCGGCGCCAGCCAGGTCATCCTCGGTGGTGGCGCATTCGGCGTCGGCGAGATCCAGGCGGATGCCATCCAGGTGCTGGGTGAGTTGCAGGGCGGCGGTCTGGTACTGCATGCCAACGACCCGGCGCGCAGCATCAACCTGGGTGGCGCCGACATGGTCGGGGCGCTCAATGTCAGCGCCGCCAGTCTGAGCAATCTTGCCGGCGTCGCCGGTCTGGTGATCGGCGAGCGCAACGCCGAAGGCCATACGGCGGTCGGCGCCGGCGACATCCATATTGCCGCCATCGACCTGTCCGGCTTCACGTCGAGCATCGCCATCCACGGTGATCGCATCACGGTGGCGGCCAATCCGAACGGCGACCTGCTGCTGGGCAACGGCCTGATCCTGGAAGCGTTGGGCGACATACGCCTCGACGATTCCATCGCCACGGCCGATGGCGACCTGCGCCTGGCCAGCCTGGGAGGCGACATCACCATGATCGCCGGCAGCCAACTGGTTGGCCAGGGCGATGCCATCGAACTTCGCGCCGGCGGCAATCTCGTGCTCGCCGGCATCGATGCCCAGGGCAACCAGGCCAGCCCCGCCGGCCGGGTGGTGCTGCAAAGCCTGAGCGGCCAGATTCTCGACGCCGACCAGGATGACGCGGTCAATGTGCGTGGCGCCGAAGTGCTCATGCGTGGCCTTGGCGCCGAGCAGGGCGTGGTGGGCGAGGATGCCCTCGAAGTGCGGGCCAGCCGCGTCAGCATTGAATCCGGCGGCGGCGTCGTCTACCAGGACGTCACCCCGGACGGCAACATTCACTACATGCTGATGCGCAGTGGCCTGATCTACGAGCAACTGGTCAGCCTGGGCGATGCGATTCGGGTGACCGATCCGGGCGATTCCGCTGGCGATGATTTCGCCGGTGGCGCCGTCGATCCGCTACCGCCCAGCGCGCAGCGCGTGGCCGGCACCCTGTTCTCGGGCGCCTGGTCGAGCGGTTCCCTGGCCTCTGTCGCCAGCGCGAATACCGCCGGCTACCTCAGCAGTTACAGCGGCTCGGTGCTGCTGGACGCGGGTGATGACCTGCTTTCCAGCCAGAGCTACGGCCTTGTCAACAGCAACTATGCGTTGCTGGGCAGCCCGGGTCAGCAGTCCTGGAGCACCGGTGAAGCCGCCAACGACGATGAGGCCTTTGATTTCTGGATTGAAAGCCTTGCCCTGTAAGCGCGAGTCGGTTCAAGCCCCCAACGTGGCCGCGGCCATGTTCGGGGGCTGGGTGCCGGGGAACAAACGCCGCACCTGATTGGCGGCTGCCGTTACAATGCCCGGCGGCGCGGCTTGTCGCGCCAACTTTTTGTTGTCTAGTGTTGTTTTCTTTTTCTTGGGAGATATCGGATGTTCCAGAAGCTGGTTCCCGTCAATGCAGAACGTCACGCAAAACTGAAAGTCAAGCAGGTCGAGGGCTTCGCCTTCGCAACCGGTTTTCATATCGCTTCGGTGATGCTGCACGAGTTCGTGCGCGCGGCGGCGATCTACCCCATCGTGTTCCTTGAGGACAAGCAAAAGGACGAATTCAAGCCGGTGGCGCTCCTCGGCCTGGATGCCAACGAGAACCTGTTCGTGGGCGATGACGGCAAGTGGCAGGCTTCCTACGTTCCCGCCATCATCCGTCGTTATCCCTTCGCGCTGGCGGGCTCCGGTCAGGAAGGTCGCTTCACCGTGTGCATCGACGAAGACAGCGCGCTGGTCAGTGAAAGCGAGGGCAATGCCCTGTTCGACGATAAAGGCGAGCCCACTCAGGTGATCGAGAACGTCAAGCGCTATCTCGGCGAACTGCAACAGATGGACACGCTCACCCAGGAATTCTGCAAATTCCTGTCCGAGAACAACATGCTCACCCCGCTGAACATGCGAGTACGCGACCATGACCGCATCCGCAACATCACCGGCTGCTACGTGATCAATGAAGAGCGTCTCAACAACCTCTCCGACGAGCGTTTCCTGGATATTCGCGGCAAGCGCTATCTGCCCGCGCTCTACGCGCAACTGGTTTCCCTGGCGCAGATCGACCGCCTGGTGCAACTCAAGGACGAGCGTATCGCCCAAACCGCCAAGGAAGCGGAAGAACAGCCCCGGATCACCCACTGACCATGAGGTCCAGCCTGGTTCGCGGCCTGGGGCTGTTGGCCCTGTGCTGCGCCTCCGCCGCCATGGCGGCGGAGGTTGTCGTACCCACGGCCGGGGGCGCCATCGCGGAGCCTCCCGCCATCCCCATTCAGGGCACTTGGGAAATCACTCCCACGCGCCTGTTGCAACAGATCCTCGCGCGTAATGCCGATGCCCTCTATGCACGCCTGCAATCGCGGGTGGCCGGGCAGTTGCTGGCGGCGGAGAGCGCGCTCGGCGAGCCGATCTCCTACGCCAGTCTGCGCCACGAAGACCGCTTCCGGCAGCGCACCGCGCAGGAAAGAATATCCGGCTTCAGTACCCAGAACGAACTCGATGAGTTGGTCGATACCCTGGAAATCGGTGTGCGCGAGCGCCTGTCCACGGGTGGCGAAATCAGCCTCGCCTACCGCTACACCGACCGTCGCAACAACATCATTCGCTCCACCTCCACCACAGGCAATCCCGCCGAATACGACGGCGCCCTCACGCTCACCTTGAAACAGCCGCTGCTGCGTGGCTACGGCGCCGCCGCCGTCGATGCCGACCGTCAGGTGGCCGAGCTGGAGCAGGCCATCAGCCGGCAGCAATACAAGCAGCAGGTGCTCAAGGCCAGCAGCGATGCCTTGACCGCCTATTGGCAGTTGTACAAGGCGCATGAACTCAAGCGGATGCGTGAAGACGCGCGCGACAACGCCCGTCGGTCACTGGACGACGTGCGTGCGCTACTCGCCGCCGGGCGCGTTTCGCGGACGGTGACCAGTGAGACGCAAGCGCTCCTGGGTCTGCGCAATGTGGAAGTGCTGCGCGCGGAGCAGGGCATCAACGAGGCCGAGGCGCGCGTGAAAAACCTGCTCAACCTGCCCGGCCATACCTACGCCGGCCTGCGCCTGAAGCCGGTGCTGAGCGCCGAGACCCGGGATGTGATCGGGGCGCCGGCCGATGCCACGCCGTTGACCGAGACGCGGCTGAACGAGGTGCTGGAGGCCTGGCCGCCCTGGCAGGTGTCGCAGTTGCGTCGGCGCCAAAGCCAGGTACGCCTGGATTACGCGCGCAATCAGGTGAAGCCCTCACTGGACGTGATCGCCAGTTGCAGCACGACACGGCTGGCCAACGCCTCGGGTGACGTGACCGACAACGTCTTTTCCAGACGCTATCCGGATTGTTATCTCGGGCTCAACATGGAACTGCCCTTGCAAGGCAACCGCCGCGCCGGCGCGCAGCACAGCGCGCAGCAGTTGCGTGTCGCCCAGTCCGATCTGGAACTGGAAGCCGTGCGCGGCGCCATGGCCAATGATCTCCTGAGTCGTCAGGCGCTGTTGACCAACGCGATCAGCGAGGTCGAGGAAATCCGCCGCGACGTGAGCTTGCGCGAGCAGCTGCTGGAGGCGGAACGGGTACAGATGGGCCTGGGCCTGTCGCGCCTGGCACAGGTGATCGAGCGTGAAAACGCCCTCAATGAAAGCCGCGCCCGGCTGCTCGACAGCATCACCCGCCAGGAGCTGGCGCGCACCGCGTTGCGCCTGGCGGACGGTAGCCTGCTGCGCCGACACGCCATCGAACTGGGAGAGTGAGATGAAGTATTTAGGGAGTCGGAAATTGCCGATGTTCCGTTTTTGGGGGTGCTGTCGGGATGCAGTGCTAGGCGTTCCGAGTGCCGTGTGGCTGGCCACACAAGCGAGGAACAACGACGCAATGCGCCCGTCAGTGCCGCCAAAATGGGGATATTGGCAGTTTCCGACTCCCTTATACAGCCTGGCGCTGTGCCTGGGGATCAGTGTCGCTGCTTCGGCCGGCGCCGAGGATTTCGTCGGCATCATCCACCCCATGCGCGACCTCACCCTCAGTCTCGGGGTCGGTGGCGTGGCCGCCAGCGTCAACGTGCAAGTCGGCCAGCGGGTGCGGGCCGGACAGTTGCTGCTGGCGCTCGACGACCGCATGCAGGTCGTCGAAACCGAGCGCCGCCGCGTCATCTCGGAAGACCAGTCCGAACTCAAGGCGGTGGAAGCGCGCAACGGCATCATCAAGGGCTTGTACGAGAACGCGCGCGTCCTGTACGAGAAAACCGGCGGCATCAGCCACGACGAATTGCAGAAGCTGGAACTCGAACTGATCGCCACGGAAGGTCGCATCGAGCAGTTGCGGGCGCAGGAAAGCCGCGAGAAGCTGGAATTCCAGGGCGCCGAACAGGAACGTCAGGCGATGCGCCTGCTTGCGCCCATCGATGGTGTGGTGACCCAGGTCGACCTCGATGTCGGCGAATGGAACAAACCCGGCGAGCCGCTGCTGCGATTGGTGAACAGCGAGGTTTGCTATCTCAACGTCAGCGTCAAGCGCCAGGCGGCGCATGGTCTCCGTTTGGGCATGCGCCTGCCGGTCCATGTGAAAAGCCAGCGCAACGCGATTCCGGGCCGTCTGGTCTTCGTGTCGCCAGTGGCCGACGCCGCCAGCGGCCTGGTGGAACTGCGCGTGGAGTTCGACAACCCGCATGGCGTGGTGCGGCCCGGCGCGACCGGGCGGATACGACTCTCCGCGCGTAACTGACGACTGACTTATGGACCGCATCCCGGCCCCGCCCCGTGAGGATCTTGACGCCCGCGGCCTGATCGAGGCGCTGCACCAGCTGCGCGCGGAGCCACAAGACGCCGACTGGTGGGATCGCTACTGCGCCCTGCTGGCGCCCCTGGCGCGGGCGCGCGGCGCATTGGCCTTGCGGCGCTCAGAGCCGGATTGGCATGTGCTGGGCGCGGCGGCGGCGCGCGAGGACTGGCTGCTCGCCAGTTGGCCGACACTGCTGGAAGATCTCGCCGAACGCGCGCTGGCCAATGGCTATGCCTACAGCCCCGCGCGCGACGCCGAGGGCAAGCCGCGCCTGATCGCCGCCGTGCGTCTGGGCGCGGACGGCGAGACGCTGTTGCTGCTGGATATTCCGGAACAGGAACGCCCCCGCCTGAACGAACTGCTGCTGCGGGTGCAACTGGTGGCGGATGTCCCGGCGCCGGCCGCCTCCACCCTGCCGGTGCCGTTGCCGCCAGTCGGCGCCACCTTGCCGGCTCTGCCGCCGGCGGCCTCGTTGCTGGATCTGCTCGATCTCGCCGCCGTGGTGATGCGTGAACGCAATTACGGCGCCGCCGCCCTGGCCCTGGTGAATGGCGTCGTCGCCCGCACCGGCTGCACCTTTGCCGCGCTCGGCTGGCGCAAGGGGGAGCATGTCCGGATCGAGGCGATCAGCCATCTGGATCGTTTCGAGCGCAATACCGAATATGTCGGCCTGCTGGAGAATGCCGGCGAGGAAGCCCTCGACCAGGGTCTCGACATCGTTCACCCCAGCGCCGATTCGACCAGCGATAGTGGTTTGGTGACGCAAGCGCATCAGCGCCTGTATCGCGGCCTTGGTTTCGCGCGGGTTCACAGCCTGGCGCTGGCCATCGGCAAGGACGAGCCGGTGGCGGTGTTGCTGCTGGCGGAACAGGACATTGAGGGTGACGCTGAATGGCGCGCTTCCCTGCATGTCAGCCTCGGCCTGTTGTTGCCCTGGCTGGCGCGCCTGCGCGAGGCGGATCGCTGGTGGGGCGCGCGTTTCTCCTCCTGGCTGGAACATCGCCTGGGCGACTTGATCGGTCCCAGCCATGTGTTTGCCAAGATATCCGTCGTGCTGCTGTGCGCCGGCCTGCTCTACGCCGTGCTCGGCAGCCGCGAGTATCGCGTCGAGGCCACCGCCCAGATGGGCACCGACAGCACCCGCCTGATCGGCGCCAGCTTTGACGGCTATCTGGAACGGGTGGAAGTCAGTTCCGGCGATCTGGTGAGCAAGGGCGCCCTGTTGGCGGCGCTGGATACCCGTGAACTGGTGCAGCAGGAAGCCGAGACGCTGGCCGATATCCAGCGTTACCGCGCCGAGATGGACAAGGCGCGCGCTTTGGGCAATCTGGCCGACTTGGAAATCTCCCGCCGCCGCCTCGCCCAGGTCGATGCCCGCCTGCGCCGCCTGCACCTGGCGCTGGCGCAGGCGCGCATCGTTTCGCCGTTCGACGGCGTCGTGGTCGAAGGTGAACGCAAGGAGTTGCTCGGCGCGCCGGTTCGCAAGGGTGACCGCCTGTTCCGCCTGGCGCGTATCGAAGGCATTTACGCCGTATTGCATGTGCCGGAAAGTGATATTCGCCATGTCGCCGCCGGCGCGCGCGGGGAACTGGCGCTGCTGGCGCGGCCGGATCGGAGTATTCCATTCACCGTGGAAACCCTGATTCCCATCGCGCAGGTGAAGGGCCAGGAAGGCAACCATTTCTCCATCAAGGCGCGTTTCTCGTCGCCGCCTGAGGACTGGTGGCGCCCCGGTATGAGCGGGCTGGCGAGAATCGACGCGGGCCCGCGCAATATCGCCTGGATCTATACCCACAAGGTGGTCGACCGGCTGCGCTTGTGGTTGTGGTGGTGAGCGGCGACCGATGAGTGGCGCCGCTTTCAGCGATGCCTGGCATCGCCTGTCCAGCGCCAGGGTCGGCCTGCTGCCGACCGTGCAGGTGCGCAAGCAGAGCTATCGGCAACAGACCTGGTATGTGCTGCAGGATGCCTTCTCGCAGAAATTTTTCCGGGTGACGCCGCGCGCCTGGCGTTTTCTCGCGCGCTTGTCGCCCCGGCGCAGTGTCGACGAAGTCTGGCGCGCCCACGTCAGTGAGTTTCCCGAGGAGGCGCCAGGGCAGGAGGAGGTGGCGCAACTGCTGTCGCAACTCAACCTCGCCAACCTGCTTTACTTCCGCCACCAGGCCGATAGCGCCGCGATCTATCAACGTGACCAGGTTCGCCGGCAGCGCGAGTTGCGGGCCAAGTGGATGGCTTTTCTCTACATCCGCATCCCGCTGGTGGACCCGGATGCCTGGCTCGACCGCATCCGCCCGCTGATCGCCGCCTTCACCCACCCGCTGGCGGCGCTGCTCTGGTTCATTGTGGTCGGCCTTGGCGCGGCGGCGGCGCTGGGCGAGCGCGAGGCGCTGGCCAGCGGCGCCCAGGGGCTGCTCTCCCTGTCCAACCTGCCCTGGCTCTATCTCAGCCTGGCCGTGCTCAAGTTGTTCCACGAACTGGGTCACGCCTTCGTCTGCAAACACTACGGTGGACAGGTGCATACCCTGGGGGTGATGTTCCTGATTTTCACGCCATTGCCCTACATGGATGCCTCCGCGAGCTGGCGCTTCCGTTCGCGAGGGCAGCGCGCCCTGGTCGGTGCGGCCGGTATGATCGTGGAATTGTTCCTGGCCGCGCTGGGCGCCTTGGTCTGGGCCAATAGCGGCGAAGGCCTGATCCACAGCCTCGCGTTCAACGTCATGGTGGTGGGCTCCGTTTCCAGTCTGTTGTTCAACGGCAACCCGCTGCTCAGGTTCGACGCCTACTTTATCCTCGCCGACCTGGTCGATATTCCCAACCTCTACCAGAAGGCCAGCCAGCAGTGGCTCTACTATGCCGACCGCTGGCTGCTCGGCTCGTCCGCCGCGCGTCCCGCCGCCCTGGATAGTTGGGAGCATGGCTGGATGACCGCCTATGCGCCGCTGAGCTATGTTTACCGCCTGTTCATCACCGCCGGCATTCTGTTGTTCGTGCTGGATCAGTGGTTTGTGCTCGGTCTGGCGATGTTCGCCATCGCGGCTTGGACCCTGCTCCTCCTGCCCTTGAGCAAATTGTTTGCTCACCTCATCGGCCCGCGCAGCCAGCGCAATCGCGCGCGCGCCTGGCTGGTCAGCGGGGTTCTGTTGCTGGCCTTGCTTGGATTGTTCGGTGGCCTGCCGCTGCCGCACGCGATCAAGGCCGATGGCGTGCTCGAAGCGGAGCTTTCCAGCTCGGTCGTGGCCGGGGCGGATGGTGTGCTGGCAAGGCTCGATGCTCAATCGGGCGCCAACCTGCAAGCCGGCCAGGTGATCGCCCGCCTTGAGAACCCGGAATTGCGCCACGATCTCGAAGTCACCCGTCAGCAGATCGGAGAGATTGCCACGCAGCGCCGGCGCGCGCTGGCGACCTCGCTCTCCGACCTGGAGCCGCTGGCGCGCCGCGATCAGGCGTTGCGCGAGCGACTCGCCGAGCTGGAGTCCATGAGCCGGAAACTGGTCATCCGCGCCGAACATGCCGGACGCTGGGTGGCGCCCAATCTGCATGAGCTGGAAGGCACCTGGATCAGCCGCGGCACCAACCTTGGCGAGATCGTCGGCGAGGGTGGCTACCGCTTTACCGCCATCGTCACCCAGGAAGATGCCGAGGAACTGTTTCGCCAGCGGCCCAGTGGGGTCGAATTGCGCCTCAGCGGTCAGGCGGAGCATTTGATCGAGGCAAGCTCGATCACCCTGATTCCCTACCAGCGCCAGAAGTTGGCTTCCTCGGCCCTCGGTTGGCTGGGCGGGGGCGATTTCGCGGTACGTACCGACGACCAGACCGGCAAGGTCGCCGCCGAGTCGTTCTTCGAACTGCGCGCGCGCCTTCCCGCCGCCGCGCTGCAAGACCTGGTCGCCCTGCACGGCCTGACCGGGATTCTGCGCATTCCGCTACCCGAGCAAGCCCTCGCCATCCGCCTGCGAGAATCGTTGCGGCAACTCGCGCAGAAGCGCTATCAGCTATGAACGACGCGGTAACGGCCTCGCCGTATGCGGCCCGTCCCGGGTCGATAGCGCGGCTGGCAGGGGGTATTCGTGGTGGCGTGGCCGTTCCCGCCAAATGAGCTCAGGATGAATCTCACGCCGCCCGCCCTGCAACGGCGCCGTCTGCGCCTGGAAGCGGCCCGGGTCGAAGCCGAGACCGCTCGTCTGCATGACCTGGCCGCGTCCAACTTCGCGGCGTCGATGGCGGCGGTTCGCGCCGCGCTGCGCCTGGGGCGCGATGCTTCGGGTGAAATACCTACCGTCACATGGGCGCTGGCGCATACCGCCGTTGTCGCGGCGCAGACGCTGGGTTTCTCGGTGCGCGCGGAGCAACTCCAGGCGGCCCTGGCCATTTACCGGGGCCAGGTCTGCTGGCTACCGGCGGGCGCGGGCAAGTCGCTTGCCCTCGCCCTGGCCGCGGTGTTGCATGCCTGGGGCGGCCACCCATGCCGGGTGGCGACCGCCACCGTCTACCTGGCCCGCCGCGACAGCGAACGTCTGCGCCCGCTGTTCGCTGGCTGCGGGCTCTCGCTGCGATGTGTGACCGAGGAAACCTCGGTCAGCCCGGAGGAACCGGCCCCCGCCGCCGATGTGATCTACGCCGGTGCCCGGCAGTTGCTGGTCGACGGTCTGCGTGAGCAGGTTCTGCGCGGCGCCGTCGATGACCCCTTGCGCATGCGTTTGCGCGGCCTGGCCGGTACTGGTGGCGGCGCGCGGGCCGCTTTCCAGGTCGCCGTGCTGGTCGACGATGCCGATCTGGTGCTGATCGATGATGCCGGTTCGCCGCTGGTCATCAGCGCGCCCGGTGACAATCCATTGTTGCTCGAAGCCTTGATCGCGGCGCGTGAACTCGTCGATCAACTGCGGGCGGACGAGGATTACCGCTATCTGGCGACAACCCGCGACATCGAGTTCAGCGCCGCCGGCCAGGCACGTCTGGAAGACCTGGGCGAGCGCCTCCCCGGAATTTGGCATGAATCGGAGCGGCGCGACGACCTGATACGCCAGGCCATCGCGGTGCGCGACCTGTTGCAAGCGGGTCGCCACTACCGGTTGGAGGAGGGCAAAGTCGTGATCCTGGACGACGGCATCGGCCGCGCGCTGGGTGGCCGCGGCTGGACTTATGGCCTGCTACAGGCCATCGAGGCGCGCGCGGGCGTCGCCTTCACCCCGCCCACCCGCACCCTCGCGCGCATGAGTTATCCGGCCTTCTTGCGTCGTCATGCTTTCAGGGGGGGCATCGGTCGTGGCCGCCCCGGCGCCGATGCGGTATTGCATGAAGGTTATGGCCTTGCCAGCCTGCGCCTGGAGGTTCCCGGTCCGCCGCCGCTGATCGAAATACGAACCTTCACGGAACGCGAGGAAAAGCTCGACGCCCTAGCCGAAACCGCCGCGCGCCTCCACGCTGACCAGCAGCCCGTGCTGATCGTGACCCGTCGCGGTGGCGACAGCGAAGCCTTGTTCCGCCGCCTGTCCGGATTGTCGACCCCGTGTGAACTGCTCGATGCCCGCACGCTCAGCGACGCCACGGTCGCCGGTCTCGCCGATCCGGGGCGGGTGTTTCTGGCGCAAAGCAACGTGCTGCATGGTGTTACGCTGGAGGCGTCGGTGCGGGAAAAGTTGAACGTGCTGCTCGCCGAGCCACATGACCTGGCGCATGCCGACCAGCGCGTGGCGGCTTTGTCCAGCGGTCGCGCCAGCCTGTTCATGGCGCCGGACGACGAATTGCTCTGTATCCACCTGCCGCGCGCGAGTGCCTGGTCGCGGCGCATGAACCATTCACCCGTCGCCTTGCGCGTCCTGTTGCGCCTGGCGCAGTCGTTGGCCGCGCGCGGCGCGCGCAAACAGGGCAAACTTCTCGCCCGACGTGACGCTATGCTCAACCAGCAGCTCGCCTTTACCGGCGAGCAGGACATCGACCTCGGTATCTATGCATTCGGCAACCCAGGAAAGGACTGACCATGACCAAGACCTTCATCCGCGACATCGCCACCCGCTTGACCGCTCTGTTTGCCATCTTGTTGCTGTTGTCTGCTTGCGGCGGCGGCGGGGGAGGGGGCGGCACTGTCAGCCTCACGGTGGCCGGTGGCGCGCAGAAAGGGCCTTATGTCGCCGGTGCCGTGGTGACCGCCTGGCGGCTCGACGCCGGCACGGGTGCCCGGACCACGACTTTCGTGGTTTCCGCGACCGATGCCAACGGCAACTTCAATGTGGCCGCCATTCCCTGGACCGGGCTCACCGAGATCAACGTTGCCGGTAAATATTTCGACGAAGTGGCGAATGCGACCAGTACCGGTGACATCAGCCTCTCCGCGCTGGTCGATCTGCAAGGCAATGCCACGGTGCGCGTCAACCTCTACACGCATCTGCTGGCCGCGCGCATCCGCGCGCTGATGGCGGTGGGCAATGTACACGCGGCGGCACGTAATCAGGCGCTGACTGAGTTGTCCGACCGCTTCGATCTCGAACTGATCGGCGGTGTCGGGCCGGAAGGCCTGAATCTGACCGATGGCGCCGGCACGCATCGCCAGGACAATGCCAACCTGTTGTTGTTCTCCGCCGCGATGCTCTCCGCAGGCATCGACAGCCAGGGCGAGATCGACGCCTTGCGTGACCAATTCGCCAGTGGTGGGCGTATCGGCGATGCGGCCTTCGTGCAGATCAAGGCCGCTGCCAGCGGGCTCAATCTGGACACGCTTGGTGGCAACCTTGTCGCCCGATATGGCGGCGATGCCCCGGCCGCGGCCGATCTTTCCGCCAGGTTGACATGGACTGCGAGCACGCTCAACGACACCGGTAGCACGCAGTGTTCCAATGGCGCGGCGAACGTTGCCTGCCCGGTGGCGACGCATCCGACGCAGGATGCGCAGTCGGGGCGCGACGCCAATGCGCTGACCAATTCGGATGCTGACGGACGCGCCGGATTTTCCTGGACCAAGCTTGATGCCGCCGGCAATCCCCTGGCGATCGGCGGGACGAGTTGGTCCTGCGTCCGGGACAACGTCACCGGCTTGATCTGGGAGGCCAAGGACGATGCCGGTGGCAGCCGCGACAAGGACAATATTTATGACCACGCCGCTGCCGGCGCTCTGGCGACGGCGGCAAACAGCGGCGCGTTGTGTGGTTTCAGCGGCTGGCGTCTGCCCACTCCCCAGGAACTCGCCGCGATGCTCGACGCCAGCCGCGCCAGCGGTGTCCTGGCCGATCCGCTGGTCTTCCCGCTACAGCAAGCGGCCGGCTACTGGGCGTCGACCAGCGCCGCCCAGGACGGGGCGGCGGCGTGGTACCTGGATTTCTCCAGCGGCATCGACAGTTGGCAAAGCAAGGCCACCCCAGCCCATGTCCGTCTGGTGCGGTCCAGCGTCACGCCGCCAGCCAGCCGTTATACCGCGCATGGCGACGGTACTTTGAGCGACCACCAGACCGGGCTGATGTGGCGGGTGTGCAGCGAAGGCTTGAGCGGCTCCACCTGCGCCACGGGTGCTGTGCAGTCCTACACCTGGCAGGCCGCCCTGCAGCGCGTCGGTACGGTCAACGCCGACCCGGCCGGGCTCGGGTTGGCGCATGCGGACTGGCGCCTACCAAACCGCAACGAATTGGGCTCGATCATCGACATGGCGCGCAACCCGGCGATCGACACAACAACCCGCTTCCCGGGCGTTCAGGCCAACAGCCACTGGACGTCGACGCCCGTCGCCCAGCTTCCGGGCAATGCCTGGGCGGTCGATTTCGCCAGCGGCAATACCATCCCGTCGCCGGTCGGCGGCCCGCGCCTTGTTCTGCTGGTGCGCGATCTGTAGCCGCTAACCCTGGTTCCCACGCTCCAGCGTGGGAACCGCTTTTCGACGCTCCAGCGTCGTGGTGGTCTGGACGCTGGAGCGTCCAGGACTTGCTCCCACGCTGGAGCGTGGGAGCCAGCCAGCCAAGCCAGCCAATAACTCTGCGTTTCCTCAAGTTTTCCGCCACGCTGCCGACATAGTGGGCGTCATATCGTGCTTATTCAACAGGAACTCCAATGCTCGACCAGCTCAAAATCGCCCACCGGCTCTGGCTCATATCCACGCTTGCGGGAAGTTTGTTCCTCGTTTCCATCGCCGTTGGCTGGATGGGGCTGAAATCGGCGGAAAAATCGCTGAAAACGGTATACGAGGATCGCGCGATACCTTTGTACGACCTGTCTCAGGTCAATACGATCATTTCGGAAAACGCGCGCCATATCCTGCTCGCTTTTCAACATGATCCGAACGGCCCCCTGCACACGGTTCATGATCACCCGCTGAGCATGCATCTGGAGGCGATGGACAAGGGCAAGGAGGCGCTCGATACCGCCTGGACCAAGTTCATGGCGACCTATCTCACGGATGAAGAGAAAGTCCTGGCCGCGGCGTTTATGGAGAAACGTAAAGCCTGGGTGTCCAAGCTGCTGGAAGCCAGGGGCAGTATCGAGGCCGGGAATTTCAGCGCGGAGGCGATGGCGCATTTCCTGAAGGCCGGGCGCGAGGAGGGTGAGGCGGTGCGCGTGGCGCTGGATCAATTGATGGCTTACCAGGCATCCGTGGCCAAACAGGAGTTCGAGGTGGCCGAGGCGCGCGCGCGGATCAATCTGTGGATTTATATCGCGCTGATCCTGATTGGTGTCACCGGCGTACTGGGCATGTCATGGCTCACCATTCGCCGCATTACCCACAGCCTGAAACAGGCGGGCGCCATGGTCGATGCGATTGCTTCCGGCGACCTCAGCCGGCCGATTCCGCCAGCCGGCTCCGATGAAATCGGCGAGATGCTCGCCAAGCTGGCCGCCATGCAGGGCGGCCTGCGCGAGCTGATCGGCGCGGTTCGCGGTAATGTGGACAATCTCAATCGCGCGGCGCTGGATCTGTCCGCTTCCTCGTCCAGCAGCGCGCGCGCCAGCGAGACACAGTCGGAAGCCGCCTCCAGCATGGCCGCCTCGGTGGAACAGCTATCGGTCTCCATTGATCAGGTGGAGGAGCATGCGCGTGAGGCACGTGGTGTTACCCAGGCTTCCGGCGGCCAGTCGGAAGAGGGCGGGCGCATCATCCACGAGGCGGCCAGCGAAATGGGGCGGATCGCCGAGGCGGTGAACGCCACTTCCGGCACCATCCGGCAACTGGAGGATTATTCCGGGCAGATTTCCAGCATCGTCAATGTCATCAAGGACATCGCCGACCAGACCAACCTGCTCGCGCTCAATGCCGCCATCGAGGCGGCGCGCGCCGGTGAGCAGGGACGTGGCTTCGCGGTGGTCGCCGATGAAGTACGTAAACTGGCTGAACGTACCGCCAAATCCACCGGTGAGATATCCGGCATGATCGACAAGATTCAGCAGGGCACGCAGCGCGCCGCGCAGGAAATGGAAGCCGGTGTGCGGCGGGTCAACGAGGGGGTCAGCCTGGCGCACAAGGCCGGAGATTCCGTGACCGGCATTCGCGCCAGCGCCGAGCAGGTCACCCGCGTGGTGGACGACATCAATCTGGCGCTCAAGGAACAGGCGGTGGCGGCGCGGGAGATCGCGCAGAAAGTGGAGCGCATCGCGCAAGGTTCGGAGGCAAGCAGCGCCGCCGTCAACCAGACCGCGGCCTCGGCCGAGCAACTGCGTGTACTGGCCGGCAACCTGCAACAACTGGCGGGACGCTTCCGGGTGTAGCGCCGGCGTCTCGCCGGCCCACCATTGGCACCCACGATGCCGGCGAGACGCCGGCGCTACATGCCGCATAATCGCCTGACTTCTTCACCCGCGTTCCCTCATGCAAACCTATCCCACCCTGGCCGCGCTCGATCTTGGCTCCAACTCCTTTCATTTGCAGGTCGGCCGGGTCGAGGGCGAGCAGCTTTTCTATCTCGACGCCATCAAGGAATCGGTGCGTCTCGCCGGCGGTCTCAATGTCAACAAGTGTCTCGATGGCGCGTCCCAACGGCGGGCGTTGAACTGCCTGGCGCGTTTCAGTGAACGCCTGCAAGGTATGCCGGCCGGCGCGGTGCGGGCGGTGGGCACCTCGGCGTTGCGGGTGGCGAAGAACGCGCCGGAATTCCTGGAAAAAGCGCGCGCCGCGCTCGGTTTTGATATCGAAATCGTCGCCGGCCGCGAGGAGGCGCGCCTGATCTATCTGGGCGTTTCCCACAGCCTGCCGCTCAACCCGGAACCGCGCCTGGTGGTGGACATCGGTGGCGGTTCCACCGAATGCATCATCGGCACCGGCTATGAGGCGCAAGAGCGGGAAAGTCTGCGCATGGGCTGCGTGGTGTTCAGCAACCGTTTCTTCCCCAAGGGCGCCATCGACAAGAGCGCGATGAAAGCCGCTGAAATCGCCGCGCGGATTGAGACGCGGATGGTCGCGGGCCCGGGTTTTGTCAAGGGCGCCTGGACGGAAGCCGTGGGTTCGTCGGGCTCGGCGCGGGCGCTGGGCGACATCTGCCGGCAGAACGGCCATTCCGATGGCGCCATCACGCTCGGTGGTCTCAAATGGCTGCGCGAGCGCCTGATCAAACTGGGCAACATCGATCAATTCGATGTATCCGGCCTGAAACCGGATCGCCGCCCGGTCATCATCGGCGGCCTCGCCATCATGCTGGCCTTGTTCGAGGAGTTGGGCATCGAGCAGATGACCGCCGCGCAGGGCGCCATGCGCGAGGGCATCCTCTGGGATCTGCTCGGTCGGACGCACGACCGCGACATGCGCGACGTCACCACCAGCCAGTTCCAGCGCCGCTACCAGGTGGACATGGCGCAGGCGCGGCGGGTGGAAACCCTGGCGCTGGCCCTGTTCGAGAACCTGAGCCCCGACGCTGACGCCTCACGTCGCCTCGCGTGGGCGGCGCGGCTGCACGAGATCGGGATTTCCATCGCCCATGCCGGTTTTAACAAACATGGCGCCTACATCCTGGAGAACGCCGATATGCCGGGTTTTTCCCGGCGCGATCAGGTTGATATGGGCATGCTGGTGCGCGCAGGCCGGGGTGGCCTGGACAAGTTGGGGCTGGCGCCGGGTTTCAGCGAATGGCCGCTCATCCTGTGTCTGCGGCTGGCGGTGCTGTTCAGCATGAGCCGCAGCGATACCCCGCCGCCGGCCATCTCGCTGGTTTGTGAAGCCGGTGTCTGCTGGCTTTCCCTGCCCGCTGACTGGCTCGGAGAGAATCCGCTCACCCGCGCGATACTTGAAGATGAAGTGCGTAATTGGAGCAAAGCGGCGGCGGCCTTGCGCCTGGAATTGGCTTGACCGAGCCCCCCTTTGTAAAAAGCGCTACGCAACTTTTCCGCTCAGCCGGATCACAGGCAGGGGTAAGGGGGATTCGCTATCATTGCGGCCCTTTTTGCCCGCAGTGCCCAGGAGTTCTTCTTGTCTGACCCCACCGATACTTCTCCGGAAGCCACCACCGACGTCCAGGCCAATGATGGCGACATCGCCCACCAGGTACGCCGCCGCCGCACTTTCGCCATCATTTCCCACCCCGACGCCGGCAAGACCACGCTGACGGAAAAACTGCTGCTGTTTGGCGGCGCCATCCAGATGGCGGGCACGGTGAAGGCGCGCAAGAGCGGCCGCCACGCCACTTCCGACTGGTTGGAGGTGGAGAAGCAACGCGGCATTTCCGTGGCCAGTTCGGTGATGCAGTTCGGCTATGGCGACTGCGTCATCAACCTGCTCGACACCCCCGGCCACCAGGATTTCTCGGAAGACACCTACCGCGTGTTGACCGCCGTGGACGCCGCCGTGATGGTGGTCGACGCGGCCAAGGGCGTGGAAGCGCAGACCATCAAGCTGCTGGAAGTCTGCCGCCTGCGCAACACGCCAATCATCACGTTTATCAACAAGATGGACCGTGAAGTTCGCGATCCACTTGAGGTTCTGGACGAGATCGAATCGGTGCTGAAGATCAATTGCGCGCCGGTGACCTGGCCGATCGGCATGGGCAAACGCTTCGTCGGTGTCTACCACCTGCTGAATGACGAGGTAATGCGCTTCACGCCCGGAGAGGAGCGCGCCGATGGGGCTGTGGAAATCCTGCGCGGCGCCGAGATCGACAGGCTGCGCGCCACCTGTTCGCAGGAATTCGATCAGATGCGCGACGAAACCGAGCTGGTCAAGGGCGCCGGTGCCAGCTTCCATCTCGAAGATTTTCTCAAGGGCAAGCAGAGTCCGGTGTTCTTTGGCTCCGGTATCAACAACTTCGGTGTGCGCGAAATCTTGCAGGCGCTGATCGACTGGGCGCCGCCGCCGCAGCCGCGCGAGGCGGTGGACGCCAAGGGTGAGAGCCGCATGGTGGCGCCCGACGAGGCGAACTTCACCGGCTTCGTGTTCAAGATCCAGGCCAACATGGACCCCAACCACCGCGACCGCATCGCCTTCTTCCGCGTCTGTTCCGGGGAATACACGCCGGGCATGAAGGTCAAGCACCGCCGCACCGGCAAGGAGATGAAGATCGCCAACGCCGTGGTGTTCATGGCCAACGAACGCTCGCGCATGGAAGACGCCTTCGCCGGCGACATCATCGGCATCCACAACCACGGCCAGTTGCAGATCGGCGACGTGCTCACCGAAAACGAAATGCTCACCTACAAGGGCATTCCCTATTTCGCCCCCGATCTGTTCAGCCGCGCCCGTCTGCGTGATCCGCTCAAGTCCAAGCAGCTCAACAAGGGCCTGCGCGAACTGGGCGAGGAGGGCGCCATCCAGGTGTTCGCGCCGCTGGTGGACAGCACCCTGCTATTGGGCGCGGTCGGCCAGTTGCAGTTCGAGGTGGTGGAACACCGGCTGAAAGCGGAATACGGCGTCGATGCGGTATTCGAGCGCGCCGGCATCCACACCGCGCGCTGGGTCACCTGCGACAACGCCGCCCACCTGGCGGAGTTCGTCAAGGCACAGCAACAGCGCCTGGCGCGCGACGTCGACGACAACCTGGTCTATCTCGCCGACAACCGCGTCAACCTCAGTCTGGCGATGGAACGCTGGCCCAGAGTGAAATTCCACGACACGCGGGAACACGGGCAGCAGCTGTCGTCGTAGGGCGGAACGCGAAGCGGTTCCGCCGGAAGGTGGGGCGCCAGATCGAGCGTGCCACCTTCCGGCGGATCGCCCTTCGGGCATCCGCCCTACGTGGGCAGCCAGCGCTTCGGGTCGATTCCTCTGGTTCCCACGCTGGAGCGTGGGAGCCAGTGCAACACGGGCAGACGTTGTCGTCGTAGGGCGGAACGCGGAGCGGTTCCGCCGATGTATGTGGCGGATCGCCCTTCGGGCATCCGCCCTACGTGGGGTAGCCAGCGTGCACCTGGTTCCCACGCTCCAGCGTCCGGGTCATGGTTGCGTGGATTGATGCGGTTCGCTTTCGCTCACCACATCCCACGTCGGTAGCCAGTTACGTCGGCAGCCAGCGCTTCGGGTCGATGCCCCAGTTGGCGTAATCCTCGTGGCCGGTGATCTTGTCCTGGCAGCCGCTCCAGGAGAGGTCGACGAGTTCCGGTTTCAGGTAACGATGGTGTTCCGCGTGGTAGATCATGTTCACGCGCGGTTTCATCATGTTGTCGGCGTTCTGTTCCATGACCACGCCGAGGCGGCCGCTTTCCATGCGGACCAGCGAGCCGGTGGGGTAGATGCCCAGGCTCTTGACATAGGCCTTCACCAGCGCCGGGTCGAAGTGGTAGCTGCTCCATTCCAGCAGGCGGCCGAGGGCGGCGCTGGGGGGCATGCCCTTGTGGTAGACGCGATCCGAGGTGATGGCGTCGTAGACATCGACGATGGCGCCCATGCGCCCGTACAGGGAGATCTGGTCGCCCTTGAGTTGGTTGGGGTAGCCGCTGCCGTCGAACCGCTCGTGGTGCTGGCCGGCCACGTCGAGGGCGATCTGGCTGATGCCCGGCGTGTTCTGCAGGATGATGATGCTCTGCACTACATGCGACTTCATCTTGGTGAATTCGGCGTCGGTGAGTTTGGCCGGTTTGTTCAGGATTTCATCCGGCACGCGGGCCTTGCCCACGTCATGCAGCAGGCCACCGATGGCGAGTTCCTTGATGATCGGGCGTTCCAGCTTGAGGCCGCGACCGAAGGAAACCAGCAGCGCGCACACCGAAACCGAGTGCTGGAAGGTGTAGCTGTCGTGGTCTTTCAGCCGCGCCAACGGCAATAGCGCGTCCTGGTTGCGGAAGATGGAGTCCACCATGTGCTCCACCAGGGGCTCCACCTGTTCCATTTCGATCTGCTTGCCCAGGCGGATGTCCCGAACGATGCCGCGCACGATGCGGTTGGCGTCGTGGTGCAGGCGTTTGGCCCGTTCGATTTCGGCGCCGAGGGGCACCGGCAGGATTTCCGTCGGCCGCTCCATGGCGATGTCCACCAGGCGCTCGTCGATTTCGTGGCGAACTTCTTCTTCCGTGATGGCATCGGCCACGTCCTGGCCCTGGCTGGTGTCGATGTACACCTCGCGGATGCCGAGCGCCTTGATCTCCAGAACCCGCTTTTCATCCTGCACCGCAAAACTGTTGGTGACGAAAGGGTGGTCAAGCCAGGAGCAGTTGACGTCGTGTATGTACATACCCGGCCGCAACTGGGCGACCGGGATTTTCTTGATGCCGGCGGGTGTGCTCATGAAATGTGCCTAGTGAAACGTGGCTATGTATCGGCACCCGCCGCGCGGACTTGAGTCCGCTTAAGGCGTATTACTTCTGGAAGCGCCGTAGGTTGGGCAAAGCGAAGCGTGCCCAACAGCGCGACGGTTCGTTGGGCACGCTTCGCTTTGCCCAACCTACGTCACTGAAAAAACAGGTAGCCCGGATGCAGCGCTAAAAAAAACGCCGGCAAGGATGCCGGCGCTACAGGGCGAGCCCGCGAGCGTCCTACTTGAAGTGTGTGGTCGCTTTTTCAAAGGCCTCACGCATGGACGCCCAGGCCGCATCGGCGCCGGATTTCATGTCTTTCCACGCTTCGCCGCTGCTGGCCTGGACTTCCTGGAGTTTCACCATGGCTTCTTCACGATGCTTGCGCAGGGCTTCAAGCTGCATCTCGTATTCGATCTGCATATCGGTCTTGGCTACCTTGGCCTTGGCCTCCCATCTGGCGAGGTCGGCGTTCCACTTGTCGAGGTTCTGTTTCAGGGATTCGATGTAATCGTTGCGGGTGCTCATGTGTCTCTCCTGCTGGGTAGTTGATCGTGCGATGCGGATACTCCCGCATCCCGATTTCAGCTTACGCAATAACGGTGGATTTTTCGATATGCGTGTGAGGCTTATTTCCGGCTGATTGCCCGGCTCAGCGCATCCGCCAGGGCGCCGCCCGCTTTATCCGGCTGCTTGGCGAGTTGTTTCGTGCGTGCCGGCGACATGCCGGGTGCGTTTTCCGGGCGGGCCGGTTTGACTTCGTCCCGCAAACGCATGGTCAGCGCGACGCGTTTTCGTGAAATATCCACCTCCAGCACCTTCACCTTGACGATGTCCCCGGCTTTGACCACGTCGCGCGGGTCTTTTACGAACTTTTCTGACAAGGCGGAGATGTGCACCAGACCATCCTGGTGGACGCCGATGTCGATGAAGGCGCCGAAATTGGTGACGTTGGTGACCACACCTTCCAGTTGCATGCCCGGCTTAAGATCCTTCAGGTCGTGCACGCCTTCCTGGAAGGTGGCGGTCTTGAACGCCGGACGCGGATCGCGGCCGGGTTTTTCAAGTTCCTTCAGAATGTCGCGCACGGTGGGCAGGCCGAAGCGTTCGTCCACGTATTTGCCGGCGTCCAGGCGCTTCAGGACATCCACATTACCGATCATGCCCTTCATGTCCAGTTTCAAATCGGCCAGGATGCGCTGTACCAGTGGATAGGCTTCCGGGTGTACGGAGGAGGTGTCGAGCGGATTGTCGCCGCCGGGCACGCGCAGGAAGCCGGCGGCCAGCTCAAAGGTTTTCGGGCCGAGACGCGACACCTGTTTCAGCGACTCGCGGTTGGGGAAGGGGCCATGGGCGTCGCGGTGGGCGACGATCTGGTTGGCCAGGGTGGTATTGAGCCCAGAGACGCGGGTGAGCAGGGCGGCGGAAGCGGTGTTCACATCAACGCCGACCGCGTTGACGCAGTCTTCCACCACGGCTTCCAGCGCCTGGCCCAGCTTCGCCTGGCCGAGGTCGTGCTGATACTGGCCGACGCCGATGGCCTTGGGCTCGATCTTCACCAGTTCGGCGAGCGGGTCTTGCAGGCGGCGGGCGATGGAGACGGCGCCGCGCAGGCTTACATCCATGTCCGGGAATTCGCGCGCGGCCAGTTCCGAGGCGGAATACACCGAGGCGCCGGCTTCGCTTACCGTCACCTTGGTCAATCCGAGTTCCGGTTGCAGGCGCGAGAGTTGGGAAATGAGATCAGCCGCCAGGGTGTCGGTCTCGCGGCTGGCGGTACCGTTGCCGATGCTGATCAACTCGGCGCCATGCTTGCTCGCCAGTTTCGCGAGGGTGGCAAGTGAGCCGTTCCAGTCGCGGCGGGGCTCATGCGGGTAGATGACGGCGGTATCCAGCACCCGGCCGGTGCGATCCACCACCGCCACCTTCACCCCGGTGCGGATGCCCGGATCGAGGCCGATCACCGCTTTCGGCCCGGCGGGAGCGGCCAGCAACAGGTCTTTCAGGTTGCTGGCGAAGACGCGGATGGCTTCAGCTTCCGCCCTCTCGAACAGGACGTTCATCAGGTCCAGTTCCAGATGCAGGGAGAGCTTCACCTTCCAGGCCCAGCGCACGCAGTCCAGCAACCACTTGTCACCGGGGCGGCCCTGGTCGCGCAGACCGAAGTGGGCGGCGATGTAGCCCTCGCAGGGGCTTTTTCCATCACTCCCCCCTTTTTCAAAGGGGGGCTGGGGGGGATTTGTGTCGGCCAGTTCCTCGGGCAACTTCACCGTGACCGACAACACCCCCTCGTTTCGCCCGCGAAACAGCGCCAGCGCTCGATGTGAGGGCATGGCCTTCCAGGCTTCGTCGAACGCGAACCAGTCGCGGAACTTCTGGCCCTCGGCGCACCGGCCCACGATCAGACGCGAGACGACGCGGCCGTTGTCTTGCAAGAAGGTGCGCAGCCGCTCGATCAGCGCGGCGTCTTCCGAGAACTGCTCCATCAGTATCTGACGGGCGCCATCCAGCGCCGCCTTGAGATCGGGCACGCCTTTTTCGGGATCGACAAAGGCGGCGGCCTCGGTTTCCGGGTTCAGCATCGGATCGGCGAACAGCTTTTCCGCCAGCGGCCCCAGCCCGGCCTCGCGGGCAATCTGCGCCTTGGTGCGGCGTTTCGGCTTGTACGGCAGGTAGAGGTCTTCCAGACGCTGCTTGGTTTCGGCGGCGAGGAAGTCGGCGCGCAGCTCCGGGGTCAACTTGCCCTGTTCGTCGACGCTGGCGAGCACCGCCTTGCGCCGTTCCTCCAGTTCACGCAGATAGCCCAGCCGCTCCTCCAGATGCCGCAACTGGGTATCGTCGAGACCACCGGTGGCCTCCTTTCTGTAGCGCGCGACAAAGGGCACGGTGGCGCCGTCGTCGAACAGGGCCACGGCGGCGGCAACCTGGTTGGCATGGACGTTGAGTTCCTGGGCGATACGGATTTCGATGGACGGCAACATGGGGTTCCAAGACGGCGGGAAAAGGTGCGGCAGGATGGGGAAAAACAGCGTGCCCGGCAAGACTTGACACTTCCTTTGTCAAAGTCACCGCCTTGCCACGTATGTGTTGTTCCGGGAAGTTGAGCATTCGACTGGTGCGGCATAGGTTCATTACGAATATGTAATCTTCGTGTCACCTCGCGGTGGGGCGGGACCGGTCAGCATGCCGGTCATGACCAAATACGCTACGTTATTCCTGATTCTGCTGCCCGGCCTGGCTGCGGCCGCCACCCTGCGCGAGGCGCTCGACGCGGCGGTGACGCGGGCACCGCAGGCACGCGGCTTGGAGGCGGGACGTGAGGAAGCGGCCGCGCACCGCTACGCCGCCGACCGCCTGTTTCCCGGCATGCCGGCCCTGGGCCTGGGGCAACGCGAAGGGGAAGGCGGCAAGCGCGAGTTTGAACTGGAGCTTTCCACGCCGCTGTGGTTGCCGGGGCAACGCCAGGCCAGCCTGGCGCTGGCCGACGCGCGCATCGAGGAGAACACGGCGGCCTACGCCGCGCGGCGCTGGGCGCTGGCGGGTGAATTGCGCAATCTGGTGGCGGCGGCGCGGGCGGCGAAGGCCGAGGTCGACCTTGCCCGCGCCCGCCTGGAAAACGACCGTCAGCTTGCCGATGAAGTGGCGCGGCGGGTGGCGGCCGGCGATCTGGCGCGCGTCGATTCGTTGCTGGCGCGCGGCGAGATGCTGGCGTCCGAGAGCGCGCTGCTGGAGGCCGACAGCCGCCTGACCCGGGCGCTGCGCGATTACCGCGTGTTGACCGGCCTCGCCGCGCTGCCCGGCGATGCTGCGGAAGCTCTGGCCGCGCAGCCGGCGGGATTGGCACATGAGGTGATGCAACAACATCCCGCCCTGGACAGCGCCCGGCGCAATGTCGAACTGGCGCGCGCGGGCCTGGAACTGACGCGGCGGACTCGGCGTGACGCGCCGGAACTCGGCGTGCAGGTGCAAACCGCGCGCGATGTGTCCGGTGCGGATTACCAGAACAGCGTGCGCTTCGGCTTGCGCATCCCGTTTTCCGGCGAAGCGCGCAACCGACCGTTGCTGGCCGCCGCCAATGGCGATCTGATCCGGGCCGAGGCGGAACTGGCGCAGGCAACGGCGGAACTGGAAAACGAATTGCAGACCGCGCAAGCGGAACTGACCAACGCCGAGCGCGGCGAGGAACTGGCGCGCGCGCGCCGGCAGGGCGCCACGGAACGTCTGCGCCTGATGCGTCGCGGCTTCGATCTCGGCGAGCTGTCCCTGGCGCAACTCTTGTTGGCGCGTGGCCAGGCGAATGAGGCGGAGGCGGCGACGATGCGCGCCGGCCTGTCGCTGGCGGCGTCACGCGCGCGTTTGAATCAGGCTAGAGGGGTGTTGCCGTGAATATCGTTTTGTTTCTGCTCGGTGTGCTGTCGGGTTTGTCGCTCATCCCACCCGCATTTGCGCATGAAGGCCATGACCACGGCGACGCGCCCAAACCCGTTCCGGTCGCCGACGCCGCGCCGCGTTTCGAGACGGCGAGTGAGGCATTCGAGCTGGTGGGGGTGCTGCATGGTCGCGCCCTGACCCTGTATCTCGATGACTACGCCAGCAACGCGCCGGTCGAGAAAGCCACGCTGGAAGTGGAAGCCGGCAAACAGAAGATGCAGGCCAAGGAATCGGAACCGGGGGTCTATTTCCTGGAATTGACTGATACCAAACCGGGCCGGCTTGGCCTGGTATTCACCATCCAGGCGGGCGAGTCCGTCGATCTGCTGACCGCCAATCTGGAGATTCCCGCGCCCAAGGCCGCGGCCAAAACGGCGGCCTTCGACTGGCGCCGGCTCGGCTGGGCGGGACTGGCCTTGCCGGTGTTGGGGGTCTGGGTTTGGCGGCGGCGTTCCAGGAGGAAGCAGCATGATTGATGTGAACCACGCCACCGTAGGAGGGCCGCTGGCGGCCCGATGCGCTGGCGGGCGCAAAGGTGGGACGCCGAATCTGGCCGCCATGTTCCACAAATCGGGGGCTGCCGCCCGCTTCGGGCCGCTAGCGGCCCTCCTACTGGGCTTTTCCGGTCTGGTTTTTGCCCACGGCGGCGAAGACCATTCGCATGACGCGCCGGCGCCGCTGGTGAGCGGCGACACCCCGAGCCGGCTGGCCGATGGCAGCGTGTTCCTGCCCAAGGCGACGCAGCGGCAACTCGGGCTGCGCACTCAACTTGCCCAGGTCGCGGCGCATGCGGCGACGCTGGAGTTGAACGGCCGCGTGATCGCCGATCCCCAGGCCGGTGGCAAGGTGCAAGCGACCCAGAGCGGCCGTGTCGAGCTGTCGCCGAAAGCGGTGCTGGGGCGGCGGGTTGCCAGGGGCGAGGTTCTGGCGACTCTGCATCCGCTGGTCGGTGGCCTGGAGCGCGGCGGGCAGCAGGCGCAATTGGCGGAACTGGCGGCCCAGATCGAGGCGGGGGAACGCCGCGTGGCGCGCCTGGAACAACTGGAAGGCATCGTGCCGGCGCGCGAGATCGAGGTGGCGAGGATCGAATTGCAAGGCCTGCGGGCGCGGCGCGCGGCGCTGGGCGGCAGTCTTGGCGCCGAATCCCTGCGCGCGCCGGTGGCCGGCGTGGTGGCGGCGGTGAATGTGGTGGCCGGGCAGGTGGTGGAAGCGCGCGAGACCCTGTTCGAGATCGTCGATCCCAACCGCCTGGCGGTGGAGGCGCTGGCTTACGACCCCGGCCTGGCCGCGGGCCTGGGCGAGGCCAGCGCCGCCGTGCCGGGCGGTGAACTGAAACTGGCCTACCTCGGCGCCGGCCAGGTGCTGCGCGAAGGCGCGCTACCGGTGCTGTTCCGCATCGTGGCGAACAAGGTGCCGGTCGCGGTCGGCCAGCCGCTCAAAGTGCTGGCGCGAACCCGCGCCAGCCGCGAGGGCGTGGCCGTGCCCAGCGATGCGCTGATCCGTGATGCCGGCGGCAACGCGCAAGTCTGGCTGCATGTCGGCGCCGAACGCTTCCTGCCCCGCGCGGTGAAGACCGCGCCACTGGACGCGACTTCGCTGCTGGTGCTGGAGGGCCTGGCGGCCGGCGAGCGGGTGGTGGTGACCAGTGCCGGCGCGCTGGCGCGGGTGCGTTGATGGGCATGCAAGCAACCCACGTAGGTCGGGTCAGACGCTTTATTTTGAGCCGCAACCCGACGATGAAACCAGGCGGTAGGAGCGTGTGTTTCACATTGACCCGAGCTACGGATTTACGGAGCTTTCATGTTCGCCCGCCTGATCCATGCCAGCCTGAACCAGCGCCTGCTGGTGCTGGGGCTTTCCCTGTTGCTGCTGATCCAGGGCAGCCTGGTGGTGAGTCGCATGCCGGTGGACGTGTTCCCCGACCTGAACAAGCCGACCGTGACCCTGATGACCGAGGCCGGCGGCATGGCGCCGGAGGAAGTCGAGCAAACGGTGACTTTCCCCATCGAAGCGGCGATGAACGGCATGCCCGGTGTGACCCGGGTGCGTTCGGTGTCGGGCATCGGCCTGTCGGTGGTGTATGTCGAGTTCGCCTGGGGCAGCGAGATCTATCGCAACCGCCAGCAGATTTCCGAACGCCTGGGCCTGCTGCGCGAGCAGTTGCCGGCCGGGGTGGTGCCGCAAATGGGGCCGATCGCCTCGATCATGGGCGAGATCGCACTGATCGCCATTCCGGTGACGGCCGGCGCCAGCCCGATGGCGGCGCGCGAATATGCCGACTGGGTGATGCGGCCGCGCCTGCTCTCCATTCCCGGCGTCGCCCAGGTGATTCCCATCGGCGGCGAAGTGCGTCAGTACCGGGTGGAACCGGACCAGACGCGGATGTCGGCGCTGAATATCGACTTCAAGCAGGTGGAAGCGGCGCTGGAAAACTTCGGCGGCAACAGCAGCGGCGGTTTCCTCGAAAGCGGGGCGCGTGAGTACCTGATCCGCAACCTGGGCCGGACTACGCGTATCAAGGATTTGCGCAACCTCACCCTGGTGAATCGCGGCGGCCAGCCGATCCTGCTGCATCAGGTCGCCGAGGTGCGTTTTGCCGCTGGCGTGAAGCGTGGAGATGCCGGCTACAACGGCCAGCCAGCGGTGATCCTTTCGATCCAGAAACAGCCGGACGCCGATTCCGTGGTGCTCACCCGCGAGGTGGCGAAGGCGCTGGACGAACTCGCGCGAAACACGCCGAAAGGCGTGCTCAGTGGCGTGGATAGGCCACGCTTCCTGTTCGAGCAGGCCAAGTTCATCGAGGCTTCGGTGAGCAACGTCGAGGAGGCCCTGCGCGACGGCGCCATCATGGTGGCGGTGATCCTGTTCCTGTTCCTCCTGAACCTGCGCACCACCCTGATTTCGCTGGCCGCGATCCCCATCTCCCTACTGGTGACGGCGCTGGTGTTCCAGTATTTCGGGCTGTCGATCAACACCATGACCCTGGGCGGCCTGGCCATCGCCATCGGCGAACTGGTGGATGACGCCGTGGTCGGCGTGGAAAACGTGTTGCGCCGCCTGCGCCTCAACCGCGCCTTGCCGGAACCGCGCACGGCCGCCGTGGTGATCGCCGAGGCGACCCTGGAGGTGCGTTCGGCCATCGTCTACGCCACCGCCATCGTCGTCCTGGTGTTCGTGCCGCTGTTCGCCCTGCCCGGCATCGAGGGGCGGCTGTTCACGCCGCTGGGGTTGGCCTACATCGTCTCCATTCTCGCCAGCATGGTGGTATCGCTGGTCCTGACGCCGGTGCTGTGCCTGTATTTGCTGCCTGCGGTTGTAGCGCCGGCGTCCCGCCGGCTTCCTTCTTCTGATCAGATTGACGAGCCGGCGGGACGCCGGCGCTACAGTTTGTCGGACCACGGCGACAGCCCTTTGGTACGCCGCCTGAAGGCCTGGGATCGACGCCTGCTGGACTGGTCGTTCGGCCATGCCCGCGCCCTGCTCGGCGGCGCCGTGGTGCTGGTGCTGCTCGCCACCGCCGCGCTGCCGTTGTTCCCACGCGCTTTCCTGCCGCCGTTCAACGAGGGCACCCTGACCATCAACGTGCTGCTCGATCCGGGCGCCTCGCTGGCCGAGTCGAACCGCATTGGCCGGCAGGCGGAACAGCTTATCGGTGCCGTGCCGGAGGTGATCAGAGTCGGCCGTCGTACCGGCCGCGCCGAGCTGGATGAACACGCGGAAGGCGTGCATTACTCGGAACTCGATGTCGATTTGAAGCCCTCCGAACGCGGCCGCGACGAGGTGGTGAGCGACATACGCCAGCGCCTGGCGGTGTTGCCGGCGGTGAACAGCGTCGGCCAGCCGATCTCGCACCGGCTCGACCATCTGCTCTCCGGCGTGCGCGCGCAGATCGCCCTGAAGATCTATGGCGATGACCTCGATACCCTGCGTTCCCTGGCCAGCGGCACGCGGGATCGGCTGGCGAAGATTCCCGGCGTGACCGATTTGCAGATCGAGAAACAGGTGTTGATCCCGCAACTGAAGATTCACCTCGATTACGACGCGGCGGCGCGCCACGGCGTCAATCCTGGCGCCTTGCTGGCGGACCTGGAACAACGCATCGGCGGCGACCGCATTGGTGAAATCGTCGAGGGCAATCGACGTTTCGACCTGGTGTTGCGCCTGCCGGAGGGAAGCCGTGACGCGCGCGCGCTCAACGCCATGTTGATCGACACCGCGCAAGGCCGGGTGCCGCTCAGCCAGATCGCGCGGGTGGAGGAAGGCGACGGGCCGAACCAGATCGGCCGCGAGAACGCGCGCCGCCGCATCGTGATTTCCGCCAACAGCGAAGGCCGGGACATGGCCGCCGTGATCGCCGACATCCGCGCCACACTGGCGGAACAGCCATTGCCGGAAGGCTATTTCACCGCCCTGGAGGGCCAGTTCCAGGCGCAGGAGGAAGCCAGCAAGCGCATCGCCGGCCTCTCCCTGGTGTCGCTGGCGCTGATTTTCCTGGTGCTCTACAGCCGCTACCGCTCCGCCGTGCTGGCCGCCATCGTCATGGGCAACATCCCGCTGGCCCTGGTCGGCGGCGTCGTCGCCCTGTGGTTGTCCGGGCAGCCGCTGTCGGTGGCGGCGCTGGTCGGCTTCGTTACCCTGGCCGGCATCGCCTCCCGCAACGGCATCCTCAAGATCAGCCATTACATCAACCTGTGCCGTTTCGAGGGCGAGGTCTTCGGCAAGCCGATGATCGTGCGCGGTTCGCTGGAACGCCTGACCCCGGTCTTGATGACCGCCCTGACCGCCATCTTCGCCCTCTCCCCGCTGCTGGTGGCGGCCGACGCGCCGGGCAAGGAAATCCTGCATCCGGTCGCCGTGGTGATTTTCGGCGGTCTGATCAGTTCCACCCTGCTGGATACCCTGCTGACGCCGGTGATGTTCTGGCTGTACGGCGAAAAACCGTTGTCGCGCCTGTTGCGGGACAAATCCGATGAAAGTTTCTAAAGGAGCCACACCATGAAAAAACTCGCCATTCCCTTCGCTTTGAGCCTGCTGCTCAGCGCCGGCCAGGTCTGGGCCCACGCCGACCACCTCAAGCCGCAATTTGGTGGCGTCACCGCCGACGCGGAATCGTTCCAGGTGGAACTGGTACTCAAAGGGGCCGAAGCCAAGCTCTATCTCACCGAACACGGCGCCCCGGTGGAATCGACCGGCGCCAGCGGCAAATTGATCGTGCTCTCCGGCAAGGGCAAGGAAGAGGTCGCGCTCAGCCCCAACGGCTACCAGACCCTGGGTGCCAAACTCAGCGCCAAACCCGGCAAAGGCTCCAAGGCCGTGGCCACCATCACCGTGCCCAACCGGGGCACCGGCAATGTGCGGTTTACCTTGAAGTAGGGCCTGTCACCCGGGTCGACGTCACGCCCTTCGGCCATTTCGGGCGTCTGACCATGATGGGCACGGAAGCCGAAAAGGAAGAAGCGGCCCGCGCCGCCTACCAAGCAGCCTGTCGGACTTTGGATCGTCGGCTACGAAACGGCCGCGCCGGACCGGTTTTCGCCGGCTTCTTGGGCAATAGTCCCGGCTATTTCCCGGCGAAGCCGTCAAAAACCGACCTCGGCGGGGTCATTTCTCGCTATCGACGCCCAAAGTCCGACAGGCTGCTAGCCATCGACAACATCAACGCCAACGCCGCGCCGGTTCGTACATCTCGGTACCCCATCGGTCTTCCCGCATTCCGGCCCGACAGACTGCCGGATATCCTTGCTTTGGCGATATCGCCGGCAACGGGACAGCATTTCCGCCGTGTTAGAATCCGCCCGTTTTTTTCGGGTCGTTCGCCGTTTCGGTAGTTTTCGGCAAGCGCCCGATTGTTTATTAACCAGCGAAAGTGGCGGAATTGGTAGACGCACTGGATTTAGGTTCCAGCGCCTTTGGCGTGGGGGTTCGAGTCCCCCCTTTCGCACCAGCGACACCTGGTTGCATTCGAGACGAAATTGGCATGTTTGGCATTTGTCGGACATGCGGATTTAACGGCGGGACTGGCGAAGTCCTTGATTTGTCTATTAATAGTGCTCGATGCGGCCTGGTATGAATCTTGATAACTCGTTGAATACGTGGACAACATGACTGCAACCCTGGAAACCCTGGACGGCCTCTCCCGTCGTATGACACTGAATCTCAATCCCGCCGAAATCGAGGCGGAAGTCTCCAAGCGCCTTGGCAAGATCGCCAGGAACACGCGCATTGATGGCTTCCGGCCCGGCAAAGCACCACTCAAACTGGTGGCGGCACGCTATTCCGGCGAGATTCGCGGTGAAGTTCTGGGCGATGCGTTGCAGCAACGATTCACCCAGGCGGTGCAGGAAAATAATTTGAAAGTGGCGGGCTACCCGCAGTTCGCGGCGGCCACTGATGGCGCTTTCACCGCGACCTTCGACGTCTTCCCGGAAATTACCGTGGGCGATCTGTCCGGCATCAAGGTAACCCGCCCGGTCGTCGAGGTGAGCGATGCCGATGTCGACCGTACCCTGGAAGTCCTGCTCAAGCAGCGTGTGCAGTACCACGCCGTCGAGCGCGAGGCATCAGTGGGTGACCGCGTGCACATCGACTACGCCGGCACCATCGCTGGTGAGGCGTTCCAGGGTGGCGAGGCCAAGGACTTCCCGGTCATTCTCGGCGAGGGCCGCACGCTGAAGGACTTCGAGGGCAACCTGCTGGGCATGAAGGACGGCGAGAGCAAGACTTTCGACGTGACCTTCCCCGATGATTATTTCGCCAAGGAACTGGCCGGCAAGACCGCCACGTTCACGGCCACGATGAAATCCGTGCATGAGGCAAAGCTGCCGGAAATCGACGATGCGCTGGCGCAAAGCCTGGGCATCCACGAAGGCGGTGTCGCCAAGCTGCGCGAGGAAATCAGCGGCAACCTGGCGCGCGAAGCCAAGCGCCGCATTCAGAGCCGCGTCAAGGAACAGGTGTTGAACGGCCTGCTCGATTCGACACCGTTTGAAGTACCTGGCAGCCTTGTGGCGATGGAACAGCGCGTTCTGATGGAAAAGGCGATGACCGACCTGAAGGCGCGCGGCATGCGTGAGCAGGACATCCAGGTGCGCGACGAGATGTTCGCGCCCCAGGCCAAGCGTCGCGTCGCCCTCGGTCTGTTGATGGATGAACTGGTGCGCGCCAACGGCATCGCCGCGCCGGAAGACCAGGTCAAGTCCCTGGTCGACGAATTCGCCCAGAGCTACGAGGACCCCTCGGAAGTCGTCGCCTGGTATCACCAGGACAGCAACCGCCTGAATGAGGCGCGCGCCCTGGTGCTGGAAGAAAATCTCGTCAACTGGGTGCTGGAGCGCGCTCAGGTCAGCGACGAAGCCGCCACCCTGGAAAAACTGATGGGGAACAAGTAATGCCCTGGACTCAAGAACCCTCGAACCTGGGGCTGGTCCCCATGGTTGTCGAGCAGAGTGGTCGTGGCGAGCGCGCCTACGACATCTACTCGCGGCTGCTGAAGGAACGCGTCATTTTCCTGGTCGGCCCGATCAACGACATGGTTGCCAACCTGGTGGTGGCGCAGTTGCTGTTCCTTGAATCGGAAAACCCGGACAAGGACATCTACCTCTACATCAACTCGCCGGGTGGCTCGATCACCGCCGGCATGGGCATCTACGACACCATGCGCTTCATCAAGCCGGACGTCTCGACACTTTGTGTCGGCCAGGCGGCCAGCATGGGCGCCTTCCTGCTGGCGGCCGGCGCCAAGGGCAAGCGCCATGTACTGCCCAACTCGCGGGTGATGATTCACCAGCCCCTGGGCGGTTTTCAGGGCCAGGCTTCGGACATCGAAATCCACGCCAAAGAGATTCTCTACCTGAAGGCACGCCTCAATGGCCTGCTCGCGGAACACACCGGACAGACGCTGGAAACCATTGAACGCGATACCGAACGCGACAATTTCATGAGCGCGGAAAGGGCGGTGGCCTACGGTCTGGCCGACAAGGTGATGGTTAGCCGCGCCGATGCGGCGTAAACTTGACTCAATTACTCAGGTATCACTTCACGGAACGGAAACATGGCTGACAAACAAGGCGAAGACAAACTCCTCTACTGCTCGTTCTGCGGCAAAAGCCAGCAGGAAGTGCGCAAGCTCATCGCCGGTCCCACGGTGTTCATCTGCGACGAATGTGTTGATCTGTGCAACGACATCATCCGCGAGGATGTGCAGAAGGACGGCGACAAGGAAGTCGGCGACAAGCTGCCGACGCCGCTGGAAGTTCGTGATTCCCTGAATCAGTATGTGATCGGCCAGGAACCCGCCAAGCGGGCGCTGGCGGTGGCGGTATACAACCACTACAAGCGCCTGCGCCAACCCGGCGGCGGCAAGGATGACGAAGTCGAACTGGCGAAAAGCAACATCCTGCTGATCGGCCCCACCGGTTCCGGCAAGACCCTATTGGCACAGACCCTGGCGCGCCTGCTCAACGTCCCCTTCGTGATTTCCGACGCCACCACCCTGACCGAAGCCGGTTATGTCGGTGAGGACGTCGAGAACATCATCCAGAAACTGTTGCAGAAGTGTGATTACGACGTCGAGAAAGCCCGCACCGGCATCGTCTACATCGACGAGATCGACAAGATTTCCCGCCGCTCGGAAAACCCCTCCATCACCCGTGACGTGTCTGGTGAAGGGGTGCAGCAGGCCCTGTTGAAACTGATCGAGGGCACGGTCGCCTCGGTGCCGCCGCAAGGCGGGCGCAAGCATCCCAACCAGGAATATATCCAGGTCGACACCACCAACATCCTGTTCATCGTCGGCGGCGCTTTCAGCGGCCTGGAAAAAGTCATTCGCAACCGTACCGAGAAGTCCGGCATCGGCTTCGGCGCGGAAGTGAAGAGCAAGGACAACCGCAAGGATCTCGGCGAAGTATTCCGCATGGTGGAGCCGGAAGACCTGATCAAGTACGGTCTGATCCCCGAGTTTGTCGGCCGCCTGCCGGTGATCGCCACGCTTGAGGAACTCGACGTCAAGGCCCTGATGCAGATCCTGACCGAGCCCAAGAACGCGCTCACCCGCCAGTTCCAGAAACTGTTCCAGATGGAAGGTGTGGATCTGGAGTTCCGCGACGAGGCCCTTACCGCCGTCGCCAACCGCGCGATCAAGCGCAAGACCGGCGCCCGTGGTTTGCGCTCGATCATCGAGCAAAGCCTGCTCGACATCATGTTCGAACTGCCGAGCATGGTGAATGTGACCAAGGTCGTGGTGGACGAGAAATCCATCAGCGGTGAAGGCAAGCCGTTGTTGATCTATTCCGAACCCGCCAAGGCGGTCGGTTGAAATACCTCGCGCGCCGGGTTGAATTCTCGCCCGACGCACTCAGTTAGCTCAAACCGCCAGGACGGCCGCATTTCGCGGTCGTCATCAAGTGGCCGAATTAGTGGCCTACTCGCCGGAGATCTTAATGAGCCAAAACACGCTGTTTACCGCCCCCGTCACGCTGCCCCTGTTGCCGCTGCGCGACGTGGTGGTGTTCCCGCACATGGTCATCCCCCTGTTCGTGGGGCGGCCGAAATCGATCAAGGCGCTGGAACTGGCGATGGAAGCCGGCAAGCACATCCTGCTGGTGGCGCAGAAATCCGCCGCCAAGGATGAACCCAGCTTCGACGATCTCTACGAAGTCGGCGCCATCGCCAGCATCCTGCAAATGCTCAAGCTGCCTGACGGCACCGTGAAGGTGCTGGTGGAAGGCAACCAACGCGTCAAGGTGCAGGAATTCATCGACGCCGGCGCGCATTTCCTGGCACGCGGCGAACCGATGTCCGAAGTTGGTCTGGATGACAGCGAGATCGAAGCCATGCGCCGCGCGCTGCTGGCCCAGTTCGACAACTACGTCAAACTCAACAAGAAGATTCCGCCGGAAATCCTCGCCTCGCTCGCCGGCATCGACGATGCCGGCCGCCTCACCGACACCATCGCCGCGCACCTGCCACTCAAGTTGGACCAGAAGCAGGCGATCCTGGAGATGACCGAACTCAAGGCCCGCCTCGACCACCTGATGGGTTTCCTGGAAACTGAAATCGATATCCTCCAGGTGGAAAAGCGCATCCGTGGCCGCGTCAAGCGCCAGATGGAAAAGAGCCAGCGCGAGTACTACCTGAACGAACAGGTCAAGGCGATCCAGAAAGAACTCGGCGACGTCGACGAAAATGGCGATCTGGACGAACTGGACAAGCGCATCAAGTCGGCGCGCATGTCCAAGGAAGCCATGAAAAAAGCCGAGGGCGAGCTGAAGAAACTGAAAATGATGTCACCCATGTCGGCCGAAGCCACCGTGGTGCGCACCTATATCGAGACCCTGGTCAACCTGCCCTGGTACAAGAAAACCAAGATCAGCAAGGACTTGCAGCGGGCGCAGGAAATCCTCGACGAAGACCACTACGGTCTGGAGAAGGTCAAGGAACGTATCGTCGAATACCTCGCCGTGCAGGAGCGCGTCGGCAAGCTCAAAGCGCCCATCCTTTGCCTGGTCGGACCGCCCGGCGTCGGCAAGACCTCACTCGGCCAGTCCATCGCCCGCGCCACCAATCGCAAGTACGTGCGCATGGCCCTGGGTGGCGTTCGTGACGAAGCCGAGATTCGTGGCCACCGTCGCACCTACATCGGCTCCATGCCGGGCAAGATTCTGCAAAGCCTGACCAAGACCACGGTGCGCAACCCCTTCTTCCTGCTCGACGAAGTGGACAAGCTGGGCCAGGACTTCCGCGGCGACCCGTCCTCGGCGTTGCTGGAAGTGCTCGACCCCGAGCAGAACCACACCTTCCAGGACCATTACGTCGAAGTCGATTACGACCTCTCCGACGTGATGTTCGTGGCCACCGCCAATTCGCTCAACATTCCCGCGCCGCTGCTCGACCGCATGGAAGTGATCCGCCTGTCCGGCTACACCGAGGACGAAAAGATCAACATCGCCCTGCGTTATCTGCTGCCCAAGCAGATTAAGAACAACGGTCTAAAGGAAGTCGAACTCCACGTTGCCGAGACCGCCCTGCGCGACATCGTGCGCTACTACACGCGGGAATCCGGCGTGCGTAGCCTGGAGCGGGAAATCTCCAAGATCTGCCGCAAGGCGGTCACCGCCCACACCCTGAAGAAGGTCAAGGGCAAGATCAACGTCACCCCGAAGAACCTCGATAAATACCTGGGCGTGCAGCGCTACACCTACGGCATGGCGGAAATGAACAACCAGGTCGGCCAGGTCACCGGTCTGGCCTGGACCGAAGTGGGCGGCGAACTGCTCACCATCGAAGCCACCATCATGCCCGGCAAGGGCGTCATCACCCGCACCGGCCAGTTGGGTGACGTGATGAAGGAATCCATCGAAGCCGCCCGCACGGTACTGCGCAGCCGCGCCGCCAGCCTCGGCATCAAGGGCGAGGTGTTCGAAAAGAACGACATGCACATCCACCTGCCGGAAGGTGCCACCCCCAAGGATGGCCCGTCCGCCGGCGCCGCCCTCACCACGGCGATGGTCTCGGTGTTCACCGGCATCCCGGTGCGCTGTGATGTGGCGATGACCGGAGAAATCACCCTGCGTGGTGAAGTCCTGCCGATCGGCGGCTTGAAGGAAAAACTTCTGGCCGCGCACCGTGGCGGCATCAAGAAGGTGTTGATCCCGGAAGGCAACGTCAAGGACCTCACCGAGATTCCAGACAACATCAAGAATCGTCTGGAAATTCAGCCGGTGAAGTGGATCGAACAGGTGCTCAGCGCCGCTCTCGAACGCGAGCCGCAACCGCTGACCGAGGAGGATGTCATCACCCCCCCCGCGCCAGTCGCCACAAAAGAAGAAAAACCCGTGCTGATCAAGCATTGACGCGGGTTTCGAGCTTGCCGCGCTTGACACCGGCAAGCTCGATCTTCAAGATGCGCCGCTCGGAAAAAAACCGAACCGTTTTCGTTGCCTGGAGGGGATGCTGTGAATAAATCCGAACTGATCGAAGCCATCGCGACATCCGCGGACATCTCCAAAGCCGCCGCCGGACGCGCCCTGGATGGCGCCATGGAAGCCGTCAAAAAATCCTTGAAGAAGGGTGAGATGGTCACTCTGGTCGGTTTTGGTTCGTTCTACACAGCCAAGCGCGCCGCCCGCAGCGGCCGCAACCCGCGCACCGGTGAGAACATCAAGATCAAAGCCGCAAAAGTACCGAAATTCCGCCCCGGAAAAGCTTTGCGGGACGCCATGAACTGATTTACCGGGTGCTTAGCTCAGTTGGTAGAGCGTCTGCCTTACACGCAGAATGTCAGCGGTTCGAGCCCGTTAGCACCCACCAGATAATGCAGCGAATCAAAAAACCCGCCAAAGCGCGGGTTTTTTGTTGGGTTTTTTCGTTTGCGATAATCTTCCCATTACGTTACTCAGCCGCCCCAGGATGATCAATCCCGCCGTCCACCTGCCCTTCGCCGCCATCAGCCAGGTTTGCCAGGCCCATCGGATCAAGACCCTGGCCCTGTTCGGTTCCGCCGTCCGTGAGGATTTCCGCGCCGACAGCGACCTGGATATGCTGGTCGAATTCGTCCCCGACGCCGCGCCGGATTTTGCCGAGGTTATCGCCATCCAGGAAGAACTGGAACGGCTGCTGGGCCGCCCGGTGGACCTGCTGGAACGCAAGGCTGTCGAGCAAAGCCGCAACTACATCCGCCGCCGTGCCATCCTGGGTCAAATCGAGCCGATCTATGTGGCGTGACCAGGCGTACCTGCTGGACATGCAACTCGCGGCTGCCGATGCCTTGGGCTTCGCCGCCGGCCTGGACCAGACCGGCTTCGAGGCCAGCGAACTGCACCAGAGCGCCATTCTGCGAAAAATGGAAATCATCGGCGAGGCCGCCGGCCAGGTATCTCGGGAATTCCAGGCCGCCCACCCGGAAATCCCCTGGTCCGCCATGATCAGCCTGCGCAACCGCCTGATTCATGGCTATCGCGTCGTTCAACTCGACCTCGTCTGGCGTGTTGTGGGCCAGGATCTGCCTGCCCTGATCGAAGCCTTGCGACCCCTGATCCCGGCCGAAGACGATCCGGCTTTGCCATAAACCCGGCGCAACTGCCGCAATACTTCGAGCGTATCAGCGACGCGTCGGACGCCGTGGCGCGGCTGCGTCGCTTTGTGCTCGATCTGGCGGTACCGGGGAGCTCCAGATACATCGCCTGATTGCGAGCACCGGCCCTGCACCGGCCCTGCACTGAACCGGCTGAGTTCGCGTTCATCATTCCGCCCGGCCCGGAAATGACGGCGTTTCCGCCAGGCCCAATTCCGTCATGGTTTCATTCAGGTCGGCTTCATCGAGGCCAATCTGGTCACTCGCGATGTCTCGGAGTTTCGGCCAGCTTTCCGGTTCGATGTTTCCGTCGTGCAACAGCACGGCCAGGCGCAACAGGCAGGCCAGGGGGCTGGCGGTGCCCATCGTCTCCGGGGTTTGGCGAAGGCGGCGTTGTTGGGGGATGGCTTCGACCACTTCCGGCGGCAGGCGCCAGCCGCGGGCGACCAGCGCGCCGATGGCGGCATGGTCGGCGCCGAGTTGTTCGTCCAGTTGACACATCTGCGTTTCGAACGCCTTGCCGGCGGTTGCCAGCCCGCGGGTTTCTTGCGGAAAGCGTTTGACCAGGATGAAACAGCCGGTGCCATGAAAAATGCCCACGCTGTAGGCGAGGTCGGATTGATGTTTGAGGATGGCGGAGCGCGCCGCCAGGGCGGCGGTCAGGCCGCCGATATCTCCGAAGCGCTGCCACAGCGCCTGGATCATGGCGGGGTTGCCATAATCGCGCAGCACGTCGCGCAATACTTCCGAGCGCAATACCGCGCGGGTTCGCGCCAAGCCAAGTACCGTGACGGCCTGGCGGAGGCTGGTGAGGGTCTGGTGGAGACCGAAAACGGGGGAATTCGCCACCCGCAGCAGCGCGGCGGTCAGACTGGGATCACGAACGACCACATCGACTAGACGATCCAATTCGAAATCATCATGGGCCATCAATTGATCCAGTTCTTCAAGCAGGGCCGGATAGGGCGGCAACACCACGCCGGACATCAGCACCGCGTCCACCACGGCGTCACCGCGCGGTGATGCTTTGTCGCTGACGCTGACGGCCGGAGCGGTCGCTGTTGCCACGGGCCGCGGCTTGAAGAAGCCAAACATGCCATCTCCTTTACAACGGTATTTCTGGTTGGCCGCGCGTCCTCGCGACGGCAGGGTGCTGAGGCCGATGCCGGCATGCCCATACGTGCGGCGGATTGTAGGTCGGCAATTGTCACTCGCGCCCCATCGGGTAGCATGGGCGCCATGCGTTCACTCTTCCTTTCCCTCGCGTTGCTTGTTGCGCCGGTATCCAGCCAGGCCGAAACTCTCGTCGGCCTGGTGGTGGCGATCAATGACGGCGATACGCTTGTGCTTCAGGTGGATCGCCAGCGGCACACATTGCGGCTGTCCGGCATTGATGCGCCTGAGCGGGTGCAGTCCTTTGGTTCCCGATCCATGGCGAATCTAGGGCAATGGGTGTTCCAGAAACAGGCAACGGCGGAGTGCGCGACGCGGGGCGGCGAGGGAATCTCGCGCTGCAAGGTGCTGGTGGCGGGGATGGACGTCGGCTTGCGCCAGCTTGCCGACGGTATGGCCTGGCGGCTCCAACCCGGCGACGAGGCGGAAACACCGGAAGTGGGGTTGGCCTACCAGCAAGCGGAAATGATGGCCAAGCTCAGGCGGCTGGGTTTGTGGTCCGAGACGAATCCGACGCCGCCCTGGGACTGGAAAAAATTGCGCCGATAGCCGCGTTGGACACCCTGGCGTCCAACGTTCGGCACCTTACTGGGCGTTGAGTCGCTGGATCACCAGGTCGGTGATGTCCGCGCGTGGGTCCAGATAGATCAGGCCGAGTTTCCGCGTTTCCAGGATCATGCTGTAGCCCCGTTCCTTGCCCAGGGCCTGGATGACGGGGAGCGAGCGCTTGTTGAAGCCACCAATCGAATCGGCACGCAGCTTGTCGAGCGCATTGTTGGCCTCCGCCTGGAAACGGCGCAGATCTTCCAGTTTGTCGTTGAACTGCTGCTGGAACGCGGCGAGCTGTCTTTCGGAGGCGGCGCTTGCCTGCTGTGCCGCCTTGGCGCGGATCGCAGTGAGTTCTTCCTCCATGGCCTGCGCCTCGGCTTTTTTCTGCTTCATCAAAGCGTCCAGTGGCGCGATGCTTTTCTTCCCGGGTTCCGATTCCTGGAGTATTCGGTCGTAATCGACCACGGCTACGCCGGGTGACACGCTCTGCGCTCGGGCGGGGTGACCACAGCTCAGTACGAGCAGGGCAACAAGCATCGGTTTGGCGAGTCGGTTCAGGGGGCTACGGTTCATCGTCTTGGTCTCCATTGAGTATTCACGGCAAATTGTTCTGGCGATATGCCTTTGCATGACCGTCGTTCCCGCGTAGTCCGCGGGTGGGGGTTGGCGGAGGGTAGGGGGCTTCATCCGAGCGCGGCGAACCGCGTAAATACGGTCGAATTGCAGGTCGCGATTCGCTGCGCTCCTCTCGTCCACGCCCAGCATTTCAACACGACTGACTAGCGGCCGTCGCGATGTAACAGATGCTTACACCTCGACTACAGACCCGACATGGCTCACACACAGGAGGTTTGTAGAGTGTGAAGCGTCTGGCGACGAATGGTTCGGTGCCGGAAACGAGTCAAGGAGATGTGCCATGAAAATCGCGAACACCGTGAAAACCCTCACCCTGCTGGGTCTGACCACCCTGACCCTCGCCGCCGCTTCCAGTCAGGCGGACCCTGGCTATGGCTACGGCTATTACAACGGTAATCAGAACTTCAATCCCTGGCTGAATGGCCCGGCTTATCAGCAGGCGCGTCAGCAGGCCGTCTTGAAGGAGCGCCAGGTACAACTGGGGCTGCGCATGGATAGCCAACTCCAGCGCATCCTGGGCGGGATGGAAGATGGCAGGTTGACGCTGCGCGAGGCCAGCGGCCTGTTGCGCGAACATCTGGCGATCAGTGCCCTCGAACGCGGTTACATGGCCGATGGGCGCCTCGGCCCGAATGAGTTGATCAACCTTGAGCAACGTCTGGATGAGGCCAACCGGCGCATCATGTTCGAGAAGCATGACCGGGAATCTGTAGGCCAGAAAGGCCGTCCCGGTGACATGAACCGTCCCGGAGACATGGGTCGACGCTAATAGCTCAACCCGCACCAAGCTAAATTGAACTGGGCCCGTTTCATCGCGGGCCTTTTTGCTTGTGCTGCCACGAGAAAGCAGGTCCGGGCGCCGCCGCATGCGCTTGTGGAGTGCGCCATAATTCGCCCGGTCGACAGGGGTAACTCAGCGGGAAATATGGCACTCAAACTACACGGACGCTACTGCATGGTCGTTCGGGAAACTCTGCTCGGGGCGGTGCTCTGGATGAGTCTGGCGCTGGTTGGGGGAACCTCGATGCCAGCCTTCGCGGAAGAGCCCGCCGGCACTTTCAATCTGCTGATTGAAAACGATGTCTTCACCGGCACCGACCAGCATTACACCAATGGCCTGCGCCTCAGCTATCTCTCCAAACGCGATGACGTGCCGGATTACATCCGCCAGTTCGCCAAGGCGATGCCCTTCGTGCGGCCCGACGCGACGTTGCGCGCGGGCTATGCGCTCGGCCACAACATCTACACCCCCAACGACATCACCAGCACGGCGCCGGTGCCCAACGAGCGGCCGTATGCCGGCTATCTCTATGGCGGTTTCGCGGTGGTGGCGGTTTCAGACAACATTCTGGATACCTGGGAGCTGGATCTGGGCGTCGTCGGGCCGTCGGCCCTGGGCGAGGAGGTCCAGAATAATTTCCACCGGCTGATCGGTGTGGAGAAGGCCCAGGGCTGGGCAAATCAACTTGGCGACGAATTCACCCTGTCCCTGACCCATGAACGCAAGTGGCGTCACCTCTGGCCCAGTCCACGCTCGGGTCTGGCAATGGATGTCACGCCGCATATCGGCGTCGGCCTGGGCAATGTGTCGAGCTACCTGAGTGGCGGCGTGACGCTGCGCGTCGGTGAAGGCCTGGTTCGGGATTTTGGGCCGCCGCGCATCCGCCCCAGTCTGCCGGGCTCGGGCTTTTTTCTCGATGCCGACGGGGTGGGCTGGTATCTCTTTGCCGGCGTCGATGGCCGCGCGGTGTTCAACAACATCTTTCTTGATGGCAACACCTTCCGCGACAGCCTCGGTGTCGATAAGAAAACCTGGGTCGGCGATCTCCAGGTCGGCCTGGTGGTGACCTTCTCCAAAGTACGGCTGGCTTATGCCCATGTGTTTCGCAGCAAGGATTTCGTGGGGCAGCCCAAGGGTGACCACTTCGGCGCGATGAGCATCTCCGCCCGCTTCTGATTTGGGGTCAGCGTTCGCTGATTGGCGCCCTACCCTTGAAACGGGAAGGTCATCACCCATTTAGGAGCCAGTCATCCTATTAGGAGTCCACCATGCGTTTCGACAAACTCACCACCCCATTCCAGTCCGCCATCCAGGATGCGCAGAGTCTGGCGCTGGGCAACGACAATTCCTACATCGAGCCGGTGCATCTGCTCGCCGCCCTGATCAACCAGGAAGGCGGTTCCGCCCGGCCGATCCTGCAAAAGGCCGGCGTGCGCCTACCGACGCTGGTGTCCGCCCTCCAGGCGGCGATGAACCGGCTGCCCAAGGTGGAAGGCACCGGCGGCGAGATTCAGCCGTCGAAGGAACTCATCAACCTGTTCAACCTGACCGACAAGGAAGCCAGCAAGCGCGGCGACCAGTTCATCGCCAGCGAGTTGTTCCTGCTGGCGGCGGTGGATGACAAGGGCGAGGCCGGCCGCCTGCTGAAAGAAAACGGCGCCAACCGAAAGGCGCTGGAAGCCGCGATTCAGGAAGTGCGTGGCGGCGAGGGTGTCGATAACCAGGAAGCCGAAGGCCAGCGTCAGGCGTTGACCAAATACACCGTCGACCTGACCGACCGCGCCCGCCAGGGCAAGCTCGACCCGGTGATCGGCCGCGACGACGAAATCCGCCGCGCCATCCAGGTACTGCAACGGCGCACCAAGAACAACCCGGTGCTGATCGGCGAACCTGGCGTCGGCAAGACCGCCATCGTCGAAGGTCTGGCGCAGCGCATCATCAACGGCGAGGTGCCGGAAACACTCAAGGGCAAGCGCGTGCTGGTGCTCGACATGGCCGGCCTGCTCGCCGGTGCCAAGTATCGCGGCGAGTTCGAGGAACGCCTGAAAGCCGTGTTGAAGGAAGTCGGCCAGGACGAAGGCCGCATCATCCTGTTCATCGACGAGCTGCACACCATGGTCGGCGCCGGCAAGGCGGAAGGCGCCATCGACGCCGGCAACATGCTGAAACCCGCCCTGGCACGCGGCGAACTGCACTGCATCGGCGCCACCACCCTGGACGAATACCGCAAATACATCGAGAAGGACGCCGCCCTGGAGCGCCGCTTCCAGAAAGTGCTGGTGGACGAACCCAGCGTGGAAGCCACCATCGCCATCCTGCGCGGCCTGAAAGAGAAGTACGAACTGCATCACGGCGTCGACATCACCGACCCGGCCCTGGTCGCCGCCGCTGAATTAAGCCATCGCTACATCACCGACCGCTTCCTGCCGGACAAGGCCATCGACCTGATGGACGAGGCCGGCAGCCGGATCAAGATGGAAATCGACTCCAAGCCGGAGGTCATGGACAAACTCGACCGCCGCACGATCCAGCTCAAGATCGAACGCGAGGCGGTGAAGCGCGAGAAAGACGAGGCCTCGAAGAAACGGCTGGCGTTGATCGAGGACGAGATCCGCAAGCTGGAGAAGGAATACGCCGACCTGGATGAAGTCTGGAAGGCGGAGAAGGCCGTGGTTCAGGGCGGCGCGGCGGTCAAGGAAGAAATCGACCACCTGCGCGCGGAAATGGCCGACCTGCAACGCCGTGGCCTGTTCGACAAGGTCGCCGAGATTCAATACGGCAAACTACCCGCCCTGGAAGCGCGCCAGAAACAAGCCGAAGCAGGGGAAGGCAAGCATGAATTCAAGCTGCTGCGCACCGAGGTCGGCGCCGAGGAAATCGCGGAAGTGGTCAGCCGCGCCACCGGCATTCCCGTCTCCAAACTGGTCCAGGGAGAACGCGACAAGCTGCTGGCCATGGAAGCCCGCATCCACCAGCGCGTGGTCGGCCAGGACGAAGGCGTGCGCCTGGTCTCGGACGCCATTCGCCGTTCGCGCGCCGGCTTGAGCGACCCCAACCGCCCCTACGGTTCCTTCCTCTTCCTCGGCCCCACCGGCGTCGGCAAGACCGAGTTGTGCAAGGCGCTGGCGGATTTCCTGTTCGACTCCCAGGACCACCTGATTCGCATCGACATGAGCGAGTTCATGGAGAAACACTCCGTCGCCCGCCTGATCGGCGCGCCTCCCGGCTATGTCGGCTACGAAGAAGGCGGCTATCTGACTGAAGCCGTGCGCCGCAAGCCGTATAGCGTGATCCTGCTCGACGAAGTCGAGAAGGCGCACCCGGACGTGTTCAACGTACTGTTGCAAGTGCTCGACGACGGCCGCATGACCGACGGCCAGGGCCGCACCGTCGACTTCAAGAACACCGTCATCGTCATGACCAGCAACCTCGGCAGCCCGATGATCCAGAGCATGGCCGGCGATGACTACCAGGTGATCAAGCTGGCGGTGATGGGTGAGGTGAAGAGCTACTTCCGCCCCGAGTTCATCAACCGAATCGATGAAGTCGTGGTGTTCCACGCCCTCGGCGAAGCACACATCGCCAGCATCGCCCGCATCCAGTTGCAGTACCTGGAACAGCGTGTCGCGCAGATGGACATGAAACTGGAAGTCTCCGACGCCGCCCTCATGGAACTGGCCCGCGAAGGCTTCGACCCGCTCTACGGCGCCCGCCCGCTCAAACGCGCCATCCAGCAGCAGATCGAAAACCCGCTGGCGAAAGAAATCCTGTCCGGCCACTTCGCGCCCAAGGACATCATCCGGGTCGACGTGGAAAACGGCAGGATCGTGTTCGAGCACGTGATCGAGGGGGCGGTGTAACAAGTAGCGCAGGCGTCCCGCCTGCCTCGTGCATCCGGTTGCGGAGCGTTGTGGCGACGGTCGGGTTGGTCACCAGGCTCCTGGCCGTCACGACCCGACAAGCTGCTAAGCTTCGAGCACCTTGATTGGGTCTGGAGATCACATGCGTATCGTCGGCAATCACCCGTGGCGGGAATTCGCCGCCACCCCCCAGGAAGCCCTGGAGCGTGGCGCCCGCCTGGATGCCATGACACGGCTGCCGGGGATGCCGGACTTCCAGCCACGTGGCGTCTTCCGTGGCAGCCATGCCTTTTTCGTCGCCATGGATGAGGACAAGGAACGCCGACGCCAGGTCTGGTTTCAGCAGCATGCAAAACGACCTGCTTGAAGTCTGCCGTGGACTGCAAACCCGGGGCGTGCGCTACATCCTGGTGGGCGGGCACGCGGTGCGCTTGAATGGCATCGTCCGCGCCACCGAGGACGTGGACATCCTGGTTCCATTCGATACCGTCAACGGCGCGCATCTGATCGAGGGCCTGTCCTTCCTCGAATCCGCGCGGGATATCGACCCAGCGCGACCCAGCGTGGTTCAGCCGCGAGGCGAACGAGCCCGACATCGAAAACATCCGCATTGCCGATCGCATCGTCATCGACATTCTGTTTGCGGTGAATGGCGAAACCTTCGAGACGCTGCAACCCCATGTCCGGCTCGTGGAACTGGACGGCGTCTCCATCCCCGTCCTCGATATTGACGGTCTGCTGAAAGCAAAGACGGATTACCGGGAAAAGGACGTGCTGGACAAGGCCATGTTGCGGCGGTTGAAGAAGTCATGAAAAAAGCCGGCTCACGCCGGCTTTGTTACTTCTGAGCGAACCCGCTCAGCCCAGTTGCGTAGGTCGGGTTGACCTGGCTCCCACGCTCCAGCGTGGGAGCAATTCCTGGACGCTCCAGCGTCCCGGAACCATCACGGGTCGGTTGGAGGACGCTGGAGCGTCTTGACGGCGTTCCCACGCTGGAGCGTGGGAACGAGAGTACGAGGGTCCGCACGGTCTTAGTCGTGCAGATCGTCCATGTCGCAGCCGAGGACGCCGGCTAGTTTGCCGAGCAGGTCGGCCGAGGGCTTGGCCTTGCCATGCTCGATCATGGAGAGCATCTGGCGGGTCACCCCGCAGGCCTCGGCCAGCGCCTGCAAGGTCAGACCGCGATGGTCGCGCCAGACCCGTAGCGGCGATTCGCCGGCCAACAGACGGTCGGCAAATTCGGCGGGGAAGGTCTCTGCTTCACGTTCGGCTCTGGCGTCGGCGATGTCTTGCAGATCTTCCAGGCGGGCGAGCAGGGCATTCCATTCCACCAGCGGCACCACGGCAAAAGCCGGCACCCCGTTCAATTCGATGAATTGCGTGCTCATTTGTAGGCGTCTCCTCTCGGTGAAATCTTGACCACCAGTAATACCCGTTCGCCATTACGCAACTCGCGGATTGCGCGCCAGTCGCCCACTCGCAAGCAAGTGATATTTAACTCGCGGCTGCCTTGCTTTTTTCGGTATGCCAAAAAAGGTGCTTCTTGCGAATGCTGATGACGCCGACCTGCGAGGTTCCCCCCTTTTACAAAGGGGGGCTAGGGGGGATTTGCCGACGCCCGCGCATGCGCCACCCTTGGAGAAATCCCCCTCAGTCCCCCTTTGGGAAAGGGGGAAGGCACTTGCCCGGGCGTTTCCACTCTCATCCTCTGCATTCGCGAGAAGAGATGAAAAAAGCCGGCTTGCGCCGGCTTTTTTCACTTCTAAGCGAACCCCCTCAGCCCAGCAACTGCTTCAACACATAGGGCAGGATGCCGCCGGCCTCGAAGTACTCGATCTCGATCGGGGTATCCAGGCGCAGCTTCACCGAGACGTTCTGGCTGGAGCCGTCCGTGCGCTTGATCACCAGGGTCACGTCCTGCTGCGGGGTGATGCCGTTCTCCAGACCGACCAGGTCGAAGCTTTCGGAGCCGTCCAGGTTGAAGTCGGCGGCGCCCTGGCCGTCCTTGAACTGGATCGGCAGCACGCCCATGCCGGCCAGGTTGGCGCGGTGGATGCGCTCGAAGGACTTGGCGACGACCGCTTTCACGCCGAGCAACTGGGTGCCCTTGGCGGCCCAGTCGCGGCTGGAACCGGTGCCGTATTCCTCGCCGGCGAGGATCACCAGCGGGGTGCCTTCGGCCTGGTAGGCCATGGCGGCGTCGTAGATGCTGGTCTGTTCGCCGCCGTCGTTGCCAAAGTGCAAGGTCACGCCGCCTTCCGAGCCGGGAATCATCAGGTTCTTGATGCGCACGTTGGCGAAGGTGCCGCGCATCATGATTTCATGGTTGCCGCGGCGGGCGCCGAAGCTGTTGAAGTCCTTCTGCTCGACCTTGTGTTCGACCAGATACTTGCCGGCGGGGCCATTCGCCTTGATGCCGCCGGCCGGGCTGATGTGGTCGGTGGTGACCGAGTCGCCGAAGATGGCCAGGGCGCGGGCGCCGCGGATCACCGGGTCGGGCTTGGCCGCGTTCTGGAAGAACGGCGGTTCCTGGATGTAGGTGGAAGCGCTATCCCAGGTGTAGGTCTGGCCGGTCGGTGCGGGCACTGCGTCCCACAGCGGATTGTCGGCGCCGACATCCTTGTAGATGGCATAGGCATCGGCGCTGGCGGCGTGGTGGAGGAGGGCGGCGACTTCCTCATGGCTGGGCCAGATGTCCTTCAGGTAGACCGGGCCATCATTGCCCTCGCCGATGGGCTGATTCGCCATGTCGAGATCGACGCGGCCAGCCAGGGCGAAGGCCACCACCAGCGGCGGGCTCATCAGGAAGTTGGCTTTCACGTTCTGGTGCACGCGCGCCTCGAAGTTGCGGTTGCCGGAGAGCACCGAGCAGGCCACCAGATCATGTTCGAGGATGGCTGCTTCCACTTGTTCCGGCAGCGGGCCGGAGTTGCCGATGCAGGTGGTGCAGCCGTAACCGACCACGCCGAAGCCGAGTTTTTCCAGGTATTCCAGCAGGCCAGCGGCTTTCAGATATTCGCTCACCGCGCGCGAGCCGGGGCCCATCGAGGTTTTTACGTGGCTGGGCATGTACATGCCCTTTTCCACCGCCTTCTTCGCCAGCAGGCCGGCGGCCAGCATGACGCCGGGGTTGGAGGTGTTGGTGCAGGAGGTGATCGCGGCGATGACCACATCACCGTGGCCCAACTGCGTCTTGCCGTCGGCCAGGGTGTGCTTCACCGGCAGATCGGCATCGTCCTTGCCGAAACCGCCCTGATCCTTGGGCAGTGAGAACAGGGTCTCGAAGGTTTCTTTCAGCGCGTAGAGGTTGATCCGGTCCTGCGGCCGCTTCGGCCCGGCGACGGAGGGCTTGACGCCGCCGAGGTCGAGTTCCAGGGTCTGGCTGTATTCGATGGCGCCGAGTTTCGGAATACCGAACAGGTTCTGTGCCTTGTAGTAGGCGCGCATGGCGTCCACTTGTGCTTCGTCGCGGCCGGTGGCCAGGAAGTACTGGCAGGTGGACTCGTCGACCGGGAAGAAGCCCATGGTGGCGCCGTATTCCGGGGCCATGTTGGCGATGGTGGCGCGGTCGGTCACCGGCAGCGCCTCGGCGCCCTCGCCGAAGAATTCCACGAATTTGCCCACCACCTTGGCGCGACGCAGCATCTCGGTGATGGTCAGGACGATGTCGGTGGCGGTGACGCCGGGCGCGGCGCGGCCGGTCAGATGCACGCCGACCACATCCGGCGTCAGGAAGTACACCGGCTGGCCCAGCATGCCGGCTTCCGCCTCGATGCCGCCGACGCCCCAGGCGACTACGCCGAGGCCGTTGATCATGGTGGTGTGGGAGTCGGTTCCGACCAGGGTGTCGGGGTAGTAGACCCCCTCTTTCTCCATCACGCCGCGCGCCAGATACTCCAGGTTGACCTGATGGACGATACCGACGCCGGGCGGCACGACCTTAAAGGTTTCAAAGGCTTGCATGCCCCACTTGAGAAACTGGTAACGCTCCTTGTTGCGCTCGAACTCGATCCGCATGTTCTCGGCGAGGGCGTCGGCGCGGCCGGAAACGTCTACCTGAATGGAGTGGTCCACCACCATTTCCACCGGCGCCAGGGGCTCCACCTTGCTCGCATCCTTGCCTTCCCGCTCGGCGGCGGAACGCATCGCGGCCAGATCGGCGAGCAGCGGCACACCGGTAAAGTCCTGCAACAGAATGCGAGCGACGACGAAAGGAATCTCCTCGGTGCGTGTCGCATTCGGCTGCCAGTTGGCGAGTTCGCGCACATGCTGCTCGGTGATCTTGAGACCGTCGAAGTTGCGCAACACCGACTCCAGCACGATCCGAATCGACACCGGCAAATGTGAGATGGCGCCGATGCCGGCCTTCTCCAGTTGCGGCAGCGAGTAGTAGGAAGCGGTATTGCCGTTACCGGCATCGAAGGTCTGGCGGGTGTCGAAGAGACTGTGCATGGCGGTCATCGGGGAGGGCAAAAAGAAGCCGCGATTTTAACCTGGAAACCTCAGTTGACCGCTCTTCAACCCTTGAGAGTCCGCATGGACGCTACGTTCAGCGCCTTCGATGACATTCATCTGCCTGGTGACGCCGCTACCCGCCCGAGTGCACGGTTTCCGAGCCGGGGGCACAGCCAAGCTACGATGGCGGGCCTATCTCATCCAGGTTGATGCGCAGCGTCTCAAGTGCGCCGGCCAGTTGCGCGTCCAGTGCCTTGCCTTGCTGGTAGAGGGCGGTCGCGCGCGCGTTCAGGGGGCGGACGACCTGCCACAGGTTGCGCTCCTGGCCATCGGTCAGCGCCATTTCGGCGAAGGCCGTTTCCAGTTGCTGTTCCAGTTCGTTGAAGATGCTGGCCATCTCCGACTGGTCGCGTTTGTATTGCGTGTCTATCCGCGACAGCACCTGGTTGAGCAAGGCGGCGGCCGTGACCAGGTTGGCGCGCTCGGCGCGCAAGCGCAATTCCTCCACCATCGCCTCCAGGCGGAATTCAGCGCCCTCCGCCAGCAACGCCAGGTTGTCCTTCATCCGGCCATAGATTTCCGGCTGATCCAGCGGCATGTTGCGCACCAGCAGGGCGATATTCGGATAGCAGAATACGGAGCGATTGCCGTAGTCGTAGATGTGGCGGTTTTCCAGAGAGAGGTTGCGCAGCATTTCCTGATCGACCGGGCTGGAGCGGCGCTCGCTGTTGAGCGTGAAGATGCTGTCCGGGGTACGCAACTGGATGGCGCCCTTGAGGCCATAGTCATCCAGTCCCGTGAGCACGGCCTCCGCCAGTTCGGCCAGGCTGCGGCAAGGCAGGGACCTGCGCAGGGTATGCATGACCACACCGTATTCGCCGGTGGTCGTCATGCTGGTCATCAGCATGCCCATGGTCGTCGCGATTTCCTTGCGCAGATTGGAAACCGTTACGCGGTTCTTCAAGGCGTTTTCGACCTTGTGGCGGATGCCGCGCGCGTCGATGGGTTTGCCGAGGATGTCGTCACCACCGGCATCGTAGGCGGAGAGCCGTGTCTCCGGGTCGTCCCGGGCGGTGACGAAAAGAATGGTGATGCCATCGTTGGCGGGGTCGGCGCGGATACGGCGGCAGGTTTCCAGTCCATCCATCTCCGGCATCATGATGTCGAGCAGGACGACTTCCGGCGGGTCTTCCGCGATCCGCGCCAGCGCTGCGACACCATTGCCAGCCGTGCTGTAGCGATAGGCCGATTCGCCGAGCAGACGCTGGGCGATCTTGATGTTGATGGCGTCGTCGTCGACGACCAGGATATGGTGTTGCACGGACATGGCCTGCCCCTCCGTTATCGTTGCCACGGGTTATCGGCAGCGGTTGTTCTTTCTTGAATGCGGAGCCTGGGACGCTGGTCACGGAAGCCGATTACGGTTTGCGCCAGAACGGTTTGATCGCGGCCAGCGCGCGCGTGATCTGGCGATCCGAGCGGGTGCCCTTGCGAGCCTCCGCGCTCAACAGGCCCACGACCTGTCCGCCGCTGAAGGCGGTTTCCGGGTAGGCCTGGGCGAGCGTTCGCATCAGTCGTTCGGCCACGACCAGATCGTTGAGTGTTCCCAGGCTTTCCTGCAAGGCCTCCAGCCCGGCGATCGCTTTCTTGCCGCGCTTGCCATAGAGATTGGTCAGGGCATCGCTGGCATAACGCAGTTTCTTCACGGCGATGCGCAGGGCGTGGCGGGCGGTGTCGTCGCCATCGGCCAGCACCGCGCCGCGCCGTTTAACACTTTTCCAGCGCCGTTCCAGCACTTTGGCCGCCCAGGCGCCTGCCTTCAGGTTCAGATCGGGCGGCGAAAGCAAGGCCTGGCCCAGCAGCAACACGGCATGGGTGAAGGCGGGGGAGGCCAGCGCGGCTTGCGCGGTCTGGCGCGCCGTTGCGGCTTGCGCCGCCACGCGCGCGGAAAATGCCTCGTCATGTGGCCATTCCAGGCGCGCCAGGGTTTCCTCCTGGAACACATCCCAGTCCCGCGCCGGGTTCAGCAGCGTCATGTGTTCACGCAGCGGCGCCAGCCAGGCCGGGTCGGGCTGGCGCAGCAGGCGAGCCAGCCCGAGCAAGCGGCGCAGGGCAACCCGGGTTTGATGCAGATATTCGCTGTCGTCCGCCTGTTCGAGAAAGCCCGACAGGTTGTCGACCAATTGCGCCAGCGCCGCCTCGGCCAACGCGACCCAGGCCGTGCCGGCGGCGCCCGATGGCGTCAGTTTCGGCCAGACGGCCTTGCGCGGGGCCGGCTTGACCGCGCCGGCCAGGACATAACCTCTCACCGCCTTGCTGCGTGAGTCGATGCGCAGCGGCACGCGTTTCAGCAGGCCGAGCGCGGCGACGAAGAGGCCGTCCGGCGGGCCGGCTTTCAATTCCAGTTCGATTTCGCACACCTGGCTTTCTGGCGGTTTTGCCTCCGGGGTTGCCAGCCTCGAGGCCTGTATCTCGCCCTGGTCCAGCGCGATCTCCATCACCGTTTCGCCGACGCTGATTTGCCAGGTGTCGCGTTTGATGTCGGTGATGAATACCGGCGCCAGAAGCGCGAGGTCCACGCCCTTGAGCAGCGCCCGCGCCGCCGCCGGCAACACCGCCAGATCCGGCGTGTTGCTCATCACCTGGACCTCCCATTCCGGGCGGGCGCTGAGCGCGCCCACGGCTGGCGCGGCGGCTTTCAGCGTCTGCACCCAGTGATAACCGACGCGGCGCAGGCGCAGGGCGATTTTGCGGCGGGTGAGGGTGAAGTCGGGGGTGTCGTAATAGATGCTGTGCAGCCGCCGCCGTTCCGCCTTGACGCCGGCCAGCAGGGGATGCCGCCTGCAGCGGGTGACGTCGGCGGGGTCGAGGGCAAGCTTGAGTTCGATTTCCATGATTTCCATTTCCAGCGTGAAACAAGCACCAGTAGAAGGGCCCGCTTGCGGCCCGAACCAGCCGCCTATGGCGCGATTTCGGGCCGCAAGCGAGCCCTTCTACAGCGGCGTGATAGATGGCGTCTCGGCTTGAGGGTAGCATCACTGACGTTTACCCCTGTTACAGGCGCCTCATGAGTCCTCAGTCGAATGTCGATCACCTCATCAACCGTGAACTTGGTTTGCTGGAATTCAATCGGCGCGTGCTTGCCCAGGCCGAGGACCCGACTACGCCATTGCTGGAGCGCTTGCGCTTCCTGTGCATTTTTTCCAGCAACATGGATGAATTTTTCGAGATACGGGTTGCCGGATTGAAGGAGCAGATACGGCTCAACCCGCACATGACCGGCCCGGATGGTCTCACCGCGCGCAAAATTTTCAAGGAGGTGGCGCGCATCTCGCATGCGATGGTGGCGCGCCAGTACGAGCTGTTCAACAGCGATGTCATTCCGGCGCTTGGCGGTGAGGACATTCGTTTCCTGCGCCGCACGCACTGGAACGAGGAACAGGTCGAGTGGATACGCGACTATTTCTTCAATGAATTGATGCCGGTGTTGACCCCCATCGGCCTGGACCCGGCGCATCCCTTCCCGAATGTGCTGAACAAGAGTCTGCATTTCGCCGTGGAACTGGCGGGCAAGGACGCCTTCGGCCGTAATTCCGGGCGCGCCGTGGTGCAGGCGCCGCGCTCGTTGCCGCGGGTGATCCAGCTGCCTAGCGACATCGCCGGCTGCGAATTCGGCCTGGTTTTCCTCTCCTCCATCCTGCACGCGCATGTCGGCGAGCTGTTTTCCGGCATGGAGGTGCGCGGCTGTTACCAGTTCCGCGTTACCCGCAATTCCGATTTGTTCGTCGATGACGAGGAAAACAAGAACCTGCGCGAACAACTCCAGGGTGAACTGCCGCACCGCCATTACGGTGACGCCGTGCGCCTGGAAGTGGCGGACAACTGCTCGGAGGAAATGAGCCGTTTCCTGCTCAACCAGTTTGAGCTGGGTCCGGACGACCTCTATCAGGTGCGCGGCCCGGTCAATCTGGTGCGTCTGATGAGCGTGCCGGATCAGGTGGATCGCCCGGACCTGAAATTCGCGCCGTTCACGCCCGGCCTGCCGGCGCCGTTCACCAAATACCCGAGCGTTTTTCAGGCGGTGGCGGCGGGCGACATCCTGCTCCACCATCCCTATCAGTCGTTCCAGCCGGTAATAGATTTCATCCGCGAGGCCGCGTCGGACCCCAATGTGCTGGCGATTCGCCAGACTGTGTATCGCACCGGCACCGATTCGGAACTGATGCGCCAGTTGATCCTCGCCGCGCAACGCGGCAAGGAAGTCACCGCCGTGGTCGAGTTGATGGCGCGCTTCGACGAGGAAGCCAACATCAACTGGGCGGAACAGCTGGAAAAAGCCGGCGCCCATGTGGTTTACGGCGTGGTCGGCTACAAGACCCACGCCAAGCTGGCCCTGGTGGTGCGGCGCGAGGATGGCAAGCTGAAGCGTTACGCGCACCTGGGCACCGGTAATTACCACCCGCGCACCGCCCGCCTCTATACCGATTTCGGTTTGATGACCTGCCATCCTGAGCTCTGCCAGGACGTCAACGATGTCTTCATGCAGCTCACTGGCCTCGGCCGCGCGCATGAGCACGAATATTTACTGCAAGCGCCGTTCACCCTGCATTCCCGGATGATGCGTTCCATCCACGAGGAGACTGAACGCGCGAAAGCCGGCGAGAAAGCCGTTGTCATCGCCAAGATGAACTCTCTGCTCGAACCCAAGGTCATCCACGCGCTGTACGAGGCCAGCCAGGCCGGGGTGAAGGTCGACTTGATCGTGCGCGGTGTCTGCGCGCTGAAGCCGGGGATTCCCGGCCTTTCGGAAAATATCCGGGTGCGTTCCATCATCGGCCGATTCCTGGAACACCACCGCATCTTCTATTTTTGGAGCGGTGGCAAGGAAGACGTCTGGCTGGCCAGCGCCGACTGGATGGACCGCAACTTCTTCCGTCGCATCGAAACCGGTTTCCCGTTGCTCGACCCGAAACTCAAGAAACGGGTCATCAACGAAGGCCTCAAGCCTTACTTGAAGGACAACTGGAACGCCTGGGAAATGCAGTCGGACGGCACCTACAAGCGCCGCGTCCGCCGCGGCAAGGGCTACGACGCGCAGACGCAACTGCGCGCGTTGCTTGGCGGGAAGTAACTTGGCGGGAAGTAAGCCCGGGTTACGCGATGAAATCGCGAACCCGACCTACTGTTTGCCAAGCGCGCTCCTCCTACGCGAACGCGATCAACGCTTCCAGTCGAGCCAGCGCCGCGCCGCTGGCGAGGGCCTCCCGGGCCAGGACGACGCCCTCGGCCAGGCTGTCCGCGCGATCCGCCGCGAGCAGGGCGGCGCCGGCGTTGAGGGCGACGATGTCCTGTTCCGCGCAGGCTTTGCCGGAAAGGGCGAGCAGCAGTCGGTCTTTCGCGGCGGCGACATCGACAACCTCGAAGTAATCGGAGGTGCGGCGCTCGAAGCCGAATTGCTCGGGCGTGACCGTGTATTCGTGGATGGCGCCATCGCGCAGCTCCGCGATCCAGGTTTCCCCGGCGAGGCTGATTTCATCGAGGCCGTCGGCGGCATGCACCACCAGCACATGGCGACTGCCGAGTTCACGCAGGACTTCGGCCAGAGTACGGGTCAGTTCGCGGGCGAACACCCCCATCACCTGGTGCGGGGCGCCGGCCGGGTTGGTCATCGGGCCGAGCAGGTTGAACAGGGTGCGTACCCCGAGTTCGCGTCGCACCGGCGCCGCGTGTTTCATGGCGCTGTGGTGGTTGGGCGCGAACATGAAGCCGACGCCGATTTCCCGCACAGCCTGGGCAACCTTCTCCGGCGGTAGATTGACATTGACGCCGAGGGCCTCCAGCACGTCGGCGCTGCCGGACTTCGAGGACACCGAACGGCCACCGTGTTTGGCGACCCGGGCGCCGCAGGCAGCGGCGACGAAGGCGGCGGCGGTGGAGATGTTGAAGGTATGGGCGCCGTCACCGCCGGTGCCGCAGGTATCGACCAGATGCGGAACATCGGCCAGCGATACCTTGGTGGAGAGCTCGCGCATGACGCTGGCGGCGGCGGCCAGTTCGGTGACGGTCTCGCCCTTGCAGCGCAGGGCGATGATGGCGCCAGCGATCTGCGCGGCGGTCAGTTCGCCGGTCATGATGGCGCGCATCAGATCGAGCATGTCCTCGCGCGCCAAGTCCTGGCGGGCGACGAGCCGGTTGAGCAGGGGGGCGTAGTTCATCGGCGGGTTTCCGTGAGAAAGTTTTTCAGCAGCGCGTGGCCGTGTTCGGTGAGGATGGATTCCGGGTGGAATTGCACACCTTCCACCGCCAGGGTCTTGTGGCGCACACCCATGATCTCGCCGTCGTCGGTCCAGGCGGTGATTTCCAGGCAGTCGGGCAGGCTTTCCCTCTCGATCACCAGGGAGTGATAGCGGGTCGCGGTAAAGGGGTTGGGCAGGCCGCGAAACACCCCTTTGTCGGCATGATGGATCGGCGAGGTCTTGCCGTGCATGAGTTGCTTGGCATGCACGATCTTGCCGCCGAAGGCCTGGCCGATGCTTTGATGGCCAAGACAAACGCCGAGGATGGGAATGCGCCCGGCAAAAGTATTGATCACCGGCACGGAAACCCCCGCCTCGTTGGGCGTGCAGGGGCCGGGCGAGACGACGATGCGGTCGGGTTGCATCGCCTCGATGGCGGCGAGGTCGATTTCGTCATTGCGGTGCACGCGGACATCCTCACCCAGCTCCCCGAAGTACTGCACGAGGTTGTAGGTAAAGGAGTCATAGTTGTCGATCATCAGCAGCATGCTGAGTATATCCTATTGATATTTAAGTAATTAATGCTACTTAGTGCAATTTGGTACCCGCTTTTATACCCGCTTTATTTTTTGCTGGGATAGAAGTACGGAGTGTGCAAATTATCGCCGTAAATTATCTGGCAGCATGTCAGCAAACACAAAACAGCCTGGCTGGTGCCACGGACACCGATTCGTAATGAGTCAATGGCCGGTCAAAGCAGCCGCCGTTCGTCTTCCTCGGTTGAACCCGTGTGGGGTAGGTTGCCGTCTTCGCATCCCATGATCCACACGTTGTCGAACTCCAGCCCTTTCGATGCATGAAGCGTCATGATCTGCACAGACGGCAGAAACTCGCCTGCTTGAGCTTGCCGATCCGTTCATGGATCACCTCCGGGTGATTGGCGCCACGCGAGCTGGTCAATCCGTCGGCCAGTTTTTTCAGACCGGCCTCGAAGCGGGTGCAAAAGCGTTGGTTGATCCCCGTCTCTTTCAATTCCCGCCCCGGTGCATGGTAATACAGACGCATTTCGCCGGCGGCTTCAAGGTTTGGCGTAAAGATCACGAAGCAATATAACCGCCTCGTCTTCAATGCCAACACCCTGATTCGATGACCTGGATTACTTCGGCGCGGTCGTGGCTAAATGGGCCACGGTAAATATCACGGAATCGCCTCTTCCAGCAGTATCCGCGCGGCCCAGTCGTCGGCCGGGTTGGTGAGGCCGACGGCCGGGAACAGGCGGTGCGGCACCAGGGCCGGGAGCACCGCGCGCACGTCTTCGGGTTGCACGAAGGCGCGGCCTTGCAGGTAGGCCCAGGCTTGCGCGGCGCGCAGGAAGCCGAGGCCGGCGCGCGGCGAGAGACCAGTGGCGAAACGGCTGTCGCCGCGGCTGGCGGCGAGGAGGGCTTGCAGGTAGTCGAGCAGGGCATCGGAGACGTGCACCGCCTGCGCCTCTTGTTGCAGGCGGGCGAAATCCACCGGGTTGAGGACGGCCGGTAGGTTCGCCAGCAGGTCGCGCCGGTCCACGCCCTTGAGCAGGGCGCGTTCCGCCGCATGTTCGGGGTAGCCGAGACGGATGCGCATGAGGAAGCGGTCGAGTTGCGACTCTGGCAGGGGGAAGGCGCCGACCTGTTCGCTGGGATTCTGGGTGGCGATGACGAAGAAGGGGGAGGGCAGGGGACGGGTCTCACCTTCGATACTGACCTGGCCTTCTTCCATCGCTTCCAGCAGGGCGCTTTGCGCTTTCGGGCTGGCGCGGTTGATCTCGTCGGCGAGGATGACCTGGGCGAAGATCGGGCCGGGGTGGAAACTGAATTTCGCACTTTCCCGGTCGTAGATCGCGGCGCCGAGGATATCGGCGGGCAGCAGGTCGCTGGTGAACTGGATGCGGTGGAAGTCCAGCCCAAGGGTGCGGGCGAGGGCGTGCGCCAGGGTGGTTTTGCCGACGCCGGGGGCATCCTCGATCAGCAGGTGTCCGCGCGCCAGCAGGCAGGCGAGGCAGAGGCGAACCTGATTTTCCTTGCCGAGGACGATGTGGTTGACCTGGGCTAGGGCCTGGCCCAGGGTGGGATTCATAACGGGAGCGGGAACAGCGTCAAGGTAGCCAATTTTGATCCAGTACTTCCGCTGCTATCCACGGACAAACCTCATTGAATTCTTCCAGCCCCGACTCGCGGGCCGCGAGGTCGGTGGCGTCACCCCAGACGGCTTCCCACCAGCGGGCGTCGGTGAGTTTGCCCTTGAGGCTGGGCGTTTCTTCAAGTGCGCGGGCAATGGCCCGGCGTTGGTTGCGGATGGTGATGGTCCAGCTCGTCCCGCGTCGTTCCGGTTGCTTTTGCCATTTCAGCAGGTGCGCCAGAAGGATGGCCATGCGATTGGCCAGTTCGCGTTGCTCGCTTTTTCCCACGTCCTCGATCTCCTCGGCCAGGTGTTCCACGTCGATCAGTTCAAAGCGCCCGGCACGCAGCAGCCTGGCCTGTTCGTTGGCCCAGGCCACCAGATCCTGTTCGTAAGTGATGATTCCCATGGCATTACCTATCAGGTGATGTTTCATCGGGGTCGATATTCCGCCCTCAGTCCTCCTGTCGCAACTGCGGGAACAGGATCACGTCGCGGATGCTGGCGGCGTCGGTGAGCAGCATGATCAGGCGGTCGATGCCGATGCCTTCACCTGCGGTGGGGGGCAGGCCGTGCTCCAGGGCGCGAATGTAGTCGCGGTCCTTGAACATGGCTTCCTCGTCGCCGGCTTCCTTGGCGGCCACTTGGGCGTCGAAGCGTGCTTCCTGGTCTTCCGGGTCGTTCAACTCGGAGAAGCCGTTGGCGATTTCGCGGCCGACCATGAACAGCTCGAAGCGGTCGGTGATGTCCGGATTGATATCGTTGCGGCGGGCCAGCGGCGAGGTTTCCGCCGGGTAGTCGATGATGAAGGTGGGCTGGATTAGCAGATGTTCGGTGGTTTCCTCGAACAACGTCAGTTGCAGGCCGCCGAGGCCGTCGTTGGGGCGGAAACCGATCTTGCGGCGCTTCAGTTCCTCGATCACGAAAGCCTGGTCGCCCAGGGGCGCGTCGCGTAGTTCCGGGTGGTAGTGGCGCACGGCGTCGAGCGCGGTCATGCGGGCGAAGGGTTTGCCCAAGTCGATCTCGTGGCCCTGGTAGGGCACGGTGGTGGTGCCCAGCACCTTCTCGGCGATGTCGCGGAACATGGCCTCGGTGAAGTCCATCAGGTAGCGGTAATCCCGATAGGCCTCGTAGAACTCGACCATGGTGAATTCCGGGTTGTGCCGGGTGGAGATGCCTTCGTTTCTGAAGTTTCGGTTGATTTCAAAGACTTTTTCCAGGCCGCCGACGACCAGACGCTTCAAATACAACTCCGGCGCGATGCGCAGGTACAACTGCATATCGAGCGCGTTGTGATGGGTGAGGAACGGCTTCGCGGAAGCGCCACCGGGGATGGGGTGCATCATTGGCGTTTCCACTTCCAGGTAGCCGCGCGTGGTGAAGAACTCGCGCATGACCTGGATGACTTTGGAACGAATGATGAAGGTGCGGCGCGAGTCCTCGTTGGTGATCAGATCGAGGTAACGCTGACGGTATTTCTGCTCCTGATCGGTGAGACCGTGGAATTTCTCCGGCAGCGGCCGCAGCGCCTTGGTGAGCAGGCGCACCGAACTGGCCTGGATGGTGAGCTCGTCGGTTTTGGTGCGGAACAGGGTGCCGGTGACACCGAGGATGTCGCCGAGGTCCATGCGCTTGAAGGCGTCGTAGGCTTCCTCGCCAATGGCATCGCGGGAGACATAGATCTGCATGCGCCCACTCATGTCCTGCAAGGTGGCGAAGCTGGCCTTGCCCATCACCCGTTTCAGCATCATGCGGCCGGCGAGCTGGACGCTAACCGGGCTGGCTTCCAGGTGTTCCTTGGCGGTTTCGCCATGTGCGGCATGCAGGTCGGCGGCGTAATCCTCGCGCGCAAAGTCATTCGGGAAGGCGATTCCCTGGGCGCGGATGCCGGCGAGTTTCTCGCGGCGCTCGGCGATGATCTGATTTTCGTCTTGTTGCGGCAGGGTGGTTTCGGTCATGACTTGAGTTGGATATGGGTTGAAACATTCAGGCCAAGCGCCAGCGCGGCATCCGCCCACTGAAGGTCGGCCGTTGTGAAATCGGAGATGTGAAACTGTATTGCGATGGCCAAATGCAGTGCGTCAAGGGTGAGCAAGGACAACGCGGCTGACCTAAGGTAGCGCTGGGCCGCAAGTATAAGCGGTGCATCACTTCCCCGCTTGCTCAGGCATCCATTAAGCCCTGAATGAAGATTATGTAAAACAAGGTGGCTGTACGGTTTCGATGTCTGCCATGGCGGCTGGTAATATCCGGCCCTCTTCAACCGGCTTGCAATCTCGATGCCCGGCATCATCTAGTTCGCTGTCTAAAATGCATCCGATTCAGCGACCCACATTCTGGAGTTAGTCATGTCCGCCAAACACTGCCGTCTTCTCATCCTTGGATCCGGCCCCGCCGGTTATACCGCCGCCGTCTATGCGGCCCGCGCCAACCTCCAGCCTGTGCTGATCACTGGACTGACCCAAGGTGGACAGCTCATGAGCACCACCGAGGTGGATAACTGGCCGGCGGACGCGAACGGTGTCCAGGGCCCGGAACTGATGCAACGCTTCCAGGCGCATGCCGAGCGCTTCAATACCGAAATCATCTTCGACCATATCAATAAGGTTGATCTGAAGAACCGTCCCTTCACTCTCACCGGCGATTCCGGTGTTTACACCTGCGATGCCCTGATCATCGCCACCGGCGCTTCCGCCATGTATCTGGGGCTGGAGTCCGAGGAAAAATTCATGGGCCGTGGCGTTTCCGGTTGCGCTACCTGTGACGGTTTTTTCTACAAGGGCCAGGAAGTCGCGGTGATTGGCGGCGGCAATACCGCTGTTGAGGAAGCCATCTACCTCTCCAATATCTGCTCCAAGGTCACGCTGGTGCATCGCCGCGACACTTTCAAGGCGGAGAAGATCATGGTCGATCACCTCATGGAACGCGTTAAGGAAGGAAAGATCGTCCTTGAATTGAATCAGGTTCTCGATGAAGTCCTGGGCGACAAATCCGGCGTTACCGGGATGCGACTGAAGAGCATGAACGATGAGGCGACCAAGGACATCACGTTGACCGGCATCTTCATCGCCATCGGCCACAAGCCCAACACCGATCTGTTTACCGGACAACTTGAGCTGGACCATGGCTATGTGGTCACCCAGGGAGGCCGCCTCGGCAATGCCGCCCAGACCAGCATCGAAGGCGTGTTCGCCGCCGGCGACGTGCAGGACATGATCTACAAGCAGGCGGTCACCAGCGCCGCAAGTGGTTGCCAGGCGGCTCTGGACGCCGAGCGCTATCTTGACAAGAAGCCGGCTTAACCACTCGTTGTAATGCCATGAATAAAGGCGGGAAGTTCCACGCTCCCGCTTTGCCTTGCGAGGAGCGCGAGCTGTTTCAGGCGGAGCTGGATGGGGTCGTACCACTCACTCCACATGGTCGCGTTCTGCCCTCACCGGTTCGGCTGCCTCCCGTTCCGCTTAGCCTGTTTCACGACGAGCGGACGCTGATCCACGAATCGCTGCACGACCCGGCCCGCTGGGATGGCGAAGTGGAAGATACGTCCTATGTGCGCCCAGGCATCTCACGCCAGACCTTGCGCCGCATGCGACGCGGCGACTGGGTGGCCCAGGCTGAACTCGATCTGCACGGCCTGACCCGCGCGGAGGCCAAGCGGGAACTCGCGGATTTCCTTTATGAATGCAAGCGCCGTGGCGCGCGTTGCGTGCGCATCATTCACGGCAAGGGATTGGGCTCGAAAGATCGCGAGCCGGTGCTGAAACTCCATGTGCGCCACTGGCTGACGCAGCGCGAGGAAGTATTGGCCTTCACCCAGGCGCGCCCGGCGGATGGTGGCAGTGGCGCGGTGGTGGTGCTGCTGAAATCGGCGAGCGCGTAGGGTGCGCCATGCGCACCGATTCACGTCAAATGGTGCGCGCGGCGCACCCTACGCCGGAAATACTCCGGTCGAGAGGTAGCGGTCGCCGCGGTCACAGACGATGGACACGATGACCGCGTTTTCAACTTCCTTCGAGAGTTGCAGGGCCGCGTGCAGGGCGCCGCCGGAAGAGATGCCGGCGAAGATGCCCTCCTCGCTCGCCAGGCGGCGGGTGGTTTCCTCGGCCGCCACCTGACCGACATACATCATGCGGTCCACCCGTTTGTAATCGCAGATGGAAGGCACGTATTCCTCGGGCCACTTGCGGATGCCGGGGATTTGCGCGCCCTCCTCCGGCTGCACGCCGATGATCTGGATGGCCGGGTTCTGTTCCTTGAGGTAGCGCGAGCAACCCATGATGGTGCCGGTGGTACCCATGCTGGAGACGAAATGGGTGATGCGCCCCTCCGTGTCGCGCCAGATTTCCGGACCGGTACCTTCGTAGTGCGCAATGGGGTTATCCGGGTTGGAGAACTGGTCGAGAATTTTTCCTTTGCCCTCGCGCTGCATTTGTTCCGCCAGGTCACGCGCGCCTTCCATGCCGGCAGCCTTGCTCACCAGCACCAAGTCGGCGCCGTAGGCGCGCATCGACTGGCGACGCTCGATGGAGAGGTGCTCGGGCATGATCAGAATCATGCGGTAGCCCTTGATCGCGGCGGCCATCGCCAGGGCGATGCCGGTGTTGCCGCTGGTGGCTTCGATCAGGGTGTCGCCGGGCTTGATTTCGCCGCGTGCCTCGGCGCGGTTGATCATGGACAGCGCCGGGCGATCCTTCACGGAACCGGCCGGGTTATTGCCTTCAAGCTTGACCAGGACAATGTTGGAGGTTTCTCCCGGCAGTTTTTTCAGGCGCACCAGCGGGGTGTTGCCGACGAAATCTTCGATCGTTTTGTACATGGCGCTCAATCCTTCCCGAACAGGTCTCGGCTGTAGACCTTATCCGCCACGTCACGCAGGTCGTCGGTGATGCGGTTGGCGACGATGACATCGGATTGCCGCTTGAACTCGGCCAAGTCGTTGACCACTCGGGAGTGGAAGAACTCAGGTTCCGTCAGCACCGGTTCATAGACGATGACCTCGATGCCCTTGGCCTTGATCCGCTTCATGATGCCCTGGATGCTGGAAGCGCGGAAATTATCCGAGCCACTCTTCATGATCAGGCGATGCACGCCGACCACCTTGGGCTTGCGTTTGATGATGCTGTCGGCGACGAAATCTTTGCGCGTGGTGTTGGAATCGACGATGGCGCGCATCAGATTCTGCGGCACATCCTGGTAGTTGGCGAGCAACTGCTTGGTGTCCTTGGGCAGGCAGTAGCCGCCATAGCCGAATGAGGGGTTGTTGTAGTGGTCGCCGATGCGCGGGTCGAGGCTGACGCCCTGGATGATGTGTTTGGTATCGAGGCCGTGGGTGGCGGCGTAGGTGTCGAGCTCGTTGAAATAGGCCACTCGCATGGCGAGGTAGGTATTGGCGAACAGCTTGATCGCCTCGGCCTCGGTGGAGTCGGTGAACAACACCGGGATGTCCTGCTTGATCGCGCCCTGTTGCAGCAGACTGGCGAAGGTCGCGGCGCGCTCCGAGCGCTCGCCGATGATGATGCGTGAGGGGTGGAGGTTGTCGTAGAGCGCTTTGCCTTCGCGCAGGAACTCAGGCGAGAAGATCAGGTTCTCGCAGTTGTATTGCGCCTTGAGCTTCGCCGTATAGCCGACCGGGACGGTGGACTTGAGGATCATCACCGCCTTCGGGTTGATTGCCTTGACGTCGCGGATCACCGCCTCGACCGTGCTGGTATTGAAGTAGTTGGTTTCCGGGTCGTAGTCGGTGGGGGTGGCGATGATGACAAAGTCGGCCCCGACATAGGCATCCTGCTTGTCCAGGGTGGCGCGGAAGTTGAGCGGCTTGTGGCTGAGATACTCCTCGATCTCGACGTCGACGATGGGCGAGACCTTGCGATTCAACATCTCGATCTTTTCGGGAACGATGTCGAGCGCGACCACTTCATGGTGCTGCGCGAGCAGCACGGCGTTGGAGAGGCCGACGTAGCCGGTACCGGCGATGGCGATTTTCATGACTGACTTTCCAGCGGAGGATCGATTTCCCGCGCGATGGCTTCCAGCGCGGCGAGGGGGTCGGCGGCCTGGGTGATGGGGCGACCGATGACGAGGTAATTCGAGCCGGCCTGGATGGCCTGGGCGGGAGTCAGGACGCGGGTCTGGTCGCCCGCTTCGCTGCCGGTGGGGCGGATACCCGGCGTCACCAGAAGGAAGCCGTCGCCAAGAGAGGAACGCAGCAGCGCGGCTTCCTGGGCGGAACAGACCACGCCATCCATGCCGCTGCCTTGCGCCAGCGAGGCCAGCAGCATGACCTGCTGATGGGCGGAAGCCTCGACGCCGATGGCGCGCAGATCCCCCTCCCCCATGCTGGTCAGCACCGTCACCGCGATCAGTCTGGGCCGCTCGCTCAGGCCCTCCAATGCTTCGCGCGCCGCCTGCATCATGCGCGGGCCGCCGGAGGCGTGCACATTCAGCATCCACACGCCCAGGCGCGCCGCCGCTTTGCAGGCTTGCGCCACGGTATTGGGGATGTCGTGAAATTTCAGATCGAGAAAGACCGAAAAACCGCGACTGGCCAGTTCCTCGACAAAGGCCGGGCCGGCGGCAACGAACAGCTCCTTGCCCACCTTGAGGCGACACGATTCGGGTCGGATGCGTTCGATGAAAGCGCGGGCCTGCCCGGCATCGGGATAGTCCAGCGCAACGATGATTCTGGGGTCACTCATGTTCCATTCTCTCCGGAGAAATGCTTTCCCAGCGCGCGCAAGCCGGACACTGCCAGAAGAACTGGCGCGCCTTGAAGCCGCATTCGCCGCAGCGGTAGTACGCGATCTGGCTGACCTGGCGATGTACCAGATCCTGCGCCAAGCGGCTCTCGACGCGCTCGCCCTCGCTCGAGGCCTGGAGCGCGTTGCTGGCTTGCAGATAATCGTCGAGGGCGCGCAGGCTGGGGTTTCGCTTCATTTCCGCGCCCGCCAGTTCGCGCGCGACGGTCCATCCCTGGCGCTCCGCCACGGTCTGGAACAACAGATGCAACAGGTCCGGACTGGCGCGCTGATCGAGATAACCTTGCAACAGTCGAACGGCTTGTTCATGTCGGCCCAGGCGAGCGTGTGCCTGGATCAAGCGTTCGGCGATGATCGGCAGGAAGGTCGGGTTGTTATCCTCGATCCGTCGCCAGGCAGCGATGGCGGACTCGTCGCGGCCTTCCTGGGCTTCCAGATCGCCGAGTAGCAGGCAGGCGCGCGCGGAGCGGCGATTCTCCTTGAATGCGAGTTCCAGATGCGCGCGCGCGCCCTCGCCGTCCCCACGCAGCATCGCGGCGGCCGCGAGTTCGCAGTAGTAATGGGCGGTATTGGCGTTCTGCGACAGACAACCCAGCTTTTCCAGACGCCGCGCGGTGACGACGGCTTGTTGCCAGTCCTTGGTCAGCACCTGGATTTGCAGCAGATTACGGAGCGCCTCGCGGGCATGCACCCCGGTTTCAAGTCGCCGGAATACGTCCTCGGCGCGATCCAGCAGGCCCGCCTTGAGGAAATCCTCGCCCAGGCCATAAAGCGCCTTCATGCGCTGTTCCTGCGGCAGATCGGCGCGATCCACCAGACTCTGGTGGATGCGGATGGCGCGATCCAGTTCGCCGCGACGGCGGAACAGGGCACCAAGCGCGAAATGCAGTTCCAGGGTGTCCGGATCGAGCCGGGTCACTTCCAGGAAAGCCTCGATGGCCTGATCCGGCTGCTCGTTCAGCAGGTAGTTGAGACCCTTGAAATAGGAGCGCGGCACCGCGCGTGATTCCTGCATGACATGGCGGATATCCACCCGCGCGGCCATCCAGCCAAAGGCAAAAAACAGCGGGATGACCAGTAGATGCCAGGCTTCGAGTTCCAACGACTACTCCGGCTTGGAAAGTGAAGGTGAATGGGTGGAAGCGAGGCGGCGCAGTTGCCGCAATTCACGATGGCCGCGCCACAGTCGCCAGGAGCAGGCCAGCAGCCCCACCAGCAGACCGACGGCGAAGGCGGCGAGAATCACCAGGGCCAGCGATGTCTGCCATTCATAGCCAAGAAAATAGCGCAGTGTCACCACTTCGCTGTTCTTGACCGCGAAACCGAGCAAGAGCACGAATAAAACGATCTTGAGAAAAAGAGCCAGGTAGCGCATGGCCTCGGGCGTGTGCGGAGAAAGTGGGGATTGTAGCGGCAGACGAAAAAAAAGCGCCGCATGAAGCGGCGCTGTGATTCAGAAAAGCCAGTGGCTAATCCTTGAAGTCCACCCGGTCGCGCAATTCCTTGCCCGCCTTGAAGTGCGGCACGTACTTGCCCGCCACCTGGACCTTGTCACCAGTCTTGGGGTTGCGCCCCAGCCGGGGGGGGCGGAAATTGAGACTGAAGCTGCCAAAACCGCGGATTTCAATCCGCTCACCTTCCACCAGGCTGTTGACCATGGCATCGATGATGGTTTTGACGGCAAGCTCGGCATCCGCCGCCACCAGGTGAGGATGGCGCTCCGCCAGTCGGGCGATTAGCTCCGACTTGGTCATTGCGCCTATTTCTATCATTCGCCGACCTTGTTATCGAGCTTGGCTTTCAGCAGCGCACCGAGGTTGGTGGTGCCGCTGGAATGTTCGGAAGCCAGCTTGCGCAGGGCTTCGGATTGCTCGGCGGCGTCCTTGGCCTTGATCGACAGGTTGATCTGACGGTTCTTGCGATCGATGTTGATGATCACGGTTTCTACCGTCTCGTCGTCCTTCAGGTGGGTGCGGATGTCCTCGACGCGGTCACGCGCCACCTCGGAAGCGCGCAGATAACCTTCCACTTCACCGTCCAGCAGAATCACGGCGCCCTTGGCATCCATGCTCTTCACCGTGCCGGTGACGATGCTGCCCTTGTCATGGGTGGCCACATAGGCGTTGAAGGGGTCGTTCTCCATCTGCTTGATGCCCAGGGAGATGCGCTCCTTCTCGACGTCGATGGCCAACACGGCGGCTTCCACTTCCTCGCCCTTGCGGTAGTTGCGCAGCGCTTCCTCGCCGGTCATGTTCCAGGACAGGTCGGACAAGTGAACCAGGCCGTCGATACCGCCGGGCAGGCCGATGAAGATGCCGAAGTCGGTGATGGACTTGATCTGGCCGCTGACTTTGTCGCCCTTCTTGAAGGTGGCGGCGAAATCATCCCAGGGATTGGCCTTGCACTGCTTCATGCCCAGGGAGATGCGGCGACGGTCTTCGTCGATTTCCAGAACCATGACTTCCACTTCGTCGCCGAGGGCCACGACCTTGGAGGGGTTGACGTTCTTGTTGGTCCAGTCCATTTCGGAGACGTGCACCAGACCTTCGATGCCCGGCTCGATTTCCACGAAACAGCCGTAGTCGGTGAGGTTGGCTACCTTGCCGAACATGCGGGTGCCGGTGGGGTAACGGCGGGAGAGGCCGACCCACGGGTCTTCGCCAAGCTGCTTCAGGCCCAGGGAGACGCGGTTCTTGTCTTGATCGAACTTCAGCACCATCGCGGTGACTTCGTCGCCGACATTGACCACTTCGGACGGATGCTTGACCCGGCGCCAGGCCAGATCGGTGATGTGCAGCAGGCCGTCGATACCGCCCAGATCCACAAACGCGCCGTATTCGGTGATGTTCTTGACAATACCCTTGACCGTCGCGCCTTCCTTCAGGTTGGCTAACAGGGTCTCGCGCTCGGCGCCCATGCTGGCTTCCAGCACGGCCTTGCGCGACACCACGACGTTGTTGCGCTTGCGGTCAAGCTTGATGACCTTGAATTCGGATTCCTTGTTCTCGTAGGGCGTGGTGTCCTTGACCGGACGCACATCCACCAGGGAACCGGGCAGGAAGGCGCGGATGCCGTTACACATGACGGTAAGGCCACCCTTGACCTTGCCGTTGACCAGGCCCTTGACGATGCGGCCTTCTTCCATCGCTGCTTCCAGGTCCAGCCAGGCGGCGAGACGGCGGGCGCGATCACGCGACAGCTTGGTGGAACCGAAACCGTCTTCGATGGATTCGATGGCGACCTGCACGAAATCGCCCACCTGAACTTCCATGTCACCGCGGTCGGTCTTGAATTCCTCAGCGGGAATCAGGCTCTCGGATTTGAGGCCGGCGTTGACGGTAACGAAGTTGTCGTCGATGGCGACGACCTCGGCGGTGATGATCTCGCCATGGCGCATCTCCTGCTTGGAGATGCTCTCTTCGAACATGGCGGCAAAGGATTCCATGGAATCCATAGAATCCATGGTGGGTTGGGTGGAAGCAGTGGACATTGAGAAACCTGAAGAAAACCGTGTCGCCACGGTGGGGGTAAATGAAAAACCGAAAAGACTCAGCCTTTCGGGGGAGTTACAGCGTTGCCTTGGCAACCCGGAACCACTGCAGCACCTGTTCCACCGCCTGCGCGATGGTCAAGCTCGTGGTATCGAGCAACTCGGCATCCGCCGTCTGCCGCAAGGGGGCCGATGATCGGGCGGCATCACGCGCGTCCCGTTCCCTCAGGTCCTGCAACAGGGCGGCGAGACTAGCATCGAACCCTTTTTCAATCAACTGCTTATAGCGTCTTTGTGCGCGTTCCTCGGCGCTCGCGGTGAGGAATATTTTCACCGTCGCGTCGGGAAAAACCACTGAGCCCATGTCGCGGCCATCGGTCACCAATCCGGGCGCCTGGCGGAAGTCGCGTTGTCGTTGCAGCAACGCCGCGCGCAACTCCGGCAACGCCGCGATCTGTGAGGCGGCGCGTCCCGCCTCCTCGGTGCGCACGACATCGCCGACCGCGACACCATTCAGAAAAACCTCGACGCCGTCGAAGCGCAACTCGATTTGCCGCGCCAGCACCACCAGCGCGGGCTCATCATCCAATGCCAGCGCCGCCCGTTGCGCGGCGTAAGCGGTGACGCGATAAATCGCGCCGCTGTCGAGATAATGAAACCCCAACTCGCGGGCCACCAGAGCCGCCACCGTGCCCTTGCCGGAAGCGGAAGGGCCGTCGATGGCGATGACGGGAACGACAACAGAACTCATAGTGTGCAGCCGCCTCCCGTCTGCCCTATCCCCGTGAACTTCTCGAAATACTCCGGAAACGTCTTGTTCACGCACTTCGGGTCGTTGATCCGCACCGGCACGCCGCCGAGGGCGACCAGGGAGAAGCACATGGCCATGCGGTGGTCGTCGTAGGTATCGATTTCCGCGTTGGGAGTGAGTTTTCCGGGCGGGGTGATTTTGATGAAGTCGGCGCCCTCCTCCACTTTGGCGCCGAGTTTGCGCAATTCGGTGGCCATGGCTTTGATCCGGTCGGTTTCCTTGACCCGCCAGGAGGCAATGTTCGTCAATGTGGTGGTGCCGTTGGCGAACAGGGCGAGGATGGCCAAAGTCATGGCGGCATCGGGGATGTGGTTACAGTCGAGGTCGATGGCGTGGAGTTTGTCGGCGCAGCCGAGGCGGCACTCTATCCAGTTAGGGCCAAACCCGACTTCCGCGCCCATCCTCGCCAATGCCTCGGCGAAGCGGACATCGCCCTGGATGCTGTTGCGCCCCACCCCTTCGACCCTTACCGGGCCGTGGCCGATGGCGCCGGCGGCGAGGAAATAGGAGGCCGAGGAGGCGTCACCCTCGACTTCGATTTCGCCAGGGCTGCGATAGGTGGCGGCGGGGACGGTGAAGCGTTGCCAGCCTTCGCGTTTCACTTCGATGCCATAACGCTTCATCAGGTTGAGGGTGATCTCGACGTAGGGTTTGGAGATCAATTCGCCGTCCACGACGACCCTGACTTCACGGCCGAGCAACGGCGCGGAAAGCAGCAGGCCGGTGAGGTACTGGCTGGAGACGTTGCCCTTGACGCTGATTTCACTGGCGCTGCCTTCGTGCGGCAGGACATGCAGGGGCGGAAAACCGTCGTTTTCCGTGTAGTCGATCTGCGCGCCGGCCTGGCGCAAGGCATCGACCAGGTCGCCGATGGGGCGCTCATGCATGCGCGGCACGCCGGATAGCGTGTAGTCGCCGCCACTCATGGCGCAGGCGGCGGTGAGCGAGCGGAAGGCGGTGCCGGCGTTGCCGAGGAAGAGGCTGGCGTATTTCACCGGAAATGGCCCGCCCACGCCCTCGATGCGCGTGTTATCGCCTTCGCGCACCCATTTCACGCCGAGACGGTGCAGAGCATCGAGCATGACGCGGGTGTCGTCGGAGTCGAGCAGGCCCTTGACCAGGGTTGAGCCGGAGGCCAGCGCGGAGAGCAGCAGGACGCGGTTGGAAATGCTTTTCGAGCCGGGCAGGCGCACCGTGCCGCGGGCGCCGGCAAGCACCGGCAGGTCGAGATGTTCGCTCATGTTTTTTTACCTTTGATCCAGTTGGTGCGGGCCTGGCGGGCGCGGGTGAACAAGCCTTCCAGCGCCTGCCCGTCGCGAGCCTCGATCATGCCGCGGATGGCTTCGAGCTTGTCGATGTAGGCATCCAGCTCGCCGAGTAGAGCTTCGCGGTTGGCGAGGGCGATGTCGCGCCACATTTCCGGGTGGCTGCCGGCGATTCGGGTGAAATCACGAAAGCCAGTGCCGGCGAAACTGAAAAAGGTGTCGGAATCGGGACGGTCGGCCAGTTCTTCCATCAGAGCGAAGGCGGCGAGATGCGGCAGATGGCTGACTGCGGCGAAGACGCGGTCATGGTCAATTTCCGACATGCGCGCGACCCGTGCGGTGCAGGCCTGCCACAGGCTTTCCACCAGCGCCACGTCTTCCGCCCGGTTTTCCGGCAGGGGGGTGAGGATGACCGGTTTGCCCTCGAACAGATGCGCATGCGCGGCACCGGCGCCGTTGGTTTCCGCGCCGGCGATGGGGTGGCCGGGGATGAACTGACCGATCTTGCCGCCCAGGGCGGCGCGCGCGGCGGCGATCACATCCACCTTGGTACTACCGGCATCGGTGATGATGGCGCCGGCCGGCAGTACCTCGGCCAGTTCCCGGAACAGCGCGGGCATGCCGCCCACGGGAATTGCGGCAAACACCAGGTCGGCGTCTTTGCTCGCGGTCGCCAGGTTGTCGCCGATGGCGTCGATGACCCCAAGCTTCAGGGCATGTTCGAGATTGGCGCGGCCACGCCCGACCCCGGTGACGCGCTCGACCAATCCCTTGCGTTTCAGTGCCAGTGCAAAGGAGCCGCCGATCAGCCCGGTGCCGATGACGACCAGGTGCTTAATCATGGCCTTTTACCCTCTGGCTCCCACGCTCCAGCGTGGGAGCAAGTCCAGACGCTCCAGCGTCCAGTGGAACTAGCGCGGTACTGGACGCTGGAGCGTCCGTAACGTGTTCCCACGCTGGAGTGTGGGAACGAGGGGCGAGCTTCATCATGCCTGCTCCAGAATTTCCGCCAGGGCGGCGAGGAAGCGCGCGTTCTGTTCGGGCAAGCCGATGCTCACGCGGAGAAAGGTCGGCAGGCCGTAATTGGCTACCGGGCGGACGATGACCCCCTTGTGTAGCAAGGACTGGAACACCCGCGCGGCATCGCCCACTTCGATGCAGACGAAGTTGCCGAAAGAAGGAATCCAGGTCAGCCCAAGGCGTTCGCAGCCTGCCACTAGCTGCGCCATGCCGGCATCGTTGACCGCTTTCGAGCGGGCGATGAATTCGCCATCGTCGAGTGCCGCCGTGGCGCCGGCCAGGGCCAGGCTGTTGACGTTGAACGGTTGCCGCACGCGATTGAGCAGGTCCGCCACATCGGGGGCTGCCAGGGCATAGCCGACGCGCAGCCCGGCCAGGCCATAGGCTTTGGAAAAGGTGCGGGTGAGGATGAGGTTGGGGAACTCGGCCAGCCAGCCGACAGAAGGCGCGCGCAGCACTTCGTCGAGAAACTCGCCATAGGCTTCGTCGAGCACCACCGCCACCCGGGCCGGCAGCGAGACCAGGAAATCATGCAGTTCATCCGCGCCGAGCAGGGTGCCGGTAGGGTTGTTGGGATTGGCGATGAACACCACGCGGGTGTCCTCCCGAATGGCGTCGTGCATGGCGACAAGGTCGTGGCCGTAGGCGCGTGCCGGTACTGAAATGCCCACGGCTCCGGTGGCTTGCGTGGCGAGGGGATAGACCGCGAAGGCGTGTTCGGAAAAAACCGCCGAAGTGCCCGGCCCCAGCAAGGCACGCGCCACCAGTTCGAGCACGTCGTTGGAGCCGTTGCCGAGGACGATGCCGGCGATGTCGACGCCGAGCCCGCTGGCAAGGGCTGATTTCAGCTCGAAACCGTTGCCGTCCGGATAGAGGGCCAGGTCGTCGAGGCTGGCGGCAACCGCCGCGCGCGCTTTCGGGCTGGCGCCGAGCGGGTTTTCATTGGAAGCCAGTTTGACGATATCGGCGTCACGCAGGCCCATTTCACGGGCCAGTTCGCTGATCGGTTTGCCTGGTTGATAAGGCGCGATGGCGCGGATATGGGCGGGAGCGAGCTCACAAAGTGTCATGAAAGAGTTTCCGCCCTCACACCGCGACCGGGTAGGAACCCAGGACCTTGAGAAAGGTGCAATGCTCTTCAACGGCGCTCAGGGCATTCTGGATATTGGTGTCGTTACGATGGCCGTCGATGTCCATGTAGAACACATAGTCCCATCCCCCTTTGCGGGCTGGCCTGGATTCCAGTTTGGTCAGGCCGATGTTGTGGCCGGCCAGGGGCGCGAGCAGTTCCAGCAGCGAGCCGGGGCGATTCTTGGCGGACAGCACCAGCGAGGTCTTGTCACGCCCGGAGGGGGCGGCATCTTCGTTGCCCAGTACCAGGAAACGGGTGGTGTTGTTGGGCTCGTCCTCTATATCGCGGGCGATGATTTTCAGGTCGTAGTGTTCCGCCGCCAGTTCACCGGCGATGGCTGCCGCGTTGGGATTTTCCGCCGCCAGACGGGCCGCTTCGGCGTTGCTGGTGGTGCGTATGGTCTTGACCCCGTACAGGTTCTGCCCCAGCCATTCGTGGCACTGCCCCAGGGACTGGGCGTGGGAGTAGACCACCTCGATACCCTGCATGCCCTCGACGCTGCGCATCAGATGTTGGCGGATGCGCAATTTCACCTCGCCACAGATTCTCAACGGGCTGCTCAACAGGAGATCCAGGGTGCGGTTGACCGCACCCTCGGTGGAATTTTCCACCGGCGCCACGCTGAAGGTGGCCGCGCCACGCTCGACGGCGCGAAAAGCCGCGTCGATGTCGGCACAGGGCACACCCGTCACCGCATGGCCGAAATGCTTGACCGCCGCCGCCTCCGAAAAAGTGCCCTGCGGCCCCAGGTAGGCCACGGACAGTGGCTGCTCCAGGGCGCGGCAGGCGGACATGATTTCCTTGTACAGCACGGAAATCGACTCCGGCGGCAGCGGGCCTTCATTCGCCGCCTGCAAGCGGCGGATCACCTGGGCTTCCCGTTCGGCGCGGTAGATGGGGCCGTTCTTGATGTGGCCGATCTCCTGCGCCAGACGCGCGCGCTCGTTGAGCAGTCGCAGTACTTCTTCGTCGATGCTGTCGATGCGGTCGCGCAGGGGGGTGAGTTGCTCGTTCATGGCATTGCTCTGGTAGGTTTACTCGGTAGGCAGATAGCGCACGCGCAACACCCCTTCAATCGCGGCGAGCTGATTGATGACGGCGCCGTTCGGGGCACTGTCCACATCCACCAGGGTAAAAGCGATATCGCCCTTGGACTTGTTGACCATGTTGTGAATGTTGAGTCCGGCACCCGCCAGCGTCGTGGAAATCTGCCCCAGCATGTTGGGCACGTTGGTGTTGGCGATGGCCAGGCGGTAACCCGATTCGCGCGGCATCGACACATTGGGGAAGTTCACCGAATTGAGGATGTTGCCGTTGTCCAGGTAATCGGAAACCTGTTCCGCCACCATGATGGCGCAGTTCTCTTCCGCTTCCTCGGTGGACGCGCCCAAGTGCGGCAAGGCCACAAAACGGGGGTGTGAACGCAACAGGTTGCTGGGGAAGTCGCACACATAGGCCAGCATCTTGTTGTCGGTCAGACCGGCCAGCACGGCTGCTTCACTGACGATGCCGTCGCGCGCGAAGTTGAGCAGCACGCAGCCCTTCTTCATCAGCTTCACCCGCTCGGCGTTGATCAGATCCTTGGTGGCGGGCACCAGCGGGGTGTGCAGACTGATGAAGTCGGAATGCTTGACCAGATCGTCCACGGACGCGGCTTTCTTCACCTGGGCCGGCAGGCGCCAGGCGGCATCGACGGTGATTTCCGGATCGAAGCCGATGACGTTCATACCCAGGCGGATGGCGGCATCCGCCACCAGCGAGCCGATGGCGCCGAGGCCGATGACGCCCAGGGTGCGGCCCGGCAATTCATGGCCGACAAAGTGTTTCTTGCCCGCTTCCACCTGCTTGTGCAGGGATTCGTCGTCACCTTGCAGGCCGGCGACGAAATTGATCGCCGGGAACAGATTGCGCGCGCCCATCAGCATGCCGGCGATGACCAGTTCCTTCACCGCGTTGGCGTTCGCCCCGGGGGCGTTGAACACCACCACGCCACGCGCGCTCATCGCCTTCACCGGGATATTGTTGGTGCCCGCACCGGCGCGGCCGATGGCCAGGACGGAGTCCGCAATGGGCATCTCGTGCATCACCTGCGAACGCACCAGGATGGCATCCGGCTCGGCGCTGTCGTTGCCCACCGAGTAGGTTTGCGGCAGGCGGGCGAGGCCCCGTTTGGAAATGGCATTAAGGGTGAGGATTTTCTGGGTCTTGGCCATGCTTGGTCTCTCTCCGGCAATAAAAAGACAAGCCGGCGCACCTCGCGCCGGCCGGCTAGGGGGCTATGAATCAGCCGCGCGCTTTCTCGAATTCCTTCATGTAATCCACCAACGCCTGCACGCCTTCAACCGGCATGGCGTTGTAGATGGAAGCGCGCATGCCGCCGACGGAACGGTGGCCCTTCAATTGCACCAGGCCCTGTGCCTTGGCGCCCTTGAGGAAGTCTTCATCCAGCGCGGCGTCCTTCAGGGTGAAGGGCACGTTCATGCGCGAGCGGTTTTCGCGGGCGACCGGCGAATTGTAGAAGCCGGTGTTGTCCATGTAGTCATACAGCAGATTGGCCTTGAGAATGTTCTGCTGTTCCATCGCCGCCAGGCCGCCTCGGGCCTTCAGCCCCTTGAACACCAGGCCGGCCATGTAGATGCCATAGGTGGGCGGGGTGTTGTACATGGACTCGTTATCGGCGTGGGTCTTGTAGTCGAACATGGTCGGCGTGCCGGGCACGGTCTGGCCGATCAGGTCATCACGCACGATCACCACGGTAACGCCGGCCGGGCCGATGTTCTTCTGCGCGCCAGCGTAGATCACGCCGAATTTGGAAATATCCATGGGGCGCGACAGGATGCAGGAGGACATGTCCGCCACCAGCGGTACGTCGCCAGTTTCCGGAGTCCAGAACATTTCCACGCCGCCGATGGTTTCGTTCGGGGTGTAGTGCACGTAGGCCGCGTTCGGGTCCAGCTTCCAGGCATCCTGGGCGGGCGCGTAGGAGAAGTTCTTGTCATCGGAACTGGCCACCACATTCACGGCGCCATATTTCTTGGCTTCCTTGATCGCCTTCTTCGACCACTCGCCGGTGTTCAGGTAATCGGCGGAGGTCTTGCCGCGCAGCAGGTTCATGGGAACCATCGCGAACTGGCTGGACGCGCCGCCCTGCAGGAACAGCACCTTGTAGTTGGCGGGAATCCCCATCAGCTCGCGCAGATCGGCTTCCGCCGCGGCCTGGATAGCCATGTATTCCTTGCCGCGATGCGACATTTCCATGACCGACATGCCGCAGCCCTGCCAGTTCACGAGTTCGTCGCGCGCCTGTTCCAGGACTTCACGGGGCAAAACGGCCGGGCCGGCGCTGAAGTTGTAGATGCGTTCCATGTTGCTTGCTGTCCTTTCGAGTGAGTGAGAGTTAATGCGAAGGCGTCTGCTTCGCGGGCTTCTGGAATAGCTTGATGGCTGCGGGATTTTCCTCCGATTCGGCCTCCGTTGGCTGCGCTTTTTTCGCTGCCGGTCGACGCATGGCCCGCACCGGCTTCCGCGCTGGTGCTTCCTTCATCATCTCCAGAGCCGCGATTTTCGCGGCATCGGTCTCGCCATTCACATTGATGATGTTGAGCCTGCCCTGCCCCCGCGCCATCTCGTTTCTGAAGTCATAGACGGCGCCCATCACCGTGAGACGGCCGCTGATGACCTCGTTCTCGAACTTGCTCATCGCCTGGCGCACCTGGCTGTTCACGTTCAGCTTGATGCTGGAGAGGCCTGGTTCGCCCTTGGGAATCTGGATAGTGTCCAACTCGCGCCGAATCGCGGCCGACTCCTTGGAATAATCGGAGGCCGCCGCCTTGATCGCCCCGCATGCGGTATGGCCGATGAACAGCAGCAACGGCGTGTGCAAGTGATGCACACCATATTCGATCGACCCTTCCGCCGTCGCCATCTGGTTGCCGATATTGCGGATCATGAACAGATCACCATCCGGCGAAGCATCCAGCGCATGAGTATGAACACGGGAATCGGAGCAGGTAATCACCGTCGCGCGTGGGTGTTGGCTGTCGCGAAAAGGCTTGAAATAGGCCGGGCCGTGGGTGCGCATGAAACTACTGTTCGCTTGCCGGATGTCCCTGACGATGTCGTTGGCGGCACCGTGCCCCTGTTTTTCATTCAGCGTGGCGGCGTATTCGCGAATGACCTCCTTGACGATGAGGCGAATCTTTTCCTTCTCGGCATCGCTCATGGGCGGCAACTCCGCCGCGAAGGCGGATGGGACGGCGGCGGCCATGACGCCCCCCCACAACACACACACACTCAGCACGGCCTGCCTGATGAAATCGCGCATCTCTCACCCCTCGAAAAAAGTTGTCACCAATATATCGGCAGGGCGGCCGGAAACTTCAGGGGCGGGCGGGATCAATCCTTGCCCGAGCGCCAGATCGACAGGACGATCCAGACACTGTTGAAAAAGGCGACGAGGAAACCGATTAGCCCGAACAGCGGAAGGTCGAACAGCATCGGGCCAGTGTTGATGGTCATGATGATGCTGGAGCCGACCACCAGCGAGGCGGTGAGGACGCCCATGGTCAGGCGGTTGGCGGCCTGGTTGAGCTGGAGGCCGAAGTGGTCGAGGCGTTTCAGGTCGAGGTCGATGCGCAGGCGCCCGCGCCGCGCCTGGCGGAACAAACGCGCGACATCGCGCGGCAGGCCGAACAGCACGTCCGCCAGTTCCTTCAAGCCATGGCGCGCCCGTTTGCCGATGGCCGCCGGCGCATAACGCGCTTCCAGCACCCGCTGCACGAAGGGGGAGAGCTGGTCGACCATATGGAAATCTGGGTCCAGTTGGTAGCCCAGGCCTTCCAGGGTAATCAACGCCTTGAACAACAAGGTGAGGTCGGGCGGCATCGCCAGATTGTTCTCGCGCATCACGGCGGTGACGTCGGCCAGCAACGGCCCCACCCGGATATCCTTCAAGGCCAGGTTGTCGTAGCTGAACACGAATTCGGAGAGATCGTAGGCGAGACGTGATTCGTCGATCTCGGCATCACCGGCCCAGTTGCTGAGCACGTTGAGCATGCCCATCTCGTCCTTGCTGACAACCGCTTGCAGGAAGTCGATGAGTTGCTCGCGGCGAACGTCGGTGACCCGGCCGACCATGCCGAAATCCATGATGCCGACAACGTTGCCCGGCATGTAGATGACGTTTCCGGGGTGTGGATCGGCGTGGAAATAGCCGTCGATCAGAATCATCTTGAGCACGGCATCGGCGCCGCGCGCGGCCAGCAATTTAAGGTCGTAGCCTTCCGCGCGAGCGCGGGCGAAATCGTTGCCGTCGATGCCGACCAACTCCTCCTGCACGTTGACGTCGTCGCCGCAGTAGACCCAATACACCTTCGGGATATGCACGCACGGATCATCCGCGAAGCGCTTGCCGAAGATGTCCAGGTTGCGCGCTTCCATGATCAGGTCCTGCTCGCGGGTCAGCGAGCGGCGCAGTTGGCCGACGATCTGCACCGGGTGGTAGCGGCGCGAATCCTGTACTTCCAGTTCCAGCAATTTGGCCAGATGCACCAGCAAGCGGAGGTCGGCCTCGATCTTTTCCTCGATATTCGGCCGCCGCACCTTCACCACCACGCGAGTGCCGTCATGCAGGGTGGCGCGGTGTACCTGGGCGATGGAGGCGGCGGCGAAAGCGACGGTCTCGAAACTGGCGAAAACCGCTTCCACCGGCTTGCCCCAGCGTGCTTCCAAGCGCGGCCGCAACTCCTCGAAGGGCACCGGCGGCACGTGGCTGTGCAGGCGTTCGAATTCCTCGATCCAGGCCGGCGGAAACACATCCACCCGGGTCGCCAGCACCTGGCCAAGTTTGACGAAGGTCGGCCCGAGATCAGTCAGCGCCAGGCGGATGCGTACCGGTAGATCGAGCCGGCTGATATCGCTACTGGTTTGCCAGTGCAACAAGCGCCCGGCGCGTTCCAGCACACGCGCCAATCCCATCAGCCGCACAACATCGCCCCAGCCATAGCGAATCAGCACCGAGGTGATTTCATGCAGACGCGGCAGATCGCGCACCATGGACAAGGTTTCACGCAGCATGTTCAACCACCATTGATTTATGAATCATATACATACAGCGATAAGTTAATGTTTATAGAGCACTATTGAATGACGGGATAGTAGACAAAGCTATCGCGTTAATGGCCTAATCGCGCAACTTTTTTTGTCTGTTTTTTTCGACATCCCTGCCTATGCGCGCTTTGCCGACGCTTCTATTACTGATTCTGGCCCTGGTGGCCACCCCCGCCCTCCAGGCAGGAGAGACCCTATCCGAAAACCTCACCGCCAAGACGCAGCCCCTGCTCAAGGCGCTGAGCATGATCGGAACCCCCTACAAGTTTGGGAGCAACAATCCGGAAAAAGGCCTGGATTGCAGCGGTTTCGTGAAATATGTCTACAAGGAAACCGCCGACGTCAGCCTGCCGCGCAGCGCCAGCGACATGAGCAAGGAAGGCGCGGCCGTCGACAAGGAAAAACTGGAGCCCGGCGACCTGGTGTTTTTCAACACCCGCAAACGCGCCAATTCCCATGTCGGCATCTATGCCGGCAACGGTGAATTCGTTCACGCCAGCAGCAGCCAGACCAAGCAGGTCACGGTATCGCGCATGGATCAGAAATACTGGGCAACGCGCTTCAATGGCGCCCGCCGTGTCCTGCCTGACACGCATGCGCTCCGCTGAGGCGCTCTTCCTCGCGCTGCTGCCACTCTGCGTCCAGGCCGCGCCGAGCGAGGAAGAGCTGTTCTTCAAGAACATTTCCGAAGTCAATGATGGGGATCTGCGCTTCCTGGCCACGCCGCCGGAGAAAAAGGCGCATCACCACAGTAATCACATCACGCTCACGCCGGACAGCCTGGTCACCGGCTGGGTGAAGCTGGAGCAGTGCCACGAACACCTCGACGCGGTGCCCAGCACCGAGATCGTCTACAACCAGGATCGCATCCGCGCCCTGCGCGTCCTCCGCTCGGAAAACATCGAACGCGCCTGGGTGGACGGACATCGGGTGCAGATGGAGAACATCAGGCACGCCGCCCTGATCTGCATCGAAGCCGAATCGTTGGCGCTCCTGAATGAGCAACCGAATGTTTACCAGTTGCTCAACGGCCCCTATATGCGCCGTTTCCTCGATGGCTATTACCCGATGCGCGTGACGATGAAGGTCAGCCTCGGCGATAGCGGCCTGCGTTTCGATTCACTGACCCCCGTCGCGCAACTCGGTTTCGTCGTCCGGGTCAGCCAGGATGAAGTGGAATATGACACCTGGTTCGAGGGCCGCCTGAACACCGCCATCAGGCTTGTGCCCCTGAACTGAACCGCTAAGGCAGCGCTGATTTATTCCGCATCCGTCGTCTCGCCCCCGATTACCCCGTTCGAGGGCAGGCTGCGGCGGGAACCCGGTTAAAGCAGCAATCTGGATACCCGCCTTCGCGGGTATGACGAATTAAATCAGCGCTTTCCCAAGGGGCTACAGGCTGCCCAGCCAGAACAGGCCCGCTACCGCCAGCCAGAGCATGGCGGCGCGCCACGCCAACGCGACGGCGCCATTGATGCTGTCGGGGCCGGTGGCTTCCTCCAGACCGAGCGCCGGTCGTGACAATTCGCTACCGGAGACGTTGAGCGTGCCGCCCAGGCGTACCCCGAGGGCACCGGCGCCGGCCGCGAGCAGAACGCCCTGATTTTCCTCACCCCAGGCATGCGCCTGACCACGCCAGCTTTCCAGCGCGTCCTGAAAGTTGCCGACGATGGCGAAGCTGAAAGCGGCCATGCGCGCCGGCAGCCAATCGAGGGCATGGCAGGCGCGAGTCGCGAAGCTGGCGAACTCGGTTTCACCTTGCCAGAGGTCGCGGCAGATCAATGCCAGCCGGTAGGCCACCGCGCCCGCCACGCCAAGCAGGAAATACCAGAACAGGACGCCGAGCAAGGTGGAGAGCGCCGCTTTCAGCGACTCCTCGATCGTGACCCGCGAGATGCTCTCGCCATCGTCACCCAGCAAGGCGGCCGGACGCCAGATACGCAGCGAGGCGCGCGCGCGATCAAGGTCCGCGTCGAGTAGGGCGCGGGAGACGCTGGCGGCGTGGAAGCTCGCCTCACGAAAACCCAGGATGAAGTACAGCACCAACACCTCGAAGGCCCAGCCCAGACCAACCAGCGCCTGACCCAGCAGGCTGGCGAGGAAACCGAAACCCAGAGCCGGCAGCAGAACCCCGGCGCACCAGGCCAGCACCCCCTGACGACGCTGGCCCGCATTAAAGCTTTCCAGCAGCCAGGTGTGCCATTGTCGAGCCAGGTGCTCGGGTTGCACGGGTTTGTAGGGATGGAAGTGTGACCAGATCAGGGCGACCAGCGCGATCGATAGACTCATTGAAGGGGCATCTCCACGGTAAGTAAACCCATGCTCAGGGGCGTATCGGAGGGCGCGTAGAGTTCCACGGTGGGCATCCGGATGCCGCCGCCACGCGCTTGCAGATAACGATCCAGCGCCGGATAGGCGCGACTCGGGGCCATCAGGAGGCCGGCGCGTACCTCGGCGACCAGCACCGGACGCGCCGGCACACTGTCGATCTGAAGGGGCGCCCGCACTTTGGCGTCGGCGGCGACGAGATAGCCGGTGCGCGCGCGGCGCTCGCCCACATCGACCAGGTCCGGATTGGAATAGAGCACAGTGATGGGCTGGCCATGGTCCACCCCTTTCAGCAGGTCGCGCACTTCCTCGGCCAGCGGCGGCAACTTGGAGTAGTCACCCCGTTGCTCCAGATAGGCATAGGTATAGGGGCCGCGAACCTCTTCCCGAATTTCAACGGAATTGAAACCGCCCCACCAGGCATAGATGGAGACGATGGGCAGCACGAAGGCCAACAGAAATGGCAACAATTTCTTGAAAATCACGGGCACGAATTAGGGACTCGGGGCGTCCGAAGATACTACATATAAGCAAGCACCCGCCTCCCTATAATCTCCGATCCGCTTACCCGAGAACGCCATGCGCACCCTCCTCGCTCTGATTTCATTGTCTTTTTCCCTTCTGGCGACCGCCGCGCCCTACCCGCCCGTTACGGTCCAGGTAGAGGCCGAACAGGTGGCGCCACACAGTTATTACATCCCCGGTCTGCCCGGCGCCGCCAGCCTCGCCAACCAGGGTTTCATGTCGAACGCCGGCTTCGTGGTCACCCGGGAGGGCGTCGTGGTGTTCGATACCCTGGGCTCGCCTTCCCTGGCCTCGGCCATGCTCCAGCGCATCCGTGAAGTGACCTCGGCGCCGATCAAGCGCGTCATCGTCAGCCACTATCACGCCGACCATTTCTACGGCATCCAGGTGTTCAAGGACGCGGGCGCGGAAATCTGGGCGCATGAGGGTGCCCGCCACACGGTCGGCTCCGAGGACTGGCGTCTGCGTTTGCAACAACGCGAGGCGTTGTTGGGCACATGGATCAACGACCAGACGCAACGCTTCCCCACGCCCGACCTCTGGCTATCCGGCGACACAGATTTCGAACTCGGCGGCCTGCATTTCAAGATTCGCCATGTTGGCCCGGCGCATGCGCCGGAAGATCTGGTGATGTTCGTGGAGGAAGAGGGCGTGTTGTTCGTCGGCGACCTGGTATTCAAGGGGCGTGTCCCCTTCGTCGGTGATGCCGACTCCAGGCGCTGGCTGAAAGCCCTGGATACCTTGATCGCATTCCAGCCCAAGATTCTGGTACCCGGCCATGGTGGCGCCTCTGACGACCCCGTCGGCGACCTCACCCTGACCCGCGACTATCTCCGTTATCTGCGACAGGTGATGGGTGAGGCGGTGGAAGAATTGATGCCGTTCGAGGAAGCCTATGAACGGGGCGACTGGTCGATGTACGAGAAAATGCCCGCCTTCCGCGAGGCGCACCGGCGCAATGCCTACAACACCTACATCCTGATGGAAAAGGAAAGTCTGGCGAAATGAACGATTCGATCCTCATTGAAAGCGGCATTACCGCCGCGCGCCGCGCCGAACTGGGGGTGGATGGCTGGCCGCTGTGGAAGGACGGCATCGGCAGCCGCGCCTTGACCCTGGACGCCTCGGAAAAAAGCTATTTCCTGGCTGGTGAAGCGGTGCTCACCCTTGAAGACGGGGAGCCCGTGAACGCGCGCCAGGGCGATCTGGTCATCATCCCGGCCGGCACCTGCCGCTGGGATGTCAAAGCCGACGTGCGTCGGCATTACCGCTCGGATGCGCTGTCGCCGGCTTGCTGCATCATCTGATCGGACGCGCCAAACAAAACGGGCCGGCAAAAGCCGGCCCGTTTCAACTACCAAGGGTGTCGATCAGCTGATCTTGGCTTCAGCGGTATTGCTGTCGCCTTTGTTGTCGACCCACTTGATTTCAACCGTGTCGCCGGCCTTGGCGCCCTTGACCTTGAAAGCCAGGTAAGGGTTCTTGGAAATGCCGCCGCCCCATTCCGCGTCGAGCACTTGCTTGCCGTTGACGCTAGCGGTGACGTTGGTGATGTGGTGCGCGGGGACGACACCGCCGGTCTTCGCATCCTTGCGCAGGCCAGTTTCCATCGGGTGGTTCATCAGGCACTTCACATCGGTGGTGTCGCCAGACATGGAAGCACGAATCTTCATCGGTTCAGCCATTTACTATCTCCTGTAGATTTCGGTAAATCGAGTTCTGAGTCAGCCGATCAGCCGCCGCAGCCACCGATGGTGACCTTGACTTCCTTGTGGGCCTTGTAGGCCTTGCCGCCGGCCTTGACCAGAGCGATCACGTTGGAAGTGGAACCCATCTTGATGCGGGTGGAGACGTAGCCCTGGCCACCATTGCTGAAGTTGAACACGGCAATCAACGGCAGGGCGTTCTTCTCGCCGACGATGGCGATGGAATCGGTGCCCGCGATACTGGAGGTGATCTCGACCGGCACAACAGCACCGTTTTCAGCGATGTCGGGAGCCTTGACGCTGATGTCACCAGAAGCCGCGGCGGAACTGCCACCGATGGAACCCATCGCGCCGCCCAGATCCTTGGACTCGAAGCCAGCCTTGTTCCAACCAGCGAAAGCGAAAGTCGGCTTCATCAGACCCGCGGCGACAGCCACGCTAACAGCACCGGCGGCGCCAGCACCTTTCAATACGTTCCTGCGCAGAATGTTCATATGCATTTGTCTCCTAAAAGATTCACTGCAAGGTTGCATTTGACACCGTCTTGCTCGTGGTCCGCCCGGATGGCGGACCCACTGTTTGGCGGTGCGCATATGCTAACGCCACTAACACCGCAAAAGACACACACAATCGTCTGATACTTTCGAGCTACCCGACGACTGTCATAGCATGCAGCGGCGCGCATCATGACACTCCCATCGACCCCATGTCCACGGGAGGATGGAAGGAAAAAACAGGACATTGGGCTCCTTTTTCGCGGGATGGTTCCGTTGAAAACGAACTTGTACCCCCAAGCAAGTTCTCGGGAAGCCGTGAATTATCCAGAACGGCGACCGGCATTTCTTCACAGCCGCTCAGTTGAGTTCTCAGTTGAGTTCTCAGTTGAGTTGTATCCGCGTCCCGAACGGCACCCCCGACTTGCCCTTGACCAGCCAGACCACCGGGAAATGCGGCTCGCATTCGGGGAAATGGCCTTGCGCGTCGGTGAAGTAGACCAGCAGATCGGGGTTGATATTTTCCCGCTCCACCCAGTCGAACAGTGGCCGGAAGTCGGTGCCGCCACCACCGGAGATCGCTTCCGGCAACTTCATCGCCTCCCATTGTGCGAAGCGCCAGGGGCCGTTGGCGTCGAGTTTGTCGTCGCAGGCATGCAGGGTGACATTGGCGCGGACCTGCCCCTTGAGGGCGTCGATCTCGGCCAGGAACTCGCGCAATTCCTCGGCCTGCACCGAGCCGCTGGTATCCAGCGCCACCACCACGTCGACGCTCTGGCTATGCAGGCGCGGCATCAGCGCGATGGACTCGCGCCGGGAGGTGCGCTGGAAGCTGTAGTCATCGCGCGCGGCGTTCATCATGTAGCGCGCCAGCATGGCGCGCCAGGGCAGTTGCGGCGCCAGCAACTCGTCGACCAGACGCATCAGTGACGGTGACAGCTTGCCGGCCTGGCGTGCCATCTGGGCTGCGGCCGCGAGCCGCGCTTTCCATTGCTCGTCGAGCTTGCCGGGGTCGGAGGGTGGGGGCGGCGCGCGCTGGCTCTCGCCGGATTGCGGCGACGCCTCGCCTTCCTCTTGCCGTTCGGAGTCACCGGCGCCGCCGCTCTCTTTCGGGGACGACTGGCCCTGGCCCTCGCCGCTGTCCTGTTCCTGAGGTTCGCCATCGCCGCCTTCGCTCGAATCGTTGTCGAACAAATGTGTGTCCTGGGTCTCTTCCGGCGGGTCTTCGTGCAATACCGGATAGATTTCTTCCGCCGTCAGGCCGCGATAGGCCGCGCTCATCAGGGCGTTTTCCGGGCCGCGCATGCGTTCGTCGTCGAGGATCATGTTCACCGCGTAATCGCAGGCCACGTCCCAGCGGTGTTTCTGCCGGTGGTTGCGCCGCGCGAAATGCGACAGCGCGCAGTGCATGGCCTCATGCGCCAGGACGAACTGGGTCTGCTCCAGGCTCAGACGGTCGATGTAGGCGGGGTTGTAATAGAAGCTTTTCGCGTCGGTGGCTGTGGTCTTGCACCACTTCGGGTCAGCCGCCTTCAAGGGCAGGTGCATGACCAGAGAACCGAGAAACGGCTTGTCCAGGATCAGCCGCGTGCGCGCGGCGGCGAGCTTGGTTTCGAGGGTGGTCGACTCGGACATACCGCCTCACGCCTCAAGCTTTCGGCTTGAAGTCATACAGCATCAACTCGGCCACGCTGTTGGCCCATTCCACGAACTCGGGCACGGCGAACAGCGGTTTGCCGACGGCGCGGTGCAGGTCGGTGACCAGCATCACGCCCATCTCGCGCTGTGGGTAGCCACGCGCGTACTTGAGGATGTTGCCGAGCTTGTGGCTGTCATTGGCGGATTCCCTGGCCCGCCGCACCAGCGCCGCCGCGACGCCATATTGCAGGTCGATACCTTTGGGCACCTCCGCCACCGTGCCGGCGAGGATGCCGTTGATATCCGGCAGATTTTCCATATTGTCGATGAAGGCCTTGAGCTCGACGCCGACGCCCTGCCCGACGCAAGCCTGCAAGGCGTCACCGAGCAGATCAGGACGGTCGGAGAACTTGTAGAGGGCGCGATGGGCGTATTCCCAGGAACGCGGGCTGGGAAAGGCCACCGGGTTGTGCGCCGGATCGAAACTGAACAGCAGGTCGGGGCGGAAGCGCAGAAAACCGAGAATGCGTTCATCGATGCCCTTGTCCAGCGCCCAGGCGATCCAGTCGTCGAGGTTGGCGTCGACATCGTAATGGGTGAAGCGGTTGGCCAACGGCGCCGGCATGGCGTAGGTGACGCCGCGGTCGCCCTGGCGGTTGCCGGCGGCGAAGATGGCCCAGCCTTCGGGAATCACGTACTCGCCCAGCTTGCGATCGAGGATGAGCTGATAGGCGGCGGCGGAGACGGTCGGCGGCGCGGCGTTGATTTCATCGAGGAAAAGGATGCCGGCCGGGCCGTGGCGGCTGGCGTCCGGCAACATGGAGGGCACCGACCACTCGACGTTGTCATCCTTGCGGAAGGGAATGCCGCGCAGGTCGGTGGGCTCCATTTGCGACAGGCGGATGTCGATCAGCGGCACGCCATGCTTGGCGGCGATGCCGGCGATGATCTGCGATTTGCCGACGCCGGGGGGCCCCCAGAGCATCACGGGGGTGTGTTGACCGGCGACGCAACTGGCGAATTCGCGGTCGAGAATGATTTCGATGTGTGAAGGACGCATGATCGGGTTAACTCAGTTCCAGTCTTGTTCGGGGTTGCCATCGCCTGTGGTCGCCTGTCCCACCGCCTGTTCCAGTCTCGCCGCCACTAGCGCGGTTTGAATCCGCGGCGCATCGAGCATGACCGGCAACAGGCGGTGGATGCGGGCCAACGCTTGGGGCTTGTCGCAAGCCAAAATTTCCAGGCGGGCGCGAGTAGCGGTGGAAAGACGCGGCCAGCACAGCAGCATGGGCGCGAGCCACGCATGATAATCGGCAATAACCGACTTTTCCAGTCGAGTATTCCAGAATTCCCGCACCAGCAGTTCCGGAAACGCCTCGCGCGGCAGGTGGCGCCCCACCCATTCCGGTGGAATTCGCAAGCCTGTGCCACCGCTGCCCCCGCCTTCCAGGTCGCGCTGAAACCACTGGGCGGCGGCATTCGGCCGCGCCGCCTGGTTGACCTGACGCGCAAGTACATCGCGGTGTGGTGGTGGCGTATGGGGGGCCGACAAATCGTGCTCGGACAGGCTGGGAGAATGAAAGCCGGTGAACGACGGCACGAAGGGATGCCATTCGCCCTCCGGCCGCTCGCCGTGTTTCACGCTTGGTCGATCACACGCCAGCAAAGCCAGGGGCAGGCCGGATGCCTTGTCGAGCAGCCACAACTCCTGAGTATCGACGATGGGAAACGGCAAGCCCGGGTGGGTTTCCAGCGCCGGCAGGATATCGTCCAGGTTCGCCGCGTGGCCGGCCCTCAGGCCCTCTCCCGCCACCCAGATGCCGGTCGGCCGCACCCAGCCATAACCGTCATCGGCGCGCAGGTGCCAGGTCAGGCCATCGAGACTGGTTGCCGTGACATCGCCCGCCTCGACGATCTGGACGACACCACGGTAGGGATTGACGCGGCGCTGCGCGTAGTAACGGGGATACATGGCGGCGAATTGTAATGGCCGGGCGCCGCGCCCGCCTCAATCCCCGCGCAGCAAGCGCCCCAACAGGGCCCGCACCGTATTCGGTTCGAACGGCTTGTCGCACATGCCGACCACGCCCAGTTCGCGCACTGCCGCCAGCCGTCCCTGGTCATCCTCGCTGGTGACCATGAGCACGGGCACGTCCTTCTGCCAGCTTTGCGTGCGGATGAACTCGATCAACGCCTGGCCATCCATTTCCGGCATGTTGTAATCGGTCACCACCAGATCGACGGCATTGTCGGCGAGGAGCGCCACCGCCTGGCGGCCATTCTCGGCCTCGAAAAACCGCTTCACGCCGAGATTGGCGAGCACCTGACGCATGAATTTGCGCGCCATCGGGCTATCGTCCACCACCATTACTCGCAGCGCGTCGAGGTCAAACCCGGCTTCGTCGAGGCTGTCGTCGACGTTGAGGAAATCCAGCACGGCGCGCAAGGCGGCTTCCAACTGCGCTTGGCTGAACGGCTTCGGCAGAATTCCGGAAGCACCCGACTGGCGCACCGGGTCGAGCAACTGATGGCGACTTTCGCTGGATACCAGGATGAAGGGAAGGTCGGCCAGCGCGGGATCGGCGCGCAGGGCACCGATGAGTTCGGCGCCGGTCATGTCCGGCAGATGAAAGGCGCTGACCACCAGCGAGATGCCGCCCCGCCGCAGCCGCGTGAGGGCGCCGCCGCCGCTGTGGACCGCTTCGACCCGAGCAATACCCGCTTTCGCCAGTTCCGCGACGAGGAGCTTGCTCTGCATGGCGGAGGGTTCGACCACCAGGGCGGCCAGATCGCGTGGGGTGTGGTGATGTGTCATGGGCGCGATATCGGATCGACCGGAATTTTCTTTAACATGGGAACCCAGCCCCAGACTGGAACAAGGCCCCCTCATGATCTCACTACTTCTGTTCTTCGGTTTTTTTCTGTTCTTGATGTTCTACGGCATCGTCATCTACAACCGACTGGTCCAGATCAAGCACAACATCACCCAGGCCTGGTCGAACATCGACGTGCTGCTCAAACAACGGCATGACGAACTGCCCAAACTGGTCGAGGTCTGCCGGCAATACAAGCAGTTCGAGCAGGAAACCCTGCGCCAGGTGACCGAGGCGCGCGGTCGCGTCCAGGAAGCCGGCGCGCGCCAGGACATCGCCGCGCTCGGTCTCGCCGAAGGCGCCCTGCGCCAGGGCCTGGGCCAGATCTTCGCGGTGGCCGAGGCCTATCCGGAACTGCGCAGCAACGAACAATTCGCGCGCCTGATGACGCGCGTCAGCGGCCTCGAGGACGCCATCGCCGACCGCCGCGAGTTGTACAACGCCAACGTCAACATCAACAACGCCCGCATCGAACAGTTTCCCGACAACTTCATCGCCATGCTGTTCATGTTTCAACCCAAGCCGCTGCTGCGCTTTAGCGAGGCCGACAAGAAGGACGTGGACATCAAGGCACTGTTCGGATGATCCGGGGGCCGGCGCGCCGCTGGCACGACGCGCCGCCATTCTTCTTGCAAGCGGTGATCTTCGGCTTCGCGCTCGCCTCCGCGAGCCGAACCGCCTGGATCGCCGCCTTTTGCCTGGGCGCGGCGCTCAACCTCTGGGGCTGGCAGCGCGCCTTCGGCAAACGCCGGCACATCCTCGACACCCCCACCTCGCGCATCGCCGCTGCCGCCCAGGGCGATGTCGAACTGATCGGCGTGGGCCGGCCGCTGGCCGAGACTCAACTCCTCACGCCCCATAGCCGGCTGCCCTGCCTGTGGTACCGCTACACGGTGGAACGCCGCGAAAACGAGCGGTGGCGGCAGGTCGATACCGGTGAAAGCGACCTGCCCTTCCTGCTTGACGACGGTAGCGGCCACTGCGAACTGGACCCGCACGGCGCCGAAATCCTGACCAGCCATCATGAAACCCGAAGCGAGGGCGACACCCGCATCCACGAAAGCCTGCTACTCGAAGGCGACCGCCTCTATGCCCTGGGCCACTTCGCCAGTGTCAACGGCGCCCAGGCGAGACTGGATCAACGCCTCGACGTCGCCGATCTCCTCGCCGACTGGAAACGGGATCAACCGGAATTGCGGCAACGCTTCGACCTGGACGGCAACGGCGAAATCGAGGCGCATGAATGGGCGCTGGCCCGCCTTGCCGCCGAGCGCGAAATAGCCCGCCAACACCAGGCCATTCGCGCGCGACCCATGACGCACACCTTGAGCCAACCCGACGCCGGCCGGCCCTACCTGATTTCCAACCGACCGCCGCGACATCTCGGCCGGCGCTACGCTTGGCTGGCGGCGCTGCATCTGGCGCTGTTCGCCGGGATGCTGGCGGGCATCGGCTGGGCCGCGCAACAAACATTCTAAAAAGCCCTGCAACTTCCCCGACGCGCCCCGGTCACACGCGCTCCCAGATAGAATTCGTCCCCTTCCCACACGGAGTCTCTCCACATGCAACGACTGTTTCTGAGTTTTTTCGCGGTATTCCTCAGCTTTGCCCTGCCCATCCAGGACGCTGAAGCCAAGCGGCTGGGCGGCGGAAAATCCTACGGCATGCAGCGCGACGCGCCGATGAAGCGCGACGCCACACCGAGCCAATCTCCCAACCAGGCCCAGAACGCGGCGCCCAACGCAGCCGGCGCCGCCGCGCAGACCGGCAAGCGCTCCTGGATGGGCCCCCTCGCCGGCCTCGCCGCTGGTCTCGGCCTCGCCGCGTTGGCCTCCCACCTCGGCTTCGGCGAGGAAATGGCCAACATGATGATGATCGCCCTGCTCGCCCTCGCCGCCTTCATGCTGTTCCGCTGGTTCATGCGCCGCAATCAGCCGGCACAGGTTCGACCGGTTCAGTACGCCGGCGCCGCGGCAGGCAGCAACGAGCCGGTGCGTTTCGATGCCAATCAGCCGCTGCCAGGTAGCGTCGGCGGCATGAATGCCGGCGCCACCCCCGTGAGCGCCCCCGCCCTGCCTCCCGGCTTCGACGCCGAAGGCTTCGTGCGTCAGGCCAAGGTCAACTTCCTGCGCCTGCAAGCCGCCAACGACGCCGGCAACCTCGACGACATCCGTGAATTCACCGCGCCCGAGATGTACGCCGAGATCAAGCTGGACATCGACGAGCGCAACGGCGCCACCCAGCGCACCGAAGTCGTGTCCCTCAACGCCGAAGTTCTGGAAGCCACCGAAGAAGGCAACCGCCAGATCGTCAGCGTCCGCTTCCACGGCATGCTGCGCGAGGAAGGCGAGCAAACCGCCCACTTCGACGAGACCTGGCACCTTACCCGCCCCACCGACGCCAGCCGCGGCTGGCTGATCGCCGGGATCCAGCAGAACGCCTGATCCAGAAGTTCCACGCGGTAAACAAAAATGGCGACCTTCGGGTCGCCATTTTTTTTGCGACTCCGAAGCCTTTACCCCCCATTTCCAAAGGGGGGCCAGGGGGCCATGGCGCCAAGTTAAAGCTGGCGCTGGCTTTTCTCCCTTCTCCTGCGGGCGGGAGAAGGGCCGGGGATGAGGGGTTATGGGTGCGCGCCACGTATGCAATCGCCCTCACCCCAACCCTCTCCCGCCCGCGGGAGAGGGGGCCGGTCAGCGCCAACTGCCGACCTCCGCGACTTATCTTTGCGCCATGGGGGCCAGGGGGGATTTTGCCGCGCCCACAGCACGCTGGAGTGTGGGCGCCAGATAACCAGATAACGTCATTTCCATAACCTCAGACTTCCTGATCCCTCGCGCATTGGCAATGGCACTGTACCGTAGCCCGGTACAGGCGTGCGGCGCGCTGACTCCCCCCTTTGGAAAGGGGGGCAGGGGGGATTTAGCGGGCGTTCAGTGGCGGCTCGACCTTGGGTAAATCCCCCCTGCCCCCCTTTGGAAAAGGGGGGTTCCCGCTTGAGCCTTCTGTGGGCGGCCTGCATCCGGGGGCTACCTGGAAACGCTCGTGCTTCGTGCCATTCATGTTTCCTGAAAGCACGGCCATAACCCGGCCGGGATCAGGAAGTCTGAACCTGCGCGCAGGTGTGCCAGGTACAAGCCACTCTACAATCGGCCTGGCCATGAAAATAAATCGCTACAACACCGAAATAGCCGCAGGCTCACTGCTGGTCAACGAAAGCCACAAAGTGGCCGAGAGGGTCCTTGAAGGCGCCATGAAGGCTGACTGGCAGCGATTCATCCACGTCGATAACGAACTTCAGAAACGCAGCCCCTCCAGCACCCGGCGACAGACGCGCCTGCTGCGCAATCGGCTGGAACACATCCCGCGCGAACTACTGCAAGTCGTAGTCTCCGGCACCAACGAAGCGGCCGTCCAGGCACTCCTGGCCGCCGCCATCAAGCACAGCCGACTGCTGGGCGACTTCATGGATCAGGTCATCCGTGAGCACCTGCGAAATTTCGAGCCTTGCCTTTCCGCTGCTGACTGGTGCAAATTCCTCGCCGATTGTGAGCAACGCGAGCCAGCGGTCGGGCTTTGGGCCGAGTCCACGAAGAAAAAACTGGGCCAGGTCGTCATCCGCATCCTCGCCGAAGCCAAATACCTCGATAACACCCGTACCATGCGCATCACCCCGGTCAGCGTGATTCCCGAAGTTCGTCGCTGCCTTGAACAACATGGCGAAAACTACGCGCTCAATTGCATGACCCTGCACCCATGAAGCCCGCCCTCCAGGAACGCCTCAACCAGATCGCCGACCGACTGCAAGACAAGGACGTCCTCAGCGGTGCCGGCCTCGGTAATGAAATCGGCTTCTACATCTTCGACTACCCGCCCGAGCACGAACTTGAGGTGCGCCAGCACGTCCAGTTCGTGATCGACCATCTGGCGAAAAAGAGGGCGGACATCAAGATCGCCCACATCAACCTGTTCGAACTCGTTGTCGCCGTTCTCAAGGAGCGCAATCTCCTCGACCGCGCCCTCAAGTTGCAACGTGAGAAAGGCGATGCCGAGCTTTACAAGGCGCTCAAAGGCCCGCTGCATGAAGAAAAAATTGCCAAGGCACTGATTACCGCCGCCGATCCACAGTCACACGCCATGATCCTGCTGTCCGGCATAGGTAGTGCATGGCCGCTGATACGCTCGCATACCCTGCTCAACGCACTGCACCCGCTCATGGCGGGCAAGCCGCTGGTGGTGTTCTATCCGGGCAGCTACGACGGCCAGGGGCTGCGGTTGTTCGACCGATTGACCGACCGCAACTATTACCGAGCCTTCCGACTGGTGCCATAACAACCACCTCGGAAGACGCTGTACTCAAGGGAGAACAACAAAGTGCATATTGAAGACATCTTCGCCAAGAACCTGTTTCGCCCCATCAATGGCGTCGTCAAGGCCGATCAGCAGGACGAATCCGTGGTCTGGCAAGAGTTGGACGAATACGTCGTCACCCGCGAGCTGGACAAGCACCTGCGCCGGTTTTTCGAGTCTTACCTGGCCGGCATCGACAACCCCAAAGACCCCAACATCGCCACCCGCATGGGTGTCTGGGTTTCCGGCTTCTTCGGCTCCGGTAAATCCCACTTCATCAAGATACTGTCCTACCTGCTGCGCAACCGCATCGCCCACGATCCCGAAAGCGAAGCCGCGAAAAAGGCGGTCGAGTTTTTCGACAGCAAGATCAATGACGCCCTCCTGCTGGGCGACATCAAACGGGCCGTGGCCTCGGATACCGACGTCATCCTGTTCAACATCGACAGCAAGGCGGACAGCCGCGAAGGACGCGATGCCGTCACCGCCGTCTTCCTGCGTGTGTTCAACGAGATGCAAGGCTTCAGCGGCGACGCGCCACACATCGCCGAAATGGAGCGCTACCTCACCCAACGTGGCGCGCTGGACAAGTTTCACGCCGCCTTCAAGTCCGCCTCCGGTAGCGACTGGCTGGCAGAGCGCGACGCCTACTCCCTGATGCGCGATGAAGTGGTGGAAGCGCTCTCTCAGGCGCTGGACATGAGCGTGGAAGCCGCCGGCAAGTGGTTCGACAAGGCCGAAGATCAACACGCACTGACCATCGAAGGCTTCGCCAAGCAGGTCAAGGAATACCTCGACGGCAAGGGGCCGAAGCACCGCATCGTCTTCCTGGTGGACGAGGTCGGCCAGTTCATCGGCAACGACACCCGATTGATGCTCTCGTTGCAGACCATCACCGAAGACCTGGGCCGCATCTGCAACGGCCGCGCCTGGGTCATCGTCACCTCGCAGGAAGACATCGACGCGGTGGTGGGAGAGTTCAGTAATGTCCGCGCCCACGACTTCTCCAAGATTCAGGGCCGCTTCTTCACCCGGCTTTCACTGTCCAGCACCAATACCGACGAAGTCATCCAGGCCCGCCTGCTGGAAAAAACCGGCGACGCCCGTCGCGCCCTCGAAGCCCTGTATGAAGAAAAGGGCGACATCCTCAAGAACCAGCTCAGCTTCAGCAGCAAGAGCCCGGCCATGAAGGGCTACAAGGACAAGGAAGATTTCGTCCTCAACTACCCGTTCGCGCCCTTCCACTTCCAGTTGGTGCAGAAGATCTTCGAATCCATCCGCAAGGCCGGCGCCACTGGCCTGCACCTGTCACGTGGCGAGCGTTCCATGCTCGATGCCTTCCAGACCGCCGCAAAACGCAACGCGCAAAAACCGGTTGGCGTGCTCATCCCGCTGGCCGACTTCTACCCCGCCATCGACAGCTTTCTCGATACCGCCGTCAAACGCACCATCGAGCAGGCCGAAGACAACCTCAATCTGGAACAGCCTTTCGATATCGAACTGCTGCGCACCCTGTTCCTGATCCGCTATGTCGATATCGTCAAAGCCGACATGGACAACCTGGTCACCCTTTGCATCGACCAGGTGGACGCCGACCGCCTCGCGCTTAAACGCAAAATTGGCGAAAGCCTCCTGCGTCTGGAACGGGAAACCCTCATCAGCAGCAGCGGCGACGTCTATTTCTTCCTCACCAACGAAGAGCGCGAAGTCGGTCGCGAGATCAAGAATGTCGATGTTTCCAGCAGCGAGGAAACGCGGCTGCTCGGCGAAATCCTCTATGACGACGTCCTGAAAAGCGCCAACAAACACCGCTACAAGGCCAACCGACGTGATTACGGCTACAACCGCTACTGCGACGGCCAGCCGCACGGCAGCGTCAATGCCGAATTGATGCTGGAAGTGATTACCCCGCTTTCCGACGACTACCCGCTGTTTGGCCAGCCCAAGTGCATCGGCCGCAGCGCCGAAGATGGCGGCCGCGTGCTCATCAAACTCGGCGACGACAAGGAACTGGGCCGCGAGATCCGCGCCTGGTTGCAAACCAAAAAATACATCGACCAGAAAAGCGATGCCGCCGCCGCGCCGACTCTGAAACGCATCCTCGCCGACCGCGCCGCAGAAAACCGCGATCGCCGCAACCGTCTGGTCGAACTGGTCGCCCGGCTCATGGTCGAGGCCGACTACTACGCCATCGGCCAAAGCCTGGACATCCGCGCAGCCGCGCCAAGCACCGCGATAGATGCCGGCCTTGCCTACCTCATCGAAAACATCTACCCCAAACTCGGTTTCATCAAGGTCGTTCAGGACGAACCGCTCAAGGAAATCCGCGCCGTTCTCATGGCCAATGACATCGGCCAGGGCGGCTTGAAGCTGGATGGCGAAGAAGGCAATCCGCAGGCCGTCAAGGAACTGCGTGACTACCTGGGTCTCGTCGCCGGCAAAGGCAAAATCCTGCTCTCCGATCTGGTCGAACGCTTCACCGAGCGCCCTTACGGCTGGCCGGAATGGGAAGTCATCCTGCTCATCGCTCGTCTGGTCATGGCTGGCGAAATCCGCCTGATGATGGATGGCGCCAGCCTGGAACCCAAGGAGGCCATCGAACCCCTCAGCAAATCCGTGCGCTGGAAGCAGATCGGCCTGTTCAAGCGCCAGGTCAGCGGCATTGAAGAACTCAAAGCCGCGCGCCAACTGGCCCAGAAAGTGTTCGGCAAAATCGGCCCGGAAGACGAAGACGGTCTGGTCGCCTTCCTGCGCGAACACTTCGCCGCCTGGGAAAAGCGCCTGTCCGGCTACCAGGCGCTGGCGGAAACCGGCAAATATCCCGGCAAAGCCGAAATCACGGCCAGCCTGCAAACCATCCAGAAACTGCTGTTCAACAAGGAAAGCTTCAGCTTCATCGAAGCCTTTCTCGCCCAGAAAGCAGCGCTGCCGGATCTGGCCGACGACATCCACGACCTCAGCGACTTCTACGACAACCAGCGCAAGACATGGGACCGCCTGCGCGACGCGCTGGATATCCGCTTCAAACCCAACCAACTGCAGCTGGACGGGGAAGCCGATGCCGCCGGCGCGTTGCGCCGCATGGCCGAAATCCTCGCCGCCACGCATCCCTATCCCCTGCTGCATGAAGCCGATGGCCTGATCAAAACCGCGCAAGCAGTCAACGAACGCCTGATCGGCGAACGCCGCAGCCATGCCCTGAGCAAAGTCGAAGAAAAACTCGCCGAAGTCACCGCAGCCCTCGACCAGGCAAGCGCCGCCCCAGACCTGCGCAACCAAGCCCTCAAGCCCTTGCAGGACGCCCGCAAGCGCATCGAAGCGGATACCAGCATTTCCTCCATCCACATGCAGCAAGACACGGTGCTGGATGAACGCGACAAAGCGCTGGATTGGATTGAAGCCGCCGCAGCCGCCAAGGCCGCCAAACCCGGCGTGGAGCCGCCCAAGCCCGCCAAACCGGTGCGCGAAATCCGCGCCGCCGACCTCTCGAAAAAAGCCTATCTCGAAAACGAGCAGGACGTGGAAACCTACGTCGGCGAACTCAAGCAACAACTCCTCGCCGCCCTGGCCGGCAACAACCGGGTCCGGGTGCGGTGAGCAAACGCGTTGGGTGAACGTGAACTATCCGGTAGGAGCGTCCGCTTGCGGCGCGAACCTCGGTGCCAAGAAATCGCGCAGCAAGTGACGCTCCTTCCATGCCGATTTCATTCTTGCGGGGTGGCCAAGTGGACATGACGGCTGCACCAAACAACAGGTTTGACACTACCCACCTGCCCCACAACAATTGTTGAAATCTTCAACAACCAGGAGCCCCCATGAGCACGGTCAATTTCAGCGTCCCGGAAGAAGTGAAGCAGGCCTTCAACGAAACCTTCCAGGGCCAGAACAAGAGCGCCATCATCGCCGACCTGATGCTGGAAGCGGTGGAACGGGCACAAGCCAGGCAACGCAGCCAGACTGCATACCAACGCATTTCGGCGCGCAGAAAGCACGCGCCCAGCGTCAGCGAAGACGCATTCCGCGCCGCCCGTGAAGCCGGTCGGGAATAACGCAGGATGATCGTCGTCATCGACGCCAGCGTCGCCATCAAATGGTTTTTGTCCTTCAAGCCGGACGAAGACCATGCCGACCTGGCGCTGAACATCCTAGCTCAAGCCGCCCAGGGCAGCCTCAAGCTGGTTCAGCCTCCCCACTTCATCGCCGAAGTCGCCGCCGTGCTGGCGCGTTTGAAACCCGATGAAGCCCAGGACGATCTGCTGGATTTGCTCAATATCGAGCAACGCACCCTCGACACCCCGGAAATTCACGCCACCGCGCTGGAACTGGTCATACGCCACCAGCACCACCTGTTCGACACCCTCTACCACGCCGTCGCCCTGCACACCCCCGGCGCCACCCTCATCACCGCCGACCGACGCTATTACGACAAAGCCAAGGCCGAAGGCCAGATCGAGCTGCTGGCCGAGTGGGCATCTGATCAACCCGGCGAATACACCTTCGAGCGCACCATCGTGCCGGTGATCCTGGCCATCCACGAAGGCGAAAAGCTGGTTTCCCGCTCCCAGGCCAAACTCCTTATCCAGGGTTTCGAAGGCTTCAAGCATGTCATCCTGGATTTCGACGGCGTCAACGAGATCGGCCAGGCTTTTTCCGACGAAGTCTTCCGGGTTTTTCAAGCCGCCCATCCCGACATCATCATGGCGCCGGTCAACATGACGCCAGCCGTGCAAGCCATGGTCAACCGGGCCAAGTCGCGTGAGTAACGTCAGCCGCAGCCGTAGGTTGGGCAAAGCGCAGCGTGCCCAACGATCCGTCGCCATGTTGGGCACGCTTCGCTTTGCCCAACCTACATCGCTCACACCGCCCACCCCATGAACAAACCCAAACTAAAAACCTACGCCCCGCCGCCCGCCGCGACTTCATCTGCGCCGTCAGCGACCGCACCCATCATGACAAATTCCCTGACTCTCCAGCCCGGTGCGCTGGCCGAATACCAGGAGTGGCTGAATACCATCAAGCAACGCATCGTCTCCGTGCGCCTGCGCATGGCGCTGGCGGCCAACCGCGAGTTGATCTTGTTTTACTGGGAGCTTGGCGCGCTGATCGCCCACAAACAGGCCCAAAGCCAATGGGGTGACAAGCTCATTGCCCAACTGTCGGCGGACTTGCAGAAAGCCTTTCCTGACATCAAGGGTTTGTCGGCCTCCAACCTGAAATACTGTCTGCGGTTTTTCCAGTTTTATGCCAGTGCGCAAGGCGAAATCACGGCAGACAGTACACCCGCGCCATTTGGTCAACAGGCTGTTGACCAAATACCCTGGGGGCACAACATCCTGATTTTTACCAAGTGCCAAAGCGAGGCCGAAGCCCGTTTTTACATTGACCAAACGATTCAGCAAGGCTGGAGCCGCGACGTGTTGGCGCTGCAACTCAAGTCCAACCTGTATGCCCGCGCGGGCAAGGCAGTGAGCAATTTTTCCCGCACCTTACCCTCGCCACAATCCGACCTGGCCCAGCAGACACTCAAGGACCCATACACCTTCGACTTCATGGCCATGACAGCACCGTACAACGAGCGGGATGTGGAACAACAACTCACCCGGCACATCACCCAGTTTCTGCTGGAACTGGGCAAAGGCTTTGCCTTCATTGGCCGGCAATACCACTTGGAAATTGCCGGAAACGACTACTACATCGACTTGTTGTTCTATCACGTCACGCTCAAGTGCTACGTGGTGGTGGAGCTGAAAAACCGCAAATTCATCCCTGAATACGCCGGCAAGCTCAATTTCTACCTTTCGGCGGTGGACAGCCTGCTCAAACGCGACGACGACCAGTCCTCCATTGGCCTGCTACTGTGCCGCGACAAAAACAACATCGAAGTGGAGTTTGCCCTGCGCGACATGAACAAGCCGATGGGCGTGAGTGAATACACCCTGGTTGAAGCCTTGCCAGACAACCTCAAAGGCGCATTGCCGACGGTGGAAGAAATTGAAAGCGATCTGCAACAGTTACAACAGCGGGGAGAGCGTGGTGAATGATTTTCTTCAGGAACCCGTAGGGTGCGCCGCGCGCACCGCCAGGCATGAATCGGTGCGCGCGGCGCACCCTACGGCACGACACACAGCCCCCACCACATGAACAAACCCAAACTAAAAACCTACGCCCCCGCAGCCCGCCGCGATTTCATCCGCGCCGTCACTGACCGTGCCCATTTGCTCGGCCTCTCCGAAGGGCATAGCGAACCCATCCAGGTCAGCGGCGAAGTCGCCCTCATCGGCGGCCGGGCGTATCCGAAGAAGATCGCCGCCCAGCGCCAGGGGCTGGAAGCCCGCATCCGGCGGGAAGGCTTCGGCCAGGTCATGGAAGCCGTCGCCTACACCTGGTTCAACCGCTTCGCCGCCCTGCGCTATATGGAACTGCACGGCTACCTGGACCACGGCTACCGCGTCCTCTCCCACCCGGCCGGCACGGCCCTGCCGGAAATCCTGGAACAAGCCACCAGCGTCCAACTCCCCGGCCTGCCGCAAGCCCAGGTCATCGAACTCAAGCTCGCCGGCAACCAGGACGCCGAACTCTACCGCCGCCTGCTGGTCGCCCAGTGCAACGCCCTCGCCGCCGCCATGCCCTTCCTGTTCGAGCGCATCGACGACGAAACCGAACTCCTGCTGCCCGACAACCTGCTCCACTCCGACTCCCTCATCCGCAAGCTGGTGGGCGACATCGACGCAGCCGACTGGCAACAGGTGGAAATCATCGGCTGGCTCTACCAGTTCTACATCAGCGAGAAAAAAGACCAGGTCATCGGCAAGGTGGTCAAAAGCGAAGACATCCCCGCCGCCACCCAGCTTTTCACCCCCAACTGGATCGTCCAATACCTGGTGCAGAACAGCGTCGGCCGCCTCTGGCTGATGGCCAACCCGGGTTCCGCGCTGAAAGCCGCGATGCCCTACTACATCGAGCCAGCCGAGCAAAGCGAGTCCGTAGGAGCGGCCTTGGCCGCGATAACCCAGGCCCGCATGGACGAAGACGGCGGCACCCTCAACCCGGAATCCATCACCGTCCTCGACCCCGCCTGCGGCTCCGGCCACATCCTGGTGGAAGCCTACGAGGTCCTGAAAGCCATCTACCTGGAACGCGGCTACCAGCCCCGCGCCATCCCCCGTCTGATTCTGGAAAACAATCTCTACGGCCTCGACATCGACGACCGCGCCGCCCAACTCGCCGGCTTCGCCCTGCTGATGAAAGCCCGCGCCGACGACCGCCGCCTGCTGGAAAACGCCCCGCAACTCCATGTCTTTTCATTGCAAGAAAGCAAAGGACTGGATGCCGCCGCCATCGCCCAGGCTTTGCTCCCCTCCCCCACGGGGGGAGGGGCCGGGGGAGAGGGAAAGTCGGTCGCAAACGTCATCCGCCAGCTAATCGACCTCTTCACCCACGCCAAAACCTTCGGCTCCCTCATCCAGATCCCCGCCAGCCTCGCCCCCCTGCTCCCTACCCTGGCCGAAGCCCTAAAACTCGCGGCCAGTAGCGACGACCTCCACGCCCGCGCAGCGGCGGAGGAGTTGCTGCCTTTGGTGCGGCAGGCGCAAATATTGGCGATGAAGTTCGATGCGGTGGTGGCGAATCCGCCGTATATGGGCGGGAAGGGGATGAATGCGGCGTTGAAGGAATACGCCAAGGCAACCTTCCCGGACAGCAAATCCGACTTGTTCGCCATGTTCATCGAGCGGGGTTTTGGCTGGTGCAAGCCGATGGGCTTCAACAGCATGGTGACGATGCAGAGTTGGATGTTCTTGTCGTCCTACGAGGAGATGCGCAAAAAGCTTCTACACGACCGGACCATATTTACGATGGCGCATCTCGGCGCTCGAGCTTTTAGCGAGATTTCTGGTGAAGTAGTGCAGACAACAACATTTGTGCTGCATGGGCAGCATCTGAGCGGTTACAAACCTGCTTTTTTCCGACTTGTGGAAGGACAAGATGAACAGAAGGAAATGGCATTGCGCACCGGTCAGTTTCGATACGACGCAACGGTTCAGGATGATTTTGGCAAGGTTCCGGGAAGTCCCTTAGCGTATTGGGTTGGTAACAATGTTCGAAATGCATTTGAGAGAATGAGCTTATTTCGGGAGCTGGGAAATCCAAAAGTCGGAATGCAAACATCAAACAATAGCCGTTACCTGCGGTATTGGTGGGAGGTCGATTTTGTAGAAGTCAAGCAATCAGATATTAGTGAGATGCCTAAGTGGATCACCTATCTTAAAGGAGGACCATTTAGAAGATGGTATGGAAATTTTGAATATCTACTGCGCTATAACGGCGCAGCCAGTTACATTTTGGCTCAGCCGAATGCAACTGTATTGCCTCTTTCCCGGCTAAATGACCCGAAATGCTCATGGACAGACCTAACATCTGGGGCATTCAATTGTCGACTGGCCCCCAATCGGTCATTTCACGACATTTCTGGGCATTGCTTTTACCCAAAGAAGGAGGATCAATTTTTCTTGCTTGGCGCCACAAATGCAAAGCCATTTAATTATCTGCTCTCACTTGTAAATGCCACTTTTCATTACCAGGTTGGTGATGTCGGAAAGATACCGGTTCCCCAAAAGAACAAAGATAAAATTGGGCTTAACGTCGAGGAACTAGTTGCACTATCTAAGGACGATTGGGATAGTCATGAGACCTCGTGGGATTTTTATCGTCATTCGTGGACTAAATTGGTCTGCCCTTTTCCGAAACTGTCTGTTATTTGGCCAACGTTCTGCAAAGATCGCTCTGAAGTTGTAAAGCGAACACAGGAACTTGAAGAAGAGAACAATCGCCTCTTCATCAACGCCTACGGCCTGCAAGACGAACTCTCCCCCGAAGTCCCCGAAGACCAGATCACCCTGGCCCGCGCCGACCGGGAAAAGGACTGCCAGCGCCTGATCTCCTACGCCATCGGCTGCATGATGGGCCGCTACAGCCTGGACGAACCCGGCCTGATCTACGCCCACGCCGGCAATGTCGGCTTCGACCCCGCCCGCTACGCCACCTTCCACGCCGACGCCGACGGCATCGTGCCCCTCACCGATGAACCCTGGTTCCCGGACGACGCCGCCCAGCGCATCCGCGAATTCCTGATCAAAGTCTGGGGCGCCGAGACCCTGGAAGAAAACCTCGCCTGGCTGGCGGAAAGCCTGGGCAAGAAGGCGAGCGAAACACCCGAAGAGACGCTGCGCCGCTACCTGGCCGACACCTTCTTCAAGAACCACCTGCAAACCTACAAGAAGCGGCCCATCTACTGGCTGTTCAGCAGCGGCAAACAAGGCGCCTTCCAGGCCCTGGTCTACCTGCACCGCTACCACGAAGGCACGCTGGCCCGCATGCGCGGCGAATACGTCGTCCCCCTGCAAGGCAAACTCGCCGCCCGCACTGCGCACTTGCAAGACGAGATCGCCGCCGCCCCCTCCACCGCCGCCCGCAACAAACTGCAAAAACAACTCGACGCGCTGAAGAAGAAACAAACCGAACTCATCGCCTACGACGACCTCCTCCGCCACTACGCCGACCAACGCATCCCCCTCGACCTCGACGACGGCGTCAAGGTCAACTACGGCAAATTCGGCAACCTGCTGGCGGAAGTGAAGGCGGTGACGGGAGGCGCGGGCGATGATTGACCCCGTAGGGTGCGCCGCGCGCACCATTTCACCCGCATCGGTGCGCACGGCGCACCCTACGGCTGGACGGTCTGTCCCCCGTGGCGTGGTAGGAGCGTCCGCTTGCGGCGCGATTTCCCCCGCACCGAGATTCGCGCCGCAAGCGGACGCTCCTACCGGTCCATTCACATTGAACATGGGCCGCCTCGTAGCCTGCGTAGGGCGGAAAAGCGGCCTTATCGCACCTTCCGCCGAATGCCACCGAGGGCTGTCGGAAGGTGCCGGCCCGCCGGCTTTTCCAACCTACGCGCTGCTTCCGGACTGCCACCTGGCGATGATTGACCCCGTAGGGTGCGCCGCGCGCACCATTTCACACGCTTCGGTGCGCACGGCGCACCCTACGGCAAGCCGAGTAGCCCGGATGCAATGCAATGGAATCCGGGGCCTTTGCCTTGCACCGTCTGCGACGCCGCACGCCACCATGCCGCAGGTGGAATTTAAGCCAACCTCTGAAGCCAACCTCTGGAGGAAATCACAATGATTAAGCTGATTCGTGTCAGGAACTTCAAATCTCTGGGCGAAATGACGCTGCCACTGGGGAAATTCTCTTGTCTCATCGGCATGAATGGCGCGGGCAAAAGCACCGTTCTGCAAGCGCTGGACTTCGTTTCCCAGATCATGATTGGCCAGATTCAGGAGTGGCTGGATCATCGCGGTTGGTTGATCCATGACCTGAATTGCAAGCTACGCAAGGAAAGCAATATCACCTTCGCCGTGGAGTTCCTCACGTCCAGTGGGCAAAGACTTTCCTGGATCGGCATTTTCAATCGCACCAGTTTGCGCTGCACTTCCGAGAGCCTGGTCATTGACGGGGTTAAAACATTTCAATCGACAAGTCAGGATTTTCGACTCGAAGGCGGGCCCAAACGCGAAATTCCTTTTGTTTTCCAGGGTTCCTTGCTGTCGGTGTTGAAGGACGCGGAACTGCCCGCGCCGATTCTGGAGTTCCGTGAGGCGATGCGGCGCACGCGTTCACTGGAATTGTTGTCGCCGCAACTCATGCGTAAAAGCGCGCGCAGCAGCGACATGGATATCGGGTCTGGCGGGGAAAAGCTGGCAGGTTATCTGGCCACCATCAAGGGGGAGGCACGGGCGCGGCTGCTGGAATTAATGAAGCGGTTTTATCCTCGGCTGGAGGATTTCAGAATCACCAGCCAGCGCGCGGGCTGGAAAAAACTCTCTGTGGTCGAGCAGTTTTCCGAGCACAAGCTGGAAACCGAAGCCATGCACATGAGCGATGGGCTGTTGCGGATTCTGGCTGTGCTGGCTCAGTCTGGTTCGGACAGGTCTTTGATCCTGTTGGACGAAATCGAGAATGGCATCAACCAGGAAATCGTCGAGAAGCTGGTGGATGCATTGGTGACTTGTCCGCAACAGATTCTGGTGACGACGCATAGCCCTCTGGTGCTGAACTTTTTGAGTGACGAAGTGGCCAGGGAGTCCGTGCTGTTCATTTACCGTACACCGCTGGGTGAATCCCGGGTTCGCCATTTCTTCGAAATACCGCGCATTGCGGAAAAGCTCAATTTCATGGGGCCGGGCGATGCCTTTGTGGACACCGATCTGGATGCGTTGACGCAAACCTGCGTTGAACTGGATGCTGCAACCGATCATCTGCGCCCTGTGGAGGCGCAATGATTCTGGTGCTGAGTGGCGAAGGGCCTACCGATCTTGGTCGATGTCATCACAGTAGCGAGCTATGCCAGGGCGATGCGTTTGCCTTTGGCCCTTTGGGGCTGATCGCAGAACAATGGATTGCTCAACATACGGGCGTTTCTTTACGCGCAAGCCCTGAGCTGATTCATTTCGTCCCGAAACAGCAACTCGGAAATAAAATTCGGTCCTTGCCGCTGCGACTGCAACCGGCAAGGAGCAAGAAAAAGGCGGCTGAAACCGGTTACTTTTTCTCCAATGCCATGGCGCTTGGGCTGTTCGCACTGGACCTGGAGCGGCAGACCGGTCATCGAGCCGTGGCCATACTGCATCGCGACTGCGATTCGACCCATTCCGCCAAGACGGGCATGTGGGAGGTGAAGCAGAAGTCGATGCTGGACGGATTTACCTATGCCCGTTTCGAACGTGGCGTACCGATGCTGCCCAAACCTACATCGGAAGTCTGGCTGCTTTGCGCCGCGAAACAACAGCCTTACCAGCGCTGTGAACAACTTGAAGACTTGCCTGGCAATCTGGCTTCGCCGCATCACCCAAAGTACAAGCTGGACGAGGTTTTTGGCCAGCGTCAATCAGCGGAGCAACTTTGTAATTGGCTGGATGCGCACCCCTTCGACTCACCACGGGCGCGTGCCATGCCCAGTTATGCCGCCTTCCATGACCGTTTGCTGGAGGCCATCAGGGGTGTGCTGCATTGATGAATTTGAATTTGTGCAGCAGGCTGCTGCACAAACAGGGTATGTGAGGAAAAGCTGGAAATGAAAAAGATCAGCAAACAGGCTGTACGCAGCAAGTCAGTGAGCAATGTGCTGGCTTCATTGCGCATCGAGAAATTGGCTCCGGGCGATTACGTCGTCGAAGGTCTGAATGCCTGCATGCGACACCAGGAAACAACCGCCCACGTTCTTCAGGAGGTCATGCGGCGCCATGTCACGCTACGACGGGACTGATTCCTACGTTTATCCCGGCACAACGGTTCTGCGCAACAAGGCGGAGTTGCGTGACCATGAGTAACGCTGAACAAATCGGTTTTCGTCATTCCGGCGAATGCCGGAATCCAGAAAAATCACCCACTGGATCCCGGTCTGCGCTGGGGTGACGGAGAAATCAGTGATAAAGGAAATCAGGAAATGATGTCACCCCGAATCACGGAAAACCTGGCCCGCATATTCGGCCCGGAAAACGCGCGGGTGGTGCTTTGGCACGACGCCGCCCGCGAATTCGAGGATGACTTGTCCAGCCTGGCGCTGGATGGCGTCGAGTTGTTGCGTCTGGATCAGGTGGGCGCTCTGGAAGCGAAGATCCACATCGAGACCCGGCAAGGCGCGGGCCGCTATCTGGTCTATGCCCCGTTCGAGGAACCCGAACCGGAAAAGGACTGGCTGCTGGATATTCGCCTCTACGGTCGCGCCTTCCGCGCCGATACGGCGTCCATCCTGCTCGACGACCTGGGTCTGGTGAATCAGGCGATGCGTGCGCACCTGGCCGCGCGGTTGAAGTTTCTGCGCGCCAAGGAGCGGGTGGAACGCTTGAGGAAGTGGGTGGCGCCGCAGGATAGGGAGGCGGAGCTTGATCTGAAGATGCTGGCGGTGGTGGTGCGCGCGGAGCAGCCGGATGCTTTCGCAATCCTCACGCGCTTGTTCGTCGCGCTGGCTTCGGAAGAAGGGGGCGACCTGTTCCATTCGGTGAAGCTTTGGCAGGACATCGAGACGCTGGAACTGGATGCGGCATTCTGGGAATTGATGGCGCGGACCTTCGGCTATGTGCAACTTCATACACAAACCCAGCCCGGTTTGATGGATTTGTTATTCCGCTTGCTGGTCACGGATTTGTCATTGGCTTTGCGCGGGGAGATGCCGGAAGCGCTGAAGCATTTTGTTTTGCCCTTGCGCGGCCTGGCGGTGAATGCCTCGGTGTTCCTGGGGCAGTGGCGCAACCATCTGGCGGCGTCCTCGGCTTACGACAGCCTGGCGCGGCGGGCGGCCGGGGAACTGAAGGTGGCCGACCATCTTGGCGGTTTCGCACCGGAAGCCTTGGCCGATGCGATGACTTTCGAGGAAGTGGAAAAGGCCATCCTGCGCGAGTGGCGCGACCGGGTGATGAAACAGGGCCATGAAATCCGTCTGGCCGATCTGCGCGAGGCAATGCAACGTCGCCGCGATGGCCATTGGGCAAGTTCGGCCCGGCAGGCGGAAGGTTCGAATGCGTTTCGCGCCGGCTATGACGCCGTTGAGGCAGCGGCGGAACTGGCGGTACTCAAAGGCGATTTTCCGAGCGGTTTTCAATTTCCTTCGGCCGTGGAAGCGACCAAGTCTTACCAGACCAAGCTGTATCGCTTCGACCAGCTTTACCGACATTTTCATGAGGCGGCCGATATCGTGGATCTGGCCAACTGGGATGTGTTGAAGGAACTGCGGGGCAACATCGAGGCGACCTACAACGGCTGGTTCATGCCTTTGCTGGCGACCGCCTGGGGTGGGTTCCTTGAAGGCGAAGCGGGTTTGCTGGCGCGCTGGCAGGTGTACGGCCTGGATAACCAGTACCGCTTCTTCGACCGGCATGTTCGCCCGGTACTGGAGAACGCGCCGCGCGCCCGGGTGTTTGTGTTGATCAGCGATGCTTTTCGCTATGAGGCGGCGGCGGAGTTGGTGGATGAGTTGAACGGCAAGTACCGCTTCAAGGCTTCTCTGGGCGCCATGTTGGGCATGTTGCCCAGCTATACCGCGCTGGGCATGGCCGCATTGCTGCCGCATCGGCAACTTGGCTACAAGCCGGGCGGCGAGGTGCTGGTGGATGGCAAGCCCTGCGCCGGGATCGAGCAGCGCGGCAAGATTCTGGCGGATTACGCGGGTGTGGCGGTGAAGGCGGAGGAACTGCTGGCGATGAACAAGGACGCCGGGCGGGAGTTCGTGAAACCCTGGCGCGTGGTTTACGTTTATCACAACGTGGTGGATGCGGTGGGCGACTCGGCTTCGACCGAATCGCAGACCTTCGCGGCGGTGCGCACGGCCATCCGCGAGCTGGGCGCGATGGTGCGCTTCATCGTCAACAGCCTGAACGGCACCACGGTGCTGGTCACCGCCGACCACGGTTTTCTCTATCAGGACTCGATGCTGGAGGCGTTCGACAAGAGTGCCCTGGATGAAAAACCGGCCGGCGCAGTGACGGCGAAGAAGCGCTATCTGATCGGCGCCGACCTGGGCGTGAATGGCAAAGCCTGGTGCGGCAATACCGCCATCACCGCGCGGATGGACCCAGGTTTGGACTTCTGGGTGCCGAAGGGCGCGAACCGTTTCCACTTCACCGGCGGTGCGCGCTTCAGCCACGGCGGCGCGATGCCGCAGGAGATTCTGGTGCCGGTGGTGACGGTGAAGGAACTGGAAGGCCGTGCGGCGGAAGCGACGGCGACGCGCAAGGTGGATGTGTCGCTGCTGGGCTCGTCGCGCAAGATTGTCAACAACATGCAGCGCTTCGAGTTCATCCAGAACGATGCGGTGTCCGACCGGGTGCAGGCGCGCACGCTGCTGGTCTCGATACGCGAGGGCAGTGAGCCGATCAGCAACGAAGTGGCGCTCACCTTCGCCAGCGATTCCGAGCGCATGGAAGAGCGCAAGCAAACCGCCCGGCTGATGCTGAAGGCTGGCCAGCATGACAAGAACAAGCAATACGCTTTGGTGATGGTCGATGCGGAAAGCAAGGCGGAGGTGGACCGTATCGCCTTCTCCATCGACCTGGCGTTTTCCAATGATTTCTGACGAGTTAACCCCATGACCGACAACCTGAATGCCAGCCTGGACGATCTGCTGAACCAGCACTTTGCCGGCAAGGTGGTGCGCAAAGACCTGACCAAGATGATCAAGGAGGGCGCGAATGTTCCGGTCTATGTGCTGGAGTATTTGCTGGGCATGTATTGCGCCTCGAATGACGCCGAGGTGATTCGCGAGGGCATGGAGAACGTCAAGCGCATCCTGGCCGAGAACTATGTGCGCCCGGACGAGGGGGAAAAGGTCAAATCCAAGATCAAGGAGTTGGGCAGCTACAAGGTCATCGACAAGGTGACGGTGAAGCTCAACGAGAAGCGGGATGTCTACGAGGCGTTGCTGTCCAACCTGGGCGTGAAGGGCGTGGAAATTTCCAGCGCCACGGTGAAGCAGTACGAGAAGCTGCTGGCGGGGGGGATCTGGTGCATCGTCTCCATGAGCTACTTCTATGAGGAGAACCAGAAGGGTTCGCCCTTCGGCATCACCGACCTGAAGCCCATCCAGCTCCCCAATATGGACATGGAACAGTTGTTCGAGGGGCGCCGCGCGTTTACCGAAGACCAGTGGCTGGATGTGTTGACCCGTTCCACCGGCATGGAGCCCACCACGCTGGACCAGCGGGTGAAGTGGCATTTGCTGGCACGCATGATTCCGCTGGTGGAGAACAACTACAACCTGTGTGAACTGGGGCCGCGCGGCACGGGCAAGAGCCATATCTACAAGGAAATCAGCCCCAACAGCCTGCTGGTTTCCGGCGGCCAGACCACGGTGGCCAATCTGTTCTACAACATGAGCACCCGCAAGGTGGGCCTGGTGGGGCTGTGGGACGTGGTGGCCTTCGACGAGGTGGCGGGGATTTCCTTCAAGGACGCCGATGGCGTGCAGATCATGAAGGACTACATGGCTTCCGGCTCGTTCTCGCGCGGGCGGGATTCGATCAATGCCAGTGCTTCGATGGTGTTCGTGGGCAACATCAACCAGAGCGTGGAAACCTTGGTGAAAACCAGCCACCTGTTGTCACCGTTCCCCGAGGTGATGATCGATTCGGCTTTCTTCGACCGCTTCCACGCCTACATCCCTGGCTGGGAAGTGCCGAAGATGCGGCCGGAGTTCTTCACCAACCAGTACGGACTGATCGTGGACTACCTGGCGGAAAGCCTGCGCGAACTACGCAAATACAGCTTCGCCGACGCCATCGACAAGTATTTCAAGCTGGGCAACAACCTGAATCAGCGCGACACCATCGCGGTGCGCCGCACGGTTTCCGGCCTGTTGAAGTTGCTCTATCCCCACGGCGAATACACCAAGGAAGCGGTCCAGCGCTGCCTGGAATACGCCCTGGAAGTCCGCCGCCGGGTGAAGGAGCAGCTCAAGAAGATCGGCGGCATGGAGTTCTACGACGTCCATTTCAGCTACATCGACTTTGATACCCGCGAAGAACACTTCGTCAGCGTGCCGGAGCAAGGCGGCGGTGGTCTGATCCCGGAAGGCCAGATGAAGCCCGGCACTTTGCATACCATCACCAACGGCCCATCCGGCATGCTGGGCCTGTACCGTCTGGAAACCCAGGTGGTCGGCGGCAATGGCAAGCTGACCCTGTCCGGCGTCGGCAGCGGTATGGCCGGCAAGGAGCCGGTGAAAGTGGCCTTCGATTACTTCAAGGCGAATGTGTCGCGGGTCAGCGCCTCGGCCAAACCCGGCGACCACGACTTCCACCTGCACATCGTCGAACTGCACAACACCGGCGCCTCCGAGGCCATGACCCTGCCCAGTTTCGTGACCTTCTGTTCCGCCTTGCTGGGCAAGCCGGTGCAAAGCCAGATCGTCGTGCTGGGCGACATGAGCCTGGGCGGCAGCATCATCCCGGTCGAGAATCTGGCCCAGTCGCTGCAAGTCGCCTTCGATTCAGGCGCCAAGCGCATTCTGATTCCGATGAGCAGCGTCGGCGACATTCGCACGGTGCCCGGCGAACTGTTCGCGAAGTTCCAGACCAGCTTCTACTCGGACCCGGTGGACGCGGTGTTCAAGGCGCTGGGGGTGGATTGACAAGGGATGTACCTGGACAAACCTTGGATGGACAACTTTGCCCTTCCCGCTGCCGTCAGCGGGTATGCCAGGCGCGCCGCTGAAGTCGTGGTCGCGGGTGTAGTCGTTGATCGTCACCACAGCACATAGGATGCGGTGAGGAACGAACCGCATCAACCCAAATTGACCATTAGCCGTGGCGACGCCAGAGACCCACATGTAGCGCAGGCGTCCCGCCTGCTTCGTGGGCCTGATCAGAAGGACAAAGCAGGCGGGACGCCTGCGCTACATGCCTACTTCTGCTAATGGACAATCTCGGATCAAACAAACTCGACTGATATCGATGCGGTTCGCAAAGCTTTGATAAAACCCCGGCCCTTCGCTTCCCACATCTTATGAGCTCGCGAGGACAGCGAGCAGACCGTCCACTTCGACGAAACCTGGCACCTCTCCCGCCCCGCCGACGCCAGCCGCAGTTGGGAGATTATCGGGATCCAGCAGAACGCCTGATCCAGCCGTTCCGCCCAGAACACTATGGCGGCCTTCGGGTCGCTATTCTTTTATCTGAATCACACCACCATCGTGTTGATAACCGTTATCATTCATGACATGATGCGTTCCAGTTAATTTCTGAACTGGAGTCCCACCATGAAGTGCAGCAATTCCATGAAATTCCTGTTGTCCGGTGCCTTGCTGGTTGTGATGGGCCAGGCGGCCCAGGCGGCGGAAGTGGTCGTTTATTCCGCGCGCAACGAGCAGTTGATCAAGCCGCTGTTCGATGCCTACACGAAGGAAACCGGCGTGCAGGTCAAGTTCATCACCGACAAGGAAGGCCCGCTGATGGCGCGTTTGAAGGCGGAAGGGCGTAACACCCCGGCCGACATCCTGCTGACCGTTGACGCCGGCAACCTTTGGCAGGCGGCGCAGGAGGACTTGCTGAAACCGGTTGATTCCCAGGCGCTGAAAACCAATATCCCGGCCTATCTGCGCGATCCGGGCAACCAGTGGTTTGGCCTCTCGGTGCGCGCCCGCACGGTGATCTACAACCGCAACAAGGTGAAGGCGGGCGAACTGACCACCTACGAAGACCTGGCCGGCCCGACCTGGAAAGGACGCTTGTGCCTGCGTACTTCCAAGAAGGTCTACAACCAGTCGCTGGTGGCGATGATGATCGCGGAACACGGCGAGGAGAAGACCGAGCAGATCGTGCGCGGCTGGGTAGCCAATCTGGCGACCGATCCGTTTCCCGACGACACCAAGGCGATGGAAGCCGTGGCCGCCGGCCTTTGTGACGCCACCGTGGTCAACACCTATTACTACGGCCGGCTGATGGAGAAGAAGCCCAATCTGCCGCTGGCCATTTACTGGCCCAACCAGAAAGGCAAGGAGACGGGCGTGCACGTCAACATCTCCGGCGCCGGCGTCACCAAGTTCGCCAAGAACGAGCGGGAAGCCATCAAGCTGCTGGAATGGCTGTCCTCCAGCAAGGCGCAGAACCTGTTCGCCGACGTCAACATGGAATATCCGGCCAACCGGAGCGTGATGTGGGATGCCACCGTCGCCGCCTGGGGCAATTTCAGGCAGAACCAGATCAACGTCTCGGAAGCGGGCAAGCTGCAAACCCGCGCCGTGATGTTGATGGATCGCGCTGGATACAAATGATTCTCACCCGACAGACTGCTAGAATGCGGACCTTACTATCCATTGGTCGGACTTCAGCATGACTGCATCAGAAAGGGCGCCCGGGCCGGGCGCCTTTTCCTTTTTCTCGACCCCGCGCCTCACCGCCTGGGGTATCGCCGCGCTGACGCTGATTCCGGTGCTGGTGGTGGCTTCCGCCCTGGTCGATCCGGATCAGGAAATCTGGGCTCACCTCTGGCAATACACCTTGCCGGAACTGCTGGTGAACAGCGTCTGGCTGGCACTCGGCGTGGGCCTGGGTGTGAGTTTTCTGGGCATTTCCCTGGCCTGGCTGACCGCCGCCTGCGACTTTCCCGGCCGTCGCTTTTTTACCTGGGCACTGTTGCTGCCGCTGGCGCTGCCGGCCTATGTGACCGCCTTCGTCTGGCTGGGCTGGCTGGATTTCACCGGGGTGCTGCCCACCTGGCTGCGCGAGACCTGGGGCATCACCCAGGTGCCGCCGATCCGCTCCCGTGGCGGCGTCATCGTGGTGATGACGCTGGCGCTCTATCCCTACGTCTATCTCACCGCCCGCGCCGCCTTCCAGGGCCAGGGCCGACGGCTGATGGAAGCGGCGCAATCCCTCGGTATGGGCCGGGTGCGCGGCTTCTTCCGGGTGGCGCTGCCGATGGCGCGGCCGGGCATCGTCGCCGGCCTCTCGCTGGCGCTGATGGAGACCCTGGCGGATTTCGGCACGGTCTCGGTGTTCAACTACAACACCTTCACCACCGCCATCTACAAGGCCTGGTTCTCGCTGTTCTCGCTGTCCGCCGCCTCACAACTGGCGAGCATCCTGATCTTCTTCGTGCTGGTGCTGGCGTTGCTGGAGCAAGCCTCCCGCCAGCAACGCGGTTACGCGCAATCGAGCCGCGCCGGCGGTGCCTCGGCGCGCATCCTGCTCGACGGCTGGCGGGCCGGCCTGGCCTTCAGTTTCGCCGGCGGCGTCTTTCTGCTCGCCTTCCTGGCGCCGTTCACGCAGTTGCTGGTCTGGGCCTGGCAAGCCGCCGCCATCGATCTGGACCCACGTTATTTTGAGTTCATCGGTCATTCCCTGCTGCTCTCCGGCCTCGGCGCTCTGCTGGTCGCCGCCTTGAGCCTGGCGCTGGCCTACGCGCAGCGCCTCGCGCCCTCGCCCGGAATGCTGTTCACCACGCGCCTGGCGACCATCGGCTATGCCCTGCCCGGGGCGGTGCTGGCGGTCGGCTTCTTCATTCCGGTGGCCTGGCTGGACAACCTCATCATCGACCAGACCCGCGCCTGGAGCGGCCACGAGATCGGGCAGGTGCTGGGAGGGACGCTGGTGGTGATGCTGCTCGCCTACTGCGCGCGTTTTCTCGCGGTGGGTTTCGGCACCATCGAGGCCGGCCTTGGCCGCATCACCCGCTCGCTCGACGAAGCCGCGCTGGTGCTCGGCGTCGGCGGCGCCAGAAGATTGCGCCAGGTGCATTTGCCGATGTTGCGCGGGCCGCTGCTGGTGGCGATGGCGCTGACCTTCGTCGACATCATGAAAGAACTGCCGATTACCCTGATGACCCGGCCATTCGGCTGGGACACCCTGGCCACGCGCGTGTTCGAGATGACTTCCGAGGGCGAATGGGAACGCGCCGCCCTGCCCGCCGTCGCCATCGCCATCGCCGGCCTCCTGCCCATCTTCCTGTTGATTCGACATAGCGATGCTCGCACTTGACCACATAGCCCAGTCCTACGGCCGCAAGCCGGTTCTGAACGACGTCTCCTTCCAGCTCGCCCCCGGCCAGATCGGTTGCCTGCTCGGGCCGTCCGGTTGCGGCAAGACCACGGCGCTGCGCCTGATCGCCGGCTTCGAAACGCTCAACAGCGGCGATATCCGCATCGACGGCCGCACGGTGGCTAGCACCGGCTGGTCGTTGCCGCCGGAACAGCGCCAGGTCGGCCTGGTGTTCCAGGATTACGCCCTGTTCCCGCACCTGTCGGTGGCCGCCAACGTCGCCTTCGGCCTGCATGCGCTGGGGAATGACGAACGCAATCTGCGTGTACAGCAGATGCTCAAGCTGGTCGGCCTGTCGAAGGAAGCCGCGTCCTGGCCGCATCAACTCTCCGGCGGCCAGCAGCAGCGCGTGGCCCTGGCCCGCGCCCTGGCGCCGAAACCGCGCCTGCTGCTGCTGGACGAACCGTTTTCCAATCTCGACGTGGAACTGCGGGAAAAACTCTCTCTGGAAGTGCGCGACATCCTCAAACATGAAGGCATCACCGCCCTGCTGGTCACCCACGACCAGCACGAGGCCTTCGCCATGGCCGACGTCATCGGCGTCATGAACGCCGGCGTCATTCAGCAATGGGCCGCGCCCTACGTGCTCTACCACGAGCCGGTCAACCGCTTCGTCGCCGACTTCATCGGCCAGGGTGTGCTGCTGCCGGGCAAGGTCCTCAACAGCCACCAGGTGGAGATCGAACTTGGCGTGCTCGACGGCATGGTCGATGGCGACTGCGACGAAGATGGCGGTTGCTCCCAATGCGAACTGGGCTGCGAGGTGGACGTGCTGATCCGCCCCGACGACATCATTCACGATGACGACAGCCTGTTGATGGCTCGGGTCGAGCGCAAGGCCTTCCGTGGCGCCGATTTCCTCTACACCCTCAAACTACCCGGTGGCGGCCGCGTCCTGGCGCAGGTGGACTCCCACCACAACCACGCCATCGGCGAATACATCGGCATCCGCCTCGGGGTGGATCACGTAGTGGCTTTCCAGAAATGACGCCGGCGCTACAACCGCTGATCGCCGCGCTGCTCGACCCCGCCGCCTATCCGCACCCGGCCCCCGCGCCGCGGCTGATCGAAACCCATATCTCCTGGGTGATCCTGGCCGGCGACTATGCCTACAAGCTGAAAAAGCCGCTGGAACTGGGCTTTCTCGACTTCAGCAGCCTGGACAAGCGTGAGCACTACTGCCGCGAGGAAGTGCGCCTGAATGCTCGCCTGGCACCCGACATCTATCTCGGCGTCGTCCCCATCGCCGGGTCGCCACCGCGCATTGAGGGCGAAGGGCCGGTGTTGGAGTGGGCGGTAAAAATGCGCGCCTTCCCGGCCGACGCCACGCTCGACCGCGAGCCGGAAATCACCGCCGATCAGATCGATGCCATCGCCGACACGGTGGCGCGCTTCCACGGCGAGATCGCGCCGGTGGCGGCGGCATTCGGCACCGCCGAAGCGGTGCAAGCGCCGGTGGCGGAAAATTTCAGGCAGTTGCGCGCCAAGCTTCCTTTGCCCGATGCGCTGCTCGACCGACTCGAAGCCTGGAGCCTGGCGGAAGGCCAACGCCTCACCGGCCACTTCGCCGCACGCAAGGAACAAGGCCACATCCGCGAGTGCCACGGCGATCTGCACCTGGGCAACATCGCCTGGCTGACGGAAGCACTCCCTCCGCCCCCCTTTGAAAAGGTTGTTTTCGCGTTAGCTGGTGATACGCGCGAAAGTCGAGGGGAAGGCGACCTCCCCCTTTCTCAAAGGGGGAATGAGGGGGATTCCTCCAAGGGAGGCGCCAGTTCAAGCGTCCGCAAATCCCCCCTAGCCCCCCTTTGCAAAAGGGGGGAACCTCACCAGTTCGCATCACCAGCCGTCGCGAAAAGAGACTTTGGAAAGGGGGGACGTCCGTTGATCTTCGACGGTATCGAATTCAACCCCGGCCTGCGCTGCATCGACTGCATCAGCGATGTCGCCTTTCTCGGCATGGACCTCATGCATCGCGGCCTGGCGCCGCTCGCGTGGCGCTTTCTCGACCGCTATCTGCAACACACCGGCGATTACGCCGGTCTGGCCGCCCTGCCCTACTACCTGGTCTATCGGGCGCTGGTGCGGGCCAAGGTGGCCGCGCTCCGGGCCAGCCAGTCCGACCAGGATTTATCGGAAGCCCTCTCCTACCTGGCGCTGGCCGAGCGTTTCACGCGCCGGCCCGCCCCCGCGCTGCTGCTGATGCACGGTGTTTCCGGTTCTGGGAAAACCTGGTTTTCCCAGCACCTGCTGGAGCAACTACCCGCGATCCGCGTGCGTTCCGACGTCGAACGCAAGCGCCTGTACGGCCTCGATGCCCTGGCCGACAGCCGCGCGCTGGGAGAAAACATCTACAGCCGCGAGGCCGGCGAGCGCACCCTGGCGCGTCTGCTCGAAGTCACGCAAGCCCTGCTGAATGCCGGCTTCCGGGTCATTGTCGACGCCACTTTCATCAAACGCGACTGGCGTGAGCCATTGCGGACGCTGGCCGAGACATTGGCCCTGCCCTGGTTCATCATTGCCCTCGAAGCGCCGGCCGAGGTGCTGCGGCAACGCCTGCTGGATCGCCAGGCCGCTGGCCGCGACGCGTCCGAGGCGGGCGTCGATGTCCTCGCCGCGCAACTCACGGCGGTCGAGGCTTTCAGCGAATTCGAACTTTCCCATGTCGTGCGCCCCGGCCTCGATGCAAACCAGGCCCTCCGCCAGATACAAGCCGTCCTGCCATGACCCAAACCCTCGCACTCTGTGACCTGGCCGCCGGCCGTTGCGGCACCATCGTCCGCATCGACGCCGGTCTCGAACTCGGCGCCCGCATGCGCGCCCTCGGCCTGTTGCCCGGCCGCCGCGTCAAGGTGATCCGCCGCTCGCCGTTCCGAGGGCCGATCCAGGTGCGTGCCGGCCAGACCGATTTGATCATCCGTCGCGGCGAAGCCGCCGCCATCATGCTGCTTCCCTGCCCGGCCGAAGCCGGCTGCGCATGACCGCCCCCTGTAGCGCCGGCGTCTCGCCGGCTCTTTCGTCTAACCAGGAGCGGGCCGGCGAGACGCCGGTGCTACATTCGCCCCTCGCCTCCCGAAAAAAATGAGCAAACGAATCGCCCTGGTCGGCATGCCGAATACCGGCAAATCCACCCTCTTCAACCGCCTGACTGGTGCCGGCGCCCGCGTCGGCAACTGGCCCGGCCTCACCGTCGAACTGCTCTCGGCCAAGCTTCTGCTGGGTGATTCGATGGTGGAACTGGTAGACCTGCCCGGCCTGCACAATCTCCACGGCTTTTCCGAGGACGAGCGGGTGGCGCGGCATTTCATCGAGACACAGCCGCTCAACGGCATCCTGGTGGTGCTCAACACCACGCAACTGGAACGGCAACTGGCTCTGGTGCTGCAACTCAAGGCGCTCGGCCTGCCCATGCTGCTGGCCCTGAACATGGCCGACGAGGCGCAGCATCGCGGCATCCGCGTACACCGCGAAGTTCTGGAAGCCCAACTCGGCATCCCGGTGCGGATGATCAGCGCCAAGCACGGCCGTGGCGTGCCGGAGCTGAAACAGTCGCTCACCAAGTGGCTGCGCGCGCACCCCGAGCCATCGCAAGCCCGCGCCGCCGTCCTCTCGGAAGACGACGCCATCGAGAGCACGCTCGACGACATGCTCAGCCAAAGCCTGCACATCCCGGTCTGCCTCTCACCCACCCGCACCGACCGCATCGACCAGGTATTGCTGCATCCCTGGCTGGGTATTCCCCTGTTCCTGTTGCTGATGCTCGGCGTATTCCAGATTGTCTACGGCATCGGCGCGCCCTTGCAGGAGGGACTGGCCTGGCTGCTCGACGAGGCCAGGACGCGCTGGCTGTCGCCGCTGCTCGCCGGCCTGCCGACCTGGGCCATGAGCTTCCTCCTGGAAGGCCTCTATGACGGCATCGGCACGGTGATGTCCTTTCTGCCCATCATCGTGGTGTTCTTCCTGGCGATGGCGGTAGTGGAAGACAGCGGCTATCTCGCCCGCGCCGCCTTCCTGATGGACGCGCTGATGTCGCGCATGGGCCTGGATGGCCGCGCCTTCGTGATGCAGTTGATGGGCTTCGGCTGCAACGTTCCGGCGCTCATGGGCACCCGCGTCATCCGCAGCCGTTCGCAGCGGATCGCCGCCATGATGATGATTCCCTTCTCCTTGTGCTCGGCGCGGCTTCAGGTCTTCCTGTTCTTCACCACGGCGATATTCAGCCCACGCGCCGCGCCCTGGGTGCTGTTCAGCCTCTATGTAATGAGTTTTGTCCTGGCCTTCTTCACCGCCTGGCTGATGCGCAGCCGCACCCGCCACAACACCGACCCCATGCTGATGGAACTGCCCCCCTACCGGCTGCCGACCCTGGCTGCCCTGACCCGGCAATCGTTCCGCGAATCCGGCCATTTCCTGCGCCAGGCCGGCGGCTTCATCATCCTTGGCGTCACCCTGGTCTGGTTCCTCACCCACTTCCCGCTCGACGCCGCCCCCGCCAGTTCCGCCACCCTGGCCGGCCAGCTTGCCAGCTGGATGGAGCCCATCTTCACGCCGCTGGGCATCGATCAACTGCTGTCCATCGCCCTCCTGTTCGGCTTCGTCGCCAAGGAAATTGTCATCGGCTCGCTCGCCGTCATCTATGGCGCCGGCGGCGATGAACTCTCCGGCGTGCTCGCGCACAACCTGGACTGGATACAAGCCTACAGCTTCATGCTATTCACCCTGATTTACACCCCCTGCCTCTCAGCCCTGGCCACGATCCGCCGCGAATCCGGCAGCCGCCGCGTCATGTGGATCTCGCTGGGCTGGTCGCTGGCGGTCGCCTGGTTGCTCAGCTTCGCCTTCTATCAGACGGCGCGAGCGCTGTTCGGCTAATCCACCACGCGAACCATTCATGCCCCCTCCCGAACTCCTCGCTCCCGCCGGCTCGCAAGCCATGCTGGAAACCGCCCTCGCCTTCGGCGCCGACGCGGTCTACGCCGGCCAACCGCGCTACAGCCTGCGCGCGCGCAACAACAGCTTCCGCGACGAGGCCGCGCTGGGCATCGGCATCGACTACACCCATGCGCGCGGCAAACAGTTCTACGTGGTCAGCAACATCTATCCGCACGACGCCAAGGTAAAAACCTATCTGGCCGACATGGCCCCGGTCATCGCGCAGAAGCCGGATGCCCTGATCATGGCCGACCCCGGCCTCATCGACCTGGTCCGCGAAGCCTGGCCGGAAATGCCCGTCCACCTCTCGGTGCAGGC
>JAURYL010000031.1 GCA_030653935.1 Pseudomonadota bacterium
GCTGCCGAGGTTGAGGAGGGTGGATTGGCGAACCCGAGCGCCTTCACGCCGGGACTCGACCAGGCGGAAGGTGTGGTAGGCGACGCCGTCGGCATTGCGGCGGGTGGGGGCGCGGCGGATGAACATGCCGAAAGGATAGCGCCTGGCAAGGGGTTTGTGGGGCGCCATAAGAAATAATAAGGCACTACACGGGGGTTTGGGGGCGGCGAAAACAAAGAATCAATGGGTTACGAGCGGAATTCAATGGGAATTGAGGGGAATTGAGGGGAATTGAGGGGAATTGAGGGGAATTGAGGGGGAGGTTGTTAAACGTGGGTTACCGCAACGCCTGGTTCCGCATCGCCGACAGCGATCTCGACAGCAAATCCACCTTCTCCCTGCTCTCGCAACTGCTGGCGCTGCAAGGCGGCCAGACACCCGGCCAGGGCACCAACATCAGCTACTCGATCAGCCGCTGAAATGCATGTCGCGGCGCGCTGTTGCCGGCGCCGCCGCTCGGCCGATAATGTTGGCATCGCAACCCGATGAAGCAAGGACATGACGATGAGCGCCACCCAGCCCGGCATTCTGGCCCCGGTCCCCCGCCTGGCCAGGCATCTATTCTTCGCGCCGCTCCCAGGAATCTCCGCCGCCGCCACGCGCGCGGCGCTGCTTGCCGGTGCAGGTCTGATCGACGGCGAAACCAGCGTTGCCGGAATGGGCGGCGGATTGGTGGCGGCGCTGGGCGCCGACATCGACGGCCTGCATGCCTTCCCGACATACGAGACGGCGGCGGCCGCCATTCCCTCGACGCCCGCCGCATTTTGGTGCTGGCTACGCGGCGACGACCGCGGCGAACTGCTACACCGTGGCCGCGCGCTGGAACAGGCCCTGGCGTCGGCGCTGTTCCTGGAGCGCGCCATCGATGCCTTCCAGTACGGCCCCAGTCTCGACTTGAGCGGCTACGAGGATGGCACGGAAAACCCCGTGGACGCGGAAGCGGTGACCGCCGCCGTGGTCGCCGGGCGCGGCCCCGGCCTGGATGGCGGCAGTTTCGTCGCGGTGCAGCAATGGGTGCATGACCTCGACCGTTTCGCGGCCATGAGCGGCGAGCAACAAGACCTGACCATCGGCCGCCGCAAAGCGGACAACGAGGAGATCGACGACGCGCCCGAGTCCGCCCACGTCAAACGCACCGCTCAGGAAAGTTTCGACCCAGAAGCCTTTGTCCTGCGCCGCTCCATGCCCTGGGCCGACGCCCGCGAGGCCGGCCTGGTGTTCATCGCCTTCGGCCATTCCCTGGATGCCTTCGAGGCGCTGTTACGACGCATGGTGGGTGCCGAGGACGGCATCGGTGACGCCCTGTTCACCTTCACCCGCCCCATCACCGGCGCCTATTTCTGGTGCCCGCCGATGCGCGAGGGGAAACTCGATATGCGCTCGCTGGGGTTGTAGCGTCCCGTAGGCTTTCCGGGGGCAAACGCGTGGTCAGCGGCCGTTTTGAGGTTCAGACTTCCTGATCCCGGCCGGGTTATGGCCGTGCTTTCAGGAAACATGAATGGCACGAAGCACGAGCGTTTCCAGGTAGCCCCCGGATGCAGGCCGCCCACAGAAGGTTCAAGCGGGAACCCCCCTTTTCCAAAG
>JAURYL010000056.1 GCA_030653935.1 Pseudomonadota bacterium
GACGTCTTCAGCCAATGACCGTCTTGTTGCGGCAACAATATCGAGCTGTTCATAGATATATCCGCGCAGAAATGCATCTTCGATATTCTCTGCATCCCTCTCAACTTCATGCTGCTCTGCCAGTACGTTAGAAATTCCACGCACACACGTTTTCGCGCCGCAAGCGGACGCTCCTACGGGACGTGTTTCACGCTAACAGGAGAAGAACATGGATCGTCGACAATTTCTGCGCGGCACCGGCGCCGCTGTATTGGGTGCCGGACTGGTCAGCAAGGCCGGGGCCGCCAGCCTGCCCGAAGCCCCCATCTTCACCAATCCGGCCACCCAGCCGCCCCTGCATCCGCACGCGGGGCGGCCCTACAACCCGGTGGTGACGTTGAACGGCTGGTCGCTGCCTTGGCGCATGAAGGACGGCGTCAAGGAATTCCACCTGCTCGCCGAGCCGGTGGTGCGCGAACTGGCGCCGGGCATGACCGCCAACCTCTGGGGCTATAACGGCTCCAGCCCCGGCCCCACCATCGAGTGCGTGGAAGGCGACCGCATTCGCATCTTCGTCACCAACAAACTGCCCGAGCACACCACCGTGCACTGGCACGGCATCATCCTGCCCAACGGCATGGACGGCGTCGGCGGCCTCAACCAGCCGCAAATCAAGCCGGGCAAGACCTTCGTCTACGAATTCAACATGACCAAGTCCGGCACCTTCATGTACCACCCGCACGCCGACGAGATGGTGCAGATGGCCATGGGCATGATGGGCATGCTCATCGTCCACCCGAACGACCCGGAATTCATGCGCGTCGACCGCGACTTCGTGTTCATGCTCAACGCCTTCGACATCGAACCCGGCGCCGCCACGCCCATGATCAACACCATGCTGAATTTCAACCTGTGGTGCTGGAACAGCCGCGTCTTCCCCGGCATCGACCCACTGGTCTGCCGCACCGGCGACCGCGTGCGCATCCGCTCCGGCAACCTGACCATGACCAACCACCCGCTGCACCTGCATGGCGTCGATTTCGAGGTCACCGGCACCGACGGCGGCTGGGTGCCGAAATCGGCGCGCTGGCCGGAAGTGACCACGGACGTCGCCATCGGCCAGATGCGCGCCTTCGAATTCCTCGCCGACAACCCCGGCGACTGGGCCTTCCACTGCCACAAATCACACCACACCATGAACGCCATGGGCCACGACGTACCGACCATGATCGGCGTCGACCAACGCGAGGTCACCAAAGCCATCAGCAAGCTGCTGCCTGATTACATGGAAATGGGCTCGGCCGGCATGGCGGAAATGGGCGCAATGGAAATGCCCCTGCCCGACAACACCCTGCCGATGATGACCGGCTGGGGCCAGTACGGCCCCATCGAAATGGGCGGCATGTTCACCGTGGTCAAAGTGCACGACGACGTGAAACCGGGCGATTACTCGGACCCCGGCTGGTACAAGCACCCCGAGGGCACGGTGGCCTGGGAATGGACGGGCGAACCACTGCAAGCCGAACGCCACCCCGGCCCCGCCGCCGACGAAAGCACCCTGAACGCGGTGAAACCGTCCGGCCATCAGCATCATTGAACTTGTTTGAACTTGTTCCCACGCTCCAGCGTGGGAACACCGTCCAGACGCTCCAGCGTCACGCGAAGGCCCCTTCGGGACGCTGGAGCGTGGGGGCAAAGCGTGCCTCCCAACATACGGCGCAATGCGCGCGCTCATGACCGATCAGGGGGCGCATCGAATAACGCCTGATTCGTCGTTCCCGCGAATGCGGGAACCCAGTGGAATCAACACACTGGATTCCCGCATTCGCGGGAATGACGGGTTTTTCGAGGTACCCCAGGATGGAGTTCGAATGAAGCGTTCGAGCGTATGTGATCGATAGATTGCCGCTCCTCCCAACGACTCAAGGAAATAAAGATGAAAAATGCCCTAGCCGCCTTGCTGACATCCATAGCCTGTTTGCTTGTTGCGTCTCCCGTTCAGGCCGGACCGGTTGCCGACATCAAATCCACCCTCGCCACGACGCGGCAGCACACCATGGCCATGATGAGCGAGGACGACCACACCGTCCTGGACATGCGCTATGACGGGGCCATCAAATCGAGCAAGGATCTGGACGGCCTCCTTGCCACCGCCCTGAAGAATCAATCACTGCGCGCCGCGCAGCCGACCCTGGTGCAATTCAAGGCGGTTTGGGACGCGTTCAAGAAGACCCGTGACGATGAAATCATCCCGACCCTGATGTCCGGCAGCCATCTCAAGGCCCGCGCCATGGCCTTCGCGGTGCAGGCGCCACGCTTCAAGAAGATGAATGAGTTACTGGAGTCCTTGCCGCAATAAACCGGATTGCCCAGGCGTGACGTTGATCCTGCCTGGAAACTGACCCCGGTGGCCGCGTCGCGTGCCTGAACCCGGCCTGGTGTAGCGCAGGCTTCCAGCCTGCGGCGCGGCGCCGGGACGGCAACGGGCAGGCTGGAAGCCTGCGCTACATAAAACCAGCCGCAAGGCGCCGCATCGCTCCCAGGCTATTGTTTCGGCAGCAAGGGCAGCAACTGCCTGACGACCTCGTCGTGATCGAATTCACGCCCACCCACGGCGCGAAAAACCACCTTCCCCGTGGCATCGACGACGAAGGTGGTCGGTAGCCCTTTCACCTTCCAGCGCTGCATGGCCCGCGAGTCGCGATCCAGCAGTAACGGAAACGTGGGCGCCGGTTCCAGTTGGCCGGTGAAAGCGAATACGGTGTCGGCGTCCTCGCCCACGTCCACCGCCAGCACCGCCAGGCCGCGCGACTGTAAGCGCTGCTTGAGGCGTTCCAGCGAGGGCATCTCGCGGCGACAGGGCGGGCACCAGGTGGCCCAGAAGTTGACCACCACAACCTTGCCCTTGAGATCGGCCAGGTCGTGCATCTTGCCGTCCATGTCAGCCAGGATCAACGCCGGCGCGAGCTGGGGCTGCGCGATTGCGGTGAGGCCGTGGGTCAACGGCGGCAAGTCGGCGGCCACGCTGGGGAGGTGGGCCATGCTGAAAAACAGCAGTGCGAACAGGCCTCGTTTCATTCCAATTTCAGCGCGCGCAAACGACATTTTCCAGTTTTCCTTCAAAGGTTTTTCCCGCCACCGTCCAGCGGGCGATCAGATCGAAACGGCTGCCGGGCGGCAGGCCGGTGCTCAACATACCCTGGTTCCACTCGCCGACGGCGTACTCCTGTTGCGGCGGAAACTGCGCCCAGCGGAAGGCAATCTGTGCCGCTTCCGTCAGGCCCAGTGCCCGCCATTGCGCCATCCAGTCCTCGACGGCGAGGGGTGGACGTTCGCTGCCCGCGCTTTGCACGCTCCAGTCGGCCAGGCGAAAACTCAGTTCGCCGGGCGCGGCATCGTTACGCAACACGGTCATATATACGCAGGCGGTGGCATAGCGTTCCACCGCCTCCGCCGGGAAACCGCGATTGAGATAGAACGCCCGCGCCGGGTCCGGGAATATCTGGGTAAGCGAGAGGGTGACGCCGTCGGCCTGGGTTTCCCAGGTGGCCGCGCCGGTATCGGGGTCGACTTTCCCGGCCTGTGCGGCGATAGCCTGGAGGCTGGGCATAGCGGTTAGCGCCGCCACGCAGAGGGCAAACAATCTGAGAGTCATGAGCTGGCCGGGAAAAAGGGTTCGCGATTATTGCCGTATATCGGTCGCCGCGACGTGAAAGCCAAACCGCGAACGATTCGAGAGGCGCACGGTGAACGGGGGTGGTCTACGAATCATGACGGGACATCGAGTGGACATTATTAACGACACGGCCCAACAGGAAATCTCAGTATCATATTGATAATGTTATTTATATTGCCAGTTAACGACTGGACATTATCATGGACATCAAAACCCCCGCCGACCTCCCGGCCCTGACACGTCGCGTGGAAACCCAGCGCTTCGGCCCTTTCGTCTTCCAGACCGGCATCGAACCGGGCCAGATCGAATTACTGCTCCAGCGCGTCGAGGACGCCCACGAGCGCTTCATCGCCTCGCCACTGTCCCAGGTGGCCAGCCAACTTGAGCGCGAGGTCGTGGTCAGCAGCGTGTTCGGCACCAACACCATCGAAGGCGGCACGCTCAGCGAAGACGAAACCGCCAGCGTGTTGGCGCTCGACCCCGCCACCGTCAAGGAGGTGGAACAGCAACGCGCCGTCAATATCAAAGCCGCCTACGATCTGTCGCAACGCGCCGCGCGCACGCCCGGCTGGACCTTGAACCGGGAATTCATCCTGGAGGCGCACCGCCTGATCACCCAGGACATTCCCCACCCGGACAACCGCCCCGGCACGATTCGAGACAATCCCAAAGACCGCGTCACCTATGTCGGGGACGAGGCCCACGGTGGCCGTTACAAGCCCCCCCAGTACGGCCAGGACATCCAGCGCTTGCTCGACGCGCTCATCGACTGGCATGGCGCGCTGGAACAGGCAGGTCTTCCCGCCTTGATCCGGGCGCCTCTCGTCCACCTCTATTACGAACAGATTCACCCCTTCTGGGATGGCAACGGCCGTGTGGGTCGGGTCATCGAGGCCACGCTTCTGCAAGCGGCGGGTTACCGCTACGCCCCCTTTGCCTTGGCCCGCCATTACCTCACGAATATCGACACCTACTTCACTCTGTTCAACAGCTGCCGCAAGGCCGCGGACAAGAAGCAAGCCGCGCCCAACCAACCGTTTGTCGCGTTCCACCTCGATGGGATGCGCCAGACCATCAACGGCTTGCATGACCGGGTCAACCGGATCATCGCCATGCTGCTTTACGAGAGCACCATCCGCCGGGCGCTGGACGACAAGCGCATCAACGCCCGGCAGTACACCATCGCCTCCCAACTGCTGGACAAAGGCCGTCCGCTACCGCTGGAGGTGATTCGGCAAGCCCCCTGGTATACGAGCCTCTACCTCAAGCTCAACCCGAAGACACGCCAGCGTGACCTGCATCGACTGCGGGAAATGGAACTGGTCTACCTCGATACCGAGAACCGGCTGTGGCCGGGTTTAGTGAAGCCCAAGGACGCCAAGGCGCCGGACGCCGAGGATTAATGAGCCCCCAAATCGTTCGCCGGGCCGCGTAGGGCGCGACAAGCAGCGGCTGGATAGACATTGGTGCATGGGTTATGCCTTCCTGAAGACGGTCGAGCAGGCGAGGGACCAGCGGTCTGAATGCATGGGTCGTTCCGGTTGGAATAGGCCGGGATTATGTTCGATTGCCCGAGGGCACTGTTACTGTGAAACAGCCAGCATCGAAGCCCCGCGTAGGATGTGGTGAGCGCAGCGAACCGCATCATGCCGCGCGTGCCAGGTTGATGCGGTTCGCTGCGCTCACCACATCCTACGATGCTTTTGCAAAGGGGGATTTCTCCAAGGGTTGAGCCAGTTCAAGCGTCCGCAAATCCCCCCTACCCCCCCTTTGCAAAAGGGGGGAACCCTGCCGGTCCGCGTCACCGAGCTAACGAGAAAAGAGCCTTACCAAAGGGGATTTGCCGTGGCGACATGGATGAACCGTCTGACAACAGGGAAGCCCTATCCGTAGAATGCCCGCCATGCGTCGTTTTATTGCCCTGATCCTCATACTCATCGTTCCGCTCCAGTTCACCTGGTCGGCGGCTGCGGATCTGCATGGGCATGTGGGCAAGGACGTGGTCGTCGCAGGTTTTCATGTTCACGACCACCATGACCTTGGACATGCCAAGCATGACGCGACCTTGTCCGGCGAGGCAGGCAACAGCCCTATGGACACCGGCCATGACGACGACGGCCATCATGACGGGCACTGCCATCATGTCCTCTCGCTCATCCTTCTGGGGACCGAGCTGATACCAGGCCAGACCCAGGCGGATGGACCGATACCGCGCCCGCCTGCCGCCTTCCTCACCCGCACCCCCTCCCTGCTCGACCGTCCGCCTCTGGCGTTCGCCTGAACCGGCGAGCGTTTGCTCCAGCGCGGCTGCACGCCGTGTTCCAACATCGCGCGCCGGTGTTCTTCGTTCCGTTTTTTTATCACGAGGAAAACCATGCGATTCACGCCATTCCTGTTTTCGGCTGTTTGCCTGCTGACGCTCGCCGCTTGTGGCGACAAGACCACTGACAATCCCACCGAGGTTGCCACCACTGCCACCGCCGAAGCGGCGCATGGTCACGGCGGCGACGGTGAAAAAATCACCCATTTCACTGACCGCACTGAACTGTTCGTCGAGTTTCCCCGCCTGGTAGTCGGTGAGAAATCGGCTTTCGCCGCCCACTTGAGCCAACTTTCGGACTTCAAAGCGGTCACCGCCGGCAAGGTCACGGTACGCCTGGGCGGAGGTGGCCAGACGGAGGAAACCTTCACCGTCGCTGGCCCCAGCCAGCCCGGCATCTTCCGTCCCGAGGCGATGCCGAAGCACGCCGGAAAACGGCAACTGAGCATCGAGGTCAGCACGCCGGAATTCAGCGTGACGCATGCGCTCGGCCCGGTCACCGTGTACCCCGATCACAAGGCCGCCGTGGCCGCGCCCAGCGCGCACGAAGATGAGGGCATCGGCTTTACCAAGGAACAGCAGTGGAAAGTGGACTTTGCCACCGCTGAAGTAGTGACACGGCCGATCCGTGGCGCGATCAACGCCACCGGCACCCTGCGTGCCCGCCCGGATGGCGAGGCCCTGCTCACCGCCCAGGCGGCGGGACAGGTGCGGCCCGCGGGCGCCTTCCCGCGTCTGGGCCAGACGGTGAACAAAGGCCAACTGCTTGCCTACCTGGCACCCCGTCTGGGGGGCGACGCCGATCTCGCCACCCTGCGGACCGCGGCGCGCAAGGCACAGCTGGAACTCGATCTGGCTGGCCTGGAGCTGGGCCGCGCGGAAGACCTCTATCGCGAGTCGATCATGCCGGAGAAACGCGTGCAGGTGGCGCGCGCGGCCGCGGCTTCGGCCCGCGCCGAACTGGACGCGGCGCGGCAGCGCCTGGGGCAGTATGGCGGCGGCACCGGCGGCATTCCCCTGCGGGCGCCGATCAGCGGGACGATCGCGGACGTGCGTGTCTCGCCCGGGGCCTACGCCCAAGAGGGCGCGCTGTTGTTCCACATCGCCGACCGGCGCGGCATGTGGCTGGAACTGCGCGTCCCCGAATCGGAGGCGGCGCGGCTATCCAATCCGAGTGGCGCGGTCTTCCGGGTGACGGGCGATGAACGCGGTTTTGAAATCATCCCCGGCAAGAACGGGCGCCTGGTCGCCGTCGGTGGCGTGGTGGACGCCACCAGTCGCACCTTGCCGGTGGTATTCGAATTCACGCCGCCGGCCGGTCAACTATTCCCTATCGGTATGGCGGTGCAGGCCCAGGTATTCGTCGGCGCCGCGCGTGACGCGGTGGCTATACCGGCGTCGAGTGTGCTCGATGAAGGCGGCATGGCCGTGGTGTTCGTGCAGGCGGGCGGCGAATCCTTCGAGCGGCGCACGGTGCGCCTGGGTACCCGCGAAGGCGACTGGGTGGAAGTACTGGATGGCCTGGCTCCAGGGCTGCGCGTGGTGTCGCGTGGCGCCTACCTGGTCAAGCTGGCGTCCACCGGCACCGCACAAATCGGCCACGGCCATGCGCACTGAGGTGAACAAATGATTGCTCACATCATCGCCTGGTCTCTGCGCAACAAACTGTTCGTCGTCATCGCCGGCGTCCTGCTCCTCGCCTGGGGCGGCTGGCAGGCCGCCCAAACGCCGGTGGACGTTTTCCCCGACCTGACCGCGCCGAGCGTGACGGTGGTCACCGAGGCGCACGGCATGGCGCCGACCGACGTGGAAAACCTGGTCACCTTCCCTATCGAGGCCGCGATGAACGGCGCGGCGGGGGTGCGCCGGGTGCGTTCTTCCACCAAGACCGGGTTGTCGGTGGTCATCGTCGAATTCGAATGGGGTGCCGACCTCTATCAGGTGCGGCAGATCGTGGCGGAGCGCCTGCAACTTGCCCGTTCCGCGCTGCCCAACGACATTCCGGCGCCGACGATGGCGCCGGCGGCCTCGATCATGGGGGAAATCCTGTTCATCGCCCTGGGCTCTGATCAGCACGATGGCCTTACCTTGCGGCAGACCGCCGATCAGGTCTTGCGCCGCCGCATCCTGGCGGTGCCGGGCGTGGCGGAGGTGGTCAACATCGGCGGCGACATCCGCCAATATCGGGTCACGCTCAATCCCGAGCGTCTTGCGGCTTACGGCCTGACCGTGGACGCGGTGGCCCGCGCCCTGCGCGACGCCAACCAGAACGCCGCGGCCGGTTTCCTGGTGGCGGGTGGTCAGGAATACCTGATTCAGGGGCTGGGGCGCATCGAGGTGCTGAATGACATCGCGGACACGGTGGTGGCGCGCCGCGACGGCGAATCCGGCCAAACCGCGGTACTGATCCGGCATCTGGCCGAGGTGGACATCGGCCCCGCTCCCAAGCGCGGCAACGGCGCCCACAACGGCAAGCCGGCGGTGGTGCTGGGCATCCAGAAACAGCCGGGAGCCAATACCCTGGAACTGACCGACCGGCTCGATGCCACGCTGGAAGAGATCCAGTCCGGCCTGCCCAAGGGCATGACGATCGACCGGCACATCTTCCGCCAGGCCGATTTCATCCGCGTCTCCATCGACAACCTGCTGGCGGCGCTGCGCGACGGCGCGATCCTGGTGGTGGCCATCGTCTTCGCCTTCCTGCTCTCGGCGCGGGCGACGGCGATCAGCCTGGTGGCCATCCCGCTGTCCCTGGTGGCGGCGATTCTCGCCATGAAGGCGCTGGGCGCCACCATCAACACCATGACCCTGGGCGGCATGGCCATCGCCCTGGGCGCGCTGGTGGACGACGCCATCATCGTGGTGGAGAACATCGTCCGCCGTCTGCGCGAGAACCGCCTGAAGCCGCCGGAGCGGCAGGTCAACGCCTTGCATCTGGTGTACGAGGCGACGCGGGAAATCCAGGGTTCCATCGTGTTCGCCACCCTGATCATCATGCTGGTGTTCCTGCCCCTGTTCTTCCTCTCCGGTGTCGAGGGGCGGCTGATGGCGCCGCTGGGTCTGGCTTATGTGGTGTCGCTGGCCGCCTCGCTGGGGGTGGCGATCACCGTCACACCGGTGCTTTCGGCGCTGTTGCTGCCCGGCTCGAAAATCGTGCGGAAGAGCCGGGAGCCGCAGTATATCCACGCCATCAAGGCCGGCTATCGGCGCCTGCTGGATGCGACCCTGTTGCGCTGGAAGTCCGTGGCCGCGGTCAGCGTGGCCACCCTGGCCGTCGCGTTGCTTGCCCTGTCCTTCGCCGGGCGCGCCTTTTTGCCGGACTTCAACGAGGGTACCTTGACCATCGGCGTGGCCACCCTGCCGGGGACTTCACTGGAAGAATCGGACCGCCTGGGCCGGATGGTCGATGCCATCCTGCTCTCCCATCCGGAGGTGGTGAGTGCCGCGCGGCGCACCGGCCGGGCTTCCGGCGACCCCCATGCCATGGATATCTCGGCATCCGAACTTGAGGTGACGCTGAAGCTTGGCACGCGCAGCAAGGAGGACTTCCTCGCCGCGTTGCGCGCCGACTTCACCAGCGTGCCCGGCACCCAGATCATCATCGGCCAGCCGATTTCGCACCGCATCGACCACATGTTGTCAGGCAGCCGCTCGAACATCGCGGTCAAACTGTTCGGCGAAGACCTGGCCGAATTGCGCCGGCTGACCCAGCAGATCAAGGAGGTGGTGCAGGCGGTACCGGGCGCGGTGGATGTCAGCGACGAACAGCAGACCGACATCCCCCACCTGACCATCCGCTTCCATCGCGAGGCCCTGGCGCGCCACGGCCTGAGCATCCGCGAGGTGTCCGAGGCCATCGAAGTCGCCTTCTCCGGCCTGCCGGTCAGCCGGGTACAGCAGGGCCAGGCGGCCTACGACCTGGTGCTGCGCTACGACCCGGCGGCACGGGCAAATCTGGACGCCATCCGCGCCACCCTCATCACCAGCGCCGCCGGTGCCCGTCTGCCGCTGTCGGCCCTGGCCGAGATCCGCAACGACCGGGCGCCGTATTCCATCAGCCGCGAGAACGTGCAGCGCAAGATGGTGGTGATGGCCAACGTGGCCGGACGCGACCTGGCCAGCGTGGTGGATGACATCCGCACGCGGGTGGCGACGCAGGTGAAATTGCCCGCCGGCTATCACGTGGAATACGGCGGCCAGTTCGAGAGCGCGGAAGCGGCGCAGCACACCCTGTTGCTGCTGGGTATCGCGGTCACCGTGGGCATCTTCCTGCTGCTGTTCATCGCCTTCCGCACCGCGCGCGACGCCCTGCTGGTGATGCTCAACCTGCCGCTCGCCATGATCGGTGGAGTGATCGGTGTGTTCGCCGCCGGCGGCGTGCTCTCGGTGGCCTCCATCATCGGCTTCATCACCCTGTTCGGCATCGCCACCCGCAACGGCGTCATGCTGATCTCCCACATCCACCACCTGGTGGAACACGAGGGGGTTCGCGATGCAGCAGAAGCAGTGAAACGCGGCGCCGAGGAACGGCTGGTGCCGATCCTGATGACCGCCCTCGCCGCCGGCCTCGCCCTGGTGCCTCTGGCTCTGGCGGCGGGCGAGCCGGGCAGCGAGATTCAGGCGCCGATGGCGGTGGTCATCCTCTGCGGCCTGCTCAGCTCCACCCTGCTCAACATGATCGTCGTGCCCGCGCTCTACCTGCGCTTCGGCGCTATCCGCGGGAGGTTGGCAAGCGGCAAGATCGACGCCGGCAACCCCGCCTGAAAGCCGCCGCTGGAAATCGCGCCAAAGAAACCCTCGTAGGGTGCGCCGTGCGCACCATTGGCTGTGGATCGGTGCGCACGGCGCACCCTACGGGCTAGCTTCATCAACAGGGCGTAGGTTCAGACTTCCTGATCCCCCGCGCATTGGCAATGGCACTGTACCGTAGCCCGGTACAGGCGTGCGGCGCGCTGACTCCCCCCTTTGGAAAAGGGGGGCTGGGGGGGATTTAGCGGGCGTTCAGTGGCGGCTCGACCTT
>JAURYL010000066.1 GCA_030653935.1 Pseudomonadota bacterium
GCTTCCGGTTGCTCTCCACCCCGCTTCGCAGCGACGCAGTTACCTTCAGCTACGGGGCCTTGGCTTACCCCGACACGGACTTACACCGTGCTGTGTGTGCGCCTTCACGGGCGCACTAGGAGGCCCGCTTGCGGGCCGAAGGTTTACGGCGCTCGACGCTGAGCGCCCGACTCCCGTAAGATTACGCGCTTTCATGGCGCCCCGCGGCAACCCCCATCCGATGGACGAATTTCCCAGAATTACTCGCCTGCCGCCTTATGTTTTCAACATCACCGGCGAGCTCAAGATGGCCGCTCGGCGACGCGGCGAAGACATCATCGACTTCGGCATGGGCAATCCCGATCAGCCCACCCCGCCGCACATCGTCGAGAAGATGATCGAGACCGCGCGCCGTGGCGATACCCACCGCTACTCGGTTTCCAAAGGCATTCCGCGTCTGCGCAAGGCCATCTGCAACTGGTACAAGACCCGCTATGACGTGGACTTCGACCCAGAAAAGGAGGCCATCGCCACCATCGGTTCCAAGGAGGGCATTGCCCACCTGGCCCTGGCGACGCTGGATCGCGGCGACATCGTGCTGGTGCCGAACCCGAGCTACCCGATCCATATCTACGGCCCGGTGATCGCCGGCGCCGACATTCGCCATCTGCCGATGGTGCCGGGGGTGAACTTCTTCGAGGAAATGGAGAAGGCGATCAAGGACTTCTGGCCGAAGCCGAAGATGCTCATCCTCAACTTCCCCAGCAACCCCACCACGCAATGCGTGGAACTCGAATTCTTCGAGAAAGTGGTGGCGATGGCGAAGGAGTACGGCATTTTTGTGGTGCACGACATCGCCTATGCCGACATCGTCTTCGACGGCTACAAAGCGCCCTCGATCATGCAGGTGCCGGGCGCCAAGGACGTGGCGGTGGAGTTCTTCACCCTGTCCAAGAGCTACAACATGCCCGGTTGGCGGGTCGGCTTCATGGTCGGCAACGCCAAGCTGTGCGCGGCCCTGGCGCGGATCAAGAGCTACCACGACTACGGCACCTTCACGCCGATCCAGGTGGCGGCCATCACCGCGCTGGAAGGACCGCAGGATTGCGTCGAGGACATCCGCCTGATGTACCAGAAGCGGCGCGACGCGCTGGTCAAGGGCCTCAACGAGGTGGGCTGGAAGGTGCAGGCGCCGAAGGCGACCATGTTCCTGTGGACGCCCATCCCGGAGCCCTACGCGCACATGAAGTCGCTGGAATTCTCGAAAAAAGTGCTGGCCGATGCCAAGGTGGCGGTCAGCCCCGGCGTCGGCTTCGGCGATTACGGCGACGACCATGTGCGTTTCGCCCTGATCGAAAACGAAATGCGTACCCGCCAGGCCATCCGCGGCCTGCGTGACATGTTCAAAAAAGATGGATTAACCAAGTAGGCAGTTTGCAGCAACAGCCATCTGCAAACTGCCGACTGCAAACTTATGAGCGAAGCGAATATGAAACCAATCAACGTAGGCCTGCTCGGTATCGGTACCGTCGGTGGCGGCACCCATGCCGTGCTGACCCGCAACCAGGAAGAAATCACCCGCCGCGCCGGCCGTCCCATTCAGATCGTCGCCGTCGCCGACCGCAACGTCGAACGCGCGCGGGAACTGGTCGGCGCCGACGTCACGGTGACCGACGACGCCTTCAGTCTGGTGAAAGACCCGAACATCGACATCATCGTCGAGCTCATCGGCGGCTATACCACCGCGCTGGACCTGGTGATGATGGCCATCGAGAACGGCAAGCATGTGGTCACCGCCAACAAGGCGCTGCTCGCCGTGCATGGCAACGAGATTTTCGCCGCCGCCCAGAGAAAAGGCGTAATGGTCGCCTTCGAGGCCGCCGTCGCTGGTGGCATTCCCATCATCAAGGCGCTGCGCGAAGGCCTCTCCGCCAACCGCATCCAGTGGCTGGCCGGCATCATCAACGGCACCACCAACTTCATCCTGTCCGAAATGCGCGACAAAGGCCTGTCCTTCGAGACCGTGCTCAAGGAAGCGCAGCGCCTGGGCTACGCCGAGGCCGACCCCACCTTCGACATCGAAGGCATCGACGCCGCCCACAAGGCCACCCTGATGGCCTCCATCGCCTTCGGCATTCCGGTGCAGTTCGACAAGGCGCATGTGGAAGGCATCAGCAGCCTGGACGCCATCGACATCAAATACGCCGAACAACTCGGCTACCGCATCAAGCTGCTCGGCATCGCCAAGCGCCAGGTCAATGGCGTGGAATTGCGCGTACACCCCACCCTGATCCCGACCAAGCGCCTGATCGCCAACGTCGAAGGCGCCATGAACGCCGTCCTGGTGCAAGGCGATGCTGTCGGCGCCACCCTTTATTACGGTAAAGGCGCCGGCGCCGAGCCCACCGCCAGCGCCGTGATCGCCGACCTGGTCGACGTCACCCGCCTCGCCACCGCCGACCCGCAGAACCGCGTGCCGCACCTCGCCTTCCAGCCGGACCAGCTCTCCGACCTGCCGATCCTGCCCCTGGAAGAAGTGGAAACCGCCTGTTACCTGCGTCTGCGCGCCCTCGACAAACCCGGCGTCCTCGCCGACGTCACCCGCATCCTGGCCGACCTGAACATCTCCATCGAAGCCATGATCCAGAACGAACCCGCCGAAGGTGAAGACCACGCCGACGTTGTCCTGCTCACCCACGTCGCCCGCGAGAAGGACATCAACGCCGCCATCCACAAGATCGAAGCGTTGCAGTCGATACATGGCAAGGTCACGCGCATCCGCATGGAAGCGCTGAACGGCTGATACGACAGGCGGTAGCCTCGAAAAACCCGTCATTCCCGCGAATGCGGGAATCCAGAATGTTGATTTCACTGGGTTCCCGCATTCGCGGGAACGACGAATCAGGGGTTTTTCGAGGTGCCCAGGCGTCGCTTACGCCGGAAGTTGATCGAGAGACGGTCCTGGATGCTCTCCAGCTAATCCCGCCAGTAGCGTTTCTCCGTCGCCCTCGCCCGCTCCACCGTCACCCCCTCCCGGCCGAGCCGCAGGGTCACGGCGCCGTCCCGGTCGGTACGCCAGATCGATGCCGGCAGCGCCCGGTAGCGGGCCATCACCTCCGGATGCGGATGGCCGTAACGGTTGCGGTGGCCGACCGGAATGACGATGTGGCGAGGGCTGACGGCGGCGAGAAAGGCCGGGGTCGAGGAACTGCCGCTGCCGTGGTGGGGCACGACCAGCACCTCGGCGGCAAGCGGTTGGCCGCGCTCACTCAGATTCATTTCGGAAAGGCGTTCGATGTCGCCGCTCAACAGGGCGCCGGCGCCGGCGGCATCCACCCGGATGACGCAACTGCGTTCGTTGTCCGGGTAATTCGCTTGCGCGTAGTGATGCGCCGGCGGGTGCAACACCTGGAAACGCACGCCATCCCACTCCCAGCGTTGCCCCGCCCGACAGGCGATGGCGTCGGGACGCGCCGCGAGTATGGCTGTGCCGTTCTCGCCCAGGCTCGCGCGCGGCACCCCGGCCAGCGAGGTCAACAACCAGGCCGGGCGGTGGCTGGCGAGCAGCGACATGGCGCCGCCACTATGGTCGATGTCGTCGTGGCTGATAATCAGCCCATCGAGGCGATTGACGCCGCCGCGCCAGAGATACGGCGCCACAACGCGGGCGCCGGCATCCTCGCCCGTGGCGAAACGCGGCCCGCTATCGAACAGCACACTGTGGCGCGCGGTACGCAATAACACGGCCTCGCCCTGGCCCACATCGAGCGTGGTCAACCAGACCTCGCCCGGTGCCGGCGCCGGCAATCGGGGGAAAAACAGCGGCAGAAACAGGAACAGCCCCAGCCATCTCGCCGGCACGCCGCGCGGCAGCAACAGCAGCGCGGCGCCGAGCAGGGCCAGAACCAAGGCCGGCCAATCGGGCGCGGCGGCGTGCAATACCGCTTGCGGCAGCCGCGCTAGCCATTCCAGGTAAGCCATGACCAGGCCGACGACCGTATGCGCCAGCACCGCCAGCGGCGCCCAGGGCAGCGCGGCCGCCAACAGGCTGGCCGGCACCGCGATCAGGCTGATCATGGGAATGGCGAGCAAATTGGCCAGGGGCGAAACCAGCGATATCTCGTGGAACAGGAGCAGCAAGGCGGGTGTCAGCACCAGGGTCACCGCCCACTGCGCCTCTACCCAGGCGCGCCAGAGCGGCAAGGGGCGCAACCGGCCGCTACCCGCCCAGAGCAAGGTCGCCACCGCGCCGAAAGAGAGCCAGAAACCGGGCGCGAACGCCGCCCACGGGTCGAACAGCACCACCACCGCCAGCGCCGCCGCCAACAGCCGCGAGGGACTGCCATTGCGATCCAGCAGCGCCATCAGGGCGGCGCCGGCCAGCATGTACAACGTCCGCTGCGCGGGGATGCCGAAACCGGCCAGGGCGGTATAGACGGCGGCGGCGGCGAATCCCAGCAATGCCCCCGCCTTGCGCGCCGGCAGGCGCAGCGCCAACCCCGGCAGGCGCCGCCACAACCACTGCGCCAGGGCGTAGACGAGAGCGGAAAACAAGGTGATGTGCAGCCCCGAGATGCTCATCAGGTGGGTGACGCCGGTCTGCCGGAACAGCATCCATTGCGCCGCCGGAATCGCATCCTGCTCACCCACCGCCAGCGCCCGGACAACCCCGGCATAGGGCCGCTCGCCGAGATTGTCACGCAGCCGCCCACGAATCGCCTCGCGCGTCCGGTCCAGCGCCGCGCGCCAGCCGGCGGCGCAGGTGGCATCGGCGACCGGCGGACCGACCAGGCTGCCGCCGGCGCGGACGCCGCGTTGCAGCAGCCAGGCCTCGTAATCGAAAGCACCGGGATTGACGTTGCCATGCGGCCGATACAGCCGCGCCGTGAGCTGGAGGCAGTCACCGCCGCGTATCGCGGGAGGCGGCTCGCCCGGGCGACCATACCAACCGAGTTGGAGCCTTCGCGGCGGCGTCACGCCGTGGCTGCGTACCGCCTCGACCTCGAACAGGAAACGCACGCCGTTCGCCGTGGTTTCCGGCAAATCGAGCACGCGCCCGACCAGACCGAGATCGCGCCCCTGCCACAACGCCGGCAACTGCTCGGCCAGGCGGACCTCGGCGCGCCATGCGGCGTAGAAAAAACCGGCGGCGAGTGCGACCAGCAGCAGCCCCGCCTGGCGTCCCCGTCGCGGGGCGTGCATTGACAGCAGCAAGGCCAGCGGCAGCAGCCAGGCCCAGACAAGCGGCGGCAATGCCGGTCGCGTTTGCAGCAACGCGGCGCCAAGGGTGAAGGCGAGGATGAGCAGACGGATCACGGGTAAACCGCTTTCAGAACCCGCGAAGATTTCCGGAACGGCCACGCCGAGCCCGGTCCACACCGCTCGCGATCACGCGCCGATTGCTTCCCTTGAGCTTGCCCATAGAATCCCTCCCATGCCGCGCAAATATTTTCGTAAATATCTACCCGATCACGCCACCGTGCGCGAGCACCGTTTTCTGCGACCGTTCCAGGCGCTGCTCAAGCACCCCAACCTGTGGCATCTCAACCGCCATTCGGTGGCGGGCGGGCTGGCTGCGGGGCTGTTCGGCGGCCTGGCGCCGGGGCCGGTGCAGATGGGCATCGCGGCGATCCTCGCGATCCTGTTCCGGGTCAACCTGCCGGTCGCGGTCATCGCCACCCTCTATACCAACCCCATCACCTGGCCGCCGTTGATATTCGCCGCCTACTGGCTGGGCAGTTGGGTGACCGGCGGCAATGGCGGCGGCTACCAGGAATTCGCCTACAACTGGCACAGCCAGCCCTGGACCGAGTTCCCGGCGGCGTTCGCGCAATGGCTGCTGGGGCTGGGCGCGACCTTCCTGATCGGCGACTTGATCCTGGCCTGCCTGTTCGCCGTGCTCGGCTATGTCGCCGTGCAACTCGCCTGGCGGCTTTATATCCTGGCCTATTTACGCCGCCGCAAGCGGCGGCGTTCGTAAAGTCTCACAAGAAATACATTGCAACAAACTGATTCGAAACGAAGTGTTAGCGCACATGTAGCGCCGGCTGGAAGCCGGCGCTACATGCAAGATGCATCGGTCATGTTTCTTCACCGCGATTTGCGGCAGCACCATGCAATACGACACGTAGGACGCATCGAAAAACCCGTCATTCCCGCGAATGCGGGAATCCAGAGTGTTGATTTCACTGGGTTCCCGCATTCGCGGGAACGACGAATTAGGGGTTTTTCGAGGTGCCCCGTACTTGATGCGGTTCGCTGCGCTCACCACATCCTACAAACTACGCCGCAAGCGTTGATTACCAGTCGCGCTCGGCTGGCACCGTCACCGGGTAACCGTTGGAGAGCGCGGTCATGAACACTTCCAGGTCGGTATAGGGGCGGCTGCCCGGCAGCAGCGACTGGGTTCGGGTATCCAGGTTGCATTCCACGAAACGCAGATGCAGGGATTGCAACATGTATTGCGTCTTGTAGACCGGGTAGTGGGCGGCATCGCCATACGGCGTGGTGATGATGTTGCCGCGCAGTCGTCTGCCGATGTTGTGGCTGTGGCAGGAGGAACAGGCGAAATTGAACGCGCCGGCTTTCAGATGGAATAGCTTGCGGCCGCGCTCGAAGGATTCCTTCATCGGCCCGGCACGCGCCACGTCGATGGCGATGGGCATGCCGTTGCTGAAGCTGGCGAGATAGATCGAGACCGCGCTGTTGTCATAACTGCCGCTCTGCAACACCCGACCCTGCTTGTTGGCACAGTGTTCGATCACTTCCTCCAGGCCGGCGACACGCTTCAAATCGTCGCGCCAACGCGGATATCCGGCGCGTAGGCCAGCCAACTTGGACGTGGACTTGCCGCCCCCCTTCACGCCCAGGCAAGTGGCGAAGCGTCCCTTTATATTCAATTGGCCGAACAGATCCTCGCCGCGATCCAGGGCGAAATGACCGCCATGCACCGCCTGGTTGAAGGGCGGGTCCATGAACTTCCAGTTGAGCTTCCAGTTCTCGTCGGGATTGCCGGCAATGCGGTAATCGAGGTTGGCTGGATCTTTCCAGTATTCGTAACTGCCGGAAAGTTTCAGGTCGCCGCTCACATACGGTTCGTATTGTTCAAACAGGTCGAATTCCCGGTATACGAACGGCTGCGCGGCGACTGCCACAGTGCTGAACGACAGCAGAAAAATCAGGGCGATACGCGAGATAGTCATGATGGCGTCCTCACTCGATGCTTTGCAGATAGGCCACGAGATCGCGGATATCCTGATCGGCCAGCAAACCGAAAGTGCCATACGCCGGCATCACGGTATGTGGATTGAATACGCGGGGATCGAATATCTGCTGATAGACCAGCGCATCGGCATGGTTGTACTGCTTGTAGTGCCACATCGGGCTGCCCACGGTACCCGGCCATTCGTCGCCGGGAAGGGTATGGCAGGCGATGCACCAGGTCCAGGCCAGCGACTTGCCGCGCGCGGCGTCGCCATTGGTCGGCGCCGTCATTGCCGCGCGCTGGGGTTCCGGGGTCGCGCGTCGGTCCTGATAACTCAGGGTCGGCCAAGCGCCGAGCTCGCGTTTGTGCGGCACCCATTCAAGCCGGCCGCTGTTGACGATGATTTTCGGCTCCATCGTCTTGCCGCCGCGGACGCTGGCGTCGCTGGGGGGATCGACAGACCAGGCTGGAGCAGCCAGGAATATCGAGAGGATGAAGAACGAGCCAAGACGCATGGGGCCTCCTATCAATCCGGAACGCGGCCACCACCGTGACCGCGAAAGCGTCAGGAGTGACCAGCCATTTGTACTACATGGATTTCAGGATACCAGTCATCCGGCCGCCGCCAAAACACCATCGGTCAATTGCAGCACCCGCCCCAGGCGCGCGGCCAGTTCTGGATCGTGGGTGACGACCAGGAAAGCGGTGCCGTGGCGCCGGGAAATATCCATGAGCAAGTCCTGGATACGACCGGCGCTTTGCCGGTCGAGGTTGCCGGTGGGTTCGTCCATCAGCACACAAGTCGGTTGCGTGACCAGGGCGCGGGCGATGGCGGCGCGCTGGCGTTCACCGCCGGAGAGTTCGCCGGGACGGTGCGTCATGCGGTGCCCCAGGCCCACCTCCTCCAGCCACTTCGCCGCCTCGGCCAACGCGCTTGCGCGCTCCTGGCGGCGGATCAGCAAGGGCATGGCGACGTTCTCCTGGGCGCTGAATTCCGGCAACAGGTGGTGGAACTGGTAGACGAAGCCGAGCGCGCGATTGCGTAGGCGGCCGCGCGCCAGCTCAGACAGCGACCAGATCGACTCACCCGCCACCCGCACCTCGCCCGCGTCAGGCTTATCGAGGCCGCCAAGGACATGCAGCAAGGTGCTCTTGCCGGACCCGGAAGCCCCCATCACCGCGATGTGCTCGCCCGCCATCACCGCCAGGTCGACGCCGGCCAGCACCGGCACTTCCTGCGGCCCCTGCCAGTAGCTCTTGCGCAGGCCGGAACAAACCAGCACGGCATCCTCTAGCAGCCTGTCGGACTTTGGAATCGTCGGCTGCAAACCGGCCGCAGCGGCCCATTTCTCGTCGGCTTCTTGCCCCATAGTTCGAGTATGCGGCGGCGAATCCGGCAAAAACTGGGCTCGCTGGGGTTGGTTTTCGCTATCGACGACCAAAGTCCGACAGGCTGCTAGCGCCGGCTTCGAGCCCGCATCGGGTACTCCGAGGACCTCACTCATAACGCAACGCCTCCGCCGGTTGCACCCGGGCCGCGCGCCAGCTCGGGTAGAGCGTGGCGAGGAAGGCGAGCACCAGGGCGACGCCGCCGATGACCGCCACATCATCCCAAACCAGCTTCGAGGGGAGCTCGGAAATGTAATAGACATCGGCCGGGAACAGATCCCTGCCCACCGCCCGTTCGATCCAGGGCACCACGGTTTCCACGTTGAGCGCCAGCAACACGCCGGAGAGCAGCCCCAACGCCGTGCCGATGATGCCGATGAGGCTGCCCTGCACCATGAAGATGGCCATGATGCTGCTCGGGCTGGCGCCCAAAGTACGCAGGATGGCGATGTCGGCCTGCTTGTCGGTGACGACCATGACCAGGGTGGAAACGATGTTGAACGCCGCCACCGCGACGATCAGGGTGAGGATGATGAACATCATGCGTTTCTCGATCTGCACCGCCTGGAAGAAGCTGGTGTGGCTCATGGTCCAGTCGGAGAGGGAATAGTCGCCGCTCAGGGTTTTCGCCAGTTCGCGCAGCACCCAGGGCGCGCGGTCCATGTCGGCCAACTTCACGCGCAGGCCGGAGACGTTGTCGCCGAGGCGATAGAGCTTTTGCGCGTCCTGAAGATGGATCAAGGCCAGGCCCGAGTCGTACTCGAACATGCCCATGCGGAAGATACCGACCACGGTGAACTGCTTGATCCGCGGCATCATCCCCGCCGGCGTCACCACCCCCTGCGGCGCGATCAGCGCCACCTTGTCGCCCTGGAAGGCGCCGAGGGAACGCGCCAGATCGGCGCCCAGGACAATGCCGAATTCACCGGGCTTCAAATCGGTCAAGCGGCCACTGTTCATTTTCTCGGCGAACTCCGCCACCCGGCTTTCCTCTTCCGGCAGCAGGCCGCGCACCAGCGCCCCCTTGGTCTCGCCGCCGAACGCCAGCAACGCCTGGCCGTTGACGTAAGGCGCCATGCCCCTCACCTCGGGATGTTTTTCAACTTGATCGGCCAGGCCTCGCCAGTCTGGAAGCTGGCCGGTAGGCCCGCTGATTTCCATATGCGCGGCGACACCGAGGATGCGGCTGCGCAATTCCTCCTGAAAGCCGTTCATGACCGAAAGCACCACGATCAGCGCCATCACGCCAAGGGCGATACCCGCCATCGAGGTCATGGAAATGAAGGAGATGAAGTGATTGCGGCGCTTGGCGCGGGTATAGCGCAGGCCGATGGTGAGTTCGTAGGGCAGCATGGGGGCGGGAGTCTGCCACAGGCGGACGACGGGAGGTAGGGCGGACACGCATCGATCCAGGCTTACGACGGACTCAGCGCGAACGGCCTTCTGACAATCCGCTTGTACAGCCTGTCCCGGGCTTCTCGAAACAATCGGACTTCGAAGCAGGTTTTTCGGGCGCTATGTGATTCGTAGTGAGTAACGCGTAGCCGTGGGGACGGGTTTAAAACCCGCCCCTACCCGCGATGCAACGGTGGCTATCGCGGGCAAGCCCACTCCTACGATCTCCGTAGCGTGCGCTGTGCGCACGATTCATGTCCCGCGGAGCCCGGCATGAATAATCGTACGCGCGACGCACGCCACCATAGCCGGTATCTTCTGAAAGACGCATGGTTACAGGTTCTTTTAGTTTTGATGCGTATGGATTTCTACGCGACCTCATTGAAGAAAAATCATACTCTGCTTTCATTTTTGCTCACCCAAATAAAATACTTTCTCACGCTTTGTGGCCTTTCGTGCGGAGACGATACGAATTACATGACCTGCATCTCATATCCGACCCAGTCCCGAAAAGAGTTCGGCGTGGCGGCAAGCTTGCTGCCAGCCGGATACCGATGAATCACTTCAAACCGTAACGTTCGAGCTTGCGGTACAAGGTGCGTTCGCTGATCCCGAGCTGATCCGCCACCGTCCGGCGATGGCCGTCGTAGCGTGCGAGCAAGCCCTGGATATATTCCCTTTCCGCCGCCTTCAGGCTCGGGTTGCCTCGTTTCATCGTGGGCGGGCGGGGAGAGCTGACCGGTGGCGCGGTGTTGAGCGCATCCTGCTGGAAAGCGATGTCCTCGGTAGTGATCAAGCCGTTACTGCAACGCAGTAGCGCTCGTTGCAGGACATTGCGCAATTCCCGCACGTTGCCGGGGAAGGGGTAGTGCTTCAACTTCAGGATGGCGGCCTTATCGAGATGGCAATGCGCGTGGCCGGGGGCGGACAGCCGGGCAAGCAGAACCTCGGCGAGGGCGGGAATATCCTCGCGCCGCTCGCGCAGGGCAGGCAGGGAGACATCGATGCCGGCGATGCGGTAGTAAAGATCCTCGCGGAAGCGGCCTTGATCGACCCATTCGAGCAGGTGGCGGTTGGTGGCGGCGACCACGCGAACATCGGCGCGCAGCGTGAGGGTGCCGCCGACCCGGCGGAACTCGCCGGTCTCCAGCACCCGCAGCAGCTTGGCCTGCTGCGAAAGCGGAATCTCGGCCACTTCATCAAGGAACAGCGTGCCGCCATCGGCCAGTTCATAGAGCCCCTTCTTCTGTCCGGTACTGCCGGTGAAGGCGCCCCGTTCATGGCCGAACAACTCGTTCTCGAACATGGCCTCCGGCACCGCCGCGCAGTTGATGGCAATGAAGGCATGGCCAGCGCGCGAGGATCGTTCGTGCAGGAAGCGTGCCGCCAGTTCCTTGCCGACACCGCTTTCGCCGTAGAGCAGCACGGAAGCCTCCGATTCCGCCGCCCGCGCCAGATGGTCGATGCAGGACAGGAAGGCCGGCGAATGGCCGACCATGCGCATTTCCTCGCAGCCCAGCGGCAGTTCGGCTTCCAGCGGATAAACCACCTCGCCCAGGTAGAGGCCGCCGCCGACGCCACGAATGGCGTACCCCTTGATCCGAGCGCGGGCGGCATGGCCTTCGCCGTCGTAATGGGTATGCAGCACTTCGGTCGCCTCGCCACTGGAAAACAGCGCGAGATGCGGACACATCTCCCCATGTTCGTGGCAAGGCTGCGGCGAATGGTGGGAAACCTCGTGGCAGCGCCGTCGCAGCACTTCCTCGCGCTCCATGCCGTACAGGCGGCAATAGGCCGAGTTGGCGGCGATGATGCGGTAGTCGCGGTCGATCACCACCAAGGGACGCTCGTTGGTTTCGATCAGGCTGTGCAGGTCGACATGAGGCATGACATCTCCCGTATTTGTCATGACAGATCGTAGTGCGCCATGTCCATTCTGTCATGACATATCTCAGAGATTGCCGCCCTCCTCCCCGGCAGCCCGGTAAAACCGTTCGTTCGCCAGTTGGCATGGCGATTGCAATACATGTGGCTCCTGATCTACCCAAAGGATGGAGACATGACCGACAAGAAGAACTGGCACCTGCAACCCGGCGTCGCGATGAGCACCGAGGCGGCCGACGAGGTGGCGAAAATCGCCTGCGCCCTGAAGAGCCTTTCCGCCTACACCACCTTCGCGATGGAACGCGAGGACTGCCCGGAAGACCTCCAGAAGATCGTCGAAGAAGGGCTGGATGCAATGGCCCGCGTCTTCGTCTGGTAACCACCTAAAACCAACAGGAGCACCCCCCTCAATGTCACGCATCGTGATTCTCGGCGCCGGTATCGGCGGCATGCCCATGGCCTATGAAATGCGCGAAAAGGCCCGCGCGGAAGACAACATCACCGTCGTATCCAACGCCCCCTACTTCCAGTTCACGCCATCCAACCCCTGGGTCGCGGTCAACTGGCGCACACGTGACGACATCACGCTGGAACTTGCGCCGTTGCTGGAACGCAAGAACATCGACTTCATCCCGGTCGGCGCCAAGCGTGTGCACCCCGAGCGCAACGTACTGGAACTCAACGACGGTCGCGAACTGGAATACGACTTCCTGATCATCGCCACCGGTCCCAAGCTGGCTTTCGACGAAATCGAGGGCCTTGGCCCGAAAGGCCATACCAGCTCGGTTTGTCATGTCGAGCACGCCGTCGAAGCGGGCAAGGCCTGGGAAACCTTCGTCAAGGACCCCGGCCCCGTCGTCGTCGGCGCGGTGCAAGGCGCTTCCTGCTACGGTCCCGCCTACGAATTCGCCTTCATCATGGATACCGATCTGCGCCGTCGCCGCATCCGCAGCAAGGTGCCGATGACCTTCGTTACCGCCGAACCCTACATCGGCCATCTCGGCCTCGGCGGCGTCGGCGACTCCAAGGGCCTGCTCGAATCCGCCATGCGCCATCGCCATGTGAAGTGGATCTGCAATGCCAAGGTCACCAAAGTCGAAGCCGGCAAGATGTTCGTCACGGAACACAACGACGACGGCACGGTGAAGAAGGAGCACGAGCTGCCGTTCAAGTATTCGATGATGCTGCCCGCCTTCAAGGGCATCGACGCGGTGTTCGGCATCGAGGGCCTGACCAATCCGCGCGGCTTCATCGCCATCGACGAATTCCAGCGCAACCCCAAATACAACAACATCTACGGCGTCGGCGTCTGCGTCGCCATCCCGCCGGTCGAGGTCACCCCGGTACCCACCGGCGCGCCGAAGACCGGCTACATGATCGAAACCATGGTCACCGCCACCGCCCACAACATCCGCAACGTCATGGACGGCAAGACCCCCGACCAGAAAGCCACCTGGAACGCCATCTGCCTGGCCGACTTCGGCGACACCGGCGCCGCCTTCGTCGCCCTGCCGCAGATCCCGCCGCGCAACGTCAACTGGTTCAAGGAAGGCAAGTGGGTCCACCTGGCGAAAATCGCGTTCGAGAAATATTTCCTGCGCAAGATGAAAAAAGGCACGACCGAACCCCTATACGAAAAATATGTACTGGGAGTGATGGGGATAAAAAAACTGAAATGATTGACCTGGAGCGTCAGCCTCCCCTGGCTGACGAACATTCACGGCGCCCGGCTTCAAGCGGGCGCCGTTTTTTTTGGCTCAGTGTTAGGAGCCCCCCCTGTTGCAAAGGCTTTCAAGAAATACATCGCAAGCAACTGATTCCAAATGAAGTTTTCGCACACGTGTAGCGCCGGCTGGAAGCCGGCGCTACACGCGCGGTGCATTGGCCGTGTTGCTTCGGCGCGATTTGCGGCAGATGGTCGATTACTTCGCGCCTTTCGCGTTAGCTCATGACGCGGGCCGGCAAGGTTCCCCCCTCTTGCAAAGAGGGGTTAAGGGGGATTTGCGGACGCTTGTTTCGAGTTCCCGATTAAATACGGGGCTGACCCGCCCCCCGCTCCCGTGCGATCCTTACGTCTTTGCCCGAGTGTGGGCAGACTGACCGGGAGACAGTAGATGGCAACGAGCAAGTGGGTTTATGCATTCAGCGAAGGCGACGGCAAGAACAAGCATCTGTTGGGCGGCAAGGGGGCGAATCTGTGCGAGATGACGCAGATCGGCCTCAATGTACCGCCGGGGTTCGTGATTACCACCGAGGCCTGCCTGGCTTTTCTCGATGACGCGCAGCGCGCGTTGCCGCAGGGGGTGATGGACGAAGTGCGGATGCAGTTGCTGCGGGTGGAGTCGGCCAGCGGCAAGGTGTTTGGCGGGCGCGACAACCCGCTGCTGGTTTCCGTGCGCTCCGGTTCGGCGATGTCCATGCCGGGCATGATGGACACCATTCTCAACCTCGGCCTCAACGCGGAGACCCTGAAAGGGCTGATCGCCCAGACCGGCAACGAACGTTTCGCGCAGGATGCCTATCGCCGCTTCATCCAGTTGTTCGGCAAGGTGGCGCTGGCGGTGCCGGAGGAGTTGTTCGACACGGAATTCAACGCGGTGAAGGCCAAGGCCGGCGTGAAGAACGATGTCGGTCTTTCCGCGCGCGACCTGACCGAGATCGCCGAGCGCTTCCTGGAGGTGGTGAAGAAGCACACCGGCCAGCCCTTCCCCGCCGACCCCTACGAGCAACTGGAGATCGCGATCAAGGCGGTGTTCAACTCCTGGGGCGGCAAGCGCGCGGTGGATTACCGGCGCGAGTTCAAGATCACCCCGGCGATGGCCAACGGCACGGCGGTCAACGTGGTGGCGATGGTGTTCGGCAACATGGGTGACGAGGGTGAAAACTACAGCGCCACCGGCGTCGGCTTCACCCGCGACCCCGGCACCGGCGAGAACGTGATGTTCGGCGAGTACCTGGTGAACGCCCAGGGCGAGGACGTGGTGGCGGGCATCCGCACGCCGAAGCCGGTGGCGGAACTGGAAAGCGAAATGCCGGACCTGTACCGGCAACTGGTTGAGCTGCGCGACCAGCTCGAAGGCCATTACCACGAAGTGCAGGACTACGAATACACCATCGAGAAAGGCACCTTGTTCTGCCTGCAAACCCGCAACGGCAAGATGAACGCCACTGCGCTGGTGCGGACCTCGGTGGAAATGGTCAAGGACGGCCTGATCGACAAGACCCAGGCGCTGATGCGCATCCAGCCGGAAATGCTGGAGCAATTGTTGTTCCCGCGCCTGGACCCGAAAACCAAGGCGGTGGCCGTGGCGCGCGGCCTGCCCGCCTCGCCCGGCGCAGCTTCCGGCATTGCCGTGTTCGACGCCGACCGCGCCGAGAAACTCGGTCGCGCCGGCGAGAAAGTCATCCTGGTGCGGGAGGAGACCAAGCCGGAGGACATCCACGGCTTCTTCGCTTCGCAAGGCATTCTCACCAGCCGTGGCGGCAAGACCTCGCACGCCGCCGTGGTGGCGCGCGGCATGGGCAAGCCCTGCGTGGCCGGCGCCGAGGGCATCCATGTCGATGTCCACACCCGCCAGGCCATCGTCGGCGACAAGGCCTTCGGTGAAGGCACGGTGATTACCCTCGACGGCACCACCGGCAATGTCTATCTCGGCGAAGTGGCGATGATCGAAGCCGACTTCTCGCCGGAACTGGACACCTTGCTGTCCTGGGCCGACGACATGGCGAAGCTGAAAGTGATGGCCAACGCCGATACCCCGACCGACGCCGAGCACGCGCTGAAATACGGCGCCATGGGCATCGGCCTGTGCCGCACCGAGCGCATGTTCAACGCCGTCGAGCGCCTGCCCATCGTGGTTGAAATGATCGTCGCCGAGACTATCGGCGACCGTCAGGTGGCGCTCAACAAGTTGTTGCCGATCCAGCGCGCGGACTTCGCCGGCATCTTCAAGGTGATGGCGCCGCGCCCGGTCACCATCCGCCTGCTCGACCCGCCGATCCACGAATTCCTGCCCAGCGCCGACCAGTTGGTGGAAGAACTCGACCAGCTCAAACACCTGCGCGACACCCTGCGCGGCATGCAGGTGCTCTCCGACGCGGTGGACTTCATGTACCGCACCCGCGACACCCACCCACAAGTGGCACTGCCGGCCGACCCGGTGCTGGTGGACGAGGCCATCCAGAAGAAGGAGGCGATGCTCAAGAAGGTGCGCGCCCTGCACGAGATCAACCCCATGCTCGGCCATCGCGGCGTGCGCCTGGGGCTGACCTTCCCGGAAATCTACGCCATGCAGATTCGCGCCATCCTGGAGGCCGCCGCCGAGTGCCAGAAAGCCGGCATCGAGGTGCATCCGGAAATCATGGTGCCGCAGGTGTGTACCGCGCAGGAACTGAAGCAGGTGAAGTCCTGGGTGGAAGGCATCCGCTCCGACGTCGAAGCCACGGCCGGCGTGACGCTCAACTTCAAGTTCGGCTCGATGCTGGAAGTGGTGCGCGCCTGCATGCGCGCGGAGAAACTGGCCGAAGAAGCCGAATTCTTCTCCTTCGGCACCAACGACCTCACCCAGGCCGTGTTCTCGTTCTCGCGCGAGGACGCCGAGAACAAGTTCCTGCCCATGTACAACCAGCACAAGATTCTTCAGGACAACCCGTTCGAGGTGCTGGACGTGGAGGGCGTCGGCAAGATCATGAAACTGGCGGTGGACTGGGGCCGCACCACCCGCCCCGGCATGAAGATCGGCATCTGCGGCGAACACGGCGGCCACCCGGCCTCCATCCGCTTCTGCCACGAAGTTGGCCTCACCTACGTTTCCTGCTCCGGCCCGCGCGTGCCGGTGGCGCGTCTGGCGGCGGCGCAGGCGGCGATTGCCGACGTGGCGAGGGACAAGCGCGCCTGAGCGGAAAATGTAGCGCCGGCATCCCTGCCGGCGGGGTAAAAGACGCCGGCAGGGATGCCGGCGCTACATTTTTCGCCTCCGATCGACTCGCCGCTTAGCGCGCGGCTAACCGCCCGACCTCATGACAACCGACCAGTTCGCCATCCTGGGGGGGCTGTTGGCCACCCTGGTGATGTTCATGTGGAGCCGCTGGCGCCATGACATGGTGGTGCTGGGCAGTCTGCTCGCCTGCGTGTTTCTCGGGCTGGTGCCGGGCCAGGAGGCATTTTCCGGCTTCGGCCACCCGGCGGTGATCACGGTGGCCTGCGTGTTGGTGCTCGGCTACGGCCTACAAATCAGCGGCGCGGTGGACGTGCTGGCAAAACGGGTGCTGCCCGCCTCGGCGGGGCCGACCCTGAACCTTTTCGCCATCATGACCCTGGCGGCCGTGCTCTCGGGCTTCATGAACAATGTTGGCGCGCTTGCCCTGCTGATGCCCATCGCCTTGCAGATGGCGGCGAAACAGAACCTGCCGCCGGGCAGGATGCTGATGCCGCTGGCGTTCGCGTCCATTCTCGGCGGCATGGTCACCCTGATCGGCACGCCGCCCAACCTGATCGTCTCGGGGTTTCGCGCCGAAGCCGGGATGGGTGAGTACGCCATTTTCGATTTCGCCCCGGTCGGCCTCGCGGTGGCCGTCGTTGGCGTGCTCTTCATCGGCCTGATCGGCTGGCGCCTGGTGCCGGTGCGGAAGAAAGATGACGTGGGTGGATTCGAGACCGGCAACCACCTCAGCGAGGTACGCATCGTTACCGGCAGCAAGGCGGTGGACAAACCCCTGCGCGAGGTGGAGTGTCGAAGAAACGGCGCCGGAAGAAGCGAAGGAGGAAGCGGCGCCGGAGGAGGTGGTGGAGGCCACGGAGGAAAAGCCGGACAAGAGCTATTCCGACGAACTGGTGATTCAGGAACTGGTGGTGGCCCCCGGCGCGTCTCTGGCCTATCGCTCCGCCAGCGAGATCGAATTGCGCACCCGCTACGGCATCAACCTGCTGGCCATTTCCCGCCTCGGTGGCTTTCGCGGCGGGCGCGCTGGCCCTGCTCGCGCTCGGCATCGTGCCGATCCGTTCGGCCTACACGGCGATCGACTGGCCGGTGGTGGTCCTGCTCGGAGCGATGCTCCCGGTCGCCAATGTGATGGCCAGCACCGGCACCGCCGACGTCATCGCCCGTCTGCTGCTCGACAACGTCGCCCAGGGCCACGCCATCGCCGGTCTGGTGGTGGTGCTGGTCATCACCATGTTCCTCTCCGACGTGATGAACAACGCCGCCACAGCGGCGGTGATGTGCCCCATCGCCATCGGCATCGCCGGCCAGCTCGGCGCCAGCCCGGACGCCTTCCTGATGGCCGTCGCGGTCGGCGCCTCCTGCGCCTTTCTCACCCCCATCGGCCACCAGAACAACACCCTCATCCTCGGCCCCGGCGGCTTTCGTTTCGGCGATTACTGGCGTCTGGGCCTGGTGCTGGAACTCATCGTCGTCCTGGTTGCCGTACCCATGCTGCTCTGGGTGTGGCCACTGTGATGGCGCGGGGTAGAAGTTTCATCAACCGGCACTACACAAATGCATCGGCCCTGTTTCCTCACATATCGGTTTCAGTTGTGTCACCCTCGCCTTTTGTCACTTCCGCATCCCTTGTGAAAACAACTCTTGGGCGCATCGAAAAACCCGTCATTCCCGCGAATGCGGGAATCCAGTGTGTTGATTTCACTGGGTTCCCGCATTCGCGGGAACGACGAATTGGGGTTTTTTCGAGGTGCCCTCTTCTGGCCGCCAGCCTGCTTTGCGCAAGCTTGGCTCAGGCCGCGGACGGCGGGGCTGCCGCTGTTTCCTCCGCGCTCGAATCTCCTTCTCCCAGCGTCACCCGCTGGGCTGACCGTTGCACGGATTTGACGAGCAACGGCTGGGCGTTCAAGGCACCGCGCAATTTCCTGCAGTGGCTGGAGGTGTTCAGCGACCCCGGCATCTGGCTGGAATTTGGCCGTCGCGGCCTGGACCCGCAATCCTATGTGCGTAGTTTGTCCACACTGCTCGATCCCGGCACAGCGAAGAATTTCCTGGAATGGACCGACCCGGAGATTTACGACAAGTGGGCCAGGGCGGCGGCGGCGCCGGACTTCTACAGCGCTGTCGACGCCATTCTGCTCGACCCCGACCGCTTGAAGCGCTGGGTGATGTTGCCCACGGACGCGCGTAGCTGGGATTTGCTGGCGACGGCGATCAGCCCGGAAACTTTGGGGAAATGGCTGACGGCGCCGCTCCACCCGAAGACCCAGGACCTCATCAAGAAGGCGCTGGACCCGGAGACCGCGCTGAAATGGTCAGAGGCGCTGACCAACCCGGAGAATTACCCCGCCCTCAAAGCCACACGTATCCCAATCTCGGGCAGCAAACGCCGAACCCCCCATGAGATGGTTTCCGGAATTCCCGAGCAAAAAACCTTCTGAGGCGTAGGGGGAGTGACTTCCCCCTTTCTCAAAGCTCGGTAGGATGGGTTTCGCTTTCGCTCAACCCATCCTACATAACCCCTGACCAAAGCCCCATGAACACCCCGAGACTCGCCCACTTCATCGAACGCCCGCTGTTCCAGAACTTCATCCTCGCCCTGATCCTGGTCAACGCCGTGACCCTCGGCCTGGAAACCTCGCCCGAGGTGATGGCCGCATACGGCGGCGCCCTCCACCTGCTCGACAAGGCACTCCTCACGGTATTCGTGGCCGAGATCGTCATGCGCCTGTTCGTCCACCGCCTGCGCTTCTTCCGCGACCCCTGGAGCGTCTTCGACTTCCTGGTGGTGGGCATCGCCCTGCTGCCGGCCACCGGCCAGTTCTCGGTGTTGCGGGCGCTGCGGGTGTTGCGGGTGCTGCGCATCCTCACCATCGTGCCCTCGATGCGGCGGGTGGTGGGCGCCCTGCTCGGCGCCGTCCCCGGCCTGCTTTCCATCGGCCTGGTGCTGCTGCTGATCTATTACGTGTTCGCCGTGATCGCCACCAACCTGTTCGCCGCAGCCTTTCCCGAATGGTTCGGCAGCCTTGGGCGCTCGTTCTACACCCTGTTCCAGGTCATGACCCTGGAGAGCTGGTCGATGGGCATCGCGCGGCCGGTGATGGAACAGTTCCCCCATGCCTGGGCGTTCTTCGTCACCTTCATCCTGATCGCCACCTTCACCATGCTCAACCTGTTCATCGCCATCATCGTCAACGCCATGCAGACCTTCAGCGAAGACGAACACCACGAAACCGTGGTCGCGGTGGAACAGGCGCGCGAGCACATCGAAGCCGACCTGCACAGCGAAGTGCGGGCGCTACGAGGGGAAATCGCCGAACTGAAGTCCCTGATGCGCGATTCGCGTGCATGAGCGGCGCCCGTCTGCATGACTCCCGCTGGGTGCGGCTGCTCTGCCTGGGCATGGGCATCGCGGCGCTGCTGCTGGGCATCGTCGGCATTCTCCTGCCGCTGCTGCCGACCACCCCCTTCATCCTGCTGGCGGCCGCCTGCTTCGCGCGGAGCTCGCTCCGTTTCCACGACTGGCTGCTCAACCAGCGCATCGCCGGCCCCATCATCCGCGAATGGCAAACCCACCGCGCCATGCCCCGCCGCGCCAAACGGGCGGCCTACCTGTTGATGCTGCTCTCCTTCGGCAGCTCCATCCTGTTTCTGGACCTCTTATGGCATCGCCTGATGCTGGCGGCGCTCGGCTTGATCTTGGGGTTCTTCCTCTGGCGGGTGCCGGTACGTGAACTTCCGGAGACCGACGACGAGGCTGCACGTAGCACGTAGGGTGTGGTGAGCGCAGCGAACCGCACCATGCAATGGCGCCGTATCTGATGCGGTTCGCCGCGCTCACCACATCCTACGAACCATCACCCTCGATTCATCGTGACTGGCTACTATTCCGTGCCGGATGGATTCCAACCTGCCCAAGGCCGTAAAGTCCGCCCGCCCTTGAAATCACCAGGCAGCACAGCCCATGTTTGAACAAGCCTTCAAGAACATCGACGACGTCCTCTGGAAAGAGGCCGGCTGCACCACGGAACTCGATTACACCGAGCAGACCTCCTGGCTGCTGTTCCTGAAATACCTGGACAGCCTGGAGCAGGACAAGGCGCTGGAAGCCGAATTGGAAGGCAGAAAATACGCCTTCATCCTGGAACCGGCCTATCGCTGGGAAAGCTGGGCGGCGCCAAAGGATAGGGAAGGCAAGCTCGACCACAACCGCGCCCTGACCGGCGACGACCTGCGCGATTTCGTCGACCGCAAACTGTTCCCCTACCTGCAAGGCTTCAAGTACCGCGCCAGCGGGCCGAACACCCTCGAATACAAGATCGGGGAAATCTTCGCCGAGATCAAAAACAAGGTTCACAGCGGCTACAACCTGCGCGAAATCATCGACCACATCGACGAACTGCGTTTCCGCTCGCAGACCGAAAAGCACGAGCTGTCGCACCTCTACGAAGCCAAGATCAAAAACATGGGCAACGCCGGGCGCAACGGCGGCGAGTACTACACCCCGCGCCCGCTGATTCGCGCCATCGTCCGGGTGGTGAAACCCGTGATCGGCGAGCGCGTCTACGACGGCGCGGTCGGCAGCGCCGGCTTCCTCTGCGAAGCCTTCGACTACCTCAAGGCCCAGGGCAAGCTCACCACCTCCGACCTGAAGACCTTGCAGGAGCGCAGCTTCTACGGCAAGGAGAAGAAGTCGCTGGCCTACGTCATCGCCATCATGAACATGATCCTGCATGGCATCGAAGCGCCCAACATCATCCACAGCAACACCCTGGCCGAGAACCTCGCCGACATCCAGGACAAGGACCGCTTCGACGTCATCCTCGCCAACCCGCCCTTCGGCGGCAAGGAACGCAAGGAGGTGCAACAGAACTTCCCCATCCGCACCGGCGAGACCGCCTTCCTGTTCCTGCAACACTTCATCAAGATGCTGAAAGCCGGTGGCCGCGCCGGCGTGGTCATCAAAAACACCTTCCTCTCCAACACCGACAACGCCTCGGTATCCTTGCGCAAACTGTTATTGGAAAGCTGCAACCTGCACACCGTGCTGGACTGCCCCGGCGGCACCTTCCAGGGCGCGGGGGTGAAGACCGTGGTGCTGTTCTTCGAGAAGGGCGCGCCCACCCGCAAAGTCTGGTACTACCAGCTCGACCCCGGCCGCAACCTCGGCAAGACCAACCCGCTCAACGACGCCGACCTCGCCGAATTCGTCGAACTGGCGCAAACCCATACCGATTCGCCGAAAAGCTGGAGCGTGGACATGGCGGGCATTGACCCGGCAACCTATGACCTGTCGGTGAAGAACCCGGACGGTGGCGAGGCCGTGGTACATCGCGGCCCGGCGGAGATCATGGAAGAGATCGCGGCATTGGATGCGGAAAGCGCCGCCGTTTTAGGCAAAATCGCACGGTTGCTGCAAGCAGACGAAGGGGATGCGACGTGACCGAAGACATTCGCTGGAAACAACGATTCAACAATTACACCAAGGCATTCAACGAGTTGAGCGATGAAGTCGCCCTCCGCGAGTCACGTAAACTCTCCCGCCTTGAAGAAAAAGGGCTGATCCAGTCATTTGAAATGGCGCATGAACTGGCCTGGAATGTCCTGAAGGACTACCTGGAAGAAGTGGCCGGAACGAAATTGCTGGGGTCGAAAGACACCACGCGGGAAGCCTTCAAACGCGGACTGATCGACGACGGAGAAATCTGGATGGACATGATCAAGTCCAGAAATCTCACCTCGCACGTTTATGACGAAGTCATCGCCCGAAAAATAGCCGAGGAGATTTACGGGCGTTTTCATGCGTGCTTCGCGGCGATGCACAAACGCTTTCTTCCCCTGTACGAACATTCATGAGCGAGCCGCGCTTCGGTTTATCCGCCAACGTGATCGCCAAAATTCACGGCGTTCTGGCACAACACCCCAACGTCCAACGCGCCGTAATCTACGGCTCCCGCGCCAAAGGCAATTACAAACCGGGGTCCGATATCGACCTGACCCTGTTTGCCGCCGAAGGCCAGGAAATCAGCCACCACGAACTGGCCGACATCCTTGATGAAGTGGATGACCTGCTGCTGCCCTACACCCTGGATTTGTCGGCCTTCGAACAACTGCAAAACGACAATTTGCGCGAGCACATCGAGCGGGTGGGGAAAGTGTTTTATGAACGCTGAAACACCGGAGCACATCAGGAGGTTTCCGTGAACAGCCGCCACATCCACAACATTTCAGAACCCCCACCCGTCATTCGGGCACCTCGAATAACCCCTGACTCGTCGTTCCCGCGAATGCGGGAATCCAGTGGAGTCAACACTCTGGATTCCCGCATGCGCGGGAATGACGGTTTTTTCGAGGCCCCCATTCCGGCATCTTCTCCCGTCATTCCCGCGTCTTCTCCCGTCATTCCCGCGCCTTCTCCCGTCATTCCCGCGTCTTCTCCCGTCATTCCCGCGTCTTCTCCCGTCATTCCCGCGCCTTCTCCCGTCATTCCCGCGCCTTCTCCCGTCATTCCCGCGTCTTCTCCCGTCATTCCCGCGTCTTCTCCCGTCATTCCCGCGTCTTCTCCCGTCATTCCCG
>JAURYL010000071.1 GCA_030653935.1 Pseudomonadota bacterium
GAATGGCTCGAAGCACGAGCGTTTCCAGGTAGCCCCCGGATGCAGCCCGCCCACAGAAGGTTCAAGCGGGAACCCCCCTTTTCCAAAGGGGGGCAGGGGGGATTTACCCAAGGTCGAGCCGCCACTGAACGCCCGCTAAATCCCCCCCAGCCCCCCTTTTCCCAAGGGGGGGGTCAGCGCGCCGCACGCCTGTACCGGGCTACGGTACAGTGCCATTGCCAATGCGCGGGGGATCAGGAAGTCTGAACCTCTTCCGCGGCCACGAAATCTCGGTGGACGAGCTGTTCAAACATGCCGCCATGGAAGCGCGCATCGCCCTCGACAGCGATCTGCGCCTGGCGCTACCGGAATCTCAGCTCAATCTCTACTACCAGAAACAGGTGGATAACACCGGCCGCGCCATGGGCGCGGAGGTACTTCTACGCTGGCAACATCCCGAAAGGGGGCTCCTCGCCCCCATGCAGTTCATCCCACTGGCGGAAGAGACCGGCTTCATCGTACCCACCGGTCGCTGGGTGCTGAAAGTCAGCCTGCCAGCAGATCAAGGCGTGGGAGGCCAACCCACTGACGCGACATCTCTCGCTGTCGGTCAACGTCAGCGCGCGCCAGTTTCGCCAGACCGACTTCGTCGAGCAGCTGCTCGAGGTGCTGGCGCTCAAGGAGGTCGGTGTGAGCTTCTCCATGGACGATTTCGGCACCGGCTACTCCTCCCTGGCCTACCTGTCGCAACTTCCGCTAGACCAGGTCAAGATCAACCGCTCCTTCCAGGGCTACCTGTTCGGCAAGCCCATGCCGATCGAGGAGTTCGAGCAGGAACTGCGCGGCGACCAAGGTTGAACCCGGGAACCTGCCGGATCAGGCCGAGTCACCGCCGGCCCCCGCCAGCCACTCGTCGATAGCGCGTTGCATCTCGTCCAGCGGGCGATAACCGGTGGTGATGACCTGATACTGCTCGCCCCGCTGCAGGACCACGGTGGGAAAGCCGCGCACATCCAGTTTCCGTGCCATCTGGAAGTGAGCCAGAGTCTTGCCTCGGACCGCATCGGACGTGAAGGCGGCGAGGAAATCCGTCGCCGCCACCCCCTGCCCTTCCGCCAGCCGGACCAGCAGTTCCGGCTGAGTCACATCCAGACCCTCGCTATAGAACGCCGCCTGGATGGCCTTGAACAGGGGGAAGACGGCCTCCGGCGCCAGTTCCGCCATGGCCACCACGGCGCGGCAGGCGGGTTCGGTGTCGTAAATGAATCCCTCACCCAGAGCGGCGTCGAAGCGAAAGGGCTGCTCGGTCATGGCATGGACCTCGCGCCAGTGCTGCAGGATGTCCTCCCGCTGCTTGGCGCTCATGGGTTCGCTCGTACCGACGCGCAGACCACCCAGGATCAGGGCCACCTTCAGGCGGCCCCGGTAACCTTCCCGGAGCATCTCGATGACCGGCGAGAAACCCCAGCACCAGGAGCACATGGGGTCGGCGAAATACCAAAGGATGGGGTCTTTCATGTCGTCTCCAGACTATTTGGGCCAGGTCCACGGTACGCGAAGGTCACTGGCGCACGCTCACCCCCAGCCCCAGCCCCGGACAGCGCGCGCGCCCGCAACTGGCCGCAACCGCCGTCGATCTCCTTGCCAGCGGCATTGCGCAATCGGGTGAGGATGCCGCGTTGATGCAGCCGTCCGGCCATTTCCGGAGCGGATTGCCATGATGGGCGATTGAAGCCGAGGCCTTCGTTGGCGTTATAGCAGCCTGTCGGACTTGGTAATCGTCGGCTGCCTGGAAAAACAGGCTCTACGTGAATCGTAGCCGTAGGGGCGGGTTTCAAACCCGCCCCTACTCGCGATGCAACGGTGGCTATCGCGCTCCCACGCCACCATCGCCGGCATGTAGGTGGTCGGCGTGACCTGCCCACCAGGCCGGCTCGATGACCCACTGCATTTCATACAGAGCCCAAAAACAGCCGGCTGGAAGCCGGCGCTACAAAAAAACCGACTCGGCGCGCTTGGGCCGGGTTTCTCTTATCATCGCGGCCATGAATGCCACCCAACGCCGCGCCATTTTCGAACGCTTGCGCGCAGCCAATCCCCACCCCACCACCGAACTGCATTACCAGACGCCGTTCGAGTTGCTGGTGGCGGTAATCTTGTCGGCGCAGGCCACCGATGTCAGCGTCAACCTGGCCACCACGACCCTGTACCCCGTCGCCAATACGCCGGAGAAACTCCTGTCCCTGGGTGAGGCCGGGCTGATCGAGCACATCCGCCGCATCGGACTGTTCAAGACCAAGGCGAAGAACATCATCGCCACCTGCCAGATCCTGCTCGACAAGCACGGCGGCGAGGTGCCGCAAGACCGGGAATCGCTGGAAGCCCTGCCGGGTGTGGGCCGCAAGACCGCCAACGTGGTGCTCAATACCGCCTTCGGCGTGCCGACCATCGCCGTGGATACACACATCTTTCGCGTCGCCAACCGCATCGGCCTGGCGCCGGGCAAGACGGTGCTGGAAGTGGAAAAAAAGCTCATCAAGAACATCGCCGCCGAATTCCGCCACGACGCCCATCACTGGCTGATCCTGCATGGCCGCTACACCTGCAAGGCGCGCAAACCGGAATGCAGCGGCTGCCTGATCCGCGACCTCTGCGACTTCAAGGAGAAGACGGCGTGAAGCACTACTCCATGAATACCGCACGCCCCCCCCTTTGCAAAAGGGGGGCTGGGGGGGGATTTGCCGACGTCCGCGCACGCGCCAGGCTTGATCAGCGTGAAAGCGCCTGGGCGCGTGGCTTCCCCCTTTTGAAAAGGGGGAATGAGGGGGATTTATCCAAGGGCGGTGCGCGCGCGGACGTCCGAAAATCCCCCCTAACCCCCCTTTTACAAAGGGGGGGACCTCGCCTGTCCACGCGAATACATAACGCGAAAAGCGCCATTACAAAGGCGGGAGAAAAACCCACCCATGCCGGAGGACGCGCGCCTTGAAAGTCGCCAGCGGGTTGGCGCAGGGGCGTCGCGCGGAAGCGACGCTGGCTGCGCGCGCGGTCACGGCAGCGATGACGCGCGCTGGCCTAACCCACGCGCAGGCGGTGTTGCTCTATCTCAGCGCCGATTTCGCCCATGACCCGCAACCGGCCATCACCGCCGCCGCCCGCGCCGCCAACTGTATTCAGGTGGCAGGCTGCACGGCGGCGGGCGTGTTCAGCGACGAGGACTGGGTGCTCGACGCGCCCGCCGCCGCCGCCCTGGTGCTGGGTGATGGCCTCTCGATCCAGCCGGCGACGGCCGCATCAGACCCGGTGCTCACCTTCGCCGCGCCCAACGCCCTTGACCTGCACTGGCTGCGAGGCGGCGCCCCGCGCTTCGGCGGCGTCTCCGGCGACGCCTCCGGCCAGGGCCCCTATACCGTCTGGTCCGGCGGCCACGCCGAATACGATGGCCGTTGCGAACTGGTGCTGGCTGGCGCCGATCTGCGCATCGGCGTCTCGCACGGCATTCGCCCCCTTTCAAAACCCGCCGGCATCGACCGCGTGGAAGGCCACGACCTGGGCCACAACCTGCGCGTGATCGGCGGCGAAGCGGCGCTGTCCAGCCTCACCCGCGAACTGCCCCTGAGCGAGCGGGCGCCTGAGTGCATCCCGACGCATTTGTTGCTGGCCGGCGTCACCTACGGCGCGGCGGCGGGCGCCGTCGAGGAAGGCCGCTTCCACCTGTTGCCGGTCATTTCCGCCAATGCCGCCGAGCGCTCGGTCACCGTCGCCGGCCAGCTCGAACCCGGACGCGACCTATTCTGGGCAAGGCGCCAGCCACGCGCGGCGGAACACGACATGCGCGCCATGCTCGACCGTGCCAGTCAGGGACACACCAGGCAACCGCGTTTCGGCCTGATCTTCCCCTGCATGGGGCGCGGCCCCTACTTCTATGGCGGCGTCGACCGCGACCTCCAGATACTGAAGCAACGCTTTCCCCGCATGCCCTTCGCCGGCTTCTACGGCAACGGCGAAATCGCCCACCTCGACGGCGCCAACCGGCTGCTGCAATACAGCGTGGTGCTGGGGCTGGGGTATGACTTTGTAGCGCCGGCGTCCTCGCCGGCTGTTTTGGCTTAAGGGACTATCCATGTTCAATCCCACCCGCGACCAGGCCCGCCTGTTCTTCTTCGACGCCTGGCAGAAATTCCGCGAACAGGCCGTGCTGACCGACCTCGAAGCCCTCGCCGTCGAACACATCGGCCGCCACCCGGAATACCACGCCATACTGGATGCGCCCGCGCGCAATCAGGAACGCGAATGGCGGCCGGAACTGGGCGAGACCAATCCCTTCCTGCATCTCTCCATGCACCTGGCGATCAGCGAGCAGCTTTCCATCGACCAGCCCGCCGGCATCAAGGCGCGTTACGAAAAACTACGCGCCACGCTGGGCGACGAACACGATGCCCAGCATCAGGTCATGGACTGCCTGGCCGAAATGATCTGGACCGCGCAGCGCCACAATCTGCCGCCGGATGGCGCCGCCTACCTCACCTGCCTGGAAAAAAAATGCGCTGGCTGATACCGCTGCTGCTCGTCCTCACTTCCGCCGCGAATGCCGGCACCTGGACCCTGGTCGGCGAAGGCGATTGTCCCGGCCCCGAGGTCAACGGCAGCGCCGGGGAACAACCCGACCCGGAACACTGCACCCCCGCCTTCGCGGGCAGAACCGCGCTTTGCTTCACCAACAACTGCAACCCCGGCTGCCAGTACATCGACGTGCCCACCCCGCAATGCCGGGGCGGCGCCGAACTGGCGGATGTCTATACCTGCGTACCGAAGGCGCCGGCGACCGGCTCATGAGCGACGATCTTTTCGGCCCCGCCGTTTCCCCTACCGCCGGCGACGACGCGCCCCTGGCGGAGAAAATGCGCCCGCGCGACCTCTACGAGATGATCGGCCAGACACATCTGCTCGGCGCCGGCAAGCCGATCCGGCTGGCGTTCGACGCCCGCCGCCTGCATTCGATGATTCTCTGGGGGCCGCCGGGGGTGGGCAAGACCACCCTGGCGCGCCTCACCGCGCGCCATTTCGGCGCCGATTTCATCCAGATTTCCGCCGTCCTGGCCGGGGTAAAGGAAATCCGCGAGTCGGTGGAACGGGCGCGCATGAACCAGCGCCAGGGCCGCCAGACCATCCTGTTCGTGGACGAAGTACACCGCTTCAACAAGGCGCAGCAGGACGCCTTCCTGCCGCATGTCGAATCCGGCCTCGTCACCTTCATTGGCGCCACCACTGAAAACCCCTCGTTCGAGGTGGTCGGCGCCTTGCTCTCGCGCGCCCAGGTCTATGTGCTCGCCGCGCTGAGCGAAAGTGAGCTCGCCACCCTGCTCAAGCGCGCACTGGACCAGGGGCTCGACCTCAAGCTGGACGCCGACGCGGAAAAACTGCTGGTCGCCTATGCCGATGGCGACGGCCGCCGCCTCATCAACCTGACCGAACAACTGGCGGTGGCGGCGCGCATCGCCGGCGTCGAACAGGTGGATTCGGGTTTCGCCGCCCAAGCGCTCTCGCCCTCACTGCGCCGCTTCGACAAGGGCGGTGAAGCCTTCTACGACCAGATTTCCGCCCTCCACAAAAGCATGCGCGGCTCCGACCCCGACGCCTCGCTCTACTGGTTCGCGCGCATGCTCGACGGCGGCGCCGACCCGCGCTACCTGGCGCGGCGCATCGTGCGCATGGCCTGGGAAGACATCGGCCTGGCCGACCCCCGCGCCGCCCGTCTAGCCCTGGATGCCGCCGAAACCTACGAACGCCTGGGCAGCCCGGAAGGCGAACTAGCCCTGGCGCAAGCGCTGATCTACCTCGCCTGCGCCCCAAAATCCAACGCCGGCTACGTGGCCTGGGGCGCGGCGCGCGGCTTCGTCAAGGAAGACGGCTCGCGCCCGGTGCCGATCCATCTACGCAACGCCCCCACCAAGCTGATGAAAGAACTCGGCTACGGCCACGCCTACCGCTACGCCCACGATGAACCGGAAGCCTACGCCGCCGGCGAACACTACTTCCCGGACGAACTGGCCGCGCCACCGCGCTTCTACAGCCCCACCCCACGCGGCCTCGAAGGCAAGATCGGCGAACGCCTGGCGCACCTGCGCGAACTGGACAGAAAAGCCAAAAAGTAGGCTACCGGCCGCATCACCCGCTCGCCGCCACCGGCAATAACAGGCCGGGCGGCGCCTCGCACTGCAAAACAGCCTGCTCCAATGGTGGCCTCGAAAAACTCGTCATTCCCGCGAATGCAGGAATCCAGAGTGTTGATTCCACTGGGTTCCCGCATTCGCGGGAACGACGAAACAGGAGTTATTCGAGGTGCCCCAATGGAAAAAGAGGACAGTTTCGTAGGGATTATTTGGCCGGGGCATCCACCCAACACCCCGGATTCCGCTGCGCAGCATCCGGGCTACCCGCCGCCGCCGCGATGAAGAACGGTAGGACGTAGGATGTGGTGAGCGCAGCGAACCGCATCAAACCGCGGATGGCCTGACCAAATCGGAGTACGCCACCAACGTCAGACTTCCTGATCCCGGCCGGGTTATGGCCGTGCTTTCAGGAAACATGAATGGCACGAAGCACGAGCGTTTCCAGGTAGCCCCCGGATGCAGGCCGCCCACAGAAGGTTCAAGCGGGAACCCCCCTTTTCCAAAG
>JAURYL010000072.1 GCA_030653935.1 Pseudomonadota bacterium
AATGGCACGAAGCACGAGCGTTTCCAGGTAGCCCGGCGTGCAGCCCGCCCACCGAAGGTTGAACTGGGTTGCCGTGTCCGGGCTGCATCCGGGATGGCGACGCCGCACGCCTGTGCCGGGCTACGGTACTAAATCCCCCCCGGCCCCCCTTTATCAAAGGGGGGAGTCAGCGCGCCGCAAGCGGGAACCCCCCTTTTCCAAAGGGGGGCAGGGGGGATTTACCCAAGGTCGAGCCGCCACTGAACGCCCGCTAAATCCCCCCCAGCCCCCCTTTATCAAAGGGGGGCTGGGGGGGGGATTTAGCGCCGGCGCAATCACTGGGTTAGATCGTGGCTGATGGCGTAGCGCACCAGTCCGGCGTTATTGACGACGCCGAGCTTGCGCATCAGGCGGCTCTTGTGGGTGCTGACGGTGTTGGGACTGAGGGTAAGCGCTTGCGCGACTTCATTGACGGACTGACCCGATGCGAGCATGCGGAATACCTGGAATTCCCGGTTGGAAAGCAACTCATGCGGTATCGCCATGTGCGTGGGAACGACCGCCGCCGCCAGGGCATCGGCCACCTCCGTGGTGATGTACTTGCCGCCTGCCACGACCTTGCGGATCGCCTGAGCCAACTGTTCCGGCGCGCAGTCCTTGGTGAGGTAGCCGGCGGCGCCGAGCTTGAGGGCGCGTACCGCGAATTGCTCTTCCTTGTGCATGGAGAGCACCAGTACGGGTAGCTGCGGCGCTTCCGCGTGTATCCAGCCGATCAATTCGATGCCGCTCATGCCCGGCATGGAGATATCCACCAGCACCACATTCGGTCGGCATCGGCTGAGCAGGCTCAAAGCCTCGAGACCACTTGCCGCCTCGCCGACCACGACCATGTCGGGCTCGGTGCCAAGGATCTTGCTGAGACCCTCACGCACGATGGGATGGTCATCGGTAATCAGAACGCGAGTCGCCATCATGGTGACTCCTATGATGGAACGGACAACTCAAGCTTAGTCCCTTGCCCGGGTTTGCCGCTGATTTCGAGCGTTCCTTCAAGCAATAAGGCTCGTTCCCGCATGCCGACCAGGCCGAAGGAACTCGGCTTGCTCTGTGCATCGGCCGACAGGCCGATGCCGTTGTCTTCCACCTGGAGGCGCAGATTGCTGCCGAGTTTGCTCAGGGTCACCACGACCTTGCTGGCGGCGGCGTGGCGAACGATGTTGGTCAGCGACTCCTGGACGATGCGAAAAATCGCGGTGGCGCGAGCATTGTCCAGCGTGATTTCCTCGTCGCTCACATTCAGCACGTACTTGATGCCCGTGCGTTTGCCGAACTGCCGCAACTGCCATTCGATCACCGCGACCAGCCCGAGGTCGAGAACGGCGGGCCGTAGGTCCGAGGCGATGGCGCGTACCGATTCGATGGTTTCATCGACCTGCCGCAACAGCGATGTCGCCACTAAGGCGATGTGCGCCGGATGCGTTTTCATCCCGAGCATGGCTACCTCGAAACGCAGCGCGGTGAGCTTCTGCCCTAGTTCGTCGTGAATCTCCCGCGCCAGATGCAGGCGCTCGTCTTCACGTACCTGATCCAGGTGCGCGGACAGGCCGCGCAACTGTTGCCGGGAGTGGGTCAATTTCGACTCTTTTTCCTTCAACAGGGTGATGTCGGCCATGATCGTGCGACATTCCCGGCCCGCTTCCGTGCCTTGATCGACAACGATGCTGGCCAGGTTGATGTGGCGCGGGGCGTTTTCATCACCGCGCAGCAGCAACTCGTCGACCACGCGCGCGCCACCTGCGAACACCTGTTTCAGATGCCGCTGAAATATGCCGCGACACTCCGGGTTCAGCCATGGCAACAACGTCATGCCGATTAATTGCTTGCGCGCCTCGCCCAGCATGGCGGCGCCGGTGAGATTGATCTCCCGCACGCATCCACGCGGGTCCAGGGTCACATAGCCCACCGGCGCGAAGTCGTAGAGATCGCTGTATCGATCCCGTGCCTCCTCGGTTCGCAGTTGGGATTCACGCAATTCCTGATTCTGGGCTTCAAGCTCGACCTGATGGGTTGATAACGCGATCCTGAGCCGTTCAGCCGGGCAGTCCTCCGCAGTCAAGTTTGGCGCGCAGGGCAGGGCGGCGACGCGATCCAGCAACTCGGATTTGCTGAGTGATGCGAGTGCTTTTTTCGACTTGGAGGAGGGGGATGCTGGCATGGTTATTGCGCAATACGGAACACAGGAGGCCGATCTTACCCTGTAGAGTCAGATTTACACCCTAATGGTTGCCATTGATGCCGCCTGGAATGGCTGTCGCAGCCGCTATTTGAACGGGTTGCTGTCGCTCAGTTCGTTCACGTAATGGTCGATGCCGTCCGCTTCCCGTCGCAGATAGTCCGCCACCGCGTTGAAGAAACGGGGATGCGCCAGCCAGTGGGCCGACCAGGTGGTGGATGGGAGAAAACCGCGCGCGAGCTTGTGTTCGCCCTGGGCGCCCCCCTCGAAGGTGGCGATGCGGTTGCCGATGCAGAATTCGATGGCCTGGTAGTAGCAGGTTTCGAAGTGGAGGCCGGAGTGGTATTCCAGCGTGCCCCAGGAGCGACCGTAGAGCGCATGCGCGTCGAAAAAATTCAGGGCGCTGGCGACGGGCTGGCCGTTGCGGCTGGCGACGATGAGCAACAGGTTCTCCGGCATGGTGGCGCCGATGCGCTGGAAGAAATCCAGGTTCAGGGCTTGCGGCGAGTTGAACTGTTCATGCGTGCGCGCGTAGCAACGCATGAAGAAGGCCCAGTGCGCGGCCGTGATCGCTGCCCCACGCAGGTGCTCGAAGTCGATGCCGGCATCGCGCACCTGGCGTCGTTCCTGGCGGATTTTCTTGCGTTTGTCGTGGCGCATCCCGGCCAGGTAATCGGCAAAGTCGGTATATCCGGGATTGCGCCAATGGAACTGCACGCCCTTGCGCAAGAGCATGCCTTGTCCTTGCATGGCCAGCGCCTCGGCTTCCGTGGGAAACAGGCAATGCAGGCCGGAGGCGCCGCTCTCTCGCGCCAGTTCCAGGGCGGCGGCAATCAGCTCATCTCGCAGTTCCGGGGTCGCCGCTAGCAGCCGGGCGCCCGTCACCGGCGTGAACGGCACCGCGCTCACCAGCTTCGGGTAATAACGCAGGCCCTCGCGCTGGTAGGCCTCGGCCCAGGCCCAGTCGAACACGAATTCGCCCCAGGAATGCGTTTTGGCATAGAGGGGCAGGGCGCCCACCAGAACGTCATCCCGCCAGCTGGTCAGGAATTGCGAACGCCAACCGGTGGCCGGACTGGCGCAGCCGGAAGCCTCCAGGGCCAGCAGAAAGGCGTGGGACAGGAACGGATTGCCGGCGACACAGCTGGCCACCAGGGCGTCCCACCGCGCCGCCGGTACCTCGGCGATGGATTCGATCAAACGTATGGTCAATTTATGCCGGACCCATCAAGTGTGTTCCCCGGATTGCACCGCGCCGAATCCGGGCTGGCTGTAGGTTCAACTGGCGCGGTGCCGCCGCCAGATCAGGATGCGGTTGTTGCTGGGCATGGCCACATCCTGTTCCAGGCGCAGCCCCTGTGCCTCGGCGAGGCGGTCGAGCGCCTCGAAGTCGCGCACGCCGCTGTTCGGGTCGCGCGATTTCAGCCAGACGTCGAAGCGCGCGTTGCTTTCCGAAGTGAACTGGCCGCCATAGTTGAACGGCCCGTACATGCAGACGATGCCGCCCACTTCCAGCAACCGGCCGATGCCGGCGAACAGCCGCTGTACCGCCGGCCAGGCGATGATGTGCACGGTGTTGGCGTTGAAGATGGCGTCAACCGTCGCCACCGGCCAGTCCGTCGCGTTGACGTCGAGCCCCAGCGGCGGCAACACGTTGACCAGACGTGCCTCGTCCAGCCAGGCCTGGATGCCGGCATGGTTCTCCGGCAATTCGCTGGTCTGCCAATTCAGGTGCGGTAGCGCCCCGGCGAAGTAGACCGCGTGCTGACCGGTGCCGCTGGCGATTTCCAGCACCCGCCGCCGGTCGGCGAAAGCCTCGCGCAGGACCGCCAGAATCGGGTCGCGGTTCTGCTCGCAGGATTCGGCAAAAGGTTTCATCGTCACATCAGCCCATGAATGCTTCGTCGGAAGCGAGGTAATCGTGTTCCGCCTGGCTGCCGACGCGGCCGAGTATGGCGTTGCGATGGGGGAAGCGACCGAAGCGACGGACGATGCTCCGGTGATGTTCCGGATAGCGGGTGTCGAGGCCGGCGGCACGGAACAGTTCGACCGAGCGATCCTGATCATCCAGGTTCTCGCTGTGCATCAAGGGCATGTAGAGAAACAGCAGGGCATCGTGGTCGAGCTTACGATCATGGCCGAGCGCGATCGCCCGCTTGGCGACCGCGATCGCCTGGGCCTCGGTCGAGAACGACTCCGGCTTGCCGCGATACATGTTCAGGGGCAACTGGTCGAGCACGATGGCCAGGGCCAGGGCGCCTTCCGGACTTTCTTGCCAGGCCGCCAGCTCGCCGGCGGCGGCGTGGCGCCAGAGGGCCGCGTAGCGCTCGCGGATTTCATTATCCAGCGCCGGGGTGGCGGCGAACCAGCGTGGCCGCATGCGCGGCGAGAACCAGAAATCCAGGAGTTCGCGAAGGGCTTCGTCCATTGCCCGCTCCAGCCTCAGTCGAGCAACTCGTGGGCGCCATCGCAGTAAGGCGGGTTGGCGGAATGCTTGCAGCTGCACAGCCAGACGGGACCGGCGACTTCCACTTTGAACGGCATCGGGGTGAATTCCGTGCCCGCATGCGAGCCATCGCAATAAGGCTGGTTCTTGGAGCGGCCGCAGCTGCACCACCAGTATTCGCCCGGTTCCAGATTGGCTTCGATCGGTTCCTTTCCCGCAACGATGGGATCACTCATATTCACTCCTCACGCAAACCCCGCGGATCGCGGGCAGGCGCAGATTACCCGGGCTTGGCGCCAGCGTCAGCCACGCCATGAGTAGGGGAAAATCGCTTCCGCGCGGCGGCCGCCGCATTCCATCTTCCGCGACGCACAAAATGCGGGCATGCTTCCGGGCTTCCGTGCCACAGCCTGGGTATCCGCCATGATGATCGAAGTAAAAACGCCTGAAATGTCCGAATCCGTGCAGAGCGGCGCGCTCCTCGCCTGGCGCAAACAAGCCGGCGATGCGGTGCGGCGCGACGAGACCCTGCTCGAACTGGAAACCGACAAGGTAATCCTGGAAGTGGCGGCGCCTGCGGATGGCGTGCTCGCGGAAATCCGGGTGCCGGTCGGCGGCGAGGTGAAGGCGGGTGATGTCCTGGCGCTGATCGACACGGAGGCGCGCGCCGCCGCCAGCCCGGAGGCGCCTCCAGCAGCGGAGCCTGTCACCGCGTCAGTGGCGACGCCGGAACCCGTCCCGTCGCCGCTGCCGAGGACTGCGCCGGATAGCGTGGTCGCGGCGGTGCTGCCACCCTCGGCGCGTCGTGAACACGCGCGTCTGGACGCTCCGGAAAAGCCGCAACCCGCGGTGGTCGCGCGCGGCGGCGACTGCCCGCCCTGCCCGAAAGGCACGGAAAGTTTGAAACGCGAAGAACGGCGGGTGCGGATGAGCCGCTTGCGCCAACGTATCGCAGAACGCCTCAAGGAAGCGCAGAACAGCGCCGCCATGTTGACCACCTTCAACGAGATCAACATGCAGCCGGTGATGGACTTGCGCGCGAAGTATCAAGAGCGCTTCCAGAAAGAGCACGGGGTCAAGCTGGGCTTCATGTCCTTTTTCACCAAGGCCGCGTGCCAGGCGCTCAAGGCTTATCCACTGGTCAACGCCAGCGTCGACGGGCGCGATATCCTCTACCACGACTTCTGCGACGTCGGCATCGCGGTCAGTTCGGAGCGTGGCCTGGTGGTGCCCATTCTGCGTAACGCCGAGCACATGAGTTTCTCCACCGTGGAAAAACAGATCGCCAATTTCGGTCGCCGCGCCAATAGCCTGGAACTCGGCCTGGAGGAAATGGAAGGCGGCACTTTCACCATTTCCAATGGCGGCGTTTTCGGCTCCCTGCTCTCCACGCCCATCCTCAACCCACCCCAATCCGGCGTGCTCGGCCTGCACAAGATTCAGGATCGCCCCATCGCCGAAAACGGCCAGGTCGTCATCCGCCCCATGATGTACGTGGCGCTCTCCTACGATCACCGCATCGTCGACGGACGTGAGGCGGTCAGTTTCCTGAAAGCGGTGAAAGATGCCCTGGAAGACCCGGCGCGCCTGCTGCTGGAGCTGTAGCCGGCGGACCCGCGACGGCGTTGACGCGCCCGTGTCGAAATACAAAAAGCCCGCGATCGCGGGCTTTTTGTTGATACGGCCGGATGTCGGGTTACGCGATGAAGCCGCTAACCCGACCTACGCCGACCCACCTGTAGGTCGGGTTAGGCGCAGCCGTAACCCGACTATGTAGCGCCGGCGTCTCGCCGGCTTCGTAGGGCTGATTGGAAGAACGAAGCCGGCGAGAGAGCGTGGTTGTTGCCGCCAGGGTTTTGGCGGCATTACAACCACGGCCTACCCCTTGCGGGTGCGCCGGCGCTACAGGGTGGCGGCAATCAACTTCAGACTTCCTGATCCCGGCCGGGTTATGGCCGTGCTTTCAGGAAACATGAATGGCACGAAGCACGAGCGTTTCCAGGTAGCCCCCGGATGCAGGCCGCCCACAGAAGGTTCAAGCGGGAACCCCCCTTTTCCAAAG
>JAURYL010000075.1 GCA_030653935.1 Pseudomonadota bacterium
CAAGGGTAAACGACGCTGGAGCGTCGGGAAGTGCTCCCACGCTGGAGCGTGGGAGCCAGATCAAATTCGCGCCGCAAGCGGAGCATGGGAATTCGCGCCGCAAGCGGACGCTCCTACGGCCTTTTTTCATCGTCGGAGCATCCATCTAGACTTTGACCTGGTTCCCACGCTCCAGCGTGGGAACCCGCCTTGGACGCTCCAGCGTCCAGGGGTAAACGACGCTGGAGCGTCGGGAAGTGCTCCCACGCTGGAGCGTGGGAGCCAGATCAAATTCGCGCCGCAAGCGGACGCTCCTACGGCCTTTTTTCATCGTCGGAGCATCCATCTAGATATGACCGGCTGGCCCTGAAGGATACCGGCCCTTCGGGCCATAAAGCCGGCGCTACAGGGAATCAAAATCGACGTCTTCGTAGATCACATCGACCGGAATGTTCAACTCCAGGCTGGGCAGCGACACGGTTTCCCCGGCGCCGTAGGGATGCACGATCCACTCAACCCCCTCGCCGCGACGGTAGACCAGCACCCGCGCGTCCTCCTGGGCGACCAGCACATATTCACGCAGCGTGGACAGTTGCCGGTAGGCCGCGAATTTCGTGCCCTGGTCGTAGCCGGCGGTGGAGTCGGAAAGTACCTCGACCACCACGGTGGGCTCGGACTGCACCAGCGGTTGCCGTCTGTCGTCGGCGGAACAGGTGACCATCAGGTCCGGGTAGAAGTAGCAGTTGCTGGTTTCCACCCGCAGTTTCACGTCCGCCATGTAGATCCGGCAGGGCTTGCCGCGCAGGCCGTTTCTCAGCGCGACGAGAAAGTTGCCGCCGATCACATTGTGTGTCGTGGTCGCCCCGGTCATCAGGAACACCTCGCCGTTCAAATATTCGTGCCGCTCGCTTTGCTCCGACTCCCAGGCCAGATAGGCCTCGGGGGTGAATTCAGCGGTTTTTTCCAGCGCATTGCCCATGATCAGTCCTCCACATGGCCCGGTATCGCCGGCGTCGGGCAGCGCACGTCGGCGTTCTGCGCCCGTTGCCGCAGGGCATGATCCATCAGCACGATGGCCAGCATGGCCTCGGCGATGGGGGTGGCGCGAATGCCGACGCAGGGGTCGTGACGACCCTGGGTCACCACTTCGATGGGTTCGCCCTGGCGATTGATCGAGCGGCCAGGAATACGCAGCGAGGAGGTGGGTTTGATGGCGATGGACGCGGTGATGTCCTGGCCGCTGGAAATACCACCAAGCACGCCGCCGGCATGGTTGGAGAGAAAGCCTTGCGGGGTCATCTCGTCGCGATGTTCGGTGCCCAGTTGCGCCACCACCGCGAAACCGTCGCCGATCTCCACACCCTTCACCGCGTTGATGCTCATCAAGGCATGCGCCAGGTCGGCGTCGAGACGGTCGTACACCGGCTCGCCCAGGCCCACCGGCACGTTTTCCGCCACCACGTTGATGCGGGCGCCGACCGAATCGCCGGAATGGCGCAATTCGTCCATATAAGTTTCCAAAGCGGCCACGGCGTCCGGGTCGGGCGCGAAGAAGGGATTCTCCGGCACGCTGTCCCATGTCTTGAACGGCACGACGATGGGGCCGAGTTGCGCCAGCCAGCCGCGAATCACGGTGCCGTACTTCTCGAACAACCACTTTTTCGCGATCGCTCCCGCCGCCACCCGCACGGCGGTTTCCCGCGCCGAGGAGCGTCCTCCGCCGCGATAATCTCGGAAGCCGTATTTCTGGTCGTAGGTGTAGTCGGCGTGACCGGGGCGGAAGGTCTCGGCGATGTTGCCGTAATCCTTGCTGCGCTGGTCCTCGTTGCGGATCAGGAGGGCGATGGGGCTACCGGTGGTCTTGCCCTCGAACACGCCGGAGAGAATTTCCACGGTATCGGATTCGCGCCGCTGGGTGACGTGGCGGGAAGTGCCGGGGCGGCGTCGATCCAGATCAAGTTGGATATCCGCTTCGCGCAGGGCAAGTCCGGGCGGGCAGCCGTCCACCACGCAGCCGATGCCGGCGCCGTGCGATTCGCCGAAGGAAGTGACGGAAAAAACAAGACCTATCGAGTTGCCGGACATGGTGGAATACGCCAATGGAGGAAGGGGTAAATTTTACCGCATGCCTGCCGATAACCAGACACACACAAGGAGGAGCCCCCCATGTCACGTCAGGCCAGCGCAACAGTGCTGCTCTCCCGGACCCTGTTTTCGTTGCTCTTCGCGCTGCTCGCGGGGGTACACCCGGCGGCGGCGAGTGAACCCATGCGCATCGTCGTGGCCATGCCCGGCCCCAACGCCGCGCCTTATCTGCCCCTGGAACTGGTGTCGCGCATCGGCGCCGACCGCAAGGCCGGCTTCGTCCTGATCCTGCGCCATTTCGGCGGCGGGCCGTTGGCGCTGAAAGACATGATCGAGCGCAACAGCGATTTCGCCGCTCTGGGCATGCCGGCGCTGGCCGGGGTACGACTTACCAATCCGAACCTGGTCTCCATCGCCGCCCTCACCCAGGCACCCGCCTATGTATTGATGGCGCGCCAGGATCTGAAACAGCGGATTCGCGAACCCGCCGATCTGCGCGGCCGCAGCATCGGTACCCATAGCGGCAGCAAACAGGGCAAATCCACCGCGCGCCAGGTCGCGGAATATCTGCTCATGCGCAACGGCGTCAACCGCGATGAAGTCAACTTCGTCCATGCCGGGCAGAACCTGGCCGACTACAGCGCCGCGCTGCGCTCCGGGCTGGTCGACGCCATTGTCGTCAACGAGCCGGCCGCGACCCTGCTGGAGAACAACCAGCTCGCCTGGCGTCTGGCCGATCTGCATGATCCACAAGTGGCCAGGAAGCACCTGGGCGGGCGTTTCCTCTACACCCAGCTCGCCGCCGACAGCGAAACCCTGCGCCGCCAACCGGACAAGGCCCGGATGATGAGCAGCGCCCTGCGCGACACCCTGCGCTGGATGGCGAAAAACAACGCGCGCGCCATCGTGGCGCGCCTGGGCCTGTCGGAAGGCGAGGAAAAGCAGGCGCTGGAGAATTTCCTCGCGGCGCACAAGGACATCTACAGCCCCGACGGCGGTTTCAGCGAGGAGGCGATACGCAACAGCGAGGCCTTCTTCCATGCCATCAACGGCGACGACCCGGCGGCGGCCAGGCTTCGCTATGCGGATTTCATTGATGGCCGCTGGACCGGCCGTGGCCAGTAAAGCCATGCCCCACCCGCACTCAGCCAGCGACAGCATCGCGCGCCAGGCCGGTCGGCGCGCGATCGCGATCTTCCTGATCATCGGCGGCCTTTCGTCGGCCCTGTTCAGCCTGGCCTGGTTTTACGCCAATGGCGCGCTGCAAAGTGAACAGGCCGCGCGCAACACCGCGGATATCGCGGCCAAGCTGGAAGCCCGCTATGCGCGCTGGCAACGCGAGGCGGAAGCGCTCGCCACCCAGATCACCTATAACCGCATGCTGGAAAGCGGCGACGACATCCGTTGGGACAAACTGCGCGCCTACATCAATGCCCAGGGCGAGGGTTTCCGCTTCGATACCGTGGCGGTGACGGACAACGCAGGCACACTGCTATTCAGCCACGGGGAGGAAGCCGAGGAACGAGGTTTTCTCTCCGTGAAGAAGCACCCGAACTGGTATTTCAGCGCCCACCACCAGCATCTGCACCGGGTGCTGCGCACACCGATCTGGTTGGGACTGCATGGCAAGCACGGCACCCTGTTCCTGCTGAAAAGCATCGACAACCGTCTGCTGGCCGATCTCTCCGGCCCCGCCATCGAGCTGACACTCAGCATCGACGGTGTCACCCACGCCCGCGGCGAAATCGCGGGCGGACGACCGCGCCAGGGCGCGGATGCCGGCGGCGGCGTCGCCGAGCACGACCTGCTTCTCGCCCCACCGAACATCCGTCTGACTATCCGGCAAATGTTGTCGCAGGCGCTCTCCCCTCTCCAGTTCGCCCTCGCCGGCATCGCTCTGACGGCCATACTGGGGCTGACGCTCTGGCTCGCGCTCGGGAGTTGGCTGCGCCGCACGGTCGCGCGCGTGCGGGGGCTGTCGCAGGCCGCCGACCGCTTCGGCCGGTTGCATCGCCTGGACAAGGAAACCGACGCCGCCCTCGATAGTGCCGCCGGCGATCACGACGAAGTCGGCGCCCTGCTGCTCCAATTACGGGGGCTGATGCAGGCCAGCGAGGAGCGCGACGAGGAATCGCGCGCCTACCTGCAAACCCTGGAGATGCTGGAAGAGGCCGTGGTCGAACTCGATGTGGACGGCAACTTGCTGCGCGCCTCGCCCGCCTGGGACACCCTGATGGGGCCGAATGCCGACACGCGCGAGTTTTTCCCTTGCTTCGAACCGGAGGACCAGGAAGACCTGCAACACCAGATCGCGCTGCTGTTCAGCGGCGAGAAAGACCTGCTGACCCTGCGCCTGCGCATCGGCAAATCCCCGCGTTCCAGTTCCTGGCTGGAATGCCGTTTCGTCCCGGTCAAGAACGCGCTGGAAGACGGCGCGGTCACCCATGTGCGCGGTGTTCTGCGCGACATCACGCAGACCTATCTCCAGGAAAAACACATCACCCACATGGCCCTGCACGACGCGCTCACCGGGCTACCCAATCGCGTGCTGCTGGAAGACCGCCTCAAGGTCGCGCTGCGTCTGGCCACGCGCGAGCACAGCCGGGTCGGCATCGGCTTCATCGACCTCGACCACTTCAAGAACATCAACGACGCCCTCGGCCACAAGGCCGGCGACCAGTTGCTGGTCGCCTTCGCCAACGCCCTGCGCACGGTGCTGCGCACCGGTGACACCCTGGCGCGCTGGGGCGGCGACGAGTTCGTCGTCCTGTTGCCCGACATGCCTGGCGTCGACGAGATTCGCCATGTCGCCGACAAACTTTCGGAATCCAGCCGCGAGCCGGTGAGCATCGACAATCACAGCCTGCCGGTCACTTTCAGTATGGGTTTCACCGTCTTCCCCGATGATGGTGATGACGTCGACGTCCTGCTCTCGCAAGCCGACCGGGCCATGTTCCACGCCAAGTCCCAGGGCCGCAACATGGTGCAGTTCTTTGCCGACATGACCCGGAAGGGGCTGGGCAAGAAAGACCTGTACATCCAGAGCCGACTCGCCGCCGCCATCAACAACGGCGCCATCCAGACCTGGTTCCAGCCGCTGGTGGACGCCCGCACACACCGTGCGGTCGGCCTCGAAGCCCTGGCTCGCTGGCATGACCCGGAGCTCGGCTGGGTCTCCCCGGCCACCTTCATCCCGATGGCGGAAAATCTCGGCCTGATCGCCGAACTGGGCGACCAGGTGTTCACGCACACCCTGACCCTGGGCCGCTCGCTGATGGACGCCGGCCATGACCTGACGCTGGCGGTCAACATTTCCAAGCGCCAACTGTTCCTCGCCAACTGTGTCGAGCAACTGCTGCGCGATGCCAATACCGCCGGAATCGCCCCCGGCAAGATCATGCTGGAGATCACCGAAAGCGTAGCCATGTCCGCCGTCGATTTCGCGGAGACGCGCCTGCGCGACCTGCACGACGCCGGTTTCAAACTGGCGGTGGATGACTTCGGCGTCGGCTATTCCTCGCTCTCACAGCTGCACGAAATGCCGGTGGACGAACTCAAGATCGACATTTCCTTCACCCGCCGCGCCCGCGACCCGCAAGGCGCGCGCCTGATCCAGGCGATCACCGGCATGGCCCAGGCGCTCAATCTGCACATCGTCGCCGAGGGTGTGGAAGACGGCGAAACCGCCGCCATCCTGAACACCCTGGGCGTTCATTCCTTCCAGGGCTACCATTTCGGCAAACCCATGCCGGCGGCGGAAATCGCGGCCTGGCTCGAAGCCAATAAATTATGACCCAACGACATTTCATCCTGCTCAAGGCAGGCTGCACCTTTCCCGACGTCGCCACCCGCCTCGGCGATTTCGATGCCTGGCTGTTGCCCGGCCTGGAGCTTCCCAACGAGCAGATGGAAATTCTGGAAATCTGGCGCGACGCGCCGTTGCCGGAACCCGAGGCCTGCGCCGGCGTGCTCATGACCGGCGCCCACGCGATGTTGACCGACCGCCTGCCCTGGATGCGCCGCGCGCTGGACTGGCTGCCGCGCCTGGTCGCCGCTGAAGTGCCCTTTCTCGGCATCTGCTTCGGCCACCAGATGCTCGCGGAGGCGATGGGCGGCCGCGTCGGCTTTCACCCGAAGGGACGCGAGATCGGTTGCGTCGATCTGCGCCTGCGCCCCGCCTGCGCCGACGACCCTCTGTTTCAGGGACTGCCAGATCAATTCCCCGCGCTCGCCGTGCATGCCCAGAGCGTGCTGGAACTGCCGCCCGCCGCCACCCTTCTGGCCGGCAACGACTACGAACCGCATCATGCCTTCCGCGTCGGCACCTGCGCCTGGGGCATCCAGTTCCACCCGGAATTCAACCGGGAACGCATGGACGCCTATGTCCACCACCTCGCCCAACAGCTATGCGCGGCGGGACAGGACTGCCGGGAGATTCGCACCCGGCTGTGCGACACCCCCATCGCCGCCGGCCTGTTGCCGCGCTTCGCGGCAATGGTTCGGGCGCGACTGGCATGACCTGAATCAAGAAAATCGGCCATTCCCCTAGTCATTACCCCGAACCAAGGCATACTCGCGCCCCTTACGATGGGGGAGGGGTAGGAACCTACCAGCAACATCACCGTCATATCGGCGCGCTAAGCTGCCGCCACGCGACCCGTGATCGCGTGACCAACGAACTAGATGGATGAAGGAGACAATAATGAAAGTACTCGATCAGGCACCCGCTCAACCGCGACTCAAGGAACGTCGCGGCAACCAGGAACTACGCCAGCATTTCATGCTCGCCGAAACCTTGCTCGCGCCTTTGCTCGGCAACCCCGACAGCCATAATGGCGCAGCCTTCTACCGCGCCATGCACAAATTGCAGACCGCCTTCCCGTATCTCTCCGGCAATGAAATCGAAGCCCTGGTCGCCGCGGTGGTGCGCAGCGTGCAAACCCGCGCGAAAGGCCGTTAAGAAGTAACGCCGGCGGCAAGCCGGCCACGGGCCACGGGAGGCGGGGGTATCATCGGCCGACGCCACCGAACGAGGCCCGAATTGACCGATCCCGTCGCCAGCACCCTGGCCTACCACGCCCGCACCAAGCACCAGCTTGACCGTTACGCCGCCGGCCCCGGCACGCTCGACTGGGACGCGCAGCCCGACGCGTTCCGTCACTGGCGAGACACCCACGTCACCCCGCTGCCACGCGAAGTCATGGCCCGCCATGTCCTCTGGCCGCAACTCGACCAAGCCCGCCCCGCGCACGCCTTCACCCCGGAGACCCTCGGCTCTTTGCTGCGCCTGTGCGCCGGCATCACCGCCTGGAAACAATACGGCCCAAGCCGCTGGTCGCTACGTGCCCATCCCTCCTCGGGCAACCTGCACCCAACTGAAACCTGGCTGATCGCCGCCGCCGTTCCCGGCCTGGAAAACGGTCTGCATCATTACCAGCCACGCGACCACAGCCTGGAGCGGCGCGCCTGGAACGACCTCACCGAGCCCGGCGTCTGGCTCGGCTACAGTTCCATCCCCTGGCGTGAAGCCTGGAAATACGGCGAGCGCGCCTTCCGCTATTGCCAGCTCGACCTGGGCCACGTGCTCGCCGCCCTCGCCTATGCCGCCGCGCTGCATGGCTGGCATCCACGCCTGCTGCCGCTGGCGCCGAATCAAGTGGCGGCCGGCCTCGGGCTGGATCGCGCCGGCGATTTTGCCGATGTTGAAGCCGAGGAAGGTGAAGTCATCGTCAACCTGCAAGCCGATGCCGCGCCGCCCCCGAACTGGAATCACTGGGCCGGCCAGCCCAGCCGGCTCGATCCGAAGCCGATGTACGCGTGGCCGGTCATCGGGGAAGTCGCGGAGGCGAGCCGTGGCCCCCTGCCGGAAACCTCGCCGATGGCGAATTCCGCGGCGAAGCACGTCGCCTCCAGTTCAACCCGCCACGCCACGGAAACCATCCTGCTGCGGCGCAGCGCCCAGGCCTTCGACGGCAAGAGTGTGATGCCTCTGGAGGTGTTCCGCCGCCTGCTCGCCGCCCTCCTTCCGGGCGGCTCCCCGGTCTGGCGGCTGTGGCCAGGCGTACCGCGCGTACACCCTGTGCTGATGGTGCATCGTGTCGAGGGATTGAAACCGGGCCTCTACGCCCTGCCACGCGCGGAAATCGCCGGCGCCGCCCTGAAACAGGCCATGCCGGAGATGTTCGCCTGGACCCCAAGCGATCCGGAACTGCCTCTGCACCTGCTCCTCGCCGCCAAGGCGGAAAACACCGCTCGCACCCTCTCCTGCCATCAGGACATCGCCTCGCACAGCGCGGTCACTTTCCTCTTCATCGCCGAATTCGCCGCCCCGATCCAGGCCAATCCCGCCGCCTGGCGCCATCTCCACTGGGAAGCGGGCATGCTCGGCCACTGTCTTGGCCTCGAAGCCGAAGCCGCGGGGTGGCGCGGCACCGGCATCGGCTGCTTTTTCGACGATGCCGTCCACGAGGTGCTGGGCCTGGGCGACACGCAATACCAGGTGGTCTACCACTTCGCGGTGGGGATACCCATCGACGACCCGAGGCTGACGACCTTGCCGGCCTATTCCTGATCCCCGGTCGCACGCGCGAACACTTCCTCGTTCGCCGCCTGCAGGATGGCAAGCACCGCCGGGTGGCTGAGACGGCGTTCCACGGAAATGGCGTAGAAACTCTCGAGCAGGACTTCGGCCTCGCCGATTACTTGAACCCCATCCTGTTGGCAGACTTCCTCGGCGATCAGGGACGGTGCCGGGAAGACGCCGCTGCCAGCCTGGCCGAAGGCGCGCATCAGGGCGCTGTCGTCAAACTCGCCGACGATGCGCGGATGCACATCACGCGCCGCCAGCCAGCGCAGCAGGCGGCCGCGCAGGGCGGTGCCCTCGCCGGGTATCAACATGGGCGCACCTTCCAGGCAGGCGGGGAAGTCGCCCTGGAGGCGTTCCGCGAGTTGCGGCGTGGCGAACAGGGAAACGCCGCATTCGCCGAGTTTGTGGCTGTAGCCCTTGACCTCGGCCTCGGCCGGCATCGGGCTGTCGGCCAGCACCAGGTCGAGGCGGTGGATGGCCAGTTCGGCGAGCAGGCGCGGCAGTTTGTCCTCGCGGCAGATGAGGTGCACCGGCTCCGGCAGTTGCATGGCGGGGGCGAGCAGACGATAGGCGAGGGATTTCGGCAGCACGTCGGCGAGGCCAACCCGGAACAACAGCGGGCGGCCGCTCGGACTGCTGCGCAACACTTCTTCCAGTTCGCCGCCAGCGCGGAAAATCTCGTCGGCATAGGACAGCGCCACTTCGCCCTGTTCGGTCAGTTCCAGGCGGCGGCCGACGCGGCGGAACAGGTTGACGCCCAAGGTGCTTTCCAGCAGGGAGATCTGCCCGGAGAGCGTCTGCGGCGTCAGGTGCAGCCGCTCACTGGCGCGGGTGACGCCGCCATCTTTGGCCACGCGCCAGAAATAATGCAGTTGCTTATAGTTGATCATTTCGTAATTTCCGAACGAACACTCAGTAATATTCGAATTTTATTGATGATAAGTCCAGGCTAGGATGCCAGCCTGTTTTTGACTCCAAGGAGCGACTCATGAAACGCATCGTCCTTTTCCTCGCCACCAACCTGGCCATTGTGTTCGTATTGTCGATCACCATGCGCCTGCTGGGGGTGGAGCCTTATCTCAACGAGAACGGCCTGAATCTCGGTTCCCTGCTGATCTTCGCGGCGGTGATGGGCTTCGGTGGTTCCTTCATCTCGCTCGCCATCTCCAAGTGGATGGCGAAAAAATCGGTTGGCGCCCAGGTCATCACCGACCCCAGCACGCCGGGTGAGCTCTGGTTGATGCAGACCGTGGCGCGGCAGGCGCAGGCCGCCGGGGTCAAGATGCCGGAAGTGGCGATCTACGATTCACCCGAGGTCAACGCCTTCGCCACCGGCATGAGCAAGAACAATTCCCTGGTCGCGGTGTCCACCGGCCTGCTCAACAACATGACCAAGGAAGAGGCGGAAGCGGTGCTGGCGCATGAGGTCTCGCACATCGCCAACGGCGACATGGTGACCATGGCGCTGATTCAGGGCGTGGTGAACACCTTCGTGATGTTCCTCTCGCGGGTCATCGGCTACCTGGTCGACAAGGTGGTGTTCAAGACCGAGCGCGGCACCGGGCCGGCCTTCTACGTCACCATGATCATCGCGGAACTGGTGCTCGGCCTGCTCGCCTCGATCATCGTCATGTGGTTCTCGCGCCAGCGCGAGTTCCGCGCCGACGCCGGTGGCGCCAGCCTGGCCGGCCGCCGGAACATGATCGATGCCTTGAAACGCCTGGGCAACCTGCACCCGGCGCCGTTGCCGGAGAAACTGGCGGCCTTCGGCATCGCCGGCGGTGGTGGCGGCGGCCTCAAGCGCCTGTTCATGACCCACCCGCCGATCGAGGAGCGGATCGCCGCCCTGGAAGCGGCCAACACCGGTGTGCGTCAGTAATTAGTAGCGCCGGCGTCTTGCCGGCGTTTTCAACTTCGCCGGCGAGACGCCGGCGCTACAGGACTGCTCATGGAACTCTCCAGCATCGTCACCCCCGCCTTCTGGGTGGGATTCATCGCCTTCGTCCTGGCCATGTTGGCCCTGGATCTGTTCGTTCTCGGCGGCAAGACCGCGCACAGGGTCAGCGCCAAGGAAGCGCTGGGCTGGACGGGCGTCTGGGTGACGCTGTCGCTCTCCTTCTGCGGCCTGCTCTGGTGGTGGCTGGACGGCACCCTGGGCCGCGAGGTGGCCAACGCCAAGGCGCTGGAGTTCCTGACCGGCTATCTGATCGAGCTGTCGCTGTCGGTGGACAACATCTTCGTGTTCATCATGATCTTCAGCTTCTTCGCGGTGCCGGCGGAGTACCAGCGGCGGGTGCTGATCTACGGCGTGCTCGGCGCCATCGTCATGCGTGCCGGCATGATCCTCGGCGGCGCCTGGCTGGTGCAGCAGTTCCACTGGGTGCTCTACCTGTTCGGCGCCTTCCTGGTGATCACCGGCTTCAAGATGCTGATCTTCGCCGAGACCGAAGCCGACCTGAACAAGAACCCGATTCTGAAGTGGCTGCGCGGGCATCTGCGCATCACCCACGAGTATCACGGCGAGAAATTCACCATCATGCGCGACGGTGTGCGCTGGTTCACGCCGCTGTTCCTGGTGCTGATTCTGATCGAAACTTCGGACGTGATTTTCGCGGTGGACAGCATTCCCGCCATCTTCGCGATCACCACCGACCCGTTCATCGTCTTTACCTCCAACATCTTCGCCATCATGGGTCTGCGCTCGCTGTACTTCCTCATGGCCGACCTCAATGGCCGTTTCCACCTGCTCAAATATGGCCTGGCGATGGTTTTGATGTTCGTCGGCACCAAGATGCTGATCGTCGAGTACTACAAGGTACCCATCGGCATCGCGCTGGGCATTGTTTTTATCATTCTCACGTCCTCGGTCGCGGCCAGCCTGATCGCCACACGTAAACGCAAGGAACCGCTCGCATGAAAAAACTGGAACACCAACTCGAATCCCTGATCTTCGGCAGCCGCTGGCTGCTCGCCCCCCTCTACCTGGGCCTGGTGCTGGCCCTGGGCCTGCTGCTGGTGAAGTTCGCCAAGGAGTTCATCCACTTCGTGCCGCTGGTATTCACGGCGGACAGCGGCGAGGTCATCATCGGCCTGCTGTCGCTGATCGACGTGGTGATGGTGGGCAACCTCATCATCATCATCGTCTTCGCCGGCTACGAGAACTTCGTGTCCCGCCTGGATCTGGACAACCACGAGGATCGCCCCGCCTGGATGGGCCATGTCGGCTTCGCGGAATTGAAGATGAAGCTGATCGGCTCCATCGTCGCCATTTCCGGTATCGAACTGCTGAAAGCCTTCATGCACGTGGAGTCCATGACCAACGAGCAATTAGCCTGGAAGGTGGGCATCCACATGACCTTCGTGGTATCCGGCGTGCTGTTCGCGGTGATGGACCGGATTTCTTCCGATAAGAAAAGCCATCACGCCGAGGAATAAGGCTGGCGCCCCCTAGGAACGGGTACGAAATAACTTCAGACTTCCTGATCCCGGCCGGGTTATGGCCGTGCTTTCAGGAAACATGAATGGCACGAAGCACGAGCGTTTCCAGGTAGCCCCCGGATGCAGGCCGCCCACAGAAGGTTCAAGCGGGAACCCCCCTTTTCCAAAG
>JAURYL010000080.1 GCA_030653935.1 Pseudomonadota bacterium
CAATGGCCTGGTCGCGGATGTCTTCCGAACCCGCAACATGCGTTCCCTGCTGGGAAATATGGGGATTGCCCACGTACGATATCCTACTGCTGGCGATGCTTTTTCGTCTGCCGAAGCCCAGCCTTTTTACGTTAACTCTCCATTTGGCATCGTACTGGCTCATAACGGCAATCTGACCAATGCGGACCAGTTGCGTCAGGATCTGTACCGCCTCGATCTGCGCCATATCAATACCACGTCGGATTCGGAAGTGCTGCTCAATGTGCTGGCGCATGAACTGCATGCCTGCACCTACAACGACCGGCTCGATCCCGAGGCCATTTTCAAGGCCGTTGCCGGGGTGCATCGCCGTTGCCGCGGCGCTTATGCCGTGGTGGCAATGATTTCCGGCTATGGCCTGGTGGCCTTCCGCGACCCCCACGGGATTCGTCCGCTGGTGGTCGGCCGTGCCGAGACTGAAAATGGTCCGGAATATCTGGTGGCCTCCGAAAGTGTTGCGCTGGATGTGCTGGGTTACAAGTTGATTCGTGATATCGAACCTGGTGAAGCCGTTCTGATCGATGAGAGCGGCAGCTTCTTCAGCCAGCAGTGTGCCGAAACCAGCGCACTCAACCCCTGTATTTTCGAATATGTGTATCTGGCGCGCCCGGATTCGGTCATTGACGGCATTTCGGTGTATGAAACCCGCTTGCGCATGGGCGTCAGCCTGGCTGATAAAATCAGGCGTGAGTTTGGCGAGTTGGATATCGATGTGGTCATCCCGATTCCAGACACCAGCCGCCCCAGCGCCCTGCAGCTGGCGAACCAGCTCGGTGTACCTTACCGCGAGGGATTTATCAAGAACCGCTATATTGGCCGCACTTTTATCATGCCGGGCCAGTCCCAGCGCAAGAAGTCGGTGCGTCAGAAGCTCAACGCCATCGGTATCGAATTTCAGGGCAAGAATGTGCTGCTGGTGGACGATTCCATCGTGCGCGGCACCACCAGCCGGGAAATCATCCAGATGGCGCGCGAGGCGGGCGCCAAGTCGGTCTACTTCGCCTCCGCTTCGCCGCCGGTGCGCTTTCCCAATGTCTACGGCATCGACATGCCGACCCGCGCGGAACTGCTGGCCAACGGCCGCAACGACGAGGAAATCGCTCGCGAACTGGGTGCCGATGCCGTGATCTACCAGGATCTGGCCGACCTCATCAGCGCCGTGCGTAAGGTCAACCCCAAGTTGACGCGCTTTGACTCCTCCTGTTTCGATGGTTGCTACATCACCGGTGACGTCAGCGAGGAATACCTTGCCCGTCTGGAAGGCCAGAGAAACGGCGACATTCCCACCACCCCCACACCCTCCACTCGGCAGATGGACCTGAATCTGGCGGAAAGCGAATAAACAAGTAGGTTGGGCAAAGCGCAGCGTGCCCAACACACCGCCGCAATGTTGGGCACGCTACGCTTTGCCCAACCTACGTCATACGGATACCCATCATGAATGAGCCCCTTCAGCCGGAAACCCTGGCCGTCCGCTCCGGCACTGTGCGCAGCCAGTTCAACGAGCATTCCGAGGCGATGTATCTCACCTCCAGCTTCGTTTTCACCAGCGCCGCCGAGGCCGCCGCGCGTTTTTCCGGCGCCGAGGCCGGGCCGATCTACGCGCGCTTCACCAATCCCAGTGTTTCCATGTTCGAGGAACGCCTCGCCGCCCTCGAAGGCGCCGAGCGATGCGTCGCCTTCGCCTCCGGCATGGCGGCCATCCTCGCCACGGTGATGGGCCTGATGAAAGCCGGCGAGCATGTGGTCGCCTCGCGCTCGATCTTCGGTTCCACGGTGCAACTGTTCAACAACATCCTCGGCCGCTTCGGCATCGAGACCACCTTCGTCTCGCCCACCGACCCCGAGGAATGGCGCGCGGCCATCAAGCCCAACACGCGCCTGTTCTTCCTCGAGTCGCCCTCCAACCCGCTCACAGAGGTCAGCGACATCCAGGCGCTGGCCGACATCGCTCATGCCAACGGCGCCTGGCTGGCGGTGGACAACTGCTTCTGCACCCCGATCCTGCAACGCCCGCTGGAACTCGGTGCCGACATCGTCATCCACTCCGCCACCAAGTATCTGGACGGGCAGGGCAGGGTGCTGGGCGGCGCCGTGCTGGGAAATAAAGACCTGATGGAAGGCGTCTACACTTTCCTGCGCACCGCCGGCCCGACCCTCTCGGCGTTCAACGCCTGGGTGCTGCACAAGGGCCTGGAGACGCTGGGCCTGAGAATGCGGGCACATTCCGAGAATGCCCTGGTGCTGGCGACCTGGCTGCAAGCACAGCCCAAGGTCACGCGCGTGCTCTACCCCGGCCTGCCCTCGCACCCGCAACACGAACTCGCCATGCGCCAGCAGAAGACCGGCGGCGGCATCGTCGCCTTCGAGGTCGCGGGGGGCCAGAGCGCCGCCTGGAAAGTGATCGACGCCACCCAGGTCATGTCCATCACCGCCAACCTCGGCGACACCCGCACCACCATCACCCACCCCTCCAGCACCACCCACAGCCGCCTGACCCCGGAACAACGCGCCACCGCCGGCATCAATGATGGCCTCATCCGCATCGCGGTGGGCCTGGAAGCGGTGGTGGATTTACAGAACGATCTGGCGCGCGGTCTGGATGGGTGTTCGAAATGATATTGCCGATTAATCAGCGTTCCCCGAGCGACTCATCCAGGGTTTTTGTGATGGGTTTGGTGAGATAGCGCAACACCGTCTGGCGGCCGGTCTTGATTTCCACGGTGGCGGTCATGCCGGGCTGAATGTCGATGCGTTCGTTGGTGCGGCTGGAAAGATTGTGGTCGCGGGTTTTTACCTGCACACGGTAATAAGCCATGTCGCCCGCGCGCGTTTCTTCATTCAGGGTGTCCGCGCTGATATAGCTCACCGCGCCTTGCAAGGAGCCGTAAATGGAATAGTCGTAGGCATCGAGTTTCACCGTGGCGGGCAGGCCGGGTTTGATGAAGGCGATGTCGGCCGGGCGCACTTTGGCCTCGACGATGAGGTCGTCTTCCAGCGGCACGATTTGCAGGATTTCATCGCCTGGTTTGGCGACCCCGCCCTGCGTGGTGAGGCGCACGTTGCGCACCACGCCATCCATCGGCGCGCGTACCTCGGTGTAGGCCAGTTGTTCGCGGCGCTGGGCGAGCACCTGTTCCACCGATTCCAGTTCTTCCTGCGCCTTGGCCAGGTCGGCCTGGGCGTCCTGGAAATACTTGTTGCGGCGATTGGTGATCTGGCCCTGAACGTCCGCCACCTGGCGCTGCAACTTGAGCACTTCGGCACGGCTGACATCGCCGCTCTTTTGCAGCGGCAGGTTCATGTCGAGTTCGCTTTTCACCAGCGCGAGCGAATTCTCCAGGGCGGCGACTTCCTCCTGAATGGCGGCCTGGCGGCGATTGAACAGCGCGCGCTGGTTGGCCTGCAATTCGGGGAAGCCGGAGAGGCCTTTGAAGTGCGGTTCGCCGCCGAATACCTCGGCCTGCAAGCGGGCCACTGCCGCCCGCAGCGCGGCCGCCTTGGCCTGGCTTTCCTTGTGGCCGGCGCCGGCACGGGTCTGGTCGAAACGAAACAGCACCTGGCCGCGTTTCACGGCATCGCCTTCTCGCACCAGCATGCTTTCCAGGACACCGCCTTCAGGCGTCTGAATCACCTGGTTGCGTGAACTGGCGATGACCTGGCCGGTGGCGCGGGTGATGGTGTCCAGCTCCGCCCAATTGGCCCAGATGAGAAAGCCGGCGACCGTGGTAATGCTTGCCCAGAGCAGCAGTCGGCTGGCGCGGCTGACGCCGGGTTCAGTGCGGTGAATCATGATCCATCTCCAAATTCATTCAATTCGTAGCCTTGCCTGACAGCTTCGCCATGACCTCGTCGCGCGGGCCGTCCATGACGATGCGGCCGTTCTGCACCATCAGCAGGCGGGTGAACAGGGGCAGCAAGGCGGTCTTGTGGGTGGCGACGATGGCGCTCTCCTGGCTGCCGAGTACTGATTTCAACAGCGCCACCACGCGGGCCTCGCTGTCGGCGTCCATCGCACCGGTGGGTTCGTCCAGCAGCCAGACCAACGGCTTCGCCAGGAGCAATCGGGTGAGTGCGATGAGTTGTTTCTGTCCGCCGGAAACGCCGCGCCCGCCCTCGGTGATTTCCAGGCCCAGGCCTTTCGGCTGGCCGGCGATCAGGTCGATCAGGCCGCTCTTGCGGGCGGCTTCCAGGATGGCCTCGTCGCCGGGGTCGGGCAGGCCGAGCAGCAGGTTGTCGCGCAGGCTGCCGCTGAACAGGCGCGCTTCCTGCGGCAGGTAGCCCACGGCTTCGCGCAGTGCGGCCGGAGTGAGCATCGCCATGTCCATGCCGCTCAAGAACAACTTGCCCTCGTTCGGGCGATACAGGCCGGAGGCGAGTTTCAGCAGCGTACTTTTGCCCGAGCCGATCGGGCCGATCATGCCGATGCGTTCGCCCGGCTTGATCTCCAGGCGTTCCACTTCCAGCGCCAGGCGTTTTGCCATGCCGTAGGTGAAGCGCACCCGCTCGAACTTGATGGCGCCGTCCAGCGACTGCGGCACCAGGGCGTGCTCGGCGCCATCCACCTCGCTGGGCAGGGCGATGATCTTGTCCAGCCCCTCGATGGCGGCGCGCGCATGCGCCCACTGCACCATCACGCCGGGCAGTTGCACGATGGGCATCAAGGCGCGGTTGCTGATGATGGAGCAGGCGAGCAGGCCGCCCATGGTCAGCAGGTTCTCGGTGACCAGCCAGGCGCCGGTGGCGATCAGGCCGATATAGCTGAACTGCTGCAAGGCCACGGTAAGGTTCTGCGCCAGCGCGGAATAAGTGCGAATTTCCTGATCCGATGCGCTGGCTTCCAATACCAGGGCATTCCAGCGCCCCTGCATCTTCCATTCCGCACTGTTGGCCTTGAGCGATTCCGCGCCATCCACGGCTTCCACCAGCAGGCCGGCCTTGCGGTTGTTGGCGGCCAGGTTGTCGCGGGTGTGTTTCTGGATAAGATGCTGAAAGATCAAGCCGGCACCCAGCGCGACAGGCAGCGCAATCAGCGGCACCAGTGCCACCCAGCCGCCGACCAGGAAGATCACCAGAATGAAGAACAGCGCGAACGGCACATCGGCCAGCACGAACAGCGAGGTCGAGGCGAGCACCCCGCGTACCATCTCGAAGCCTTTTACTTGTGCCGCCAGCGTGCCCACCGAGGCCGGCCGCGCCTCCATGCGAATACCCAGCATACGGCCAAAAAACCACTCGGAAAGCTCGTGGTCGATGACGTTGCAGGTGCGGTCCACCATGTGGCTGCGCACCTGTTTCAGGAGGAATTCCAGGCTCACCGCCAGCGCGACGCCCACGGTGAGCACCCACAGGGTCTGAAAACCCTGGTTGGGAATCACCCGGTCGAATATCTGCATGCTGTAGAGCGCCGTGCCCAGGGTCAGCAGATTGACCAGGCCGGTGGCCAGAATTGCCTCGATGAAGATGCCCTTGCGCGCGAACAAGGCTTGCCGCACCAGGCCGAAGGCGCGCGGCGCGGCGGCGGCGCCTTCGGAACGGCGCGGCAGGGACAGGCATTCAGCGTTGTCGAGCGAGGCCAGGCTCAGCGCCGCGCCATCCAGCGCCTCGCCGCGCCAGGCGCCATCCGCCCCACGGCCTTGCAGGAGAAACCAGCCCTGCTCTGGCTGCCAAGCGGCCAATGGCAGATCGGCGGGCGTTGGGTCAGCCAGATGGGCGGGAGTGCCATCGAGGCCGACCACGCGCCAGGCGGTAATGAATTGCGCGGTCGCGTTCAATCCTTCCGGCAAATTTGCCAATTCATCGAGGCGTCCGCCGACAACCCGCTGGCCCGCCAGACGGGCGGCGCGGTCGATCAGGGGGGATAGGTTTTCATTCATCGGAAATCCAGGTCGTTATCGGGGCGAGGCGAGTTGTAGCGAGTCGTAGCCCGGATGCGGCGCAGGAATCCGGGATGTTGCGTCGTGTGATTCCCGGATTCCGCTGCGCTGCATCCGGGCTACAAGGCTATTTCGCATCCAGACCCAAGCCCCCGGTCAGCGCCTTCAGACGCAGCACCGCCGCCTGCATCTGGCTTCTCGCGTCCACCAGGGCCAGTTCCGCCAGGGTGGTTTCGCGCACGGCATTGAGCACATCCAGCCAGGTCTTGCGCCCTGCGGTGTACTGGCGGGCGTAGGACTCGGAAACCTCGACCGAGGTGCTGCGTACCTGTTCCGCGTTGTCCAGACGCGAGCGCGCCGCCGTCCATTCGTTCCAGTCCAGGGAGACCCGTTCGCGCGCATCGCGCCGCGCCGTTTCCACGGCCTGCCGCGTGGCTTCGCGGCGGTGAAAAGCAGCATCGACGCCGGATTTCGCCGATAGCCCCGCGCCCGGTTGTGCCAGCAGAACCAGCAGGGCACGGTTGTCCGACGTGTCGCCGTGGCTGCTCTCCAGGCGTAGTGACAGTTGCGGCATATACGCCGAGCGCTTGCTGTCGATGTCGGCATTCGCGGCCTGGGCCTCGAAATTCAAGCGGCGCAGCGTCGGGGAGTGCGCCAGGGCGCGGTCGATCATCTGCACCAGATCGCCGGGCAGGCCGTCGGGCCTGGTCGCTTCCGTGTAGCCCCAGGGGTCGAATTCCATGACCGTCTGCCCAGTCAGTTGCCCCAGTTGCGCCAGCGCGTTTTGCAGCGCCTGGGTGGCGGCTGACAACTCGTTGACGGCGGAATACAGCCGCGATTCCGCCAGGCGCTGGTCCGCCAGTGGGCTGACCTCCTGGGCCACACGGCGGCGGATCATCGCCAGCAATTTCTCGTGTTCGCCGACATTGGCCTGTGCATGGCGCTGCCGCGCCTGCTGCCGCAATGCTTCGCTGCCGGCGGCGATGACCCTGAGCACGAGTTCCTGGCGCGCCTCGTCGATCGCCATGCCGGCCGCATCGAAGCGGCTGCCGGCGGCGTCGATGCTGGACGTGATGCGCCCGCCCGTCCACAGCGGTTGATCGATACGCAACAGGCTGGCGTTGCTTCCTCCCGTCGCGGTGTTCGCCTCGATGCTGGGCGTCGGATAGCGCTGCCATTCCGCGCCTTCCCGTTCCGCCTGCGCGGCGGCTTGCGCGGAGCGCTTGCCCTGCATCAGGGGATGCGTGGTCAGCGCCGCTTGCAGCGCCTGGCCGAAGGTTGTGGGCGCGGCCCAGGTAGAGGTGACCCAAGTGCTCGCGGCCAGCAGGCATAAGCCTGTCAAGGTACTAGCCAGTTTCAACCTAGAAACCTCAGTTGAACGCGGCGTCACCCAATGGGTGAGCGCCATCGGAGGCGCTAACGCCAGCGTCCATGCGCCCCCCACGAGGGCCAAGGAGCGGTCAACTGAGGTTTCTAGGTTCAATACTTGGGGCAATGCTCGTGACGATAAGGTCATGTTGAAATTCCGGTACGGGGGAGGGGGGCTGGTAACAGTCGGGCGATGTCAGATCGCCAACAACACTTGCTCCGCCACAGCACGAACCTCCTTCATGCGCCCGTGCCCTGGCAGCGGTTTTTCCTCGACCTCAAGCAAACCGAAGCGCTCGAGGGCATCGACATCGCGTTTGACAGAACTGCGATCACGATGCAGACGCATGGCAAGATCGGTAATCGAACCGGGGCACCCCCTTACCTCGCGGAACAACACCAATTTCGCCGTCGTCACCAATCGAGCCAGATCCGCCGGATCTTCAAACGAAATCGTGCGTTCATGGGGGATGGGCTTGCCTTGATCCGCAAGCTGGGCCACCCGCTTTCCGCGCTTGAAAAACTCATCCGGCCCGCCGGTCGTAATCACTGTTTTCATCGCTGTTTTCTCCTGAAGACTATCCAATCAGCCTCAAAGCGCATTTCTACATCCTCGAAGCTGACAAACTCGACCGGTTCCACCACGCCCATGTAATGCCGATGGTGGGTGCCATGTGCATTGTCGTAACCCACCACCCGCCCATGATCGCCGGAAAAAATCGCGTGATTGATATAGGCCAGGTTGTAGCGCACCACCCGCCCATCCTCATCTACCCAGACTTCACGCAGCAGCAACCCATTCCCATATTTCGTGGAAAGTGGCCACGTATCGTCGAAGACTTTCTTTTCAGGCATGGCCTAGCGTATCGCCTCTGATACGAAGATTTCACAACGGACAAACCCGCGTAGGGCAGAAAAGCGGCTTTATCGCGCCGACCAATGTATGTTGGCATTCGGCGGATAACGCCGGCAAAAAGCCGCCGGCTCATCCGCCCTACGCGGGCTGCAAGGCCCCGGATTCCGCGATGCTGCATCCGGGCTACGCGTCTGCGCTTCACCCAGCCAGCCCGTAGCCCGGATGGAAAAACTGATCGAACGTCCGAGTCTGCGCCAAGGCAGCCTGGGAAGAAAACCCTAGCGGCAGCGCGACAGGAATGACTGACTTGAACATGGAGAGTCCTCATTATTTATGTATGCACAAAGCAATTGACGACCTGATTTTCTGTACATACGATGCAGGCCATGAAGATCATCTACGACCCGGCCAAGAATGACAGAAACATCCGCGAACGCGGCCTGTCCTTTGAGCGGGTCGCGGATTTCGAGTTTGACAATGCAACCTTCCTGACCGATGACAGGCGCGAGTACAACGAACTGCGCCGGGTCGCTATTGGGTATCTGGACGGGCGGTTGCATCACCTGTGCTTTGTGGAAACGACGACCGGAATCCGCGTCATCAGTTTTCGCAAGGCGAACCAGCGAGAGGCAAGAAAACATGACAAAACGCTTACCATTGACCGATGCGGACGGTGAAGTCCGCGAATTGACAGAAGAGGATTTTCGCGTAGCCATACCGTTTTCAGCGCTGCCGGACAGCTTGCAAACCAAGCTGCGCGCCATCCAGCGCGGTCGCCCAAAAGCCGCCGTGACCAAGGAGCGCATCACCATCCGCCTGTCCCCCGACGTGGTGCAAAGCTTCCGTGCCACGGGCGGTGGCTGGCAAACCCGCATCGATGCCGCGCTGCGCGACTGGCTCAAATCACATTCTCCGGCATGACGGGCACGATTCAATCCGCGAAGATTTCCCGCAGGATTGCCAGCCCGCGTAGGGCGGAAAAGCGGCTTTATCGCGCCTTCCGCCGTATGTTGGCATTCGGCGGATAACGCCGGCAAAAAGCCGCCGGCTCATCCGCCCTACGCGGGCTGGCGCAATCCGGCAGTGATTCGTGACGTATTGACGTAGGTTGGGCAAAGCGCAGCGTGCCCAACATGGCGGCGGTTCGTTGGGCACGCTGCGCTTTGCCCAACCTACGCCCTGAACTCGCGCGGACGTGGCCGGGCGGAATCCGGGGTGGCGACGCCGCGCGCGTACCGTGCCACGCTCCCCGGATTCCGCCCGGAACCGTCGCAGGCACGGCCATCGGCAGCGCGCGGGCTGCATCCGGCTACGGTACTACCGTCGGCATTCCCGGCGCGAACCGGCGTTACACATGCGAGATCCAGCTGCTGCCGGTATACAGGTTGAGTTCACTCAGGGTGACGCCGGAAAGCACGATGCCCGTCTGCGTCACGGCGGCGCTGGAATCGCCGTCCCAGACGATCAGGGTGTCGGCGCCGGCGGCGGTGTTCACCGTGAAGGTGCCGCTGCTGCCCGCGCTGCCACCATCAAGGTAGTCGCCGCGCACCGCGAAGTAGCCCTGATCGGTGGCCAGGCCGTTGCTGGGGGCGCTGCCCATGTAGCCGGGTGCGCCGGCGTTGCCGAGCAGATCGCTCATCGCCTTGTCGAGACCGAGACCTTCGCCGCTGTCGAGGTCGGTGATGCGGTCGACGCCACTGGCGAAGCTGAAGGTGTCGCCGGTGTTCAGGATGTTGTCGCCGCCCAGATCCATGGCCGTCACCGCCGGCGAATCGCCCTGCTCGAAGTTGAAATCGTCGCTGCCTGCGCCGCCGGTCATGGTGTCCGCGCCGGTGCCGCCCTGAATCCAGTCGTCGCCGCTGGAGCCGATCAGGGTGTCGTTTCCGGCAAAACCGCTGATGTCGTAGCCGTCGGACAAGTTCAGGCCAGTCGGCCCTAGATTGATGGTGTTGTTGCCGCTGCCGCCCCAGGCCATGTAGAAGCCGCCTGCATCCTCGATCAAGGCGTTGTTCGCCGCGTCCCGGAAACTGTTGGTTGTGTCCGTGCCGGCATAGTGCAGCAGCGCCCAGTCGGTGGGCGCGAGCGACACGGCGTATTCGACCGTCAGGCTGGATGTGCCATTGCCCGCGATGCTGCTGGGCGCTAAGACCGCACCGGCGCCATTCATCTGCAAGGTAAGCGCCAGGCTGGGGGTGGCGAAGGTGTTCTCCGCGAAGTCGAGTCTGACGCCGTTGCTGGCGAGCGCGAAACCCACCGGGTCGGGTACCTGGGTGTCCTGAATCTGCACCACATTGGCCCCCGCCACCGTACCAAGGACGGCGCTGTCGATGCCGATCAGATCGGAGAGTTCGATCAGCGTATCGGGAATCACATAGTCGCCCAGCAGCGGGACCGTGCCGGCCTTCTGGAATACGCGCAGCGAATCGACGCTGCCATTGCCATCCGTATCGATCTTGAATGCTGCCGTGGTCCCGACGGCGGTGAAGTTGGCGGACAGATAACTGGCCGCATCCGCAGCATTGCCGGCGTTGATCAGGATGGCGTTGCCGCCCGCATCGAGGAAGCTGACGATGCCGCTGGCGACGCTGTGTTGGGCGATGCTGCCGACATCGGTTCCATTGGTAGTGCCGACGTTGCCGGCGATATTGACGGCGAACAGATCCAGCACGTCATGGTTGGCGACGGTGGCGGAGGTGATGTCGAAGCCGGTGCCGGTGGGCGCGGTGGCGGAGCCGCGGACATGGTCCATTGCGGCCACGGTACTTTGGGCCACGCCGACTAGCACCACGTCGGGGCTGTAGGCGAGGCTGCCGCCGTTCTCGACCAGACGCAGGGTGTCCGCGCCGTGGCCGCCGTACAGTCCATCCACGCCGCCGCCATCGACCAGCACGTCGTTGAAATCGGTGCCGATCAGGATGTCGTTGCCGGCATTGCCGCGCAGCGTGATGGGAAGGCCGCCGTTGCCGTAGCCATCCAGATCAATCACGCTGGCACCCGAACCGCCGATGAAGATTTCCCCCGAAGCGAAGGGGTTGCCGGCCAGATCGGCCAGGGTACCGAAGCCGCCGGCGTCATAGCGCACTCGCACCACATCGGTGGCGGCGAGGGTGGTGTTGGTGTTGACCGTGAGCGTGCTGGTGCCCAGGCCGTCGACGCTGGTGACGCCTATCGCCGTGCCGGCCCAGGGATCGACTCCCGGTGCGATTTTGGTCAGGCTCAAACCGCCAAAGTACGTCACCGCCTCGCTGTAGGTGAGGGTGACGACGGCATTGGCGGTGTTGGCGAAAGTGGCGCCGAAACTGATGGGGGCGGTGGTGTCCACCCGGTAGTTTCCATTGTCGTTAACCTGCGCATGAGTGATCGTGGCGTTGTTGCCGGCAGCGTCTTTCAGCGTGCCGCCGTTGAGTGCAAGGCTGTTGGCGGCGATGGCGATGCCGTTGGCGTCGGTCTGCCCGGCCTGGATGGTGTAGTTAAAGACCAGTGCGGTAGTGCCGGAGCCGGAGACGTAGTTGGCCTGCACGGTGGTGCCGCCGATGTCGAGCGCCAGTTGCGGCGTGCCGCCGGTGGTCACCACGAGGGTGGCCTCGTTCATGGTCACCGTGGCGCTGACCACATCACCCGCGTTGAGGGTGCCGTTCAGGAGGCCGGTGGCGGAGGTGATGGCGACGCCGCTGACGCTGGGACCGGTGGTATCCGCCGTGTCGAAGTTCAGCGTGGTGGCGTTGCTGATGCCGGCATAGGGGTTGCCGGCCACGTCAAGAATGACGCCGCTGGCCATCTGCACGTTGTAGGCGGTGTTGCTGACCAGATCAGTGCTCGGGTTGATGGTGACGGTGTTGCCGCTGAAGGTGACCTGTGCATCGCCCACCGGGATGGTGCGGGTGTCCGTACCGTTGCTGATGACGATATTGCCCGTACCCGCTACTACGTTCTCGTTGAAGGTCAACACGATGTTGCTGCCCACCGCCACGGCGGTGGCGTCGTCGGCGGGGGTGCTGGTGGAGAGGGTGGGGGCGATTTCGTCTGCATCGGTGACCGTCACGGCGATGTTTTGGGTGTCGGTCGTGAGGCCGTCGCTGACCTGCACGGTGACGTCGTAGACGTTGTTGGCGCCTGAATCGGTGGGGGCCTCGAAGTCCGGCGCGGCCGCAAAGGCCAGTACGCCCGTCGTTGAGTTGATCGTGAATTTGGCCGCATCCGCGCCGCCCACGAGGCTGTAGGTCAGCGTCGCGCCCGCATCGGCATCGGTCGCCGTGACGGTGGTGACGGCCGTGGTGTTTTCCGCGACGTTGATCGAGGCGCTCGCGCCGCCGCCGTTGCTGGTGATGACCGGCGTGTTGTCGTTGACATCGGTGACGGTGACGGCGATGGCTTGCACGTCAGTCAGGCCGGCGGTGTCGGTGACCGTG
>JAURYL010000082.1 GCA_030653935.1 Pseudomonadota bacterium
GGCTACCCGCTGCCGCCGCGATGAAGAACGGTAGGACGTAGGGTGTGGTGAGCGCAGCGAACCGCACCATGGATTGTGAAGGTTCTACCTGGAGAACCACCTGGGCTGGTTCCGCGCGATGGACCGTGAACCACCTGGTAGCACGAAACCCGCTCGGTGGTTCGCCATGGCCCTCGGTCAGGTGGATTAACAACATGATTTGCGAAAACAGCCTTGGAAAAACCCAGCACCGTCTCGTCGGTCGGAATCAGGTCCACTTCCACCGGCCCCAGCCGCCAGCGGCAGATGGGCGCCTCGGACGAGACATCGCGCTTGAAGCCGCGCTGTGTGAATTGCTCCTCCAGCGCGTGGTAATTGCGTAGCGCCGCCACCTCGGCGATCAGGTCCACATCGAAGGTGACCCGAGGCGGTGGCGCGGTCGGTGCATCGATCAAAAGACTCGCGGCGTAACCACCGACCAGCACCAGTTCGTCGCGCAGATCGCCCAGCGCCGCCGCAACGAGTTCAACCCGCTGAATATTCGGGTCGGCGGGATTCACAAGCGTTCCTCGAACAGGCGTTGGGCCAAGGCCCGTTCGCGTGCATTGCCGGCGCGGATGGCATCGAACAGCGCCAGATGTTCGTACAGCACGGCGTTGCGCAGCGCGGCTGCGGGCACCGACGGATAGAGTGGAATCAGGGCCATGCCACGCGCGCTGCCCTCGATGGCGGGCCAAACCGGCACCGGATCGGCCGAGGAGGCGATCAGCGTGTTCAAGGGTGCCGCTGCGTGTGCGGTCGGCACGCCAGCGACCAGCGCACCGCGAACCGGCGGGAACGCATACTTGGCGCCATGAAACAGAAACTCCTTGAACGCCGGCGTCAGGACCCTCGGCCGGCGCGCCTCGAAGATCAGCAGGCGCGCCGCCTCGGCTCGCTTCAGCGCGCCATGCACCTCGGACATGGACAGCCCGGTAAAGGCCGCCAGATCAGGGTAGGTCGTTGCCTGATCGCGGCAGGCGGCCAGGGCCAGCAGGAGATAAACATCCTGCGGCTTGAGCACGAGCTGGCGGTTGGGGACTCTGGGCATGCTGTTGATCGGTTGTTTCGCATTTCGCGAAACACGAAACTAGTGGATGGGTAAGGGGCTGTCAATACCATTCCGCCGCGGGCTGCGAGGTGGCTTCCACGTCGATCTGGCCGGAGAGCAGACGGGGGAGGAGGAGGCCGCGGGTGCGGCGGAGGGTTTGGATTTGGAAAACGAGCATCTGTTGTTGCGCGAGGCTGTCGGCAATCAGGGTGGAGAACCTATCTGCTGCTTCGCCTTGCGCATGCGCCGACAGGCAGAAGACCGACGACACCATTTCTGCGCCAACCATCAACTGAAACCGGCTATTTCTACATCCCAGTAGGGCGGAATGACCGCTTTCTATGCCCGGATTCGGCCGGGTTTTTCGTCTGGGATGGATGCGGATTGCCCGAATCTGGCTACATGTGTGGCTACACGAAGCCGGCATGCAAAAAAGCCAGATATTGAAACTCAGGGTAAGCGTTTGAATTATTTGGTGCCCCCGACACGAATCGAACGTGTGACCCTCCCCTTAGGAGGGGGATGCTCTATCCACTGAGCTACGGGGGCGTGGCGGGCGATTCTACCGCAGCCGGGGCAGCCGATGCCTGGCTTGATCATCACGCGCGATGTGGTTCTTTCCTTGATGCCGAGGGGTCTGGCGCCAATAATCCAGACATTGCCATCCGATAACCGAGTTCATCATGAGCCATCTGACCAAAAAAGACCGCCTTGCCATTCGTGCCGCCCTGGAGGCGCAACGCGCGCAGCTTTTGCGCGGTTTGAAGGGGGTTCTTGAAGAAAACGGGCAGACCCGGTTCGCTGATGTATTGGGGCGTTCTTCGGGGGATAGCGCCGATGAAGCTTTGGCGGTGACTTTGGGCAATCTTTCCGCCGCGCGCATGGATCATGAGGTGCGGACCTTGCAGGCGATGGAATCCGCGTTCAAACGTCTGGATGATCCGGAATACGGCCAGTGCGAGGATTGTGGCGGCAACATCCCGGCAGCGCGCTTGATCGCCAACCCGGTCGCCATCCGTTGTGTTGCCTGCCAGGAGCGATTCGAACACACGCACGCGGGTCAGACGCACGGTTCCATGTAAGGCGTCGCTACTTGGGGGATAATCCCCGCCCGCTGTGTTCCTCGACGCCCGCGTTTTCGCGCGGGCGCGCTTCGTATGCCTCTTGCTATTCTCGACAAACTGGAACTCGCTTTCGGCCACTGGCCGCTCATGGATGGCGCCTCGCTGGTCATCGAAAAGGGCGAGCGCATCGGCCTGATCGGCCGCAACGGCGCCGGTAAATCCAGCCTGCTCAAAGTGGTCTCCGGGGAAATTCGCCCCGATGCCGGTGAGTGCTGGCTGAAACCCAGCCTGCACCTGGCCTTCGTGGCGCAGGAGCCCAGCTTCACGCCCGGCCACACGGTGTTCGAGGCGGTGGCGGAAGGCGCCGGGCCGGCGCATGGCCTGCTCGCCGCTTATCACGCCGCCGCGCATCAGTCGGTCAGCGGCGCGGCCGACGACCTGGCGGAACTGGCGCGGTTGTCGCATGAACTCGATGTACACGACGTCTGGCGCCTGAACAGCCGCATCGATGAAACCATCGCCCGCTTCGAACTGGCTGCCGACGCGCCGGTGGAAACGCTTTCCGGCGGTAACAAGAAACGCGTTGCCCTGGCGCGCGCCCTGGTCTCCGAGCCGGAACTGCTGCTTCTGGACGAGCCGACCAACCATCTCGACTTCACCGCCATCGAGTGGCTGGAAAACATGCTCGCCGAATTTTCCGGCGCCCTGCTGTTCGTCACCCACGACCGCGCCTTCCTCGACCGCGTCGCCAACCGCATCATCGAACTGGATCGTGGCCAATTGCGCCCCTACCAGGGCAATTTCTCCGCTTACCAGATCAGGAAGGCGGAACAACTGGTGGTGGAAGCCGCGCAGAACCGCAAGTTCGACAAGTTCTGGAAACAGGAAGAAGTGTGGATACGCAAGGGCGTCGAGGCGCGCCGCACCCGCAATGAAGGCCGCGTGCGGCGCCTGGAAGCCTTGCGCGGGGAACGCGCGGAGCGGCGTGAACGCCTGGGCCAGGTGGGCTTCGCTCTGGATGCTGGCGGTCGTTCCGGACAGTTGATCGCCGAGTTCGAGCACGTCAGCCACGGTTATGGCGACAAAGTGCTCATTCGCGATTTCTCCACCCGCATCCTGCGCGGCGACAAACTCGGTTTGATCGGCCCCAACGGCGCCGGCAAGACCACGCTGATCAAACTGATCCTCGGCGAAATCGAACCCGATTCCGGCCGCATCAAACACGGCACCCGTCAGGAAGTGGCGTACTTCGACCAGTTCCGCAATCAACTGGACGACGACGCCACCCTGATCGACACCATTTCGCCCGGTTCCGACACGGTGGAAATCGGCGGGGTGCGAAAACACGTCATCGGTTACCTGGAAGAGTTCCTGTTCCCGGCCGAACGCGCCCGCGCCAAGGTCTCCGCGCTCTCCGGCGGCGAGCGTAACCGCCTGCTGCTGGCACGCCTGTTCGCCCGCCCGGCCAACATCCTGGTGCTCGACGAGCCGACCAACGATCTCGATATCGACACCCTGGAACTGCTGGAACAACTGTTGCAGGACTACAAGGGCACGGTGATCCTGGTGTCGCACGACCGCGCTTTCCTGGATAACGTGGCCACGCAATCCATTGCTTTCGCGGGAGAAAGTGAGTTGCTGGAATTGCCGGGTGGTTATTCCGATTGGCTGGGCTGGCGTGCGCGGCAGGAAGCGGAAAAAGCCTCACTCGCAGCCGCCAACGCCGTGCCGGTTACCGCCGGCGGCAAGGGGGGCAGGCAAGATGCCTGCGCTACAGGGGATGCGCCCGTCGCCGCGAAAGCGAAAAAATCCGGCTTGAATTACAAGGAACAGAAGGAACTCGACGCCTTGCCCGAACGCATTGCCGCGCTGGAAGCCGAACAGGCCGACCTGGCGCGGCAACTGTCCGACCCCGCCGTCTATGCCGATCACAGCCGCGCCGCGAGCTTGAGCGCGCGCAGCACGGAGATCGACGAAGCCTTGCTGGAACTGCTGGGGCGCTGGGAAGAACTGGAGGCGAAGGTTTGATACAGAAAGGCGGGAAGGACGTAGGTTGGGCAAAGCGAAGCGTGCCCAACGAACCGCCGCGATGTTGGGCACGCTTCGCTTTGCCCAACCTACCTTGCAACCGCTGTGTCTGACATCCACCTCCTCCCCGATCTCCTCGTTTCCCAGATCGCCGCTGGCGAGGTGGTGGAACGCCCTGCTTCCGCCGTCAAGGAGTTGCTGGAAAATAGCCTCGATGCCGGTAGTCGCGACATCCGCCTGGATCTGGAGGAGGGCGGCATCAAGCTGATACGCCTGAGCGATGACGGTAACGGCATCGCCCAGGACGACCTGAAGCTGGCGCTGACGCGGCACGCCACCAGCAAGATCGCCAGTCTCGATGATCTGGAGCGGGTCGCCAGCCTCGGTTTTCGTGGCGAGGCGCTGGCCAGTATCGCCTCGGTGGCGCGCCTGACCCTGACCAGCCGCTCGGCCGACGCGGCCCACGCCTGGAAGGTCGGCGCCCTCGATGGCAAGCTGCATAGCCCGGAACCGGCGGCCCTGGCGCGCGGCACGGTGGTGGAGGTGCGCGACCTGTTCTTCAACACCCCGGCACGGCGCAAATTCCTGAAAAGCCCGCCCACCGAATTCGCCCATTGCGACGAGGCCCTGCGCCGCGTCGCCCTGTCGCACCCGGAATGCGCTTTCACCCTCGCCCACAACGGCCGCGTCAGCAAGCGTCTGGCCGTGGCCGACTGGCAGGCCAGGGCGCTGGACATCCTCGGTGAAGGCTTCGCCGCCGCCGCCCGCACCCTGGACGAGTCCGCCGGGCCATTGCGCCTGTATGGGCTCGCCGGCCTGCCCGCCTATTCCCGCGCCGGGCGCGACGCGCAATATCTGTTCGTCAACGGCCGCTTCGTGCGCGACAAGCTGCTCAGCCACGCGGTGCGCGAGGCCTATCGCGACGTGCTGCACCATGAGCGGCATCCCGCCTATGTGCTGTTCCTGGAGTTGCCGCCGGAGGGCGTGGATGTGAACGTGCACCCGGCGAAAACCGAAGTGCGCTTCCGCGACGGTCGTGGCGTGCACCAGTTCGTTTTGCATGTGCTGGAGCGGGCATTGGGGGCGGGCAGGGAGAAAGGCGCTGAGATGGGCGCGGGTGTTTCCGCTCCCGCCTTTTTCAAAGGGGGGCCGGCGGGGGATTTTCCGTTGTCGCCACGTTCAAGCTCCCAATCTTCGCAACCCGCCTTAAATCCCCCCTACCCCCCTTTACAAAGGGGGGGGAACACCCCGGCCCATCGCGCCAACGAGCCCGCCCCCTACTACCAGATGGTGGCCGAGGCGCTGGCGGGCACATCCGAAATCCGAAATCCGAAATCCGAAATCGAATATCCACAATCCGAAATCGCTGAGACGCCGCCGCTCGGTTATGCGCTGGCCCAGCTTTCCGGCATCTACATCCTGGCCGAGAACGCGCATGGCCTGATCGTGGTGGACATGCACGCGGCGCACGAGCGCATCCTCTACGAGCAGATCAAGACTGCGTTCGACGCCCGCGTCGTGGCCAGCCAGCCGCTGCTGATTCCGGTGGTGTTCGCCGCCACCGGCCTGGAAATGGCGACCGCCGAGGAGGCCGGGGCGGCACTGCTGGAAATGGGCTTCGAGATCGCGCCGGTGTCACCCACCCACCTCGCCCTGCGCGCCGTGCCGGCCATGCTCAAGGACGCCGATGGCGAACGCCTGGCGCGCGAGCTGCTGAAGGACATCCACGAATTCGGGTTGAGTGGCGCCATGCACGCGCGTCGTAACGAACTTCTCGCGACGCTGGCCTGTCATGGCGCGGTGCGCGCGAATCGCAGGCTCAGCGTGCCGGAAATGAACGCCCTGTTGCGCGACATGGAAGGTACGCTGCGCGCCGACCAGTGCAACCACGGCCGCCCCACCTGGTTTCAACTTACCCTGTCCGACCTGGACAAGTTTTTCATGCGAGGACAATAGCCATGAGCAAACCCTTCCCCATCCCGGTGCGTGTGGCCGCCGAAACCCCCGAGACCCCGGAAGAAATGGAAACTTCCGCCTGCGCCAGCGGCGAGCCCTATGCCTTGATGGTGCTGGGTGATTCCATGCAGCCGGAGTTCATGGAGGGCGAAATCATCGTGGTCGAGCCGGAAGGTCTGGCCAAGGACGGCTCCTACGTGGTCGCCTTCGTCAATGATGAGTACATCTTCCGCCAGGTCGTGCAGCACCCGGAAGGCTGGATGTTGAAGCCGGTGAACCCGCTCTATCCCAACCTTCCGGTGGAAGGGCTGTCGGTAGTCAAAGGCGTGGTGATCATGAAGAAGAAGCCGGGCAAACGTAGCGAACAGAAGGCCTACGACTGAGGACGGGTCACACCGTGCGCGCCGCGCAAATCCGAAATCCGAAATCCGAAATCCGCAATGGCCTCCCTCCCGCCCTCTGCCTCATGGGCCCCACCGCCAGCGGCAAGACCGACCTGGCGGTGGCGCTGGCTGAACGGTTTCCGGTGGAGATCATCAGCGTCGATTCGGCCCTGGTCTATCGCGGCATGGACATCGGCACCGCCAAGCCGGACGCGGCCACGCTGGCGCGCGCGCCGCATCATCTGATTGACATCCTCTCTCCGACAGAAAGCTATTCCGCCGCCCGCTTTCGCGCCGACGCCCTGCGCCTGATGCATGACATTGTCGCGCGCGGTCGTATCCCCCTGCTGGTGGGTGGCACCATGCTCTATTTCAAGGCGCTGAAGGAAGGCCTGGCGGAACTGCCGGTGGCGGCACCGGCATTGCGCGCCGAGCTGGAGGCGCGCGCGAAAGAGGAGGGCTGGCCGGCGCTGCACGCGGAACTCGCCCGCCTCGACCCGGAGACGGCGGCGCGCCTGGCGCCCAACGATTCGCAGCGCATTCAGCGTGCCCTGGAAGTCTGCATCAGCGGCGGTGAGCCGCTTTCCGCCCTGTTGGCGCGGCAGGAGCAAAGCACCGATCTCCCCTGTTGTTTGCTGGAAATCGCCCTGATGCACGACGACCGCGCCTGGCTGCATGAACGCATCAACATGCGCTTCAAGACCATGCTGGACGCCGGCCTGGTGGAGGAACTGCGCGCCTTGCGCGAACGCTGGCCGCTCAAGCCGGAACTGCCCTCCATGCGTTGCGTCGGCTATCGCCAGTCCTGGCGTTATCTGGAAGGGGAAATCAGTGGCGCGGAGTTGTTCGCCAGTGGCGCCGCCGCCACGCGGCAACTCGCCAAACGTCAGATTACCTGGCTACGCGGCTGGGAAGGGGCGACCGTGGTGGATTGCCGAGCGCCTGACCTGCTGGAGCGGGTGAGCCAATTGATCGAACTGTAGGAGCCGAATATGCGGCGTGTGATTCGGCCCGCAAGCGGGCCTCCTACAGGTTGCAGAAGGTCAGCATGAAATCGACGTCGCGATCACAGGGTCGGGGTTTTTGCGCGCGGTCGGGAACCAGGAAGCGGATATTGACCGCGTATTTGTTGGCGCTGACTTCCGGTGTACAGGCGCTATCCAGGGTCAGGCGCAGCAAATGCGCGCTGCGGCCCCCCAGCATCAGCTGGAACAGCCCCTGACTGGCGGTGTGGCGGCTGCGATGACCACTGTCGCGGAGCAGGCGCAAGACCACATCGACGGCGCTTTTCAAGGGCAGCAATGGCCCCAGCCACTCCATCAGGTCATTGGTGCGCTCCGCCTCGGGCAGATTGAGCCAGTAGTGGTAGGCGGGCAGGTCGAAACTACAGGTGCCGCCGGGAATGCCGGCACGGCCCTTGATGCCGGCCAGCCATTCGTTGTCGCGCACATGCTGGCCGATCTTGCCGCTCATGCCGCGCAGGTCGGCCAGGGCGGTGGCAATGCGGGCAAGTACATCGTCTAGGAGGTCGGCATCCACGGCGGGGTTGCTGCGCAGGTCTTCCAGGCTGGTTTTTTGTCGATCCAGTTCCTGGATCAGTTCGCTTTTCATCTCCGGCCGGCCGGTGACATCGGTGAGTTCAAACACCGCCAGGAGCGCGGCGTGGTGCGCGCGCGCGTCTCCGCCACGCACGAAATACAGCGTCTTGTCGAACAGATCCTCAAGACGCAACCAGGTACGGATGCGTTCATTGAGGGGGAATTCGTAGACAGTCACTGGAACGGCCCGAGGAAAAACATGAGGGATACGCGCCAAAGGCTTGAATTGGTGGCGATTTTGCAGCTTGCCCCGTGCAATGGCAATGAAGCGGGCGGGTTTTTTATTGTGTTGGGTGGAGGGGGATGAGGTAGGTCTGGTGCAGATGTGTGACCTGGGCTTCCAGTTCGGCCAGGCCGGAACGGTTGTCGATGAGGTCGTCGGCGATGGCGAGCCGCGCGGCGCGGGAGCTCTGCGCCGCCAGAATGGACCGCGCCTGTTCCAGGCTGATCCCAGGGCGGCTGGCGGTACGTTCGATCTGCTGTTGCTCGTCGCAATCCACCACGGCGATGCGATCCATGTCAGGACGGTAGGTCGCCAGGTTCTCCACCAGCAGGGGCACGATCAGGATGACGTAAGGCGCCCGCGCGGCGGCGACCTGGCGCCGTGCCTCGCCGTGGATCAGGGGGTGGAGGATCTGTTCCAGACGCGCGCGGGCAGTGCCCTCGGCAAACACCCGAGCGCGCATGGCGGCGCGATCCAGGCCACCATCAGCGGCGATCACCGCATCCCCGAAAGCGGCGGCAATGGCCGGCATGGCCGCGCCATCAGCGGCGGTGAGGCCATGCGCGATGGCATCGGTATCGACCAGCGCCGCGCCGTGCTCGGCGAACAGGCGCGCGGCCGTGCTCTTGCCGGAACCGACGCCGCCAGTGAGGCCGACGCAATAAGGGCGTTTCATTTAACGTGAAACAACGCGCGTAGGAGGGCCCGCTTGCGGCCCGAAAAACCCGCTGTGGTGCGTTGGTTCGGCCCGCAAGCGGGGCCTCCTACGGGGTGTTGCATCACAGCCACGCCTCTCATCCCAGCCAGATGCGCAGCAGCTCATCGCCCCAGAACAGGGCAATGAGTCCGCCCAGGACCAGCCAGGGGCCGAAGGGAATGGGTTTGGCGCGGTCATGACCGGCGAACAGGATCAGGCTGATGCCGACAATGGCGCCGGAAAAACTGGCGGCGAGCAGGATCGGCAGCAGCATCTTCCAGCCCATCCAGGCGCCGAGGGCGGCGAGCAGCTTGAAGTCGCCGAAGCCCATGCCTTCCTTGCCGGTAATCAGCTTGAACAGGTGGTACACCGACCATAGCGAAAGGTAGCCGGCGATGGCGCCGATCACGGCTTCCGGCAGGGGCACCAGGCCGCCTTCCAGATTGAACAGCAGGCCGGCCCAGGCCAGGGGCAGGGTGATGTTGTCGGGCAGCAATCGGGTATCGAGGTCGATGAAGGCGAGCGCGACCAAACTGGCGAGCAGCAGGCAGATGGCCGGCGTCACCCAGGTGGCGCCCCAGCGCCAGGCGGCATAGCCGAACAGCAGGCCGGTGAGCGCCTCGACCAGAGGATAGCGGGCGGTGATGGCCATGCCGCAGGCGCTGCAACGGCCTCGCAGAAACAACCAGCTCAGGATCGGGATGTTCTCGTACCAGGCGATCTGGTGGCCGCAACGGGGGCAGGCAGAGCGCGGCTTGACCAGGTTGTAGGAAATGCTGGCCGCCGCCGCCGGGGCTTGTTCGCTGTCCAGCCAAGCGCACTGTTCGCGCCATTCCCGCTCGATCATGATCGGCAGGCGATGGATGACCACGTTGAGAAAGCTGCCGATCAGCAGGCCGAGGATGACGGCGAGCGAAATCAGCGCGGTAGGTTGGCTGGAGAGAAGTTCGAGCATGCTGGGACGGCGACGGCGGTAAATAAAAAAGCCGGCGGGACGCCGGCGCTACGTTAAACCACCGATCCCATCTTGAAGATGGGCAGGTACATGGCGATGACGATGCCGCCGATGAGCGTGCCCAGGATCACCATGATGAATGGCTCCATGAGGCTGGAGATGCCGGCCACGGCGTCGTCGACTTCACGCTCGTAATAGTCGGCCACCTTGGACAGCATGGAATCGAGCGCGCCGGATTCTTCGCCGATGGCGACCATCTGGATCAGCATGTTGGGGAACACCCCCGCGCCCTGCAACGAGTTCGCCAGGCTGGAGCCGGTGGCGACCTGGCTGCGGATCTTCTGGGTGGCCTCCATGTAGACATGATTGCCGGCGGCGCCGGCAACCGAGTCGAGCGCTTCCACCATTGGGACGCCGGCGGCGAACATCGAGGCGAAGGTGCGCGACCAGCGCGCCACCGTGGCTTTCTCGATGAGCGGACCGAATACCGGAACTTTCAGCATCCAGGCATCCATCTTGGCGCGAAAGCCCGGGTTGCGCTTCCATGCCTGCATGAGCATGAAAACACTGCCGCCGATGCCCGCGAAGATCAGATACCAGTAATTCACGAACAGGTCGGAGATGTGCAGCACGATCATGGTCAGCCCCGGCAGGTCGGCGCCGGCCTTGCCGTAGAGATCCTTGAACGCGGGAATCACGAACAACATGATGCCGGCGGTGATGACGAAGGCCACGATCAGCACGGTGATCGGATAGAACAGGGCGGATTTGATCTGGCCCTTCAAGGCCAGCATCTTTTCTTTGTAAGTGGCGACCCGGTCGAGCACGGAATCGAGAATACCGGCCTGTTCGCCGGCGTGGACCAGGTTGCAATAGAGCCCGTCGAAATATTGAGGATGCTTGCGGAAGGCGGCGTTCATGCTGGTGCCGGTTTCCACGTCGGATTTGATGTCGCCGAGCAGGCGTTGCAGTGCCGCGTTGCTGTGGCTGCGGGCGGAAATATCAAAGGCCTGCAACAGGGGCACGCCGGCCTTGAGCATGGTGGCGAGCTGGCGAGTGAACAGGGCGATGTCTTTTTCCGTGATCTTCTGAGCGCGCGCGAACAATCCCTGTTTGCTGACCTTCTGCGCATTGATGCCCTGCCGGCGCAGGGTCTGGCGGACGAAGGCCTCGCCCGGCGCCAGCATCTGGCCCTTGACCTTTTTGCCGCTCTTGTCGGTCCCTTCCCAGAGAAAGGGGAGTTCCTGTGTCTTGGCCATCGCCATGCTGGTTCGTTTCCCTTGGGGCTCGTTAATGAATAACCTGAACGTTCTGGCTGCGCCATCGGGCGCGCTGCCGCGTTGCTGGTCGCTTGCAGGGAGTGGCCATGCGCGCAACCAGCGCCTTGCATCGCATCCCGCTAACGTACCCATAATCGTCCAGGTTATTCATTAACGAGCCCTTATTCGTTGGTGACGGCGAGGACTTCTTCCAACGAAGTCAGTCCTTGCTTGACCTTGAGCAGCCCGGCCTGGCGCAGGTTGAGCACGCCCTCCCGCTCTGCCTGCTGGGCGATTTCAAGCGTGGAGCCGTTTTTCAAGATGATGCGGTGGATTTCCTCGGTGACCGGCATGACCTGGTAGATGCCGACTCGGCCCTTATAGCCGGTCTGCTTGCAGAGGTCGCAGCCCACCGCCGAATACGGCTGCCAGGAGTCGTCGAGATCGGACTCGGCGAAGCCGGCGGTGAGTAGCGCCTCCGAGGGGATTTCGATCGGTTTGCGGCAGTTGGGACAGAGGCGCCGACCCAGGCGCTGCGCGGTGATGAGGTGTACCGATGCGGCGACGTTATAGCTGGGAATGCCCATATTGATCAGGCGGGTCAGGGTCGAGGGCGCGTCGTTGGTGTGCAGGGTGGAGAGCACCATGTGGCCGGTTTGCGCGGCCTTGATGGCGATGTCGCCGGTTTCATGGTCGCGGATCTCGCCGACCATGATGATGTCCGGGTCCTGGCGCAGGAAGGCTTTCATGGCGGTGGCGAAACCCAGGCCCGCCTTTTCATTGACGTTGACCTGGTTGATACCGCCGAGCTGGATTTCCACGGGGTCTTCGACGGTGGAAATGTTCACGCCCGGCTGGTTCAGGATGTTCAGGCAGGAATACAGCGAAACGGTCTTGCCGGAGCCGGTGGGGCCGGTGACCAGCACCATGCCGTAGGGCCGCACGATGGCGTCGGTGAGCAGCTTCAGTTGCTCGGGTTCGTAGCCCAGTTTTTCGATCCCCATGGTCGCGGAGGTCGAATCCAGGATACGCATGACGATCTTTTCGCCATACAGCGTCGGCAGGGTGGAAACCCGGAAGTCGATCGCCTTGTTGCGCGACAGGACCAGCTTCATGCGGCCGTCCTGCGGGACCCGTTTTTCCGAGATATCCAGCTTGGAAATGACCTTGATCCGCGAGGCGATTTTTTCCTTGATCGCCAACGGTGGCTGCGCGATTTCGTAGAGCAGGCCATCGAGGCGGTAGCGAATGCGATAGTTTTTTTCGTAGGGCTCGAAGTGGATATCGGAGGCGCCGCTGTTGACGGCGTCCAGCATCATTTTCTGCAAATACTTGACCACCGGCGCGTCGTCGATGTCCACCGCCGCCGCCGTGGTGGCGGCATCCATCGCCTCGTCGTCGCTGAATTCGAGGTTGAGATCCTCGGTTTCAATGGTCTTGAGGATGTTGTCCTCGGTCGCCTCGCCGTACTGATCCAGCCAGCGCCCGAGTTTGTCGTCCTCGACCACCACCGCGTCGACGATCAGACCGGTCTGGAACTTGATGTCGTCCAGCGCCTGCAGGTTGCTCGGGTCGGAGAGGGCGACGAACATCCGGTTGCCGCGCTGCGTGATGGGCAGCACCCGGTGCTTGGCGAGCAGCTTGGCGTCCACCGGCCCCCTGGGCAGGACCGAGGGGTCCAGCGCGTCCAGGTTGAGGAAGGGCAGGCCGAAGGTTACGGCGGCGAAGGCGGCAATCTGGTCGGCGCGAAAACGGCGTGTTCGAAGCAGGGTGGCGAGCGTGCTCTCGCCGCTACCGCGTGCCTGATTCTGTAGTGACTCGCCCTCCTCCGGCGTCAGCAGGCCCTGGGTGACCAGGGCCCGGCACAAGCCGGTGAGATTGGCGCCGATGGTTACCGCGACCATGCCACTACCACTCCCGAGATTTCATTGACTCGGCGGATGTTGCACACCGAGGTTTGAAATGTAAAGCAATCATGTACTTGAATTGCCGCTGGGCCTGCGCTGCCCGATTCGCGCGGTTTTCACCATGCGACCGAGAACCTGCATGATTTCCATGGGATAACCCGCGATCATCACGCTTACCCCGGGTTCCGGCATGGCCTCCAGCTTGTCCAGAATCAGGCCATTGAGCGTGCGGGCACCGTCGACCGGCAGATCCAGTTTCAACTTGCGATTGAGTTCGCGCACCGACATCGCGCCTTCCACCAGATAACTGCCATCCTCCTGCGGCAGGCTGGTGTTCTGGGCGCCCGGGCGCAGGCTGGCGAATTCGCCGACGATTTCCTCCAGGATGTCCTCCAGGGTGACCAAGCCGAGCAACTCACCGTATTCATCCACCACCAGGCCGACCGATTGGCGCGTGGCCTGGAATTGTTCGAGCTGGGTATAGAGATTGGTGTCCGAGGGAATGAAGTAGGGCGCGCGCAAGGCTTCGCGCAGTACTTCCATATCGAAATCATCTTCATGGATACGGGCCAACACCCGGCGCACATGCAGCACCCCCACCAGGTTGTTGGACTCGCCTTCGTAGACGGGAAGGCGGGCATGATGGCTGGTGGCGATCTGATGGACGAGCTCATTCATCTCGGTGCCGAGATCGAGGGCTTCGATCTGGCCGCGCGGCACCATGACATCGTCGACGGTGATGTGCTCCAGATCGAACAGGTTGAGCAGAATGCCGCGATGCTGCGCCGGCAGGAAATTGCCCGACTCGGCCAGCAGTGTGCGCAATTCCTCGACGCCCATGCTGTTGCCGGAGGCCGCTTGCGGGTCCAGGCGCATCAGTTTCAGCAGACGCTGCACGAACAGATTGACGAACCAGATCGCGGGATAGGTGAGCCGCAGCAGCGGCGCCAGGATGTAACTGGCCGCCGGCGCGATGCGATCCGGATAGGAGGCGCCGATCACCTTGGGGGTCACCTCGGAGAACACCAGAATCAGAAAGGTGACCGTCAGGGTGGATAAGGTCAGCGCCATCTCGTTCTGGCCGAACAGGCGGAAGGCGATGATGGTGACCAGGGAGGCGGCGGCGGCATTGATCAGGTTGTTGCCGAGCAGAATCACACCGAGCAGCTTGTCGGTATTGGACAGCAGCCATTCCGCCAGCTTGGCGCCACGATTGCCCGCTTTGGCCAGGGTGCGCAGGCGGTAACGGTTCACCGCCATCATGCTGGTTTCCGACATCGAGAAGAAACCGGAGAGCACCAGCATTACAACGAGGACGCCGAAAAGCGCCTCTAAAGGGATTGAGTCCAAGACATAACCGGAGAGTGAGGGAGGCCCGAGTGTAGCAGCGCCCTCACGCCGACGTGAGGCCTGGCGGCGGCCCGCTCGTCGGTGGGGTCAGTGCAGTTGCAGTAATCCGGTGGCGTCGCATGCGGCGACGGGGCGGCTGAACAGATAGCCCTGATAGGCGTCGCAGCCGATCGATTCGAGATAGTCGAGCTGTGTTTTGGTTTCCACGCCCTCGGCGACCACGTTCAGGCGCAGGCCTTTGGCCATGGCGGTGATGCCCGCGACGATGGTGCCGCCGTTGCTTGGGGCGATCAGGTCTTGAATGAAGCTGCGGTCGATCTTGAGGGTGTGCACCGGCAGTTTCTTGAGGTAGGAAAGCGAGGAATAGCCGGTGCCGAAATCATCGATGGAGATTTCCACGCCCTGGTCCGCGAGTCGACGCAGCTTTTCGATGGCGCCTTCCATGTCGCGCATCAGAGTACTTTCGGTGAGTTCGATTTCGATGCCTTGTCCATCGATGCCGTGGTCATGCAGCGACTGGATGAATTTATCGACGAAATGCGGATGCTCGATCTGGCGCGCGGAGAGATTCACGCCCAGGGTGACCGGCGGCAGTTTCGCGGCGCGCCAGGACAGGGCCTGTTTGCAGGCGGCATCCAGCACCCATTCGCTGATCGGCGCGATGAGGCCGCATTCCTCGGCGATGGGAATGAAGTCGTTGGGGGAAACCAGGCCACGTTCCGGGTGGTGCCAGCGGATTAGTGCTTCCATGCCGCGGATGCGCTGGCTCTGGATGTCCACTTGCGGCTGGTAATACAGCTCGAATTCGCCGCGCGCGAGGGCATGGCGCATGTCGTTCTCCACCGCCAGACGACCGGTGAGCGAGTGGCGCAGGTCGTGGGTGAAGAAACGGAAGTCGTTCCGGCCATGGTCCTTGGCGTGATACATAGCCAGGTCGGCGTGCTTGACCAGGGTTTCCAGGTTGTCGCCATCGTCCGGGTAGACGGCGATGCCGATGCTCATGCCGGAATAGATTTCATTGCCGTCGATGAGGAAGGGTTGTTGCAGCGAGGTGATGATCTTTTGCGCGATGAAGGCGGCGTTGTCGCGCGAGCGGACACGCGGCAGCAACAGCATGAATTCGTCACCACCGATGCGCGCCAGGGTGTCGCCTTCGCGGAGACTGTCGCGCAGGCGTTGCGCCATGCCTTGCAGCAGGCCGTCGCCGACCAGATGGCCGAGGCTGTCGTTGACTACCTTGAAACGATCCATGTCGAGGAACATGACCGCCAGTGCCTGGCCGTGGCGGCGCGCCTGGGCGATGGCCTGGATGACGCGGTCGTTGAACAGGGCGCGGTTGGGCAGGCCGGTGAGCAGGTCGTGATAGGCCTGGAAGGTGACGGTGGCCTCGGCCTGCTTGCGGGCGCTGATGTCGCGGGCGACGCCGTAGGTGCCGAGGAATTCGCCGCTGCCATCCGGGCGCGGGCGATACATGCCCATCGCCGAGATTTCGACCATGACGCCACCATCGCCTTCGCCGCTGAGCAGGTCTTCCTTGCGCTTGAGACGGAGCTCGGCGTTGTGTGTGGCGCGGGTGCCGGTGCGGCGTTCGTTGAAAAGATAACGCGCGTTCTCACGCTCGTCCTCGGGGACAACGATTTCATAGTGTCGCCCCACCAGTTCATCCGGCGGGTAGCCGAGCACCTGGCTGACGCGCTCGTTGAGAAAGGTGAATTCGCCGTTGCCGTCGAGGGTATAGATCACGTCCGGAGAGGTGTTGATGAGCAGACGGTGCCACTGTTCCGAATGCTCCAGTTGCCGTTGCATCTGCTGGTTGTCGCGGGCGAGGCGAACCTTCTGGGCGGCGTTGCGCAGCGTCTTGATCAGTTCTTCCGGTTCGCACGGTTTGCGCAAGTAGTCGTAGGCGCCCAGGCGGATGCAGTTGATCGCGGAATCGATCTGGCTGTTGCCGCTCATGATGATGACCAGGGTGCCGGGATGCCGCTCGCGCAGGGAGGCCAGCAGATCATGGCCGCTGGCGTCGGGCAGGCGCAGGTCGAGCAGAACCAGATCGTAGCTTTGCCGCGCCAGCAGGGCGCGCGCTTGCGCTCCAGTCAGCGCGGTGTCGATCCGGTGCAGGTGCGGCGCCAGCAGCAGGCGCGAGCTCTCCAGGTAGCGCGGCTCATCCTCGATGATGAGCAGGCTGACAAGCGGGGAGGCGAGTTCGGGATCAGAGTGCACCGGCAGCCTTGATGTCTGGGGTGGGGTGGGGTGGGCGCCGAAGCCGCCTGCTATCCCAGAGGGAACAGCAGTTGGAAGGTGGTGCCCGAAGAACCGCTTTTATACGCGATTCCACCCCCCATGTTTTCCGTAAGCGTTCTCACGATGGCAAGGCCAAGGCCGGCATGGTCATCCCCCTTGTCTGTTTCCACCGGGTCGAACAAATGCTGTTCCAGCTCGGGGTCGATGCCGGTGCCGGAATCGGTGATTTGCAGTTCGATGAAGCGTTCGCGCTTGTGATTGGTGATCAGCCCGGTCTCAAGGCGGATTTCACCGCCGTCCGGGGTGGCTTCGAGGGCGTTGAGCAACAAATTGAGCAGGATCTGTTTGATCTTGTCGCGGTCGCAGTCGAGCCGGGGCAGGCCGGGGCGGGTTTGGTGCATGACCCGAATGCCGCGCGCTTGCCAGGATGGGCCGGTGACCTTGATCAGATCATCCGCCAGGGCGCCGATATCGGTGGCTTCCGAGAGTTCCGCCAGGCTGTCGTCGTCCTGGGTCAGCGCGCGGACGATGCGGACGATACGGTCGAGTTCCTCATGGATGATGCGCAATTCATCCGCGATGGGCGCGTCGTCGCCCAACTTGGCCTTGAGAATGGCCAGGTAGTTTTTGATGATGCCGAGCGGATTGTTGATTTCATGCGCCGCGCGCCGCACCCGCCCGCCCAGGTAGGCGTCGCCGCCGGCCGCCGCGAGTTCCGTGGGCGCGGCGGCGCGTCCCGCCAGCTCGCCCAGCCGGGCGTAGCGTTCCGGATGCGCGGCGACTTCCGCCAACGCCTCGCGGTCGCCGCAGACCAGCAGGACGCCGCGCGTGGCGCCTTCTCTCACGGGGATGGCGGCGATGCCGTCGGCGCCGGCCTGGCGCGCCAACTGGAGATCCAGCGGGGAAGCCTCGCTTTCCGGATCACGGTAAACCACCACGGGCATGCGCGTGTACAGGGCGCGCACGGCCGCGGTATTACTGCCTTCCATTCGGATGGAAATGGGCGGCGCCCGCAGTTCTCCGATGTCGCGCGACTCCAGCATGCTGGTGCGGTTGTCCAGACACAGATAGACCGGGTCATACAGGCCCTCTTGTTCCGCCAGCAGGCGCGCCGCCGCCAGCACGCCATCGCCAACGCGTTCATGCATGCCGGTGGTGGCCAGTTCCGCGCGGGTGAACCGCGCGACCGCGCTCGAGAGGTCTTGTTGCGCGCGCGCCAGCGCGGCGGAGGTTGCCACCGATTTATCCATTTCCTGAAGCATTGCGCTAAGCGATTCATGGTCTGGAGCGGGCGCCAAGGATAACTGATCGTCACTATCCAGCGCGCGCCGCTTCAGCAGTTGCCAGGCCGTGGCCGCCAGTCGCGGCAGTAGCGTGGCGTCGCGCAGGCGGCTGGCCGGTTCACGCAGCAGGCGCGGGACGTCGGCGAGAAAACCGCGCATCGGGAGTTCGGAGAGCGCCTGCTGGCTATCGGGCAGATCACCGAGCAGGCCAGCCAGCCAGGCTTCGTCGAGCGCGGGATAGGCCGTGTGCCGCGCCAGCGACCGGCACAGGTGGGCCAGGGAGATCGCGTGCAGCCAGTCTTGTTCCTGGAGCGCCGAATCCGGCTGCGCGAGTTGCCGCAGGGCGGTATCGCTGACCAGGCCTTTCAAGGTGGGGAGCGAGATCTGGCCGCAGAGTGCCTCGAAACCGCGCGGGCCCGGGTCGGTGTCGGGACGCGCCGTGGCGCGCAGGATCGCCAGGCTCAGGCCGGGATCGAGCATGAGCCAGCCGCGCGCCTGCTCGCTCAGGTCGCCGGTACCCGCGAGCGCGTCGAGCAGATTGATCAGCACGCCGGGATGCGATGCGATCCGAACGGGGCTGGGGGGAACTGAGAGGGGGTGGTAAGCGCGGTGCGGCAAGACGGCGAGGTGGGGTGGCCTGAAGAGTGTTGCGAAATGAAGCAAGCGCCATGCCGCCCTGGTAACTGGATACCGCCTTGTAACTTGATGATTGCGTTGTGATTATCGTAAAAAAACCCGACGCTTTGTGCCACCCCGTTGGGATGTCGGCAGGAGTGTCCAGCGTTTGCCGTTAAGGTGAAACAACCATGGCGGCGTGGGGCGGCGAGGTGCTTTTCCCGGAGGCGCCGCCAGCAGGCCAGTAGCCAGTCACATTGAATCGCGTGGCTGGTTTGCAGGGTGCGGTTCGCCGCGCTCACCACACCCTGCATCCGGTTTGAGCACGCTCGTATCCTCGCGTTTCAATGCGACAGGCCGGCTAGCCGGTGGTCTCCCGCAACAGACGGAACAATTCGCGGCTGGATTTGGGCGGCTTGTTTTCGGTGGCTTCCCGGCGCGCGTTGCGGATCAATTGGCGCATTTGCTGGGTATCCGCTTCGGGATGCAGGCTCTGCCATTCGGTGAATGCCGCGTCATCCGCCAGCAGACGTTCGCGCCAGCGCTCCAGGGCGTGGAATTCGGCCTTGACTGTGGCGGACTCTCCCCTGATCGCGGCCAGCTTTTCGAGGATGGGATCGGCATCCACCCCGCGCATCAGTTTGCCGATGAACTGCATCTGCCGGCGGATCGCCCCGTTCGCGGTGAGTCGCTGCGCCTCCAGCAATTCCAGGAACAGCCGTTCCGGTAAATCCATTTTTTTCAGATGCTCGCGCGATAGCTTCACGAGTTCCACGCCCAGCGCCTGCAAGGCGTTCATTTCGTTCTTGCGCTGGGTCTTGCTGACGTGGCCGTCCTCGAATGTGTCGTGGTCTTCTGCGGGTGATTGCATGGCATGCGGAGTGAAAGCGCGGGCGGGTATCATAGCGGCCTTTGTCCCTATGTCAGGTTCTCCCGTGTCCGACAGTCCATTCAGCTTTACCCGCGAGGCTTTGCAAGCACTCACCGCCCAAACCCTCGAATTGGCGCGCGCCGGCGGCGCCAGCGCCGCCGAGACGGAGATTTCCGAAGGGAGTGGCTTGAGCGTGTCCGTGCGCCATGGCGAGGTGGAAACCATCGAGCACAACCGCGACAAGGGCATCGGTGTCACCGTTTATCTTGGCCAGAGGCGCGGCCACGCCTCGACCTCCGATTTTTCCGCGCCAGCGCTGGCTCGCACCGTGGAAAAGGCGCTGACCATCGCCCGCTATACCGCCGAGGACAATTGCGCCGGTCTGGCCGAGGAAAACCTGCTGGCGCGACTGCTGCCGAATCTCGATCTCCATCACCCCTGGCTGGTGGAGGTCGATCAGGCCGCCGAACTGGCGCGGGCGTGCGAGGCCGCCGCGCTGGGCGTGGACACGCGCATCAACAATTCCGAGGGCGCCTCGCTGTCGAGCCAGAGTTCACAGTTCATCTATGCCAATAGCCTGGGCTTCTCCGGGGGCTATCCGAGTACACGGCAGAGCCTCTCGTGCGCGGTGATCGCCGAGGAAGACGGCGCCATGCAGCGCGATTACTGGTACACCACCGCGCGCGCCGCCGAGGACATGGATTCCGCCGACGCGGTGGGGCGGCGAGCGGGCGAGCGCACGGTGCGGCGCCTCAACGCGCGCAAGCTGTCCACCCGCCAGTGCCCGGTGCTGTTCGAGGCACCCATCGCCACCGGTCTGATCGCCAGTTTCGTGTCCGCGATTTCCGGCGGTCATCTCTATCGCAAGTCTTCCTTCCTGCTCGATAGCCTCGGCAGCCAGGTATTTCCCTCCTTTTTCCAGATGCTCGAAAACCCCTTCCTGCCGCGCGGGCTGGCTTCGGCGCCGTTCGACGCCGAAGGTGTCGCCACGCATGAGCGGGAGGTGGTGCGCGACGGCGTGATCCAAGGTTATTTCCTGGGCAGCTACAGCGCCCGCAAGCTGGGCATGAAAACCACGGGCAACGCCGGCGGCAACCACAACCTCGTCGTGCCTTCCACCGGCGAGGACTTCGCCGGCCTGCTCAATAAGATGGGGAGCGGCCTGCTGGTGACCGAATTGCTCGGCCAGGGCCTCAACATGGTGACCGGCGACTATTCGCGCGGCGCCGCCGGCTTCTGGGTGGAAAACGGCGTGATCACCTATCCGGTGGAGGAAATCACCATCGCCGGCAACCTGCGCGACATGCTCGGCGGCATCGTCGCCATCGGCAACGATGTCGAAACCCGGGGTTCGCGCCGGGTCGGCTCGATCCTCATCGGCAATATGACTGTCGCGGGCGAGTGACGTCTAGCAGCGTGGACTCCGCCGCGAGCCATCCAGGCGACGGGCCTTGTTTCAGTCTATGAAGACTCTCCTCGTCATCGCCCGGGCCATCGATGCGCTCAACGAACGCGTCGGTCGCGCCGCCATGTGGCTGGTGTTGCTGGCGACGCTGATTTCCGCCGGCAATGCCATCATGCGCTACGGTTTCGATCTTTCTTCCAACGCCTGGCTGGAAATCCAGTGGTATCTGTTCGCCCTGATTTTCCTGCTCGGCGCCGGCTATACACTTAAGCATAACGGCCATGTCCGCATCGACATTCTTCATGGCCGTTTCTCGCCGCGCCTACGGGCCTGGGTGGATTTGATCGGCGGCGTGCTCTTTCTGCTGCCCCTGTGCGGCCTCCTGATCTGGATGGGCTGGGATGGCTTCGCCGCCTCCTGGGCGGTGAACGAAACTTCGCCGGATGCCGGCGGCCTCTCGCGCTGGCCGATCAAGCTGGCGATTCCGCTCGGGTTCGGGCTGTTGCTGCTGCAAGGTGTCGCGGAATCCATCAAGCGCGCCGCTTTCCTCATGGGCCAAGGGCCGTTGCATGAGGAGCGGGTGGAGGAACTGGCGTGATGTTCGAATTGATGGCGCCGCTGATGTTCCTGGGCTTGGTGGCGTTCCTGCTGCTCGGTTATCCGGTGGCGTTTTCCCTGGCGGCCAATGGCCTGTTGTTCGCCGTGATCGGCATTCTGTCGGGCTATTTCGGCTTCGAGCAATTGCAAGCCTTGCCGGAGCGGGTCTACGGCATCATGTCCAATGCCACGCTGCTGGCGATCCCATTCTTTACCTTCATGGGCCTGGTGCTGGAAAAAAGCGGCATGGCGGAAGAGTTACTCGAAAGCGTCGGCCAGTTGTTCGGCCCGATTCGCGGCGGCCTCGCCTTCGCGGTGGTGTTTGTCGGCGCCTTGCTGGCGGCGACCACCGGCGTGGTGGCGGCGTCGGTGATCGCGATGGGCCTGATTTCCCTGCCCATCATGTTGCGTTACGGCTACGACAAACGTCTGGCCAGCGGTGTCATCGCCGCCTCCGGCACCCTGGCGCAGATCATCCCGCCCTCCCTGGTGCTGATCGTGCTGGCCGACCAACTGGGCGTGTCGGTGGGCGACATGTATCGCGGCGCGCTCGTGCCCGCTCTGATGCTTACCGGCCTCTATGCCGTTTTCGTGCTGGCCGTCAGTCTGGCGCTGCCGAATACCATGCCGGCGTTGCCCGTCGAGGCGCGTGGCCCGCGCGGCGGCGCGCTGTTGGTGAAGTCACTCACCGCCATGCTGCCGCCGTTGCTGCTGATCTTCCTGGTGTTGGGCACCATCTTCCTCGGCATCGCCACCCCCACCGAGGGCGGCGCCATGGGCGCGGTGGGCGCCTTGTCGCTGGCCCTGCTCAAGCGTCGGCTCAGTCTCGATACACTGACTCAGGCGATGGACGCCACCGCCCGGCTCACCACTTTCGTGATTTTCATCCTGATCGGCTCCACCGTGTTTTCCCTGGTGTTCCGCATGCTGGAGGGCGATCTTTGGGTGGAGGGCATGTTGACCGCGCTGCCCGGCGGCGAACTCGGCTTTCTGCTGGTGGTGAATCTGTTGATCTTCGTGCTGGCGTTCTTCCTGGATTTCTTCGAGATCGCCTTCATCATCGTGCCTCTGCTGGCGCCGGTGGCGTTGAAACTGGGCATCGATCTGGTCTGGTTCGGGGTGCTGCTGGGCATCAACATGCAGACCTCCTTCATGCATCCACCCTTCGGTTTCGCGCTGTTCTACCTGAAAAGCGTGGCGCCAAAAGAGGTGAAGACCAGCGACATCTACTGGGGCGCGGTGCCGTTCCTGATCATCCAGTTGCTCATGGTCGCCGCCGTGCTGGCCTTCCCCGGCCTGGTCGGGGTGGAGACCGTCAAGCTCGACGACACACCAATCAAGATCGAACTGGAGCTGCCGGGGAATCTTTATATGCCGCCAAAACAATAACCCTGATTTCCAGTTGGCCGTTTTCTGCCGATAAGTTAATCTGTAATCAACACGTTACCAACAATCACTGGAGTTTTAGATGAAGACCTTCGCGAAACTGCTTGTCGTGGCGGTTCTGCTTTCCGGCTGTGCCACGAAAGAATATGTTCAGGAGCAACTCAAGCCCCTGATCAAGCGCGCCGACTCCCTGGATAACCGCGTCACAACCACGGACGCGGCGATCACTTCCAGCAACACCGGCCTGGCGGCTACCAGCAAGCGTGTCGATGACTCGGTCATCACCCTCAAGGTGCATGCCGACCGCCTGGGCAAGAACGAGGCCGATATCGCGCAGATTTCCAAGACTGCTCAGGATGCGCTGGAGCGGGCGGCGGCCGCCGGCAGACTGGCCGCCGGCAAGCTGGCCTACGAGGTGGTGCTGTCCGAGGACAAAGTCAAATTCGGTTCCAGCAAGACGGTGCTGGGCAAGGATGCGATGGCGGCGCTCGACGAATTCGCGGCCACGATCAAGAGGGATAACCGCATCGTTTTCATCGAAGTCCAAGGCCATACCGACAGCATCGGCAGCGAGGCAGTCAACCTGAAAGTGGGCCAGCAGCGCGCCGAGGCGGTGCGGCTGTATCTCTACTCCAAAGCGGGTTTCCCGTTGCATCGGCTTTCCGCCATCTCTTATGGCGAGAGCATGCCGGTGGCCAGCAATATGTATAACCCCGGCCGCGCCCAGAACCGCCGCGTGGTCCTGGTCGTACTGTACTGATTCCGTCGTGGGAAAAGCCGGGGCTTCGGCCCCGGCTTTTTTTCGTCCGGCCGTGGCGATTGCCGCGATTAAAGCCATGTCTGGCTAAAGATTTCTCCGCGCGTGCCGATGGTGGCGGCAATCACGCAGCAGTTCACTCAACAGGAACCACGGAGATTTCGCATGGACGAAACCGGCAGTTACACGGTGCCCCCTTCCACCGCCGCGCGCCCGGACCTCGATTGGAGTCAGGTGCGCGAGACCATCATGATGCTCAACCTGGCGGTGGCTCAGATCGAGATGGCGCTGAAGGAATCGAGCGGCTCGGTCGATGTGCTGACCAATTCCTTTACCGATATGTACGGCAACCTGATGGCGCTGGTGGAGGAGGCGCGCTCCTTGCCCGATTCCCCCGTGAAGCAGGCCATCGAAGGCAGCGGCATCGCCGTTTCCGAGCAGATGCAGCATGTCATCGTCGCGTTCCAGTTCTATGACCGCCTGTCGCAACGGCTGTCCCATGTCTGCCACAGCCTCGACGACCTTACCGGTATCGTCAACGAGCCCGCTCTGCTCTACAACCCGTTTGCCTGGCACGCGTTGCAACAGAAGATTCGCTCCAAGTACACGATGGAAGACGAGAAGCTGATGTTCGACACCCTGCTGCGTACCGGTGATGTCCAGGCGGCGCTGGATCAGTTTGTTTCCGCCAAGCAGGGCGAGGCCGGAAAATCTTCGGATATCGAGTTGTTCTGAGGAGGGCTGGTAGACATCAACCTGGAAACTGCGGTTGGCCGCTTATTTCCACCGGCAGACCGCATGGCTACAGGTAATGCAGGCATTGAGGGTACCCGGTGTTTGTGTGAATCCGCGTGGCTGATGTAGGAGCGGGCTTGCCCGCGATTGGCGGTGGGTTTCGCGGGCAAGCCCGCTCCTACGCTTCGTTTAACCTTGATTCCTCGGTTGATCGCGCCCGAGTGTGGGTCTGCCGGGCCGGCTGGCAAGGCGCGACGACGCAGCGGGCCGGGGCCCGCAAGGAGGAGCAACGCCGCCAGACGGTCCGGCAGACCCGCACTCGGGCGCGAAGCGGGCTCACCCATTCGGTGAGCGTGATCGAAGGCGCAAACCTCAGCACCCATGCGGCCTCGCGAGGGAGATCGAGCGGTCAACCGAGGAATCAAGGTTTAACTGCCGGATTCATCGATGGCGGTGACCTCATGCGCCGTCGCCGACGAAGGGATTGGATCTTCGCTCGAAGCCGAAGGTGCTCATGGGGCCGTGGCCGGGGATGAAGGCGATGTCGTCGCCCAGGGGGAAGAGTTTCTCGCGGATGGAGCGGATCAGGTCGTTGTGGTTGCCGCGCGGGAAGTCGGTGCGGCCGATGCTGCCCTTGAACAGGACATCGCCGACAAAGGCGTGGCGGCTTTGCGGCTCGAACAGGACGACATGGCCGGGGGTGTGGCCGGGGGTGTGGATGACCCGCAAGGTGAGTTCGCCCAATTCAACGGTATCGCCATCGTGCAGCCATTCCCGGGGCGTGAATGCCTCGGCGGGGGGGAAGCCGAACATTTCGGCCTGCGCCGGCAGGTTGTCGAGGAGGAAGGCATCGTCCCGATGTGGGCCGATGATCGGCAGGTCGAGCCGGCGCGAGAGTTCCAGGGCGCCGCCGACATGGTCGAGATGGCCGTGGGTGAGCAGGAGTTTTTCCAGAGTGACGTCTGCTTTTTTCACCGCTGCGAGCAGTTGTTCGATGTCGCCACCGGGATCGACCAAGGCGGCGCGACGGCTGCCTTCACACCAGATCAGGGAACAGTTCTGTTGGTAGGGGGTGACCGGGAGAATGGTGAACTTCATGCCGCGCCCATGAACGGGTAGTCGGTGTAGCCCTTGGCGTCGCCACCATAGAAGGTGGCGACGTCGGGGGCGTTGAGGGGGGCGCCGGCCTGGTAGCGCGCCGGCAGGTCGGGGTTGGCGATGAAGGGCACGCCGAAGGCGACCAGATCGGCGCGTCCCGCCGCCAGCAGCGCGTTGGCGCTGTCGCGGTCATAGCCGCCGTTGGTCATCAGCACGCCTTTCCAGAGGTTGCGCAGTTCCAGTGGGTCGAAGTGGGGGCCGGCGGCGCCTGGGGCGTCCTTGCCCATTTCGGTGAGATGCAGATAGGCCAGGCCGTAGCGGTTGAGCAGTTCCACCACCCGGCTGAAAGTGCCCTTGGGGTCGCTGTCACGCATGTCGTTGAACGGCTGGATCGGCGACAGGCGGACGCCGACGCGATCCGCGCCCCACGCCGGGCAGACCGCGTCCAGCACTTCCAGCAGCAGGCGGGCGCGGTTGTCGATGCCTCCGCCATAGGTATCGGTGCGCTGGTTGCTGCCGTCGCGCAGGAATTCGTCGAGCAGGTAGCCGTTGGCGGCATGTACTTCAATGCCATCGAAACCGGCGGCCTTGGCCTGCGCGGCGGCGTGCCGGTATTGCGCGACGATGCCGGGCAGTTCGGCGGTTTCCAGGGCGCGCGGGGTGACGAAGGGTTGCGGACCCTGGAAGGTGATGGCGTCGCCGGCCGGGGCGATGGCGGAGGGCGCCACCGGCAGTTGTCCATTCGGTTGCAGCGAGGGGTGCGAGATGCGCCCGACATGCCAGAGCTGGCAGACGATGCGGCCGCCTTCCTGATGCACGGCCGTGGTCACCGCTTGCCAGCCGGCGACCTGGGCGTCGCTCCAGATGCCGGGGGTCAGCGGGTAGCCGACGGCGGTGGCGTCGATGCAGGTGGCTTCGCTGATGATCAGGCCGGCGCCGGCGCGTTGCCGGTAGTACTCGACGTTGAGCGCGTGTGGCACGCCTTCCGGGGTGGAGCGGTTGCGCGTCAGCGGCGCCATCGCCAAGCGGTTGGGCAGGGTGAGGGGGCCGAGGGTCAGCGGCGTGAACAGATCGATAGCGGGCATGGCGTTCTCCAGTGCGGGTGCGTTAGCCTAGCGTCGCTTTCCCGACTCCGCCAGCCCATGACCGCCGACGCCCTGTTGTTTATTTCCCGCCACTGCCCACACTGCCCCGCCGTCCTGGCTGGTTTGTCCGATCTGGTGAAACACGGTGGCATCGGCCGTCTGGATGTGGTGAACATCGAGATCCACCCGGAGGTCGCCGAGTCGCACGCGGTTCGTTCCGTTCCCTGGCTGCGCCTGGGCCCGTTCGAATTGGCCGGCGTGCGCACGCCGGGTGAACTGGCCATCTGGGCGCGGCGCGCATCCGAGCCGGACGGCATGGCCGAAGCCTTCCATGATTTGCTGAAAAGCGGCGGGCTGGACCAGGTTCTGGCGCTGGTGGCGGCCGATACGACACGCCTGGCCGCCCTGTTGCCCATCGTCGGCAACCCGGAGGCGAGTATCAATGTGCGCCTGGGCGCGGGGGTGGCGTTCGAGGAATACGCCGGTGCCGCGCCGCTGCGGGCGCTGGTGCCGGCGCTGGGGGTATTGTCGGAACATGCCGACCCACGGGTGCGGGCGGACGCCTGCCACTATCTCGGCCTCAGCGGGGAAATCTCCGCGCGGCCCTGGCTGGAAGCGCGGTTGACGGACCTGGACCCGGATGTCCGTGAGATTGCGCGGGATGGCATGCCGGAGGCGCGGGCGTTGTAGGTCAGGTTGCGGGTTGACCGCGACCCGGCGGTTTTTGGGTTTTGTTAAGGACATTTCATGCACGGACTCACCCATTCAGATCTTTTTCGCCAGCAGGCCTATCTCGATGGCGCCTGGGTGGATGCCGAGATCACGTTTCCGGTTCTCAACCCCGCCACCGGCGAGGAGTTGGGCCGGGTGCCCGATTTCGGGCGGAAGGAAACCGCGCGCGCCATTGCCGCCGCGCGGGCGGCACTGCCGGCCTGGAGCGGGCGCCTGGCGAAAGAGCGATCCGCCTTGTTGCGGCGCTGGCACGAACTGATGCTTGAACATGCCGATGACCTTGCCCGTCTGATTACCCTGGAGCAGGGCAAGCCGCTGGCCGAGGCGCGCGGCGAGGTGGTGTACGCGGCGGGGTTTCTGGAGTGGTTCGCGGAAGAGGCGAAGCGGGTCTACGGTCGGGTGATTCCGTCGCCCTGGCCGGGGCGGCGGGTGTTGACCCTGAAACAGCCGATCGGCGTGGCGGCGTTGATCACGCCGTGGAATTTCCCCGCCGCCATGCTCACCCGCAAGGCGGGCGCGGCGCTGGCGGCCGGTTGTACGGTGGTGGCGAAACCGGCCTCGAAGACGCCGTTTACCGCGTTGGCGCTGGCGAAATTGGCCGAGGAGGCGGGTTTTCCGGCGGGCGTGGTGAACGTGGTGACCGGCAACGCCGAGGCCATTGGCGCCGAGTTGGTGGCGAATCCGCTGGTACGCAAATTGTCGTTCACCGGTTCCACCGAAACCGGCAAGCGCCTGATGGCGGCTTGCGCCGGCACCCTGAAAAGCGTTTCTCTGGAATTGGGCGGCAATGCGCCGTTCATCGTGTTCGATGATGCCGACCTGGACGCGGCGGTCGCGGGCGCGCTGGCATCGAAATACCGTAACGCCGGCCAGACCTGCGTCTGCGCCAACCGCCTGATGGCACAGGATGGCATTCATGATGAATTCGTCGCGCGTCTAGCGGCGGCGGTGTCCGCGCTCAAGGTCGGCAACGGTCTGGAAGCGGGGGTGAGCCAGGGGCCGCTGGTAAGCGAGGCGGCGGCGGAGAAGGTGGCGGCGTATATCCACGACGCGGTGGAGCAGGGCGCCCGCGTGGTCTGCGGTGGCAAGCGTCACGCGCTGGGCGGCGCCTACTTCGAACCCACCGTGCTGGCGGACGCGACCCCGGAGATGCGGGTCTGCCGTGAGGAAATCTTCGGGCCGGTGGCGCCGGTCATCCGCTTCCACGACGAGGCCGAGGCGATCCACCTGGCCAATGCCACGGAATACGGACTCGCCGCGTATTTCTACGCGAACGACATGGCGCGCGTCTGGCGCGTGTCGGAGGCGCTGGAATACGGCATGGTCGGCGTCAACGCCGGGGTGATTTCGACGGAGGTGGCGCCGTTCGGCGGCGTCAAGCAGTCCGGCCTCGGCCGCGAGGGCGGCGCCGAGGGGGTCGAGGCGTATCTGGAAAGCAAATACCTGTGCATGGCGGAATGAACCCGGATACGGCGTTCAACCGCCGTTTCCAGGTTGATGAGATAGGGCCGGGTGCGACGGCGCTGCCCGTGGGACGCTTCGCGCTCACCGGAAAGTGGTGCTATCTGATTGTTCTTATTAGCTAAATTGACATGGTTTCGGGTTTGGCCGATGATCGACGGCCCGCAAGTCCCCCGCTTCTCCCGCAACCGTGAACCCAAGCATGAAGTCCAAAGCCGTTTCCCCAACCCTGTCGGTGATGGCCGCGTTCCACTGAGATGACACGTCTGCTCCTCGACCGAGAGAAGGTCTACGACCCCGTTCTGAGGAGCCTCCATGCCTGGAATGCGCTCGCCATCGTGCTGCTGCTATTGGGGGGGCGGATTGGGGAGTGGTTGGGTTATGCGCCGGAAGCCGCCGGTCTCTGGCGTCTCCACGTCTGGGCCGGTTACTGCCTGGTGTTTGGGTTGGTCGCGCGCCTGACCTGGGGCATGGTCGGGCCGGCGCATGCCCGCGTTGGCGCTCTCTGGCAGCCGCGTGCGTGGTGGCGGGCTTTGCGTTACCGCGCGTTGTTCGCGGAGCCTCAAGGCTGGGGCCATGACGCGCCGGCGACGCTGGGCTACCTGCTGTTGTATCTCCTGCTGTTCGGCATGGCGGTGACCGGTCTGGCGCTGGCGGCCATTGAGCAGGGTCGTGGTCCGCTCTATCTCTGGTTGGGGCATGACGTCACCCTCAGTCAACTGTTCCGGGTCCCGCACGAGTGGATGGAACCCGCCATCCTGGTTTTGCTGGTGGCGCACATCGCGGTGTTGATCCTGCGTGAGACCCGCCACGGGATTCCCACGGCGCAGGCGATGGTGAGCGGCTTCCAGTACCGCAAGAAACCGGATGCGGAAGCGGAATGAGCCCCCGCGCGCGTGACAGGGCGTTAGCCAGCGTGCCACCCGGCGGCACCGACGTGAATGCGGCGCGCTGACATGCAAAGCGATTTCACCTGGAAAAGCCTGGCCATATTTACCCTGGTCACGGGGCTGGCGGGGCTCTGGCTCGCCAACGCGCCGTCGCATGATGAGGCGGTATTCCCCATGCCTCGCGGCAAGACTCTGGTGAACGAATGCGGGCGCTGCCATGCCGCATATGCCCCCGGTCTGTTGCCGGCGCGTTCCTGGCGCAAGATGATGGACGCGCTGGATGATCATTTCGGTGAGGATGCCAGCGTGTTGGAGCCGGTGTCGCTGGCATTGTTGAAGGATCTGGAAGACATGGCCGCCGACGGCGCCTTCGCCGATATGCGCATGCGCCGTATTGCCGGAGCGGTGCCGGTCGACGAAGCCCCGCAACGGGTCACGGAAACCGCGTACTTCAAGGCCATGCACGCATCCGTGCCGAAGCACTACTGGAAAAACCCGGTCGTCGGTTCGCCCGGAAACTGTGGCGCCTGCCATCCTGGCGCCAACGAAGGCCGTTTTAGTGAACTTGAACTGGGGATGCCTGGCAGCCTGTCGGACTTTGTTCGTCGATAGGTATCGCAACCGTGCTTGATGCGGTTCGCCGCGTTCACCACACCCTACGTCCTACCGTTCTTCATCGCGGCGGCAGCGGGTAGCCCGGATGCAGCGCAGCGGAATCCGGGGAGTTGTGTGGATTCCCCGGTCAAATAATCCCGGATTCCATTGCATTCCATCCGGGCTACGCAACTACCAACATGCTTTGCGAAAACAGCCAAAGCAAAACACCGACATTGCGTCGGCGTTTTGCTTGATGCGGGGGCGGATCAGGCGGTGGCCTTTTTTCGGCGCAGAGCCAGCAGCCCCATCATGCCGATCGGCAGCAGCGCCAGGGTGCCGGGCTCGGGCACGGCGCCGGAAATCGGGGGATCGACCCAGATGCTGTCGTTGGCGCAGTTCTGCGTCCAATGCACGGTAAACACGTTGCCGTTGGCCCAGTTGCTGCCAAACGAGGACAGGGGCACGGAGACTTCATAGAAGTAATGCAGGTCATTGGGCCAGGCGCCGTAGCCATTCTGGCCCACGGTGGTAAAGGCCACGCTGCCGATGCCGACTTGGGTGCCGCTCAGGATCGAGGTCGGATGCGCGGGATCCGCGAGCAGTCGGTTGCCGGCGGCGGCGGGATCGTAGTAACCGGTCCAGCTGCCATTGCTTTTCCAGATTCCCAGCGCCCAGTTCACATTGGAATAGACATGGCCCTTTGTGGTGGTGGCGCCGCCGAGCAGTTCCACGCCATATTCGTAAACACCATTATTGCCAAAATCGATTGCAATGTCGCCAGGGCCATAGCTGTTGCTCAGCGGCCTGTCCAGCGTCAGCGGGTTGTGGCCGGTGGCGATGGCGATATACAGGTTGCTGGTGTCCCATGACATGTAAATTGCCTCGGCGTCATAAGCCTGACCACCATAGCCGGGATCCAGCTTGCTGTCGTGCTGGTCTTCGATGGTGTACTTGAAGACGCTGCTGTTCGGTATCCAGTCCGAGGCATTGCCGGTGCGCTTGATACCCCAGTCGCTCAGGTTGCCGTCGATCACGAAGGCTTGGGCGCTGCCGGCGATCAGCAGGCCGATGAGGGGTAGGGCACGGATCAGGGTCTTGCTCATGCTGCTCTCCAATTGGATGTCTGAGCAGTTATAAGCACTTACCGTGCCATATGTGTTTCTATATATTAATCAACGAGATATGTTTTGTTCTTGGGTTTGTGTCGGTGTCTATGACGGTAAAAGTGGCATAACTGACGAAAACAAGTCTATTTGGTGATTATGTTGTTGTTGGTTCATCGGAAGTCGAGGTTGGTGTAGCGTGAGGGAGGCTGACCCGGAACGGGGGGTATCGATCTGGCGCATCGATTCCTGGCATCGCCGGCGCGTGGCGTTTCTCGTGCCTTCGCTCGACGCTGTCCTGGGGAGGCCGCCACGCGCTATCGGCGCGGGGTGTTCAGACGAAAAAAAACCGGCCCGAAGGCCGGTTTTGTTCTACCGAGCGCCGTATTACTGAGGAGCGGCGGGAGCGGCAGGGGCGGCGCCATCAGCAGCGGGAGCAGCCATGTCAGCGGGAGCAGCCATGTCAGCCGGAGCGGCGGGAGCGGGGGCAGCCATTTCAACGGCGGGAGCAGCAGCTTCGGGAGCGGGAGCGGCTTCTTCTTTTTTGCCACAAGCGGTCAGGGAGAAAGCGAGCAGGGCGGCGAGCAGGACGGAGTATTTCATTTGAGATTTTCCTAGGAACAAAGTTGATCAACGAAGTATGCGATCAGCCGGCAAGCATTCGCCTCCCAACTGATCGCGCGGATTCTAGCAAAAATAAAAATAACCGCCAGGGGCTGGGAAGGGAAAATTTACGCCGCGCCGCGGATCGCATGTGCGGGCAAGGGCCGTAGGGGTCATTTCGGCAGCAGAAAACCCGATACGTACCATTCATGCAACAGTGGCAACAGGTGAGCGTCGAGCACGACGGGGGGCAATTGGCGTTGGTCCGCCAGGCTTTGCAGGAGGGTGAACGTCTCCGGCGAGGATTCCACGCGTTCGCCATTCATATAGTAAGTAGCGCCACGAAACAGGAGCAGGCTGCGCGGGTCCAGGCGCAGGCCGTGTTTCGCCGCGGCTTTGGCGAACGCGGCAGGCTTCAGGGGGCGTTCCGGCGGGTTGAAGAAGATGTGCGACTTGGGCTCGGAGAGATAACGGCCGAGGAAGTCCTCGACGATGTGCTTGTCCCAGTGGATCGCTTTCAGCATCGTCGCCACCTGATCGAGCATGGTGCCGGGAATCTCGGCGGGGTGGCGCGGCCGCTTCTGGTCGGGGTCGCTGTAGATGCCGGTCGGGGTGAGGTGATCCTGTAGGTAGTTGAGAAAGTTACCGACCATGTCCTCGGCGGTCGGTACCCGGAAGCCGACTGACCAGGTCATGCAGTCGGTCAGGGCGACACCGTTATGGGCATATTGCGGCGGCAGGTAAAGCATGTCGCCGGGCTCCAGTTCCCAGGATTGTTCCGGCTGGAAGCGCTTGAGGATGCGCAGCGGCGCGCCATCCATGACTTCCAGATCGTCCTGGGCGCTGATTTCCCAGCGGCGGCGGCCCTGGCCCTGGATCAGGAAGACATCATAGGAATCGAAGTGCGGCCCGACGCCCCCGCCGGGTGGTGCGAAGCTGACCATCAGGTCATCCAGGCGGGCGAGCGGAATGAAATTGAAGGCATGCAGCAAGGCATCGCCCTCGGGCAGGAAGTGATTCACACCGGAAACCAGCAGCCCCCAGTTTTTTTTCGGCAGGCCGGCGAGGTCGTCGGCCTCGAACGGGCCGTGGTCGAGCAGGCACTGGCCGCGAATGTAGCGCACCAGGCGACTTTCGGCGTCGTCACGCATGGCCAGCACGGAGAGTCGGTCACGGTCGAGCCAGTCGCCGAACCCCGGCAACGCCTGGCGAACCAGCAGGGGCTTTTTCTGCCAGTATTCGGCCATGAAGGTTTCCGGGGTGATGCCACCCAGCAGCCGCTCAAGCGAGAACGCCGACATGGTGAAAGCATTGGTCGACGCGACGGGGGGAGGAAGAGGTTTACCCATATAATACTTTCGGCCTATTTCGAGGAGGTTGCGCAATGCTGAATGAAGGTGACAATGCGCCTGATTTTGAATTACCCGATGCGGACATGGCGATCGCCAGGTTGGCCGATTACAGCGGAAAGCCGCTCGTGCTGTTCTTCTACGTGCGCGATGATACGCCCGGCTGTACCACCGAAGCGATCGAGTTCAGCGACCGGGAAGCCCGCTTCACGCGCCTGGGTTGTAACGTTCTCGGCATTTCACGCGACGATTGCATCCGCCACGGCGCTTTCCGTGAAAAACATGGCATTAGCGTGCCGCTGCTGGCGGACAAGGAAGGCATTGCCTGCCGTGACTATGGTGTACTGGTCATGCGCGAAGTGGATGGGGTGCAGCGCGAGGGCGTGAATCGTTCCACTTTCATCATCGATGCGGCGGGGGTGATCCGCCACGCCCTTTATGGTGTCGTGCCCAAGGGGCACGCGGAGGAAGTTTTTAATCTCGTCAAGGAGTTATAGAAGTGCAAATCGGCAAGGATACGGTGGTCACCCTGACCTACCAATTGACCACGCTTTCCGGCGAACTGCTGGAGGAAGCGACCCTGGAATCGCCCGCGGCTTATTTGCATGGCGGCTACGACGGCATTTTTCCCAAGGTGGAGGAATCCCTGGAGGGCAAGGCCACGGGCGACACGCTCGACGTGGTGCTGGAGCCGGACGACGCCTTTGGCGAATACGACGCCGAATTGGTGCGCGTGGAGCCGGTCCACATGTTCCCCAAGGAAATTCAAGTCGGCATGCAGCTTGAGGCGGCCAGCGAGGACGGAGACCAATCGCTGCTCTACACCGTGACCGATATCGCGGAAGGGCAGGTGGTGGTGGATGGCAATCATCCCCTGGCCGGTCAAAGCCTGAGATTGCAATGCCAGGTGCGCGAAGTTCGCGTAGCACTTCCGGTGGAAGTGGAACATGGCCATGTCCATGGCGAGCATGGCCACCACCACTGATCGATTCCCACGCGGGCGGTTCAAGTAGAATTACCGCCCTTTTCTCAGGCGTTTATCCCATGAAAGTCACTTTTCTCGACTTTGAACAGCCTGTCGCCGAGCTCGAAGCCAAGATCGAGGAGCTCTCCGAGGTGCAAGGCGACTCATCGCTGGACATCTCCTCGGAGATCGGCCGCCTGCGCAAGAAAAGTGCGGCGCTGACCAAGCAGATCTACGGCAAGCTCAATGCCTGGCAGGTTTCTCAGGTTGCCCGTCATGCGCAACGCCCCTACACCCTGGACTATATCCAGGCGTTGTTTACCGAATTCGAGGAATTGCACGGCGACCGCGCCTATGCCGACGATCCCGCCATCGTCGGCGGCATCGCCCGTTTCGCGGGTGAGCCGGTGATGGTGATCGGTCACCAGAAAGGCCGCGACGTGAAGGAGCGGCAGTACCGCAACTTCGGCATGCCGCGCCCGGAGGGCTACCGCAAGGCATTGCGCCTGATGCGCCTGGCCGAGAAATTTCACCTGCCGCTGCTCACCTTCATCGACACCCCCGGCGCCTACCCGGGCATCGGCGCCGAGGAGCGCGGCCAGTCCGAGGCCATCGCCCGCAATCTCTATGTGATGTCGGAACTCAAGACCCCGGTGATCTGCACCGTGATCGGCGAGGGCGGTTCCGGCGGCGCGCTGGCGATCGGCATCGGCGACGTGGTGATGATGTTGCAATACGCCACCTATTCGGTGATTTCTCCGGAGGGCTGTGCCTCCATCCTCTGGAAAAGCGCCGACAAGGCCGCGCTGGCGGCGGAATCGCTGGGTATCACGGCGCCGCGTCTGAAATCCCTGGGCCTGATCGACCGCATCGTCGAAGAGCCGCTGGGCGGCGCCCACCGCGATTCCGAGACCATGATGGCATCGATGCGCGCCAGCCTGGCCGAGGCCCTGCGCGAAGTCAGCGAGCGCCCGCGCAACGCCCTGTTGAACGACCGTTATGCCCGCCTCATGGGTTTCGGCAAGTTCAAGGAAGCCCGCGCCTGAACCGCCGTAGCTGCGGCGTTGCAAGTTAAAAGATGCACGCCATGATTTCCCCCCCGAAAACCTCGCTTCGCTCGGTTCTCCCCCCAAGGGGCAAAGAAACACTTGGGGCGGCCCGGCGTGTTTCTTGAGCGCTCGGCGCCGTTCATTCAAGCGAGATGATTCCGCCGTCTGGCGACCTGCCCGCGCGGGTGGCGCAATTTTTACGCCGACATTCTCCCGGCCGGCATCTGGCGGTTGCGTATTCCGGCGGGCTGGATTCCACGGTGCTTCTGCACCTGCTCGCCGGCCTGCGTGGCGAGGAGGATTTCCAACTCTCCGCCGTGCATGTGCATCACGGCCTGTCGGCGGACGCGGATGCCTGGGCGAGCCATTGCCAGGCGGTGTGCGCCACCTTGAACGTGCCGCTGCGTCTGGAGCGGGTGGTGGTGAAACGCGCAGGCCAGGGGCTCGAAGCCGCCGCGCGTGAGGCGCGCTACCAGGTGTTTTCGAGTCTCGCCGTCGATGCCCTGGCGCTGGCGCATCAGCGTGACGACCAGGCGGAAACCGTGCTGCTGCAACTGTTTCGCGGCGCCGGCATGAAAGGCCTTGCGGCGATGCCGGCGGAACGTGCCCTCGGTACCATCAGGCTGTTGCGGCCGCTGCTCGATGCGACGCGCGGCGAGATCGAGGCTTTTGCCCGCGCGCGCGGGTTTTCCTGGGTGGATGACGCCAGCAATGCCGACACCGATCTGCGCCGCAACGCGGTCCGCCACCATCTTCTGCCGCGCATCGACAGCCTGTTTCCCGGGGCTGGCCAGACGCTGGCGCGAGCGGCGGGTCGGTTCGCGGAGAGCGCCGGGTTGCTCGATGCCTTGGCGGAACTGGATGGCGCGGATTGCCGTGATGGCCTGGAAGTGGCGCGTCTGATGGCGTTGGATGCGGCGCGCGGGCGCAATCTGCTGCGCCGCTATCTGGAATTGCGGGGCCACCCGGTGCGCCGCGAGCGTTTGCACGAGGCACTGGCGCAGATGCTGGGGGCGCGCGCCGACGCGGAGCCGGCGGTCGATTTCGGCGCGGCCACCCTGCGACGGTTTCAGGGGCGGCTGCTGCTGGTCGAAAAATCCCCGCCGCCAACCACGCGCGACTGGGTCTGGCGCGGCGAGACCGAGCTCGATCTCGGAGCGGGTGGGCGGCTGCGCTTCACGGCGACGACGGGGGAGGGCGCGCGCCTACCGAGCCGGGCGACAGTGCGGTTGCGGACGGGCGGCGAGCGGCTCCAGCCGGATGCGCGGCGACCGGAGCGGACGTTGAAAAATCTTCTGCGCGAAGCCGCCGTGCCGCCCTGGTTACGCGAGCGGCTGCCCCTGCTCTACGTTGATGGCCGCCTCGCCTGGGCGGCGGAACTCGGTGTCGACGCGGCGTTTCAGCCCGGGCCCGAGGAGCCCGGCTGGCTTATTGCGTGGTGGCCGGCGTAAGCACGCCCTTCAGGCCCAGGCGGCGAATTTCCGCCTGCGCTTTTTCCGCTTCTTCCCGGTTGGCGAACGGCCCCAGATGCACGCGGGTTTCCAGGTGCGCGCGGATGCCCTGTTTTTTCAGCCTGTCGACCAGTTCGCGCGCCCGCGCCGGTTCGCTGAAGACGCCGAGTTGCACCAGATAGGGCTCGCCCAGCGCCGTGGCCGCGTGGGGCGGCTGGGGGGCGCGGGACGCGACGGCTGGCGCCGGGATTGAAGCCGGAGCAGTAGCCTGCGCCGTCCGCATCGGGGCGTTGCTGACCCGGGGCGGCGGCGGCGTGTCGCGCGTTGATGCTGTACCCGCCGGCGCGGGTGTCGGGGCGGCGGCGGTGGGCGTGGTTTCTCCAGGTGTTTCTGCCGCCGGTCCGTCCTCGGGTGAGTCGGTGGTTACCTCGGGGTCCACGTCGGGGGCGGTTTGCGGCGGCGCGCTTTGCTGCATCGGCGCCGAGACGATGGGGCTGGGCAGTGCCGATGGTGCCGCTGGTTCGGGTTTTCTGCCGCCCCCCTGATCCAGCCACCACAGGCCGGCCAAGGCTGCGGCTGTCACCACGCCCGCCACGCCCAGGCGCAGCAGTGCCTTGCGCCTTACATCGTCGTTCTCCGCCACGCCACTGATCGGGCTGTTTTCAACCGCCATTGTTCGCTCCTCGCCGCGCCCTGGAATGGCGCATCGCCTTTATTTTAGGGGCCTTTCGTGGTAACTTCCGCGCGCTTTTTTCGCGTCTTTTCAACGCCTTCCCTCTCTTTCTCAAATCCCGATTCGTAATTGGAGCACCGCTACATGGCTATTGAACGCACCCTGTCCATTATCAAACCCGATGCCGTCGCCAAGAATGTCATCGGCAAGATCTATTCCCGTTTCGAGAGCAACGGCCTCAAGGTCATCGCCGCCCGCATGGCCTGGCTGTCCGAGCAGGAAGCCGGCGGTTTCTACGCCGTGCACAAGGATCGTCCTTTCTACAAGGACCTGGTTGCTTTCATGACCTCCGGCCCGGTGATGATCCAGGCGCTGGAAGGCGAAGATGCCATCGCCAAGAACCGTGATCTGATGGGCGCCACCGATCCCAAGAAAGCGGAAGCCGGCACCATCCGCGCCGACTTCGCCGAGAGCATCGACGCCAACGCTGTGCATGGCTCCGACGGCCCCGACACCGCGAAAGTGGAAGTAGCCTATTTCTTCCCGGAAATGAACGTCTACGCTGGCCGTTGATCACACCAGGCGGGTGGCCGTAAACGCCACCCGCCTCCGCCGCCATGCAAAACCTCCTCGATCTCGATCTTCCCGGACTCGTCGCTTTCTTTGAAAGCATCGGCGAGAAGCCGTTTCGTGCGCGCCAGGTACTGCGCTGGTTGCATCAATATGGCGCCGACGACTTCGACCAGATGACCGACCTGGCCAAATCCCTGCGCGCCAAGTTGCCCACGGTGGCCGAAATTCGGCCGCCGGTGCTGGGACACGAACAGGTGTCTGACGACGGCACCCGCAAGTGGCTGCTGGAAGTCGGCCCGCAAAATCGGGTCGAGACGGTGTTCATTCCGGAAGCCGAGCGCGGCACCCTGTGCGTTTCCACGCAAGTGGGTTGCGCGCTGGAGTGCACCTTCTGTTCGACCGGCCGGCAGGGCTTCAACCGCAATCTGTCGGCGGCGGAAATCATCGGCCAGCTGTGGTGGGCGAACAAGGCGATGGGGCGTGACCCGAAAGGCGATCGCATCATCTCCAACGTGGTGTTGATGGGCATGGGCGAACCTCTGCTCAACTTCGACAATACCGTGACCGCCGTATCCATGATGCTCGACGACCATGCCTATGGCCTGTCGAAGCGGCGCGTCACCATTTCCACCTCCGGTATCGTGCCCGCGATGGATCGGCTGCGCGCGCAGATGCCAGTGGCCCTGGCGGTATCCCTGCATGCGCCCAACGACGCCCTGCGCGACCAGTTGGTGCCAATCAACCGCAAATATCCTTTGAAAGAATTGATGCCCGCCTGCCAGCGCTATGTTCAGGACGGCCCGCGCGACTTCATTACTTTTGAATACGTCATGCTCGATGGCATCAATGATCGTCCCGAGCATGCCGAACAGTTGTTGCAGCTCACCCGTGATGTGAACTGCAAGTTCAACCTGATTCCCTTCAATCCGTTCCCGAATTCCGGATATCGCCGTTCGCCATCCGAGACCGTGCGCCGTTTTGCCAGTCTCCTCATGGGCGGCGGCAAGATCGCGACGACGCGCAAGACGCGCGGTGACGACATCGACGCCGCCTGCGGCCAGTTGGCCGGCGAGGTGCAGGACAAGTCGCGGCGTGTGGCCAGTCGTATCGAGAAATTCATGGGGGCGGCATGAAGCGGGGGGCATTCTGGCTGCTGCTGGCGCTCGCGGGTTGCGCGGCGCCGCAGGCGCCCATGCAAAGCAGCCCGGAAACGCGTCCCGCCAGCCGTAGCGACATTCGCGCCCAGGTGCATACCGATCTGGCCGCCAATTACTATTTGCGCGAGCAGTATGCCGTGTCGCTCCAGGAACTCACGGCGGCGCTCAAGGTGGATTCCGGCTACGCGCCGGCCTACAACATGCTCGGCCTGGTGCATGGCGCCCTGCGCGAGGATGCGCGCGCGGAGGAAAACTTCCGTCGCGCCCTCGAACGCTCACCGCAATACTCCGAGGCGCACAACAACTTCGGCTTGTTCCTGTGCCAGCGCAAACGCATGAAGGAAGCCCGCGAGCGCTTCGAATCGGCGCTGAACAATCCGCTCTACGCCTCGCCGGAGAAGGCGCTCAGCAATGCTGGCGCCTGTAGTCTGGAACAGGGCGACCTGGACGCGGCGGAGATGTATTACAAGCGCGCCACCTTGCGCGCGCCCAATCACGCATCCGCGCAACTCGGCCTGGCCGAAGTCAATTATCGCCAGGGACGCTGGCTGGCCGCGCGGGTGATGTTGCGGCAACTCACCGAACAGTCCGAGGTCGGCGCCCAGGCGCTCTGGCTGGGAGTGCGCATCGAGCGCCGCCTCGGCGACCGTGAGGCGGAAGCCAACTATGGCGCGCAGTTGCGTCGTCGCTTCCCGGTATCCATGCAAACCCAATGGCTGATCACCGGCCAGTACGATGAGATGGGAGGCCTGTTATGAGCGCGACGGAACAACCGCTGCCGCAAACGCAAGCCGAAACGCCGCCGTCCACGCATTCCGCCGTGTTTCACCCGGGGTTTGGCGACAAACTGAAGCTCGGGCGCGAGGCGCTCGGGCTGACTTTCGCCGATGTGGCGGCCAAGCTCAAACTCAGTGAGCGCCAGATCGAGGCCATGGAAGCGGAAGACTTCGCGCATCTGCCGGGCGAGGTTTTCAGCCGTGGTTTTGTGCGCAATTACGCGCGTCTGCTGAATGTCGATCCGGCGCTGCTCATCGTCCCGGTGGATATCCACGCGGCCGTGGCCGAAACCATCACCGCGCCCAGCGAGAACGTGATCTTTTCCTCACCCGGACTCCGCCGCTGGGTGTTGTTGCCATTGTTGGTGCTGGGTTTCTTCGTGCTGCTGGTGGCGCTGCTCTATTACTGGCTGCGCCAGGGCGAGGATGCCCTGATCGGCGAATTGGCGACGGCGCCCGCCGCCGTGACGATGTCGCAACCGGCCCCCGTCAGCCCGCTTCCCCTCAGCCCGCTTCCCCCGGTTACCCCGGAAGCCGCGGCGGTCGTCGATGCCGCCACCCCGCCGGAGGTGCCGGTTTCGCCGGCACCCGCGACGGCGGCCACCATGGCGCCACCAGCCATGCTGCCGCTGGCGGCGGTGGTCGCGCCGACACCAGTACCCACGGCCGGCGGCAAGGTCCGTACCCTGCGTTTCGCGCCCTCGCTGGACTCCTGGATTCAAGTGGTGGACGGCCAGGGCAAACGCTATTCCAAACTGGTCCGCGCCGGCAGCGTCGAAATGTTCGCCGGCGAGCCCCCGTTCAAACTGGTGGTGGGTGAGGCGGCGCAGGTGAAACTGAACTATGACGGCCACCTCATCGACCTCACCCCCTATATCGGGCAGAAGGTCGCCCGCCTGACCCTGGAATGATGCCGCGATGACGATGAGTGAAACGATAGTGCGGCGCCCGACGCGGCGTGTCATGGTGGGTCATGTCGCGGTGGGCGGCGGCGCCCCGGTGGTGGTGCAGTCGATGACCAATACCGATACCGCTGACGTCGCCGGAACAGTCATCCAGGTCTATGACCTCTGGCAGGCCGGCTCGGAAGTGGTGCGGCTCACCGTCAATACCGAGGAAGCCGCGCGCGGCGTCGTCGCCATCCGCGAGAAGCTCGACGCCATGGGCTGCAATGTGCCGCTGGTCGGCGATTTCCATTTCAACGGCCACCGTCTGGTCAAGGCCGTGCCCGAATGCGTGCCGGCGCTCGCCAAGCTGCGTATCAACCCCGGCAACGTCGGTCGCGGCGCGAAAAAGGAAGAGCAGTTCGCCATCCTGGTGGAAGCGGCCGCGCGCCACGACAAGGCGGTACGCATCGGCGTCAACTGGGGCAGCCTGGATCAGGAATTGCTGGCGCGGATGATGGACGACAACGCGCAACGCGCCGTGCCGCATGAGCCGAAACAGGTGATGCGCAACGCGCTCATCGTCTCCGCGCTGGAATCCGCCGCGCGCGCCGAAGCCCTGGGCCTGCCGGGCAATCGCATCATCCTGTCGTGCAAGCTGTCCGGGGTGCAGGACCTCGTCCAGGTCTACCGCGATCTCGCCAGCCGTACCGACTACGCCCTGCACCTCGGCTTGACCGAGGCGGGTATGGGCAGCAAGGGCATCGTCGCCTCCACGGCGGCGCTGGCCATCCTGTTGCAGGAAGGCATCGGCGACACCATCCGCGTCTCGCTCACCCCGCAACCGGGCGAGTCGCGCACCACCGAGGTCCAGGTGGCGCAGGAGATCCTGCAAACCCTGGGGCTGCGCTCCTTCACGCCCCTGGTCACCGCTTGTCCCGGCTGCGGCCGCACCACCAGCATGGTGTTCCAGGAACTGGCGCAGAAGATCCAGAATTGGTTGCGCAGCCAGATGCAGGTCTGGCGCGGCAACTACCCCGGCGTCGAAACCATGAACGTGGCGGTGATGGGCTGTGTGGTGAACGGCCCCGGCGAGAGCAAACACGCCAATGTCGGCATCAGCCTGCCCGGCACCGGCGAGGTCCCGGTGGCCCCGGTCTATGTCGACGGCAAAAAGACCGTCACCCTCAAGGGCGACCAGATCGCCGAGGAGTTCCAGGCCATCGTCGAGGACTACGTCGTGCGCACCTATGGCCCCAAATAAGTACAGAGCAAGCAAAGAACTCCGATGAGCAACCAACTCCGCGCCGTGCGCGGCATGAACGACCTCCTGCCGGCGGACAGCCCGCTCTGGCAATACTTCGAGGCCACCCTGCGCGGCTGGCTGAAGTCCTATGGCTACCGCGAACTGCGCACGCCCATCCTGGAACACACCGGCCTGTTCAAGCGCGCCATCGGCGAGGTGACCGATATCGTCGAGAAGGAGATGTATACCTTCGTCGACGAACTCAACGGCGAGAGCATGACCCTGCGTCCGGAGGGCACGGCAAGTTGTGTGCGCGCGGTGATTGAGCACAACCTCCTGTTCGAGGGCGGCAAGCGGCTCTGGTATGCCGGTCCCATGTTCCGCCACGAGCGACCGCAGAAAGGGCGCTACCGGCAGTTCCACCAGTTCGGCATCGAGGCCCTGGGTTTCGCCGGGCCGGATCTGGATATCGAACATCTGCTGATGACCGCGCGCCTGTGGCGGCTGCTCGGCCTCGCCGACTGCGTGCGGCTGGAGATCAATTCCCTGGGCGGCGCCGAGTCGCGCGCCCGGCATCGGGAGAAGCTGATCGCCTATTTCCTGACGCATGAGTCCGAACTGGACGCTGACGCGAAACGTCGCCTGCACAGCAATCCGCTGCGTATCCTCGACAGCAAGAATCCGGCCATGCAAGCGCTGGTGGAGGCCGCGCCGCGTTTGATGGATGAACTGGACGACACCGCGCTGGCTCACTTCGAGGCGGTGAAGCGGGGCCTGGAGGACGCGGGCATTGCCTACACGATCAATCCGCGTCTGGTGCGCGGTCTCGATTACTACAACTTTACCGTGTACGAATGGGTGACGGATCGGCTCGGTGCTCAGGGCACGGTCTGCGCCGGCGGCCGCTACGATGGTCTGGTCGCGCAGCTCGGCGGCAAGCCGGCGCCGGCCTGTGGCTATGCCATGGGGGTGGAACGTCTGCTGGCGTTGCTGGTCGAGGTTGGTGTGGCTACGCCCGCCGACGCGCCGGATGTCTATCTGGTCAACGTCGGCGAGGCCGCCACGCGCTTCGCCATGCAAGCCGGTGAAGCCCTGCGTGACGCCGGTCTGGATGTCGTGTTGCATGGCGGCGGCGGCAGTTTCAAATCACAGATGAAGAAGGCCGATGCCAGCGGCGCCCGTTACGCCATGATCATCGGCGATGACGAAGCCGTGGCCGGCGAAGTGACCATCAAACCCCTGCGTGGGGATGGTGAACAACAGCGCATCGCTCTGGCGAAGGCGGTGGAATTTTTCAAGCTCGTGGGATGAAGTGAACGCGGCGAACCGCATCGGCTAACGTGATGTGGTTCGTTCCTCACCCCACCCCGCGAAACTCGTAACTCATACGTGGAGTAAATGCATGGCGTTCGATCTGGAAGAACAGGAACAACTCGACGAGTTCAAGGCGTGGTGGAAACAGCACGGCATGAAGGTGATTCTGGGCGTGACCGTGTTTCTCGCCGCCGTCGGCGGTTGGCGCGCCTGGCAGACCTGGCAGCACAACCAGGCGGCCGAGGCCTCCATGCTGTTCGACACGGCGGTGCAGGCGGCGTCGATGAACGATGTCAAGTCGGCCAAGGAAGTGACCGCCCGGATCATGGAAAACCAGTCGAGCACCGCCTATGCGACTCCCGCCGCCTGGTTGGCCGGTCGTGTCAATCACGATAGCGGCGACCTGAAAAGCGCGCGCGCCCAGTATGAGTACGCGCTTGAACATGCCGACGACGACGGCCTCAAGCAGCTCGCGCGGATTCGCCTGGCCGGCATTCGTTTCGAGGACAAGGACCCCGTCGGCGCCCTGGCGCTGCTCGAAGGCGCCTTCTCCCCGGCCTTCCAGAGCCTGGCCGCGCAACTCAAGGGCGATATCCTGGCCGAACAAGGCAAGACCGCGGACGCTCGCGCCGCCTACAAACTGGCGCTGGAGAAGCTCGACGACAAGAGTTCCCTGAAACCGCTGCTGGAAATTCGTCTGGATGGACTGGGAGGCTGACGTGCTGAAACGCGCTTTGTTTATCGCCAGCCTCGCCACCGCCTCGGCGGTCTCGCTCGGCGGTTGCTCCACGATCAGCGGCTGGTTCGGTTCCAGCACGCCCGTCGCCAAGCCGGCCGAGCTGGTTGAATTCAACGCCGTCGCCAGCCTGGCGCGGCAGTGGGAGGCCAAGATCGGCGCCGCCGGCGCCTACGATTTTTCGCCGGGAACCGATGGCGAGGCGGTTTATGTCGCCGCCAGCGACGGTGGACTGAGCAAGCTGGATCTGGCGAGCGGCCGCGAACTCTGGCGCGTCGATGCCGGGCAGACACTCTCCGCCGGCGTTGGTGTCGGCGAGGGTCTGGTGCTGGTGGGCACGCCCAAGGGCGAACTGCTCGCCTACAAGGCGAGCGATGGCAGCCCCGCCTGGAAGGCCAGGCTGTCCGGTGAAATCCTGGTGCCGCCGGTAGTCGCGGCCGGTGTCGTCGCCGCGCGCGGCAACGACGGCAAGATCGCCCTGTTCGAGGCGCGCGACGGCAAGCAACGCTGGGCCAACAGCCGCGCATTGCCGACGCTGACCCTGCGCGAGCAGGGCCAGCTGCTGCTCACCGACAACGCGCTTTATGCCGGTAACGCCGGCGGCAAGTTGAGCGCGCTTTCTCTGGTGAACGGCGCGCCGCTATGGGAATCCAACATCGCGCTGCCGCGTGGTGTCACCGAGCTGGAGCGGATCGCCGACGTGGTCGGCCCGCTGGCGCTGGACGCGCGACTGATTTGCGCCGCCGCCTACCAGGGTCGCATCGCCTGCGTCGACCGTGTGACCGGTAACGGCGCCTGGGCGCGCGACCTCTCCTCGCTACGCGGCGTCGACATGGATGCGCGCTATGTCTACGTCGGCGATGACCACGGCGCGCTCTATGCCTATGAGCGCACGCGTGGCAGCAATGCCTGGAAGCAGGACAAACTGCGTGATCGACGCCTCTCCAGCCCGGTCGCCGTGGCTGATCGCTACGTCGCGGTGGGGGATTACCAGGGCCAGATCCACCTGATCAACGCCGAGAACGGCGCCTTCGCCGCCCGCGCCGCCACCGACGGCAGCGCCATCAACAGCGTCATGATTCCGCTGAAAGCCGGTCTGGTCGTCCAGACCGCCAATGGCGGCGTGATGGCGTTCAAGATTCAATAGGTCGGGTCAGGAACAACCCCGGCTTCCTGTCGGCTGTTCGAGACGCCGGAGGGGATGCCGGCGCTACAGGTTGCACCGAGGCGGGTAGCGTCTGTTTCGCCACCGATTTCGCTTCTTGTTCGGTAGGCGCGCGCGGTGCTACCCTGGTGGCACCGCTTAGTAATTGGAGACCAGGCATGTCCGTCGCCACCACCACACTGAAACTTCCGGGACCCCTCAAATCCCGCATCGTCCACGCCGCCGAATACGCCGGGAAAACCCCCCACGCCTTCATGCTCGAAGCCCTGCAAGCGCAAACCGAATTGGCGGAAAGGCGGCGCGAATTCGTCGATGCCGCGCTTCAATCCAGGGAAGAAGTCGCCCAATATGGTCTGGTCTACGACGCCGACGAAGTGTTCAGTTACATCCAGGCCCTGTTGGAAGGCAAACCGGCTGAACGCCCCGCGCCGACCAAGTTGTAAGCCATGACACGATTGGTTTTTTCACCGCGCGCCCTGCTGGATATGGAACGGCTGGCCGTTTTCCTTCGTGACAACGATGCCGCCGCTGCGCAGGGCACCGTACCCACCCTGATGCGCGGTCTGGCCATTCTGAAGGAGCACCCTCTGATCGGGCGTAAGGTGGAAGCAGGCTTGCGTGAACTGGTCATCGCCCGAGGCAAGGCCGGTTATGTGGCACTCTACGATTACGACGTGGCGAATGACTCGGCTATTGTTCAGGCGATCTGGCATCAACGAGAACAGGGGTTTGAGCATGAATGATCGACCGTCGCGCCTGGTCGGCGGCCGCCACGGGTGTGAATTCGCCGCGAGCCCGCAAAAAGCCCTGGAGCGGGGTGTGCACCTCGGCGCCATGACGCGCCTGCACAGCGTGCCGGACTTCCAGCCACGCGGCGTATTTCGTGGTACACAAGCTTTCTTCGCTGCGATGGATGCGGAGAAAGAACACAGGCGGCGAGCATGGTTCGCTTGCTGAATTGGCTTAGATAGAGCTTTTAGATTAATTGATCAGGATTTATTGAACGTTGCCGTATTCCGGCGCCCGTTCATTACCGCCAAAGTCACTCCATTCCTACTTTTCCCGCATCCCGCAAATGAAACCCACCCTAGTCCTGGTCGGCCGACCCAATGTCGGCAAATCCACGTTGTTCAATCGTCTGACCAAGACGCGCGACGCGCTCGTTCACGATCTTCCCGGCCTCACTCGCGACCGCCATTACGGTCACGGGCGCGGCGGCTCCAAACCTTTTCTGGTGGTGGATACCGGCGGTTTCGAGCCGGTGGTGGAAACCGGCATCCTCGCCGCGATGGCGAAGCAGACCATGCAGGCGGTGGCTGAGGGCGATGCGGTGATTTTTCTGGTCGACGGCCGCGCCGGGGTCACGCCGCAGGACATGATCATCGCCGAGAAACTGCGTCGTTCCGGGCGTCCGGTGCTGGTGGCGGTGAACAAGACCGAGGGCATGAATCGCGGCGTGGTCAGCGCCGAGTTCTTCGAACTCGGCCTTGGCGAGCCGGTGGCGATTTCCGGTGCCCACGGCGAGGGGGTGCGTGAGCTGGTGGAGTTGGTGCTGGAGCCCTTCACGGTCGAACCCGAAGACGAGCACGGCGACAAGCATCCCATGATCGCCATCATCGGCCGCCCCAACGTCGGCAAGTCGACGTTGGTGAACACCTTCGTCGGCGAGGAGCGGGTGATTGCCTTCGATCAGCCGGGCACCACGCGTGATTCGATCTACGTGGATTTCGAGCGTGGCGGCAAGCCCTATACCTTGATCGATACCGCCGGGGTGCGGCGCAAGGGTCGGGTGACCGAGGCGATCGAGAAGTTCTCGGTGATCAAGACCTTGCAGGCCATCGAGGATGCGAACGTGGTGGTGCTGGTGCTCGACGCGCAGCAGGAAGTCTCCGATCAGGATGCCCACCTCGCCGGTTTCGTCCTGGAAGCCGGTCGCGCCCTGGTGGTGGCGGTGAATAAGTGGGACGGGATGGATGGCTACGCGCGCGAGCAGATCAAGCAAGAGCTCACCCGGAAGCTGGAATTCCTTTCCTTCGCCCGCTTCCATTTCATTTCCGCGCTGCGCGGCGACGGCATCGGCGCCATATTGAAATCGGTTGACGAGGCCTATGCGGCGGCGATGGCCAAGTTGCCGACGCCACGCCTGACCCGCGTGCTGCAGGATGCCGTTAGCCAGCAGCAGCCGGGCAAGTCCGGCCTGTTCCGGCCGAAGCCGAAATATGCCCACCAGGGTGGCAGTAATCCACCGGTGATCATCGTCCACGGCAACCATCTGGAAGGCATCACCGATAGCTACAAGCGTTATCTGGAAAACACGTTCCGCACCGTGTTCAACTTGCAGGGCACGCCGCTGCGAGTGGATTTCAAGTCTGGCCACAATCCTTTCGAGTCACGCAAGCCGAAAGCCATCACGCCGCGCCAGGAACGCACCGCGGAGCGCACGGCGAAGCGGCGGCAGAAAACATTCGGGAAGTGAGCGCCTGAAAAAACAGGAATCACGCGGGGGTTGCGGCGCCACTCCCGCGCGGGTGTGGCGGAGGTTTTCCGGGCGGTGATTCAGTCAGCCTTGCCCTTACCCTTGACCCGCGCCAGGCCGGCTTCGATGCTGTCGCACAGGGTTTTCAGCACCTGAATACGGGCGTGGTATTTGTTGTTGGCGGCAACCAGGGTCCAGGGCGCATGTTCGGTGCTGGTGCGATCCACCATGTCGCAGACCGCCTGCTCGTAGTCACTCCAGCGGTCACGGTTGCGCCAGTCCTCGTCGGTGATCTTGTAGTGCTTAAAGCCGGTTTTCTCGCGTTCCTTGAAACGCCTGAGTTGTTCATCCGAGCTGATCGAGAGCCAGAACTTCACGACCACGATGTTGTGGTCGTTGAGCTGAGCCTCGAACTCGTTGATTTCGTTGTAGGCGCGCAGCCAGTCGTATTCCGAGCAGTAACCTTCCACCCGCTCCACCAGAACCCGGCCGTACCAGGAGCGGTCGAAGATGGCCATGCGTCCGCGCCGGGAGATGTGACGCCAGAAACGCCAGAGGTAGGGCTGCGCCTTTTCCTCGTCGGTAGGCGCGGCGATGGGAATGACCTGATACATGCGCGCGTCCAGCGATCCGGTCACGCGCCGGATGCTGCCGCCCTTGCCGGCGGCGTCATTGCCCTCGAATACCGCGACGACCGAGATTTTGCTGAAGCGTGGATCGCGAGTGAGGACGTTGAGGCGGCCCTGGTAGGTTTCCAGCAAGCTCGAGAATTTGGCTTTGCTCAGTTTCTGCTCAAGATCCAGTGACTTCAGGATGTGCAGGTTGTCCACCCTGGGCAGTTTCGGCAGGGATGGGATGGAATGCGGTTCGCCGTGTTCGCTGGAGAGGCGCATGCGCATGGCTTCCAGCACGATCTTGCCGAGCATCAGGCCGCGGTAGCGTTCGTCGCTGCCTTCGATGATGTACCACGGTGCTTGCGCGGTGCTGCTGAGGCGCAGGGCTTCGGCGCTGGTCTTGCGGAACTTGCCGTAGAGGCTGAAGTGGTGCCAGTCGCGTTCGGTGACGCGCCAGCGGGTGCGTGGGTCTTTTTCCAGTGCTTTGAGACGGGATTTCTGGAAGTCTTTTGACAGATGAAACCAGAACTTGAGAATGAGCGCGCCTTCATCGCTGAGCATTTTTTCGAAGCGCACATTACGTTCCATTGCTTCTTCGAGATCGACTTTTCGGGTCTTACCGTAGACCCGGTCGATGATCGGCATGCTGTACCAGGAGCCCTGGAAGATGCCGATCTTGCCGCGCGGCGGTAGCGCGCGCCAGAAGCGCCACATGGAGGGACGGTCGAGTTCTTCATCGGAGGGGGTGCCCATGCCGTGCGTTTCGATTCCGCGCGTATCCAGCCATTCGTTGAGCAGGTGCACCGACTCGCGGCGGCCGCCGCCATCAACACCGCTGATGATGATGATGACCTGGAATCCGCGCTTTCTGACCAGTTCATCCTGGGCTAGGAGCAAGGCCTCGCGGAGCGCGGGCAGTTCCTGCTCATAGGTTTCCTTGTCGACCTTGTGGCCTATTTCCGCTGACTCGAACATGGTCTCTTCCTCGTTGATGCGTTTCGGCAATGGCTGCTTAACGGCGACAAGTTCGAAGACTTTAGGAGTCGAGCAATAATAACTGGGACAATTATGGGGGTGCTGGCGAGGTGCGATGCAAGGCGCCGGACGCGCAGCATGGCCCTTCCATGCAAGCGGACGGCAACGCGGCAGCGTGCCCGTCAGTGCAGCCAGAATGTTCAAGTTATTGTTGTTCGACTCCCTAATTATTGATTCAAGGCCTCGGCGCCGGCGGGTTCCATTTCGACTCGGTTGCGGCCAGCGTGTTTGGCGCGATAGAGCGCGTGGTCGGCGCGCGCCAGGATGCTGTCGGCGCTGCCATCGTCGTGATGGAACAGCGCGATTCCGATGCTGACGCTGTAGCGGATGCTCTCCGAGTCGCTCGCCACTTCGTCTTCTTCGACCGCATGGCGCAGGCGTTCCGCCAATTCGTGCGCGCCCTGGGAGTCGGTGTCGGGAAGCAGAATGGCGAATTCCTCGCCGCCAAGCCGGCCGAGTTGATCGCTGCGTCGCAGCATGCGCAGCGCGCAGGCGGTGAAGGCTTTGAGCACCTTGTCGCCGGAGGCGTGGCCGAACTGATCGTTCACCTGTTTGAAATGGTCGAGATCGAGCATCAGCAGCGCGGTCGGCTCGCTGTAGCGCTGGTATCGCGTCAGCTCCTGCTCCAGTAGTTGCAGGAAGTGGCGACGGTTGTGCGCGCCGGTGAGGGAGTCGGTGCTGGCGAGGAGACGCAGTTGGCGGGCAAGCTCCTGGCGCTCTGAGATGTCCTGGAACGCAACCACCGCGCCTACCCGGATGCCGTTCTTGAGCAGCGGCGTGACGGTGAGCGCGACCGGAAAACCGCTTCCGTCCCCGCGCCAGAACCATTCCTCTTCCGTGTGGCGGGTTTGACCATCGGTCATGGTCAGGGTGATTGGGCAGTCGGCGTGCGGGTAGGGGCCGCCATCGGCGTGGTGGTGATGAAACAGCAGGTGTTGGTCGCGCCCCAGCACCTCATCGGCGTCGAGGCCGAGCATGCGCAACGCGGTGGGATTGATGAAAGTGGCGCGACCCTTGAGGTCAACGCCGTAAACACCTTCGCCGAGACCCATGAGCAAGAGCTGGAAGCGGGCCTCGCTTTCGTTCAGGGCGTTAGCCTTCTTTTTCACCTGGAGGCGCCAACGGCGATGGGTGTCGCGCAGCAGCCAGAGCAAGGCGAATTGGGCGATGATGTAGCCGATCAGGGCTTCGGCGGCCAGCGTCAGTTGCGAGTAGCGTTGCCGCTCGATCAGGGCGCTGACATCGCGCCAGATCAGAACCGAACCGACCGAGGCGCGTCTGGCATCGAGGGTGCCGAGGTAATCACGCAAAGGGAGGCGGCTGACTTGCAGGGTGCTGCCGCGGTAGGGCATCAGCCAGGTTCGCGCATGCTCACGGAACGCCGGGAAGGGGATTTGTTCCATCCACTCCTTGAGCTCCGGCCGGGAGCTGGCTTCCAGATAGCAATCGCAACCGTTGCGCTGACGCGCGCCGGCGCGATATTCCTGCCACACCGAGGATTCCACGTGTTCCGGCTTGAGCAGGACGGCAAAGCCGGCGCCAAGCTGGCGGTCGAGTAGTCCGAGTTGGGTGGTAAAGGCCGTGCCGGCTTCGAGCGAGCCGATATGGCGGATAGTGCCGTCGGCGTCAGTGATTTCGACCGGTACCACGCCGCGCAGGCCGGATTGCACGCGACCGGTTTCGAAACCGGCGCGTGGCTGCCGGTCGCGGTTGGTGTCTTCGATGATGTGGCGCAGCCCGTCCATGCGGTCGCCATAACGCTCCGGCGCATGCACGCGCAGGAAGGAAAGTACGCCCGGGCCGAGATGGAACTGCAACTGGCGGACGCCGAAGCGGGTCTGCATGTAATGCCATTGTGGTTCCACCCGCGCGAGCAGGGCGGCGCGAACACGCTTGGCATTGACGCCGCCGGCACCACCGCCTTCGGACGCTACCGCCGCCCGGCCTTCGTCAAACAGGTGTTGTACTTCTCGATCCGCCGCCAGCAGGCTGGCAAGCGCGAGCATCTGTTGTTCGAGGTTGCCGACGGCGACCTCGAACGCGGTTTGCAGGCGCTTGGCGTCCTGGTCGAGTTGGGCTTGTAGTTCGCGTTCGTGATCGCGCCAGACCAGAAGGGTGATGGCCGTGAAGATGAGGAGTAATAGGCCGCTGGCAAGCCAGGTGATTGCGCGAAAGTGCATGGCGCATTTTCACCCAGGCAGAACCGAATATTCCCGGCTTGGGGCGCTGAAAAGTGAAATATTGATGCTCCAGCCGCCCGTCGGACGCTGTTTACGCGCCGCGCAGATTGCGCAAATGGTCGTGGTAGCGGGCGCGATAGAGCAGGCGGCGATGATCGGGATGATCACTGAAGCCGGAGCGGGTGTGCGGGATGTTGTTGCAGATCACGCCCATGCCCGGTTGCAGGCCGAGGGTGAAGCGGCCGGGAGGGTTGCCGGCGAGGAGTTCTTCCAGGGCGCGCACGGCGGCCAGGGTGGCGGCATCCTGTTTCCAGGCGATGCTCTTGGTGCGGGCGGTGTAGCGTAGATGCAGGAGGCCGCCGTCCACGAGAAAGGCGGGACCGGTTTCGTCGGGGCGTGCCACGCCCAATTCGTCGGTGCGCGCCGGGATGGTCATGGCGTCTTCGGCCATGAAGGCGCGGATATGCATCGGATCGCTATCGCGCAGGGCGATATAGGCCAGTTCGTGGTCGTACAGGTCGTTGATGCCGCCTTCATCGGCGGCGCGCACGCAATGCAGGGTCATCGCCCAGATGCGCCGCTCGGGTGGGTTGTAGTAGCCGTCGGTATGCCAGCGGATAGGCTTGTGGGTGTAGGGGATGAATTCGCCACGTTTCTGGCCGTCTTCATCGTGCGGGGTGAGACTGGTGATGCCGTCCTCGTCCGCCAGCCAGTTGGCGTCCAGGCGATTCAGGCCGAATTGCGCGGCGAGGCGGCTGATCGACACCTTGTCTTCGGTTTCGCCCAGATCGGTGGCGTAGATCGCCATATTGGTCTTGGCAATGAGCCGCCAGATAGCCTGGTATTCGTCATCACTCAGGTTCGCGGGGTCGCGCACCTTGACGATGAGGTCTTCGCCGCGCGTCGGGTAATCCGCCAACTTGGCGGCGCGCCAGGCCTGGTAGCCGGCTTCGTTGTCGGGGTGGAAGGGGGAGTCGGTGGGGATCATGGGATTTCGGATTTCGGATTTCGGATTTCGGGCTTCGGGCTTCGGGCTTCGGGCTTCGGGGGAGGGCGTCTTACTCTTTGCTCTCTGCTGGATAAAACCCGTCCATGTTTTTCTTCACCATGCTCTGCATCTCGGGCATTTCGATTTCCATGATCTGGTCCTGGATCCAGGTCTGGTCGGATTGCTCCATGATTTCGCGGATTTGCAGGGAGAGGAAGCGTAGCGCGGGGAAGCTGGCTTGCTCGTCGGGGAAGTCGAAGGCCGCGTAATCGCCCATGCGCCGATTGGTCAGGTCGATGAATCCGGCCTGGTAATCGTAATCCGGGTCTTTCTCGCCGCCGGTGGTTTCGATGATGTTTTCTTCCATGATCTCGGCCAGGCGCACGCCTACCGCGCTGACCACGTCCTGGCGCAGTTCGTCATCCATGCGGTTGAAGGCCAGGCGATCGACGTAGTGGACCAAGAAGCAGGCCATTTCGCCGATGATGCGAAAGCCGCGTTGCGGCGTGATGATGTCGAAATCGGCCTTCGACAGGTTGTCGATGGTGCGGTCGCACAGGCGCCAGATGGTGGAGGCGAGGACGGTAGCGACTTCGGAAGGATCGCGCTGTTCGCCTTCCTTCTTGAACCAGACGGTTTTGACTCTGAGTGCCAAGGTTATTCTCCGGTGGCGATGGGCCTGGCGGGATCGCGTATCCACTCGCTCCAGGAGCCGGGATAGAGGCGCGAGCCGGCAAGACCGGCGACTTCCATCGCCAGCAGGTTGTGGCAGGCGGTGACGCCGGAGCCGCAGGAATGGATGACCTGCCAGGGCGCGCGGCCTTTCAGTAAAGCCTGATAGTTTTCACGCAGCGCTTCCGGCGGCAGGAAGGTGCCGTCGATGTCGAGGTTCTCGTCGAATGGCCAGTTGATGGAACCAGGAATGTGGCCGGCAACCGGGTCGAGCGGTTCGAATTCACCGCTGAAACGACGGTCCGGGCGCGCGTCGATGATCAGGGCGTCGCCGGTTTGCGAAGCGCGCAGAACCTCGTTCGCATCGACGACCTGGCTATGCTCTGGTAGGCAGGCGCAGTTGCCCTTGCGGGGTTGCGGTAGCTCGGCGGTCAGCGGTCGTTTTTCCTTGCGCCACTTCGGCATGCCGCCGTCGAGCAGGGCGACACCAGGGTGGCCGAGCCAGCGCAGCATCCACCACAGACGCACGGCCATCGCGCCGTAGCTGTCGTCGTACACGACAACCTGTTTGTTGACGCCGACGCCCCAGGCACAGAGCCGTTCCGCCAGAGTGCGGACATCTGGTAGCGGGTGGCGGCCAGTTTCGTCGGTAACCGGCGCGGACATGTCTTCATCGAGATGAACGTAGCGTGCGCCGGGAAGGTGATCTTTGAGGTAAGCCTGACGCCCGGCTTCCGGATCGGTCAGGGTGAAGCGACAGTCGAAGACGATCCAGTTGGGGTCGTCGATATGCGCTGCCAGGTCTTCAGTGGTAACCAGGGTGTTGATGAACATGGAGGTCAGTCGGTAGTCGGCAGTCGGCAGTCGGCAGAAATGTCAGCGGGTTTGCTGACGGCTGCCGACTGCGAACTGACGGCTGGTTAGTAACCGCCCTTGCCGAAGGGCTTGGTCAGGCCGGCCACCTTGGCGGACTGGCGGTTGGGTTGCAGGGGGAATAGTTCATACAGTACTTTTTTCCAGTCGACGCTGTCGTCCTCGTCGATAAGGTCGGCGAGCATATTGCGGAAATTGGGGGTCTGGCCGTCTTCCTGGTATTTGCGTCGCATGAAATTAACGACCTGCCAGTGCGCGTCGGTCAGGGTGATGTTTTCAGCCGCGGCGATCACGGGAACGATTTCTTCGCTGAAGTTTGCTTCCAGCAGGAAACCATCGTCATCCACCTCGAGTTCTTCGCCGTTCAGTACATAGCCCACAGTTTTCTCCTATTTCACGAGTAAAAAAATATGGCCGTCCGGAATTCAGACGGTCGAAACTTCCTTGATCGATTTGTGCGGTATGAAAATACCGCAGCCCCAGTGTCTGTATAGACCCAGGCCTTGCTCCTGCACGGCCAGCGAATGTAGCAGACTGAGGTCATGCAACATCAGCGTGTGGCCGCTGATCTCTCCATCCGGGGTGCGCATTTTACGATGCAACCCGGGGATCAGTCCGCATTGAACGCCCATTTCATCCAGTTGACCGCGCACTTTGTCGAGAATGGTCGCCTCATCCGCGCCGCCCAGAGACACGCAGTGCGAGTACAGCGTGCCAAATGGCGTCAGGTTCTTCTCTTTCAAGTCACCAATGTTCAGAACACCGGCCCCGGGGTCGATCTGCTTGCCCACCAGCGCGCGCGCGTCATCCAGGCGGCCGACCGGAAGCCGCAGGACCAGCTTCACCCGTCGATTGATCACCAGATTGTCATTGCGTCCGCTCGGCGCGCCATGGACCGGATGGATGCCGGCCTCGGGGGTGTCGGCCAGCCACGGCAGGTGGCGGAGCAATTCAGCGTAGAGCGCGGGGCCATGGTCGGCCGGAATTTCTCCTCCCGACAAGTCGTAGAGCAGGTCCAGCATTTTCGGCGTGAACTTCATGTCTTTCACTGCGTCCCATTCCGGGTTGTACATGCGCATGGGGTCAGTCCTCGGTGGGCGGGGTAGGCGAATCAGCAACCAACGGCTCGGCCCACTTCAGCATTTCTTCCGCCCAGAATTTTGCGGTTATGGGATCGACGTCGAAGATGGTGAAGCGCGCGCCGCGCTCGCGTATCCGCAAGCGGAGCATGGGAGTTCCCCCCGCTTCGTAGCGGGCCTCCTGCAACTCGATTTCCTGGTTGCCAAAAGGGTTGTGAAACTTGGTCAGGGATGTGATTTCATTCATGGGGTGTTAGTATATTCCAATACGTTGATTAACTGACAATCGCAGTCAGGTATTAACGTTTCAATTGGGATCCGGGATGTGGTACACAACCTACCCGATCGGGTAGGTTGTGTACTACCCGACTGACATGGATGGTTACCCCCTCGGGATGATGGTGACCTGGATAAGCGCTCGCTAATATGTAAAGACTCGTCCCGTACGGGCGGACTGCCAACGGGTAAGTGCGATGAGTTTGTGACGACACGGTGTTGTTTAAGACTTCAAGGAGAAAGACGGATGGCTAAGCAAATGATTGATACGCCGAACCTGGACGAACTCGAGACTGGCCCCTGGCCCTCGTTCGTTACAGGTCTGAAGCGCCTGGCTAAAGACAACGACATGATGGTCGACCTGATGGGTCAACTGGAGACTTCCTACAGGACCCGCTTCGGCTACTGGAAGGGCGGCACCGTTGGTGTGGTGGGTTACGGCGGCGGCGTGATTCCCCGTTTCACCGAACTGAAAGATGAAAACCACAAGCCCCTGTTCCCCGAGGCGGCCGAGTTCCATACCCTGCGCATCATGCCGCCCGCCGGCATGCACTACTCCTCCGACCTGCTGCGTCAAATGTCCGATGCCTGGCTGGAAACCGGTGGTTCCGGCCTGATTGCCTTCCACGGCCAGTCCGGCGACATCATGCTGCAAGGCATCAAGACCAACGACGTGCAGCGCGCCTTCGACAAGTTCAATGAAATGGGCTTCGACCTCGGTGGTGCCGGCCCCGCGCTGCGCACCTCCATGTCCTGTGTTGGCGCCGCGCGTTGTGAAATGTCCTGTTTCGATGAGGCTCGCGCGCTGCGCATCGTCATCAACAACAACCTGGACGACATGCACCGTCCTTCGCTGCCGTACAAGTTCAAGTTCAAGTTCTCCGGCTGCCCGAACGACTGTATGAACTCCATCCAGCGTTCCGACATGGCGACCATCGGCACCTGGCGCGACAACATCCGCGCCGACGAGAAACTGGCGCGTGACTGGTATGCCGCTCACAGCCTGGAAGACACCATCAACATGGTGGTCAATCATTGTCCGACCAAGGCCATTCAGCTCAAGAAGAACGATGGCGCGGTTGCCGCCGAAGGCGTCACCAAGGTTGTGTTGTCCGACGACAACTGCCTGGAAATCGATAACCACAACTGCGTGCGCTGCATGCACTGCCTGAATGTCATGCCCGGCGCGCTGCTGCCTGGCAAGGACAAGGGCGTCACCATTCTGGTTGGTGGCAAGAGTGTGCTGAAGATCGGTGCCACCATGGGTACCGTGGTGATTCCGTTCATGAAGCTCGAGTCCGACGAGGACTTCGAGAAGCTGAACGATCTGTCCCGCTCCATGCTCGACTTCTTCGCGGAAAACGCGCTGGAGCATGAGCGTACCGGCGAGATGATCGAGCGTATCGGCCTGGTCAACTTCCTGGAAGGCATCGAGCTGGAAGTCGATCCCAACATGATCAACTCCCCGCGCTCCAACCCCTATGCCCGTATGGATGGCTGGGACGAGGAAGCCGCCAAGTGGTTCGAGCGCAAGCAGGCTGCCGCGTAAGTTAAAGCTCATCCGGGGGCGCTTTAATGGCGCTTCCGGAAAATTGTCGCAGGTTTAACGATTTCACCCTTTGGAGATAGCAATGGCTGAAAGGACTCACCAGACCATTGAATCCGGTGCACCGGATCCGATGCCCTACATGCACCCCGTCATGAAAGAGAACTATGGGAAGTGGGTGTTCCACTCGCATCCCAAGCCGGGCGTGCTCTACCATCGTGCCGAGAGCGGCGCCGAAGTCTGGACCGTCAAGGCGGGCACCCAGCGGCAGATGGACCACTACACCATTCGCAAGCTGGCCGACATCGCCGACCAGTACGCCGACGGCTACGTGCGCTTTACCACACGTTCCAATATCGAATACATGGTGACTGACCAGGCCAAGGTCGAGCCCCTGATCTCCGCGCTGAGCGAAGGTGGCTTCCCGGTCGGTGGTACCGCCAACTCGGTTTCCATGATCGCTCATACCCAGGGCTGGCTGCATTGCGACATCCCCGGTACCGACGCCTCCGGCGCGGTCAAGGCGCTGATGGACGAGCTTTATGAAGAGTTCATCAAGTGCGAGATGCCTAACCGCGTCAAGCTGTCCACTTCCTGTTGCGAAATCAACTGTGGTGGCCAGGCTGACATCGCCATCGTCATCCAGCACACCAAGCCGCCGAAGATCAATCACGATCTGGTCGCCAACGTCTGCGAGCGTCCCTCCGTGGTTGCCCGTTGCCCCGTTGCCGCGATTCGTCCCGCGCTGATTAACGGCAAGCCGTCCCTGGAAGTCGACGAGAAGAAGTGCATCTGTTGTGGCGCCTGCTTCCCCCCGTGCCCCCCGATGCAGATCAACGACCCCGAGCATTCCAAGTTCGCGATCTGGGTTGGCGGCAAGAACTCCAACGCACGTTCCAAGCCGACCTTCCACAAGCTGGTTGCCGCCGGTATCCCGAACAACCCGCCGCGTTGGCCCGAGGTCAGCGAAGTCGTCAAGAAGATCCTTGCCGTCTACAAGGCCGATGGTCGTCCGTGGGAACGCATGAACGACTGGATCGACCGTATCGGTTGGCCCGCCTTCTTCGAGAAGACCGGCCTGCCGTTCACCAAGTATCACATCGACAACTGGCGTGGTTCCCGTACCACTCTGAACGCTTCCACGCATATCCGTTTCTAATCACGCTTTTGTGAGTATCCCGGCCCTGAGCCTCGGGGCCGGTACGATTCGGCTATTCGGAGATAGGGATATTTAAATGAAGATCGGTATATTAGTAAGCGAAGGGCCTTATACCCATCAGGCCTCCGATACCGCCTACAACTTCGTGAAGGCGGCCATCGAAAAGGGACACGAGATCTACCGTGTTTTCTTCTACCACGACGGTGTCAACAACGCGACGCGCTTGACCGAGCCACCGCGTGACGATCGCAATATCGTCAATCGCTGGAGCGAGTTGGCCAAGCAGCACAACCTTGATCTGGTGGTGTGTATTGCCGCCGCTCAACGGCGCGGCATCATGGACGAGAACGAAGCCAAACGGCAGGGCAAGAATGCGGACAACCTCGCTGAGGGGTTCCGGATTTCCGGTCTGGGACAGTTGGTGGAAGCTGGCATCCAATGTGATCGTCTCGTGACTTTCGGCGATTAAGGGAGATAGCGATGACTGATGAAATGATGGATGAAGAAGGCGTCATCAAGAAGTTCATGTTCGTGAACCGCAAGGCGCCTTACGGCACGATTTACGCGCTGGAAGGCCTGGAGGTCGTGCTGATCTCCGCCGCTTTCGAGCAGGATGTCAGCCTGGCGTTTGTGGATGATGGTGTTTATGAACTGAAGAAGACTCAGGATACCAAGGCGCTGGGCCAGAAGAATTTCTCGCCGACCTACCGTGCCCTTGAGGGTTACGACATCGAGAAACTCTATGTCGAGCGCGAATCGATGGAAATGCGTGGCCTGACCGAGGACGATCTGCTGGTGGACGTGCAGGTGGTTTCCTCTGCGGAAATGGCTGACCTCATGGCCGAGCAAGACGTCGTGATCAGCTTCTAAGGGGAGATACGAGATGTTGCATATCGTTAACAAATCGCCGTTTGATCGGAACTCGCTGGAAAGCTGCTTTCGGATGGCGACGCAAGGTTCCGCTGTTCTGCTGATCGAGGACGCCGTCTACGGCGCCACCAAGGGCAGCAGTGTGGAAGCGAAAGTTCAGGGTGCCATGGCCGGTCTCAAGGTCTACGCGCTCGGCGCTGATCTCCAGGCGCGTGGCGTTGCTGATCGAGTGCTCGATGGCGTCACGGTTGTGGATTACGGTGGTTTCGTGGATCTGGTTGCTGAACACGGCAACCTCCAATCCTGGTTGTAATTTTATTTAAGGAGTATCGCTATGCCTATGGTTGAAGTTGCCGGCAAATCATTTGAAGTCGACGAGGAAGGCTACCTGACCAATCTGGCCGATTGGAACCAGGACATCGCCGGATATCTGGCTCAGGAAGAAAAAGTTGAAATGACCGACTCCCATTGGGAAGTGGTCAACTTTCTGCGCGAGTACTACGAGGAGTACCAGATCGCCCCCGCCGTCCGCGTGCTGACCAAAGCCATCTCCAAGAAGTTGGGCGCCGACAAGGGCAACAACAAGTACCTGTACGAGTTGTTCCCCTACGGTCCCGCCAAGCAGGCTTGCAAGATCGCTGGTCTGCCGAAGCCGACCGGCTGTATCTGATCAATCCTGATTGATCCCGGCGGGTCTCGGCCCGCTGGTTCACAAGAGTTCTGTTCGGATTCTGGGTAACCCGGAATGTGATTGTTTGATCTGCCTGAAGCAGAGGAACGGATGACTTCGCTGACGCTTATTTATACTGGCCTGTACTACTTCGCCGCAATCGTGCTGATTGCCGGTGTGGCCTATCGCATAGTCGAGTACAGCCGCACCCCGGCGCCTCTCAAAATTCCCACGACGCCCGCGCCCACGACCGGTGCCGGTGTTGCGATGCGCATGGCACGTGAAGTCGTGCTGTTCGAATCGCTGTTCAAATCCAACAAATGGATCTGGGTGTTCGGCTGGATGTTCCATGTCGGTCTCGCCCTCGTCCTGTTGCGCCATGTGCGCTATTTTCAGGAACCGATGTGGTTCGTGATCGAGTTCGTGCAGCCCTACGGTACCTATGCCAGCTTCATGATGGTGGCCGGCCTGCTCGGGCTGTGGGCACGTCGATTCCTGGTTGACCGTGTTCGTTACATCTCCACGCCCTCGGACCATTTGATGCTGGCGCTGTTGGTCGCAATCGGTGTCTCCGGAATGATGATGACCTTCGTCTCTCATACCGACATCGTCGCGCTCAAGGCGTTTACCCTTGGCTTGGTGACCTTCGACTGGCAGCCGCTACCCAGTGATGGCCCGTTGCTGGTGCATCTGGCTTTGGTCGCGCTGCTGATGATCATCTTCCCGATCAGCAAATTACTGCATGCGCCGGGCATCTTCTTCAGCCCGACCCGTAATCAGGTAGATAACCCGCGTGAAACCCGCTCGATCGCCCCCTGGGCGGCGGCGGCGGAACGCAAGTAAGGATAGGTCCGGCTAGTCCGCGACAAACCATGAAAGACGCAAGGAGCTATTGTGGCCGTTCCTGAATTCGAAGTACCCAAGCTGACGGAATACACCGAGGTTCCCAAGATCAACCCCGGGGTGATGGCGCACGTCAAGACCTTTCCGGCCGCCGAGGCCAGTCAGACTTTCCTGGGCTATCCCTGGGCGCTGACCGATGACTGGCAGGAGCGCGCCATCGACAAGATGGGTGACTTGCTGGGCAAGTACCGCAGCCTGCGGGTGTTCATGGATGCCTGCGTGCATTGCGGCGCCTGTACCGACAAATGCCATTATTTCCTTGGCACCGCCGACCCGAAGAACATGCCGGTCGCGCGCCAGGACTTGATGCGCCAGGTCTACCGTCGCTATTTCACCATTCCCGGCAAGATCGCCCCGTGGCTGGTGGGCGCCAAGGACCTCAGCAAGGAAATCCTGGACGACTGGTACAACTACTACCATCAGTGCTCCGAGTGCCGTCGCTGCTCCGTCTATTGCCCCTATGGCATCGACACCGCCGAAGTCACCATGGCCGGCCGCGAGATACTCAATACCATCGGTATGGGCCAGAAGTATTCCAGCGAGATTCTGACCAAGGTGCAGAAGATCGGTAACAACCTCGGCCTGCCCGGGCCCGCGCTGGAAGACACGCTGCTGGGCCTCGAGGAGGATATCGAACTGGATACCGGCGTACCGGTCAAGATTCCGCTCGACGTCAAGGGCTCGGAAATCCTGCTGGTTACCCCGTCGGCCGACTTCTTCTCGGAACCACATGTGGAATCCCTGATCGGCTACGCCAAGGTCTTCCACGCCGCCGGCGCTTCCTGGACCCTGTCCACGCATGCCTCCGAGGCGGGTAACTTCGGCCTGTTCAACGGTAATTACGAAACCATGCGCAAGGTTGCCATGCGGATTCGTGACGCTGCGCTGGAACTTGGCGTCAAGCGCATCATCGTCGGCGAGTGCGGCCATGCCTGGCGCGTTGCATACAGTTTCTGGAATACCCTCACGGGTATCGGCTTTGGGGGTAACGATCCGTTCTCGATCGAGCTGCAACAGCAACTGGACCACCGCTACAAGCAGCCCATGCATATTTGCGAATACACCTGGGACCTGATCCAGAAGGGCACGCTCAAATTCGACAAGTCACTGAACGACGACCGTGTCATTACTTTCCATGATTCCTGCAACGTGGCTCGTGGTTCCCGCATGGGCGAGGAGCCGGGTGATCAGTTCACCATTCCGCGTAACGTCATCATGGCCGTGGCCAACAATTTCCACGACATGGCGCCGGAAACAATCGGTGAAGGCACTTTCTGTTGCGGTGGCGGCGGCGGTGTGCTGACCGATGACCTGATCGAAGTGCGCGTCAAGGGCGCTTTGCCGCGGATGAATGCTTTCAACAACGTGGTTCAGGCTGATGGCGTCAACTTCCTGGCCCTGATCTGCGCGATCTGCAAGGCGCAATTCACCAAGGTTATCCCGTATTACGGTTTCGACCGGAGCATGGTCGGCGGCGTGCATCAGCTCGTCAGCACGGCCATCAAGCTGGACTGAGGCTGTCCGGCCCCGAGGCCGGATGGATAAATGTTACACAGGCGGTATTGCCGCACGATTCTTGAGATAGGAGAGCGAAGATGTCGGTCACTTCCAAAGACGTAAAGAAAACTGAGGGCGTTGCGTGGCGTCGTTACAAGGACGGCGAGAAGATAGGCGACTACCGTCGTCCTCAGGACATAATTTTCCAGGCGAGCTGGACCCACAAATGCCCGGAATACGTGCACTCAACCCCGCCCTGTCAGGGTTCCTGCCCGGCCGGTGAGGACATCCGCGGCTATCTGAACATCGTGCGCGGTATCGAAAAGCCCACCGGCGGCCAGAGCTGGCAGGAATACGCTTTCCGCCGCCTGACCAGCGCCAATCCCTTCCCCGCCGTGATGGGCCGGGTCTGCCCGGCGCCGTGTGAATCCGGCTGTAACCGCAACCAGGTGGAAGAGAACGTCGGCATCAACTCCGTCGAACACTTCCTCGGCAACTGGGCACTGGAAAACAACATTGGTTTCGAGAAGCCCGGCGTCGAGTCCGGCAAGAAAGTCGCCATTATCGGTGGCGGCCCCGCCGGCCTCGCCGCTGCTTATCAGCTGCGCCGCATGGGCCATGGCTGCACCATATTTGACGACCACGCCGAACTCGGCGGCATGATGCGCTACGGCATCCCTGGTTTCCGTACCCCGCGCCAAGTGCTAGATGGTGAGATCAAACGCATCATCGACATGGGTGTGGATACTCGTCTGAACACTCGTATCGGCACGGACATCAGCATGGAGCAGATCGAGAAAGACTACGACGCCGTGCTGATCGCCCTGGGTGCCCAGGGTGGCCGTACCCTGCCGGTTGATGGCGCCGATGCCCCCAACTGTGTTCCCGCTACCGCCTTCCTGCGTGCCTTCAACGAAGGCCGTCTGCAACACGTCGGCAACAAGATCGTGGTTATCGGTGGTGGCGACACCTCCATCGACGTCGCAACCGTCGCCCGTCGTCTCGGCAAGGTCACTAACGCTTCCACCACCGATCTGCCGGAAATGGTGCTGGCTGGCCATACCGCGCACGACGTCGCCAGTATTTCCGCTCGTATGGGTGTCGAAGTCGTGCTGATCTCCCGCGCCACCATCGACAAGATGGCCGCCAACAAGCACGAAGTCGAGCAGGCCAAAGCCGAAGGCATCGAAATCATCGGTGGCGTGACGCCTATCACCGTGATCAAGGATGCATCCGGCCGTGCCACCGCGCTGCGTGTGGCCGAGTTCGAAGTGGTCGGCAAGGAAACCAAGATCAAGGAAGGCACCGAATTCGACATCACCGGTGACCTGATCGTGTCCGCCATCGGCCAGGCCGTCGACTTTACCGGCCTGGAAAGCTTCAACAACAACAATGGCCTGATCCGCGCCGACAAGAACTACCGCTTCCCCAACAAGCCGAACATCTTCGTCGCCGGCGACGTGATCCGCCCCCATCTGCTGACCACCGCCATCGGCCACGCCCGCATCTGCGCCGACGGCATCGACGCCTTCCTGAAGGGCGATGAACTGGATCGTCGTCCCAAGGTTGACGTCGCGCACTGGGACCAGGTACGCAAATGGGTTGAAGCTGGCCATGAGTACAAAGAGCACCACGGCCAGGAAACGGGCAGCGATTCCTGGAAGGACGTCCTGCATAATTTCGATGACCGTTCCGGCCGCTATGTGATCCCGTCCACCGAAATGTTCCTCGGCCACTTCATGAACGTCCCGCGTAATCAACGTGGCGTGACCACGTTGGACAAGGATTCCGCGCTGGGCAACTTCGAAGACCGCCTGCACGCCCTGGACGACAAGCAGACCGTGGCGGAAGCCAAGCGCTGCATGTCCTGCGGCCTCTGTTTCGAGTGCGACAACTGCGTGATCTATTGCCCGCAGGTTGCCGTGTTCAAGGTCAAGAAGAAGGACAACCCGACCACTGGCCGTTATGTGGATACCGACTACACCAAGTGCATCGGCTGCCACATTTGTGCCGACGTGTGCCCGACCGGCTACATTCTCATGGGCATGGGCGAGTAAAAAAGGATGAACGGCATGGCGAGACTGGCCAACTGGCTGCGCCTCGCCGCCCTCCTAGGCGCGGCGGCCATGTTGGCCGCCCCGGCGTTCGAGGCGGCGGCTGGCGTGGATCTACCCAAGCTTGAGAAAGGCAAGGGTGACAAGTGCGTGGAAGATACTGATTTCATGCGACGCAACCACATGGAACTGCTCAAGCATCAACGCAATGACACGCTGCGCAAGGGTATCCGCACCACCCGTCACAGCCTCAAGGGCTGCGTGGAGTGTCACGCCGGCGCCAAGAGTGGCAGCGTGGCAGCCTCCAAGGAGGATTTCTGCGTCGCCTGTCACAGCTTCGCGGGCGCCAAGCTCGATTGCTGGGATTGCCATGCCACGAAGCCGGGCAAACGTTCCGTGCATCAGGCCGCGCAACCCGCCGCCAGTCCTCTCATGCCCACATCGGGAGGCGCGAAATGAGCGAATCCATGAATTCGAAACCTGAAGGTCGCCGCGAATTTCTCAAGACCAGCGCGGTGGTCGCGGGCGTGACCCTGGGCCCCGGCGTGCTGTTCTACGGCGTCGCCCAGAGCCGAGCGCCCGAGGAAGGTGCTTCCAGCGCCAATCGCTGGGGGATGCTGATCGATACCACCAAGTGTGGTGATGGCTGCGACGATTGCGTCACCGCCTGCAACACGGAAAACGGCCTCTCCGGCCACACTGGACCGCAAGACAGCCAGTGGATTCGCAAGGTAGACATCAAGGATCTGCGCACTGGATACGTGCAAAGCCTGCCGATGATGTGTCAGCACTGCGAGAACGCGCCCTGTGTGGATGTCTGTCCGACCGGCGCTTCCATGAAGCGCGAGGATGGCATCGTTCTGGTGGATCGCCACAGTTGTATCGGCTGTCGTTACTGCATGATGGCCTGCCCGTACAAGGCACGCTCCTTCGTCCATGAGCCACTGACCGACCAGAACCCTGAAGTGCCACGCGGCAAGGGTTGTGTCGAATCCTGTACTTTCTGCGTGCAGCGCGTGGATCGGGGCGAACAACCCGCCTGCGTCGAGGCTTGTGAAGCCAAGGGTCACAAGGCCATGATTTTCGGTGACCTCAGGGATCCCGAGAGCGAAGTATCCAAAGTACTCAAGTCCACCGACAGTGTCGAAGTCAGGGCCGACCTCGCGCTCAACACTGGCGTTCGTTACCAAGGGATTTAAGACATGGCACAGCAACTCTGCATGAACCAAAGCCAGTGCCGCACCGGCCAGTACATCGCCTTGCTCGCGCTGGGCGGCCTGGTTGTCCTCGGGGCTATGTACGCCTTCTTCACCCTGGAGCATCACGGTCACGTCCTCACCGGGATGAACAACCAGATCGTCTGGGGACTGCCGCACGTGTTCGCCGTATTCCTGATCGTCGCCGCCTCCGGCGCGCTCAACGTGGCGTCCATCGGCTCGGTCTTCGGCAAACAGGTCTACAAGTCCCGCGCGCCGCTTTCCGGCATGCTGGCGCTTGCCTTGCTTGCAGGCGGCCTGGCCGTGCTGGTGCTTGACCTTGGGCGTCCGGATCGGTTGATCGTGGCCATGACCCACTACAACTTCAAATCCATCTTTGCCTGGAACATGATCTTCTACAACGGCTTCTTCGTCATTGTGGGTCTGTACCTGGTCACCCTGATGGATCGCCGGCTCAAGGGGTGGACCAAGCCACTGGGTTACACCGCCTTCTTCTGGCGTTTGTCACTGACCACCGCCACCGGTTCCATCTTCGGCTTCCTGGTCGCTCGCGCCGGATACAACTCTGCGCTGATGGCGCCGATGTTCGTCATCATGTCGTTCGCCTATGGTCTGGCCGTGTTCATGGTGGTGCAGTCGGGCATGTACCGCTGGAACGGCATCACGTTGGATGACGGCGTCCGCCGTCGCATGAAGAACCTGTTGGCGGTGTTCGTCGGTGCTTCGCTCTACTTCACCGTCGTCTTTCACCTGACCAACCTGTACTTCGCCAAGCAATGGGAATTCGAGCGTTTCATTCTGCTCGACGGCGGCATCTACACCACGGTGTTCTGGGTCGGTCAGATTTTCCTGGGCGGTATCCTGCCCCTGATCCTGCTGTTCCTGCCCCGCTCCAAGGATGCGCAGAAGATGTGTTTCTGTTTCCTGGCGCCGCTGTTGGTGATCCTCGGTGGTTTCGCGCAGATGTACGTGACCATCGTCGGCGGCCAGGCCTTCCCGTTGCCGCTGTTCCCCGGACACGAAGTCCAAAGCAGTTTCTACGATGGTGTGGTCAACAGCTACCAACCCAGCGTTTACGAGTGGTTGCTGGCCATGGGTGGTGTTGGTGTCACCTTCCTGCTGACCGTGATCGCCGTGCGCGTGTTCAAGTTCATGCCGCAGGATGACTTCAAGACCCTGCAATCGCGCAGGGGCACGGACTGACCACGGTTGATGCTTGTTGACGCAAAAAGCCGACAGAAATAGTCGGCTTTTTGTTTTTCACCGGTAAAATTCCCGCCATGCCTCATTTGTATCTTTCCGCCGCGCACAAATCCTCGGGCAAGACTACGCTGACGCTGGGCCTTTGCCGTGCCCTGGCGAATCGCGGCATGCGGGTCCAGGCGTTCAAGAAAGGGCCCGACTACATCGATCCAATCTGGCATGGTCTCGCGGCGCGACGGCCGAGCTACAACCTCGACTTCCACATGATGCGTGTGCCGGAAATCGACCAGCTGTTCGCCCGCCACGCCTGTGCCGCCGACATCTCCCTGATCGAAGGCAACAAGGGTCTGTATGACGGCATGGACGTCGAAGGCTCGAACAGCAATGCCGCCCTCGCCAAACAACTTGGTGCCCCGGTGGTGCTGGTACTCGACACCATCGGCATGACGCGCGGCATCGCGCCGCTGATTCTCGGGTACCGGGCTTTCGACCCGGCGGTCAATATCGCCGGCATCATTCTCAACAAGGTGGGTGGTCCGCGCCATGAGGGCAAGCTGCGTGAAGTGATCGCGCGCTATACCGATGTGCCGGTGCTGGGCGTCGTCTACAAGAACGAGCAAATGGCCATCGCCGAACGCCACCTCGGCCTGGTGCCCGGTAACGAGGCGGCGGCGGCGGAAGCCCGCATCGAAGCCATCGCCACGGTCATCGAGGCGCAGGTCGATATCGACGGTTTGCTGGAAGTCGCGCGACGGGCGCCCGCGCCGGCCAAGCCGGCGCCACCGATTTCCGCGCCGCGAGGTCCGCGCATCGCCTACGCGCATGACCGCGCCTTCGGCTTCTACTACCAGGAGGACCTTGATAGCCTGCGCGATGCCGGCGTCGAACTGCTGCCGCTGAACACCCTGGAGGCGCCGCAGTTGCCGCCGGTGGACGGCCTGTTGCTGGGTGGTGGTTTTCCCGAGATGTTCATCGAGGGACTCACCGCCAATGCCAGCCTGCGCCATGACATCGCCCGCCAGATCGAGGCCGGCCTGCCGGTCTACGCGGAGTGCGGCGGCCTCATGTATCTCGCGCGGTCGCTACGCTGGAACGAGCGCCTGGGTGAGATGGTCGGCGTATTGCCCGGCGATGTGATCATGGGCGACCGTCCCGTCGGCCGCGGCTATGCCGAGGTGAAGGAGACGGCGGCCGCGCCCTGGCCGGCGCAATCGCGCACCATCCCGGCACACGAATTTCACTACTCGCACTTGGAAAACCTGCCTGACGACCTCAACTACGCCTACCAGGTGCGGCGTGGACATGGCATGGACGGGCGGCGCGACGGATTTGTCCATCGCAACCTGCTCGCCGCTTACTGCCATCGTCGAGGCTCGGGCGAACAAGGCTGGATCGCGCCTTTCCTGGAAAAAGTACGATCACGAACCGGCACGTCCACGCCACTGGCAGCCTGACGGCTCCCGCGCGGACAGTCACGAAACGGGGCATGGCCCCACTACTGCAAGGAAACGAATCATGATCAGTTTGACCAAAGAAGCCGCTGAGCAAATCCGCTCCTCGGCACAACAGTCCGGTGCCGACAACATGGCCCTGCGTATCGCCGCCCGTGTCAATCAGGCCGGCATGCTGGAATTCGGCATGGGCTTCGATGACGAGCGCACCAATGACACGCTGGTCGATTCCTGGGGTGTGACCCTCCTGGTCAACGCCGAAAGCGCGCCGATGCTGGACGATGTCACCATCGACTTCTCCGAGGTCAATCCCGGCGAGCACCGCTTTGTGTTCATGAAAGCCAGCGCCCAGGAAGGCGGTTGCAGCACGGCCGCCGGTAACAGCGGCGGTGGCTGCGGTGGTTGCGGTAGCAGTGGTGGCGGTTGCGGCTCTTGAACAACCCTCCTTGGTTGGGAACGCTCCGCATTCCCCAGCTTGCCCCAAGTAACTTCTAACTGGTTCGCAATGGACTATTTACCGATTTTTCTCGACCTGCGTGGTCGCAAGGGCCTGGTTGTTGGCGGTGGCGACACCGCCGCGCGCAAGGCGACTCTCATGCTCAATGCCGGCGCCTGGGTACATGCGGTTTCCCCAGCCCCCCTGGCTGACGCCTTCAAGGAATTGGCCGGCGACGACCGTCTGATCCATATCGAATCCGCTTTCCAGGAAAAGCACCTGGATGGCATGGATGTGGTGTTCGCCGCCTCTGACGACGACAGCCTGAACAAGGCCGTGCATGACGCCGCGCGCGCCCGCCATATCCCGGTGAACGTGGTGGACAAGCCCGAGGTGTGCTCCTTCATCATGCCTTCCATCATCGACCGCTCGCCGGTGATGGTGGCGGTCTCCAGCGGCGGCGAGGCGCCGGTGCTCTCGCGCCTGCTGCGCGCCCGCCTGGAGACCCTGATTCCCGCCGGCTACGGCCGCCTCGCCGCCATCGCCGGTCGCTTCAAGAAGGCGGTACGCGGCAAGTTCGGCAGCACCGAGCAGCGCCGCAAATTCTGGGAAAAGGCCTTTCTTTCGCCGATCGCGGAAATGGTGTTCGCCGGGCGTGAACAGGAAGCCGAAGCCAGTCTCCAGACCATGCTCGACGCCGAAGGCAACGCGCCGGAGACCGGCGAGGTCTATCTGGTCGGCGCCGGCCCCGGCAACCCGGATCTGCTCACCTTCCGCGCGCTGCGTTTGATGCAGCAGGCCGATGTGGTGGTCTATGACCGCCTGGTTTCGCCGCCGATCCTGGATATGTGCCGGCGCGATGCCGACCGTTTCTATGTCGGCAAGGAGCGCGACAACCACGCCGTGCCGCAGGACGAGATCAACATGGTCCTGGTGCGACTGGCCAAGGAAGGCAAGCGGGTGCTGCGGCTGAAAGGCGGCGACCCGTTTATCTTCGGTCGTGGCGGTGAGGAAATCGAAACCCTGCGCGAGCATGGCGTGCCGTTCCAGGTGGTGCCGGCGGTGACGGCGGCGGCGGGCGTGGCGGCTTATGCCGGTATTCCGCTCACTCACCGCGACCACGCCCAGGCGCTGATTCTGGTCACCGGCCACCTCAAGGACGGCAGCATGGACCTGGATTGGGACATGCTTTGTCGGCCGCGCCAGACCATCGTCATCTATATGGGTCTGAAGGGTCTGGTCACCCTGTGCGAGCAGATGAAGCTGCACGGAATGCCCGGCGACACCCCGATGGCCATCGTGCAGCAGGGCACCACGCTGAACCAGAGAACCGTCACCGGCACCCTGGATAGTTTGCCGACGCTCGCCGCCAAGGCACAGCTGAAACCGCCGACCCTGATCATCGTCGGCAGCGTCGTCAGCCTCCATGCCAAGCTCAATTGGTTCAATCCGGAGCCGACGGACGACGACCACTGGCATACCCCGCTGGACCGTCCGGCGAGCATGTAGCCTTGCTCCCTCTCCCCTCAGTACCCCGGAGGGGGAGGGGAGTGAAAAATGGCGCTTTTCTCGTTACCTGGTGATGCGGTCGGCGTAGTGGTTCCCCCCTTTGTTAAAGGGGGGGTAGGGGGGATTTCTGAGGCGGCAGTTCAGGCAAACGTCGCTAAATCCCCCTCATTCCCCCTTTGGAAAAGGGGGAGGCCACTCCCTCCGACACCATCTGACGCATCACCAGTTAACGAGAAAAAGCCTGATAAATGGCCCGCGGTCACGCCCGTTTTGATTCCATGACCCCCCACACCACCGCCGGCCAATGGCGGGCGGCGTGGTCGCTGGCGCCTTACGTCTGGCGCTACAAGGGGCGGGTACTGGCGGCGTTCGCGCTGCTGTTGTGTGCCAAGTTGGCGAATGTCTCAGTGCCGCTGGTGCTGAAGGAAATTGTCGACCGGGTAGGGCAGGCCGACGCCGTCACCCTGGCTGTGCCGATCCTGTTCGTTGTCCTTTATGGCCTGCTTCGATTCGGCAATACCGCTTTTACCGAACTGCGTGACGCGCTGTTCGCACGGGTGCTGCAACGCGCCATGCGCGGCGCCATCCACGATGTGTTCAAGCACCTGCACGCGCAATCCCTGCGTTTCCACCTGGAGCGCCACACTGGCGGCCTGGCGGTGGATATCGAGCGCGGCGCCCGCTCGATCCGCTTTCTGATCAACTTCACCCTGTTCAACATCGGTCCGACGCTGCTGGAAATCCTCATGGTGGCCGGTGTCCTGTTCGTCAAATACGACCCCCGGTTTGGCGCCATTACCCTGCTGACCCTCGCGGTCTATCTCGCCTTCACCATTGCCATCACCAACTGGCGCCTGCAATACCGCCGCGCCATGAACGAAAGCGACTCGCGCGCCAACGCCCGCGCGGTGGACAGCCTGCTCAACTACGAGACGGTGAAGTATTTCAACAACGAGCAATATGAGTCCGACCGCCTCAAGGCCGATCTTCGCCGCGCCGAGGACGCCACCGTGCAAAGCGAGATTTCCCTGGCCTGGCTCAACGCCGGCCAGGCCTTCATCATCGCTATCGGTGTCACCGCCATGATGGGTTTGGCGGCGCAAGGCGTGGCTGAAAAACACATGACCCTGGGCGACCTGGTGCTGGTCAACGCCTATCTGATCCAGTTGTTCATTCCGCTCAATTTCCTCGGCACCATCTACCGCGAGATCCGCAACGCCCTCACCGACATGGAAAAGCTGTTCGGCCTGCTGCGCCGACCGCCCGAGATTGTCGACGCGGAGGACGCGCGCGAACTGGTCATCGACCGGGGCGAGGTGCGTTTCGAACAGGTCGGCTTCGCCTATGACCCGAGGCGGCCGATCCTGGAGGACATCAGTTTCGTCATTCCCGCCGGTCACAAGCTCGCCGTCGTCGGTGCCAGCGGTGTCGGCAAGTCCACGCTTTCGCGGTTGTTGTTCCGTTTCTTCGAGGTCGGTGCCGGGCGCATCCTGATCGACGGCCAGGACATCCGCGCGGTTACCCAGGCCAGCCTGAGAAAGCAGATCGGCATGGTTCCCCAGGACACCGTGCTGTTCAACGACAGCCTCTATCACAACATCGCCTACGGTCGTCCCGAGGCCACTCGCGCCGAGGTGCTGGAAGCCGCCCGCGCCGCCAGTCTCGACCAGTTCATTACCAGCCTGCCGGACGGCTACGACACCGTGGTCGGCGAGCGCGGCCTGAAGCTCTCCGGCGGCGAGAAGCAGCGCGTCGCCATCGCCCGCGCCATCCTCAAGAACCCGCCGATCATGGTGTTCGACGAAGCCACCTCCTCGCTCGATACCGCCACCGAGCAGGCCATCGGCCAGGAACTCGCGCGCATCGCGGAAAACCGCACCACGCTGGTCATCGCCCACCGCTTGTCGACGGTGGTGGACGCCGACGAAATCCTGGTGTTGGAAGGCGGCCGCATCGTCGAACGCGGCAACCACGCCGCGCTGCTGGCCGTCGACGGACGTTATGCCGCGATGTGGCGGTTGCAATTGCGGGACGCCGATTAGGTTGCCGCGTCGCGCGTGTTTGAGCCGCCCCGCCCCAGGCGCGTATATTCGACCGTTTCGTTTCAACGGCCCCAACCATGATCCGCGTCCGCGGCGCCCGCACCCACAACCTCAAGAACGTCAACGTCGATCTGCCGCAGCACAAGCTGGTGGTGATTACCGGGCTGTCCGGCTCGGGCAAGTCCTCGCTGGCGTTCGATACCCTCTATGCCGAGGGCCAGCGGCGTTATGTCGAGTCGCTTTCCGCCTATGCGCGGCAGTTCCTGCAACTCATGGAAAAGCCGGATGTGGACCTGATCGAGGGCCTCTCTCCGGCGATTTCCATCGAGCAGAAGGCGACTTCGCACAACCCGCGTTCCACCGTCGGCACGGTGACGGAAATCCACGATTACCTGCGTTTGCTGTTTGCCCGCGCCGGCACACCGCGTTGTCCGCATCACGGCATCGAGCTGGCGGCGCAGACGGTGTCGCAGATGGTGGACACCGTCCTGCAATTGCCGGAAGAAACCAAGCTGATGATCCTGGCGCCCCTGGTCGTCGGCCGGAAGGGCGAGCAACTGGGGTTGTTCGACGAGCTGCGCGCGCAGGGCTTCGTGCGCCTGCGAGTGGATGGCGAGGTCTACGACATCGACAGCCTGCCACCGCTGGAGAAGAACAAGAAACACACCATCGAGGCGGTGGTGGACCGCTTGAAGATTCGCTCGGACCCCGGATCGGAGTCCGGGGCAGGCGTGAAGCAGCGTCTGGCGGAAAGTTTTGAAACCGCGCTCAGGCATTCCGACGGCAAGACGCTGGCGGTCGAGATGGATAGCGGGCGCGAGATGCTGTTTTCCGCCAAGTTCGCCTGCCCGGTGTGCGATTACGCCCTGCCGGAACTGGAGCCGCGCATTTTCTCCTTCAACAACCCGATGGGCGCCTGCCCGAAGTGCGACGGCCTCGGCCAGGTGACGTTTTTCGACCCGGAGCGGGTGGTGGCTTTCCCGCATCTCTCGCTGGCGTCCGGCGCGGTGAAGGGCTGGGACCGGCGCAACGCCTTCTTCTACCGGATGCTGGAAGGCTTGGCCATGCACTACGGCTTCGACCTGGATACGCCTTACGAAGCCCTGCCGCCCCCCATTCAGCAAGTCATTCTGCATGGCAGCGGGGCCGAGGAAATCACCTTCCAGTACCTCGGCGAGGCGGGCCGCAAGGTTGCACGCAAACACCGTTTCGATGGCGTCATCCCTTCCCTGGAGCGGCGTTACAAGGACAGCGAATCGCAGAACCTGCGCGAGGAACTGGCCAAGTTCATCGCCACCCGGCCCTGCCCGGAATGCGGCGGCTCGCGTCTGCGCATTGAATCGCGCAACGTCACCATCGGCGGCTGGACCTTGCACGATCTCTCGCGCCTGCCCATCCGCCAGGCGCTGGCCTTCTTCAGCGAACTGAAGCTGGAAGGCAATCGCGCCCAGGTGGCGGAAAAGATCGTCAAGGAAGTCGCCGCCCGCCTGACCTTCCTCAACGATGTCGGCCTCGATTACCTCTCGCTCGACCGCTCCGCCGACACCCTTTCCGGCGGCGAGGCGCAGCGCATCCGATTGGCTTCGCAAATCGGCTCCGGCCTCACCGGCGTGATGTATGTGCTCGATGAGCCTTCCATCGGCCTGCATCAACGTGACAACGACCGCCTGCTCGGCACCCTCAAGCACCTGCGCGACCTGGGCAATTCGGTGATCGTGGTCGAGCACGACGAGGACGCCATCCGCCACGCCGACTACATCGTCGACATGGGGCCGGGCGCCGGCGAACACGGCGGCGAGATCGTCGCCGAGGGCACGCTGGCCGACATCCTCGTCTGCGAAGCCTCGCTGACCGGGCAATATCTCAACGGCAAGATCAGCATTCCCATGCCGGACGAGCGCCGCGAGCCGCGCGAAGGCCGGGTGCTGAAACTGGTCGGCGCCCACGGCAACAACCTGAAGAACGTCACCCTCAACCTGCCCACCGGCATCTTCGCCTGCGTCACCGGCGTCTCCGGTTCCGGCAAATCGACGCTGATCAACGACACTCTCTACGCCATTACCGCCAACCAGTTGAACGGCGCGGCGCACGAAGCGGCGCCGTTCGCGTCGGTCGAAGGCATCGAGTATTTCGACAAGGTGGTCAGCGTCGACCAGGCGCCGATCGGCCGCACCCCGCGCTCCAATCCCGCCACCTACACCGGCCTGTTCACCCCCATCCGCGACCTGTTCGCCGGCACCGTGCAGGCGCGCGAACGCGGCTACGAGCCGGGCCGCTTCTCCTTCAACGTCAAGGGTGGCCGCTGCGAAGCCTGCCAGGGCGACGGCATGATCAAGGTGGAAATGCACTTCCTGCCCGACATCTACGTGCCCTGCGACGTCTGCCACGGCCACCGCTACAACCGCGAAACCCTGGAAGTGCAATACAAGGGCAAGAACATCCGCGAAGTCCTGCTGATGACCGTGGAAGAGGCCCACACCTTCTTCAACGCCGTGCCCACCGTCGCGCGCAAGTTGAAGACCCTGATGGATGTCGGCCTGAGTTACATCCGCCTTGGTCAGTCCGCCACCACGCTCTCCGGCGGCGAGGCGCAGCGGTTGAAACTGGCCCTGGAACTGTCCAAACGCGACACCGGCCGCACCCTCTACATCCTCGACGAACCCACCACGGGCCTGCACTTCCACGACATCGACATGCTGTTGAAAGTGCTTCACCGTTTGGTCGGCAACGGCAACACCGTGGTGGTCATCGAACACAACCTCGACGTGATCAAAACGGCGGATTGGGTCATCGACCTCGGCCCGGAGGGCGGGGAGGGCGGCGGCCGGATCATCGCGGAAGGCACGCCGGAACGGGTGGCGGCGAATCCGGAGAGCCATACCGGGCGCTATTTGAAGCCGGTGTTGGAGCGGGGGTAGGCTCCACCTCGCTCCCACGCTCCAGCGTGGGAGCCAGTCTCGGACGCTCCAGCGTCCAGTGGGTGGTACCGGCGCCGTGCTTGCGGCGGGTAGGACGCTGGAGCATCCAGGTTCGGGGGTTCCCACGCTGGAGCGTGGGAACCAGCCGAGGGGACGCCGGAAGCGGTGGCCGCCAACCCCGAGGGTCATACCGGGAAGTATCTGGCGCCGGTGCTGGCGCGATAGAATCGCCGCGACAGCAGTCAGTAGGGAAAAGATCATGCCGGTGGTATTTCGCTGGAATGGCTGCAAATTCTTTTTCTTTTCCAACGAGGGCAACCCGCGCGAACCCTTGCATATCCACGTCCGTTGTCATGGCGCGCGCGCCAAGTTCTGGCTCAGCCCGGTGGCGGTGGCGGAAAATATCGGCTTCGCCGCGCACGAACTCAGCAACCTGGCCCGTGTTGTGAGTGACAACCAGGGCCAAATCAAAGGAGCATGGCATGAATACTTCGGCGACTGAACTCAGCTTCGACAGCAGCATGATGTGGGTCACCCTCGCGGATGGTCGAAAACTTGGGGTGCCGCTGGCCTATTTCCCCCGCCTGCTGACCGCCACTCCGGAGCAACGGCAATGCTTCGAGTTTTCCGGTAACGGCACCGGCATCCATTGGGATGAACTGGATGAGGACATCAGCGTGCAGGGGCTGCTCATGGGGGTGGGTGACCGCACGCGGGGCAATCGGATGGCGGCGTAGCCCGCGTGGATTTGCCGTAAGCGGTGGAAGCGCTGGTCCGGTTGCTTCCAGAACGGATCTTCCTGCCGCTCGGGTGGTATCCCGGCAACCCCCAATCGGCGCATCCGCCTGACCGGGCAGCAAAGCCTTGGTGATGGCGCGCCCGGCATGAAAAAATCCGCCACTCTTCCAATTTGCCCGGCCGGATTGTGCGGCCGCGCGGCATCCCCCCGCTCTGCCTGACCGTATTCCGGATTGCCCCAACGTGGGTGATGGGTTTCGCTTTCACTCAATCCATCCCGACTGCGGACACACTCCCCGGCCGGCGCCATCGAGAACCACCATGAACCCGTTCAATAGTTGTTCGAACTACACCCCTGCCCGCGTCAAACTGTGTGTCCTCAGCGGCTTGACTGTCGCCCTGGCGCTGGTGCCGGAGGCCATCGCCTTCGCTTTCGTCGCGCATGTGCATCCACTTACCGGCTTGTATGCCGCGTTCATGGTTGGTCTCATCACCGCCGTCTTCGGCGGTCGTCCCGGCATGATTTCCGGGGCCACCGGGGCGCTGGCGGTGGTAATGGTGGCGCTGGTGGTGCAACACGGGGTTGAGTACCTGTTCGCCACCGTGGTGCTGATGGGGGTGCTGCAAGTCCTGTTCGGGGTGTTGAAGCTGGGCAAGTTCATCCGCATGGTGCCGTTCCCGGTCATGGTCGGTTTCGTCAACGGTCTCGCCGTGGTGATCTTTCTGGCGCAACTGGGCCATTTCAAGACGCCTGATGGCGAGTGGATGAGCAGCATGGCGCTGTGGACCATGCTCGGCCTGATCGCGCTGACCATGGCCATCATCTATCTGCTGCCGCGTCTGACCAAGGTCGTGCCGTCGACGCTGGCCGGCATCGTCGTCGTCTCGCTTTTGGTGATCTACGTCGGCATCGATACCAAGACCGTCGGCGACATGGCGTCCATCGAGGGCGGCCTGCCTCAGTTCCACCTCCCCGCCGTGCCGCTGACCTGGGAGACGCTGCAAATCATCCTTCCCTACAGCCTGATCCTGGCGGCCATCGGCCTGATCGAATCGTTGCTGACCCTGAACCTGATCGACGAGATGACCGACACGCGCGGCATGCCCAACCGCGAGTGCGTGGCGCAGGGCTCCGCCAACGTGGTCACCGGTTTCTTCGGCGGCATGGGCGGCTGCGCGATGATCGGCCAGAGCATGATCAACGTCGGCAACGGCGCCACCCAGCGTCTTTCCGGCATTGCCGCCGCTTTGTTCCTGCTGAGCTTTATCCTGTTTTTATCCGACCTGATCGAGATGATTCCGCTCGCCGCGCTGGTCGGCCTGATGTTCGTGGTGTCGGAGAAGACCTTCGAGTGGGGCAGTCTCGCGGCCTTGCGCCGGGTGCCGCGAAGCGACGCCTTCGTGGTGGTGGCGGTGACCCTGATTACGGTGTTCACCGACCTGGCCATCGCCGTGATCACCGGCGTCATTATTTCCGCGCTGGTGTTCGCCTGGCAGCATGCCAAGCACATCGAGGTGAAGATCGACCGCAACTCGCAAGGCTGGAAGATCTATGAGCTGCACGGCAGCCTGTTCTTCGCCTCCACCGCCAATTTTCAGGCGCTGTTCACGCCGGCCGAGGACTCGGACGAGGTGGTCATCGTGTTCCGCCACGCCAAGGTGATGGACCACTCCGCCGTGGAGGCCATCGACGCCCTGGCGGAACGCTATCGCAAGGCCGGCAAGCGCCTGCATCTGCGCAACCTGAGCCCGGATTGTCTGGACCTGCTGACCAACGCCAAGGACATGGTGGAACTCGACGTCGCGGCCGACCCGCACTATCACATCGCCGACAACAAGCTGGGGTGAGGCGTTAGGCGTCGCGCAAGTTATTGTTGCTCGACGCCTTAGCGTTCGAACAGCGCGATGGATTCCACGTGCGCGGTGTGCGGGAACATGTTGGCGACGCCGGCCGCGCTCAGGCGGTAGCCTTTCTGGTGTACCAGCACCGCGGCGTCACGCGCCAGGGTGGCGGGGCTGCATGAGACGTAGACGATGCGGTGCGGCGCGCCTTCGTCCGGGAGGGATTTCACCAGATCGACGGCGCCATCGCGCGGGGGATCGATCAGGATTTTGTCGAACGCGCCCCCGTTTTCGCACAACTCGGCGTAAGCCTCCGGCGTCATCTTGAACAGGTCGGCGACGCGGAATTCGCTGTTGCCGCTCAAGCCGTTGTATGCCGCGTTCTCGATGCCGCGCGCCACCAGGCCGGCGGCGCCTTCGATGCCCAGCACCGTCGCGCCCTTGCGGGCGATGGGCAGGGTGAAGTTGCCGAGGCCGCAGAAGAAGTCGGCGATGCGCTCGCCCGGCTTCGGGTCGAGCAGGCGCATGGCGCGGCGCACCAGCATGGCGTTGATGTCCTGGTTCACCTGGGTGAACTCGGTGGGACGGAACGGCATCACCAGGTTGAACTCGGCCAGGCGGTAATCCAGCGCCGGCGCGTCGGGCGGGTGGAAAGGGACGGCGGTGTCCGGGCCCTTGGATTGCAGCCAGAATTGCACCTGATTGGCGTCGGCGAAGGCGCGCAAGTGGGCTTCGTCCTCGGCGGTGGGTGGGTCCATCACACGCAGCACCAGCACATCCACCGCGTCGCCCGCCGCCAGTTCGATCTGCGGCAGGCGGTCACGGATGGTCAGTTTTTCCACCAACTCGCGCAGACGCGGCAGCAGGCGGGAGATGCGTTCCGGCAATACTTCGCAGCTGTTCATGTCGGCGACGTAGCGGCTGCGCTTCTCGTGGAAGCCCACCAGCACACCGCCTTTCTTCGCCACATAGCGCACCGACAGGCGCGCGCGCAGGCGGTAACCCCAGGTTGGCCCGTGGATGGGCGAAAGCATGGTTTCCGGTTTCACCTTGCCGACATGGGTGAAACAGTCTTCCAGCACCCGCTGTTTCGTCGCCACCTGGGCGGATTCTTCCAGATGCTGATGCGAACAGCCGCCACAGATGCCGAACCAGCGGCAACGCGGCGTCACCCGGAACGGGCTGGACCGAAGAATCTCGCTGGCCTGCGCCTGTTCGAATTCCGGCTTCTTGCGGTAGCTGCTGTAGCGCACCAGTTCACCCGGCAGGGCGCCGTCGACGAATATGGTTTTGCCATCAACGCGGCCGACACCACGGCCTTCGTGGTCGAGAGATTCAATGTAGAGAGGTTCTGACATGGGGAGTCTGTGCGTAGGCGGCTTGCGCCGAAAAGGCGCGAATTGTCGCAGAGTGCCCGGCGGCCGTCTCCCCGGAACGCCGCGACGGCTTGTAATTCCGGATTTTGTCGCCACCTGCGCGAATCACGCCCCGCGTCGGGGCGTTCTACTCGAGGAAACGTCATGAGTTTGATCATCGAAGACCTGAGCGTGGGCGAAGGCGACGAGGCGGTTGCGGGCAAGAAGGTAACCGTGCATTACACCGGCTGGCTGACCGACGGCACCAAATTCGATTCCAGCGTGGATCGCAACGATCCGTTCGATTTTCCGCTTGGTCGCGGCCATGTGATTCGCGGCTGGGATGAGGGTGTGGCGGGCATGAAGGTGGGCGGCAAGCGCAAGCTGACGATTCCGCCGGAAATGGGTTACGGCGCGCGCGGCGCCGGCGGCGTCATTCCGCCGAACGCCACCCTGGTTTTTGACGTGGAGTTGCTGGGCGTCGCCTGATGTTGCGATCACGGGATGGGTTCGGCCCATCCCGTGTCGGCTGCGTGGCGCGGCGCTATCGCGGATGATGCTTCGACGGCTATGATTCCCGATATTCGCATCCCGTTACCAAGCCCATTCGAGGTATTCCATGCAGTCCGGCCCTAGAGAGATCGTCACCCCATTCCGTCAGATTCCGCTCGATGTTCCCGAGGGGATGAAGCCGAACGAGTTCTTCAACAGCACCGAGAACCTCAACGATCTGGTCAATAACAACGGCCTGCTGCAGAACCCGGAAGGCCTGCTGCTGTATCGCAAGGCGCTGGGCCACAGCAACGAGTTCGATACCTCGATCATCTACAACACCTCACAGTCCATCCTTGATCCGCTCGGTCGCCCGGTGCGCCGCACCCAGGTCCCGGAGCCGGTGAAGAACGTCTGGAACCGGATGAACCAGGTGATTTTCTCGTACATGCTGGAGCAGTATCCGGACCCGGAAGAGGCCCTGGTGCTGGCCGGCGAGGCGAGTCTGGACGCGACCTGGTCGCTGACCTCGCCGGGGGTGCCGAGCATCCGCATGCTGCACAACCACTTCATCGTGTTCAACAAGGCCGAGTTGCGCGACGCGCCCATCGCCGACGCCAGCAACCCCAACCTCACCGACGGTGGTCAGCATTCCCTGTTCCAGGCCTATATGCGCGATGTCTACCAAGCCTTCTTCGACGGGCTCGACCTGCAAATCCTGCGCCCGTGCCAGGCCGGTTCCTGCAAGATCGCGCTCACCGGCTACCCGCAGGGTCTGCCCAGCTGGGAAGTGACCGGCGGCGCCGACTCGCTCAAGGAGGTCCGCTTCTGGAAGGAGTACGACACCCTGCTGAAGGGCTTCATCGACTTCTACCGCACTTTCTTCGGCCAGGTTTCCACCCGCAACGCGTCCCTGCCGCGCGACATCTATTTCCCCGAGTTGGTGGAGAACAAATTGCAGTTCAACAACGATCTGTTGAAGACCGCGAAGATGGTGCGCGACCGCTGCATCAAGGATGCCAAGTACGCCAACTCGATCCGCTGGCAGCCGGCCTTCAAGCAACTGATCTACCGCAATGACGCCGGCAAGCTGATTGTCACCATCAGCCAGAACTCCATCGGCAACGCCATCACCGAATTGCTCGGCGTCGTCGTCAGCCGCCGACCGGATGCAGATGCCTACGGTCGCGCCGAGCCGGCGCTGATCGAAAAGCTGCTGGAGGTGCGCCGCCGCCTGGTGAAGGACGACCTCGGTACGGGCATCGCGACGCCGCACTGGGGCGCGGAGTAAGTCACGCCATGCCGCACGCCGCCCACGCCGAACGCCTGAAATTACTCTGGCAACTCGCAACCCGCCGTGATCTCGATGAGGAGTCGCGCTTTCATGCCATGTTGCGCATGGCCTGCGAGTCGCTGGGGATGGAGCTGTCGGTGCTGGGCGCGATCAATGGTGAATACACCGCGCGCTACGCCCACGACACCCTGGGCGCGCTTCCGGAAGGCACGGTGATTCCCAAGGGGGATGCGATCTGTCGACAAGTTCTTCTTGCGCGCGAACCCGTTTTCATCGACGACCTCGCGGCGCACCCGGAATTCAGTGGCCATCGTCTGGTGGTCGAGGCGGGGCTGCGCGCTTATGCCGGCGTGCCGGTGTGGGCGGGCGAGGAAGTCGAGGGCGTGCTGTCCTTTCTTCGCCGCCAACCCATGCCGGAGCCCTGGTCCGAGGTGGATATCGCCTACATGGAACTGGTCTCGGGCTGGCTGGGCTATCACCTGGCGCAGACGCGGCAACAGCAGGCGCTGGAGCGGCACGCGCTCAGTGACGGTCTCACCGGCCTGCTCAATCGCCGCGCCGCCGAGGTGCGACTGGATGAGGAACTGGCGCGGGCGCGCCGCCACAACGAGGGCTATGCGCTGGCCCTGCTCGATCTCGACCACTTCAAATCGGTGAATGATCGTTACGGCCACGCCGTCGGCGACGAGGTGCTCAAGGTCGTGGCCCGGCGCATCGAGGCCGGCTTGCGCGAGGACGACTGGGTGGCGCGCTGGGGCGGCGAGGAATTTCTGGTGTTCCTGCGCAATGCCGATATGCGCGAGGCGGTCTTCGTCCTGGAACGCCTGGCCGCCCAGGTGAAGGCGACGCCCGTCAGCACCGGCGCCGGCGCGGTGCAACTCACCCTGTCGGCCGGTATCGGCCTGCCTACGAACGAGGATCGAAGTTTTCATCATGCCGTGGAAATCGCGGATACCTGTCTCTATCGGGCCAAGGCGAATGGCCGTGATCGCGTCGAGGCCCAGGATGGCGGCGGCGTGCTGTGGCCGGCGCAGATCATCAAGCGGGCGCTACGTGATGAACGGGTGGTGATGGCCACCCAGCCCATCGTCGATTTGAGCACTGGCGTGGTTGTCGCCGACGAGGCCCTGGCGCGGGTGCGCCTGCCTGATGGCCGGCTGTTGCCGGCCGTCGATTTCATCGAGGCGGCGGAAGGCCTGGGCTTGATGCCGGAAATCGACCGCATCGTTTGCGGCGCGGCGATGTCGCGCTGTGCCGGCAAGCTGGAGGGGGGCACAATCAGCCCGGACTTCATCCACTTCGTGAATCTTTCGCCGCAATTCCTGGCGCGGCGCGATCTGGTCGAGGAAATGCTCGCCGGCGCCATGAGCTACTGCCAGACCTGCGGCGTCGAGTTCGGCCCGATCAAGCCGGTGGTGTTCGAAATCACCGAGCGTCAGTTCCTGCGCAACCTGGATACCCTGGAAGCCGATCTCAAACCCTTGCTGGACTTCGGTTTTCGTCTGGCCCTGGACGACTTCGGCAGCGGCTATTCCTCCTTTCTCTACCTGGCGCGCCTGCCCATTTCATTTCTCAAGATCGAGGGCTGGATGATCGCCAACATGCGCCGCGAACGGAAGATACGCGCCATCGTCGAAAGCCTGGCTCGGTTCGCCCGCCAGGAAGGCATCATCACCGTGGCCGAATGCATCGAAGATGCCGAAACGGCGCACATCCTGCGCGAAATGGGGGTGGATCTGGGGCAGGGCTGGCACTTCGGTCGGCCGGAGGTGGAGACGCCCCGCAGCTAGCCCATTGGGCTGGCGGGTGTGGGCGGATGGCGACGCCCGCCTGACTGGTTGCATTCCGCCTTGAATTAAATCAAAGCCGTGGACCTGAATCCGCAGGTTAGCACGCCATAAATAGCGTAACGCATTGAATAATAAGGTATAATAAGCTTTTCGCAATTCACCCAATTGGTGCCATGGCTCAAAGCGTACTCCACCCCTACGGTGCTCCGATTCCCCGCTTCAA
>JAURYL010000083.1 GCA_030653935.1 Pseudomonadota bacterium
CCCCCTTTGGAAAAGGGGGGTTCCCGCTTGAACCTTCTGTGGGCGGGCTGCATCCGGGGGCTACCTGGAAACGCTCGTGCTTCGTGCCATTCATGTTTCCTGAAAGCACGGCCATAACCCGGCCGGGATCAGGAAGTCTGAAGGTAGGCAGGTTCGGGATGGGCTCGTAACGCCCGGGATCGGCGATGCGCGCGAAGATCTGATCCACCAAGCCACGCCAGATGGCGGCGCTCTCCGCGTAGGCGTGGGCAATCCTGTCCGCTGTGGTGTCCTGGGTAAGGGCCGCCGCGAGGCCGGAAAGTCGTTCCGCGATGTGTCCCTGCGCGTCGGCGCGGACGCGCAGATCGGCGGAAAACTTGATCTGGATGCTCGCCAGTTCTTCCCGCGTTTTCCACCGAGAGCGAGGAGGCGCTCTGTTGCCGTTCCGCCACCGCCTGTTCACGCGCCAGCTCGGTCGCGCTCTCGCTGTGGCGCAGCAGGGATTGCTGGGCATTGACCAGGGTATCCCGGCGGGCGCGGGGCAGCGCCAGGAATTCCAGGCGCATGCGGTTGATTGCCGCTTGCAGATCGGCCAGGGCTTTCGCATCCGCCGCCAATTCCGGGAATCGTCCGGCGCAGTCCAGCGGCGAGCCGGGCTTCGCCGTCGTGGTCAGCGGCGTTTGCCGGAATGCGCGCAGTTCGCCGAGACGCCGCTCGATGGCTTCCTCATCCGCCAGATCGACGATGAACAACGAGGCGGCCGGCACCTCCCCCAGGCTTTCACCGGAAACAAAGGTGGTGAGTCCGGCCAGGGTCGCGTGGCCTTGTTCGATGCGTTGCCGCAACTGGCCGCCGTGGGTCGCCGCGTCGGCGCAGACGGGCGCTTCAGGCGGCGGCGTCTCGGCGTGCGCGAGCGGAAGCCATGCCGACAAAAGCATGAGACTGGCGAGGAGGCGTGCTTTCATGATTTCGTGACGAGCTGATGTGGCTTGATCGGGAATAAGTTCGTGCTGATTCAGCCATGAAAAAAGGTGGCCGTGGCCACCTTTTTCATTCCGGCTGTGATCGTGACATCACTCGAAGGGATGCCGCCGCACGATGGTTTCCGAGCGGTCCGGGCCGGTGGAGATGATGTCGGCGGGGACGCCGCAGAGTTCTTCCATGCGCCGCAGATAGGACTGGGCGTTGGCGGGCAGTTCCTCGAAGGTCTTCACACCGACGGTGGTTTCCTTCCAGCCGACGTGATCTTCATAGATCGGCTCACAATCGGCGATGCTTTCCGAACCCACCGGCAGGATGTCGCACACTTCACCACCCATCTTGTAGCCGGTGCAGATGCGGATGGTGTCCATGCCGTCGAGCACGTCGAGCTTGGTGACGCACATGCCGGTGAGGCCGTTGATCTGGATGGCGCGCTTCAATGCAGCGGCGTCGAACCAGCCACAACGGCGTGGGCGGCCGGTGGTGGCGCCGAACTCGTGGCCTTTCTCGGCCAGCCATTTGCCGTCGGCGTCGAACAGTTCGGTGGGGAACGGGCCGGAGCCGACACGGGTAGTGTAGGCCTTGGTGATGCCGAGGATGTAGTGCATGGAAGACGGCCCCATGCCGGAACCGGTGGAGGCGCCGCCGGCGGTGCAGTTGCTGGAGGTGACGAACGGGTAGGTGCCGTGATCGATGTCCAGCAGGGTGCCCTGGGCGCCCTCGAACAGCAGGTTCTCGCCACGCTTGTTGGCTTCGTACAGGTTGCGCGGCACGTCACCGATCATCGGGGTGATCTTCTCGGCCAGTTCCATCGCCTGATCGAGGGTCTTGTGGAAGTCGACCGTTTCCCACTTGAAGTAATGCTTGAGCACATAGTTGTGGTAGTCGAGCACCTCGCCCAGCTTGGCGGCGAATCGCTCGCGGTGCAGCAGGTCCTGCATGCGGATGGCGCGGCGGGCGATCTTGTCTTCATAGGCCGGGCCGATGCCGCGGCCGGTGGTGCCGATCTTGCCGGCGCCTTTGGCGGCTTCACGGGCGTGATCCAGCGCGACGTGATGCGGCAGGATCAGCGGGCAGGCTTCGGAAATGGTCAGGCGGCTGGCGACGTCGATGCCGCTCTGTTCCAGCATTTCCACTTCTTCCATCAGCGCCTCGGGCGAAACGACGACGCCGTTGCCGATGAAGCAGCGCACGTTTTCGCGCAGGATGCCGGAGGGAATCAGGTGCAGGACGGTTTTCTTGCCCTCGATCACCAGGGTATGGCCGGCGTTGTGGCCGCCCTGGAAACGCACGACGCCCTGGGCGCGATCCGTCAGCCAATCGACGATCTTGCCCTTGCCTTCATCACCCCACTGGGTGCCGATCACCACGACGTTCTTGCTCATGTTTCGTCCTTGAAGAAAGAATTCAAACGTAGGTCGGGTTAGGCGCGTTACGCCGTAACCCGACATCGCACCCTGTCGGGTTACGCGATGAAGCCGCTAACCCGACCTACGAAAAACTATTGAACACGCCAACCCGAATCTGTTTTCACCAGTCGCCGGTCGCAGCCCGACTCCGCGCCATGGGCTTCCTGCCCCGGCAATTCGACCACAACCCGTTCACCGGCGGCGCGCAATTCGGCGATGCTGGCGCGCAGGCCGGCATCGTCCAGGCTTGGCGCCTGGATGCCGCCGCGCGACGCCGGCGTCCCGAGGCAACCGAGAAGCTGGCGCAAATCCAGGGAAAAGCCGGTCGCCGGGCGCTGGCGGCCGAAGACACTGCCGGCGCCGTCATAGCGGCCGCCCAGGGCCACCGCGCGCGCCTGGCCACCGGCGTAGGCGGCGAAAGTGGCGCCATTGTGATAGCCGTCGCCGCGCAAATCGGAGAGATCGACCGCGACACTGGCCTGGCCGAGGGCGTTGCCGGCGGCGAACAAACGGTCGAGTTGATCCAGCGCCTGGCGGATGGCGGGCTGCTCGGGCAATTCCTGGCGCGCCCGCGCCAGCGCCTCGGCGCCACCGTAGAGGCCGGGCAGTCGGCAAAAGGCGTCGCGCCAGGGCGCTGCGAGGTCGGCGCTGAGCGCTTCCACTTCCGGCACATCCTTGCCGCGCAGGGCGACGAACAGGGCGGCGGCGCAATCCTCGGTCAAACCGGCGCCCGCGACCAGCGCGTGGAACAGACCGGCATGGCCCAGGCTTAGACGCGCATCCGGCACAGCGGCGGCGGCGAGCGCCGCAAGCAGGAGTTCCTGGATTTCCAGATCGGCCTCGATGCCGGCATGGCCGAATAGTTCGGCGCCAATCTGCAACGGCTCGCGGCAGGCAAGGCCGGCCGGCTTGGTACGCAGCACCGGGCCGGCGTAACAGAGGCGGGTCGCGCCCTCATGGCCGATCAGGTGGGCGTCGATGCGGGCGGCCTGCGGCGTCATGTCGGCGCGCACACCGAGCAGACGTCCGGAAAGGCCATCCACCACCTTGAAGGTTTTCAGGTCGAGATCGCGGGCGGCGCCGGTCAGCAGGGAATCGAGATATTCCACCAGTGGCGGTAGCACCAGATCGTAGCCATAGCCGTCGAACAGATCGAGCAGGCGACGGCGCAGGATTTCCGCCTGCCGGGCATAAGGTGGCAGGATGTCTTCGATGAACTCGGGCAGGAGCCAGGCTTGGGTCATTGTGTAAGAACGAGAAGGACAAGGCCGGCGAGCATGGATAACAGGCCCATGAAGCGCACCTGACCATTGTTGAACTGGATCATGCGGGCGAAGGTTTCACGCCAGGCGGTAGGGGCCAGGAAGGGCAGCACACCTTCCATGACCAGCATGAGCGCGAGCGCGGGAAGCCAGACATCGCCCAGACTCACGCCATGCCACCCGGCTTATAGACCGCGACGCGGAATCATTTGCCGCCTCGCGGCGACTTCATGTAACGGAAGAACTCGGAATTGGGTTGCAACACCAACACGTCGTTCTTGCCGGAAAAGCTCTGCTTGTAGGCTTCCATGCTGCGATAGAACGCATAGAACTCGGCATTCCTGCCGAATGCCTCGCTATAGATCGCGGCGGCGCGGCCATCGCCCGCACCCTTGACGCTCTGGGCATCCCGGTAAGCCTCGGCGATGATGACCTCACGCTGCTTGTCGGCATCGGCGCGAATCTTTTCACCTTCGGCTGAACCGGTGGAGCGCAGTTCGTTGGCGACCCGCTTGCGCTCGGCCTCCATGCGGCGATAGACCGACTCGCTGACTTCCGACGGCAGATCGACGCGTTTGATCCGCACATCCAGCACTTCGACGCCAAAGCGGCGGGCATCGGCATCCGCCGACTTGCGCAGGGTTTCCATGACATCGTCACGCTGCCCGGATACCACATCATGCACGGTGCGCTTGCCGAATTCGGCGCGCATGCCGTCGTTCACAGTCTGCGACAGGCGGTTGACGGCGCGTCGCTCATCACCCGCGAAACTGACGTAGAACGTGCGGACATCCTTGATGCGCCACTTGACGTAGTAATCCACCAGCACGTTCTTTTTCTCGGAGGTAATGAAACGCTCCGGGTCGACCGCATCCAGGGTCAAGATGCGCGTCTCGAAGTAACGGATGTTCTGCACCAGCGGCAACTTGAAGTAGAGGCCAGGCTCTTTCTTGATGCCGACCACTTCACCCAACTGGAACACGATCGCGTTCTGCCGTTGATCCACGGTAAACATCGATAGCGACAGGAAAAACAGGGCAACGACCAGCGCAACCACAACTACGGCGGGATTTTTCATGGCCGTGCCTCCCGATCACGACCGCGGAAGGCATCACGCGAGCGAGACGTATCTTCACCCCGGTTGGAAGTGCTGTCCTGACGTTGCGGCATCAGTTCGATCTGCTGCGGGTTGGCCTGCGTCGGCTGGCCGCTTTGCGTCATGCTCATGAGTTTATCCAGTGGCAGATAGAGCAGATTGCCGCCCGACTTGTCGTCCACCAGAACCTTGGTGGTATTGGAAAGAATCTGTTGCATGGTGTCCTGATACAGACGTTCACGGGTGACCTGGGGTGCTTTGGTGTACTCGGCCAATACCTGCTTGAAGCGGGAGGCTTCACCTTCGGCCTGCGCGATCACGCGCTGCTTGTAGCCTTGCGCCTCTTCGGTGAGGCGGGCGGCGACGCCGCGCGCTTTCGGAATGACATCGTTGGCGTAGGACTGGCCCTCGTTCTTGAAACGCTCCAGATCCTGACCAGCTTTCACCGCGTCGTCGAAGGCGGCCTGAACCTGTTCCGGCGGCTGCGCGTTCTGCATGTTCAGTTTGCTGACCGTGATACCGGTCTTGTAGCGATCAAGCGTGTCCTGCATCAGCTTGGTGGCGCGCGCGGCGATGTCGGCGCGGCCTTCGTAGAGCACGTAATCCATCTTGCTCTTGCCGACGATCTCACGCATCGCGCTCTCCGCCACCTGTTTCACCGAGTCGTCCGGGGAACGGTTGGAGAACAGGTAGTCCTCCGGGTCTTTCAGGAGAAATTGCACGGAGAACTGGAGATCGACGATATTTTCGTCGTCGGTGAGCATCAGCGACTCGGACAGCACCTTGGCTTTCATGTTGTTCTGGTAGCCCACCTCGACGGTACGCACCTGCTCGACATTGACCGTCTCCACGCTTTCCAGCGGGGTAGGCAGATGCCAGTTCGGGCCGGGCTGGGTGGTTTCGAGGTACTTGCCGAAGCGCAGCACCACGCCGCGCTCACCGGCATCGACGATGTAGAAACCAGATGCCAGCCAGACCAGGAACGCCAGGCCGATGATCAAACCAGCGCCACCAGGAATATGGAAGTCGCGACCGCCACCGATGCGCGGTGGCTCGTCGCCAGGACCGCCACCTTTCTTGCCGAACAATTCGTTCAGGCGCTTGTTGAAGTTCTTCCAGAGTTCATCCAGGTCCGGGGGGCCACCGGCGTTCTTCTTGCCGCCGCCGCCCTGATTACCCCATTGCGGGTCATTCCAGGCCATCGATATTGGTTTCCACATAGTTTTGAGAAAGTTGGGCATCTTGAGCCGCGAGCACTCTGGTTTCATGTTGTAGATCACGGGCAAACTCCGCGAGAACGCCTCGAAGCAACCCCACCCCTTCGCCCGTCCTGGCTGACAGCCAAACGGCGGCGATCTTACCATACTCGTCCCGCGCCACCTGAGGCGCGGCACCAGTAAGATCGACCTTGTTCATGACTTCGAAACGCGGCACTTGTTCCGCGCCAATTTCCTTCAGCACCTTTTCCACCTCGACGATCTGGCGTTCGCGGTTGGGGCTGGCGGAATCGACCACATGCAGCAGCAGATCGGCGTGGACGGTCTCCTCCAGGGTGGCGTGAAAAGCGGAAACCAGGGTGTGCGGCAGGCGGGTGATGAACCCGACGGTATCCGAGAGCACGAGTTGCCTGCCCGCCGCGAGGCCGCCCCAAGGCGAGTAGTCCGCCCCCCTCGGGAAGGGTCAGCGCTTCATCAGACAGCGAACTCAAGTGGGCGTGGGGGTCGTCCAAACCCGTCTCGGGCAACCAGAGCTTGCGCGAGGTGGTGTCCAGAGTGGCGAACAACTGGTCGGCGGTGTAGGCGCCGGCATGGGTGAGCGTGTTGAACAGGGTGGACTTGCCGGCGTTGGTGTAGCCCACCAGGGAAACCGAGAGGACGCCGCCACGTTGCCGACTGCGGCGCTGCACGGCGCGACTCTTCGCCAGTTTCTCCAGCCGCCCCTCGATGCCTTTGATCTTGACCAGAATCATGCGGCGATCCAGTTCCAACTGGGATTCACCGGGGCCGCCGCGCATGCCGATGCCGCCCTTCTGCCGTTCCAGGTGGGTCCAGCCGCGCACCAGGCGAGTCGAGTAATGGCGCAACTGCGCCAACTCCACCTGCAACTTGCCTTCGTTGCTGCGCGCGCGCAGGGCGAAGATTTCCAGGATCAGGGCGGTGCGATCAAGCACCCGGCATTGCAGGCGGCGCTCCAGATTGCGCTCCTGAACCGGGGAGAGTTCGTGATTGAAGATGATCAGGGAAGCCTCGGCGGCGCGGGCGGCATCGCCGATTTCATCGGCCTTGCCGGAGCCGGCGAACAACGCGGGGTCGGGTCGCTTGCGCTTGCCTTCCACCACGCCGGCGACGATCAGGCCGGCGCTGCCGGCGAGAAGCTTCAGTTCATCAAGACTTTCTGAGTAATCCGGATTGCCGAAATCCAGGGAGGCCAGGATGACCGCCTGCCCATGCTCGGGACGATCAAACACTTATCAGTCGGCGTCAGTACCCAAACCCGCGGCGGGGCCGGCACGTTGCACGGAGATCGGACGGGCGGGCACCACCGTGGAAATGGCGTGCTTGTAGACCATCTGGGTAATGGCGTTCTTCAGCAACACGACGTAAGGATCAAAGCTTTCGATGACGCCCTGGAGCTTGATGCCGTTGACCAAGTAGACCGAGACCTGCACCTGTTCCTGGCGTAGCGCGTTGAGGAACGGGTCTTGTAGCTGCTGCCCTTTACTCATTTTGAGTCCTTTGTATGAATGAGAATTTTGAAAATATCCGGGATGGATTTGGCCGCGAATTTTATCGGGTTTTATTTCCACCCTGAATCCGCAAGTTCAATGACCAGCCCCGCCCCATACCCGAGACATGGGCATTTTTTTGCTGCCTCACCCTCCAGTTGCGCCGAAACAGCGGCGCCAACCTGGCATTAGTCCCCGAAATCATGCCACCCTGCCCTCCAAGTGCTGTCTTCTCCGCCCCAAACGGGTCAGCAAGACGAGCGTTCCCCTCGGCGGTTGCCGATGCGCGTATTGCGGCAGCTTCGAGGCGGCTACGCCGTGGACCACTGGCCATACAGCCGCTCGAACACCACAAACGCCGGGCAATGGCGGCCAAAGTTCAGAAACTTCCGCCGTGCGTGCGCGACCAGCTTGGCGCTCACGTAGATCAATTCCTGCATCACCGTCTTCATGCGCCGGCGCTTCGCCGTGTGGCGCACCGGCGCATCTTCCGACAGCAAAGCCGACTGGCCCATCAGGCGCAGCACGTTGTAAGCCAGCCCGGCCAGGGAAAGAATCAGATCATTGGTGGCGAACTTCCCCGAGGGCAGGCGTTCCAGGTCCAGGTCGGTCTTGAACTCACTGTGGAATTGCTCATGCGTACCGTGGTCCTGATACAGGCCGATCACCTCGATGGGCTTGGTCGATTCCGGCAGCGTCGTATCCCAGAAGTCGTATTCGAGCTCGGGCACGAGCAGGGTCTGGCCCGTTTTGACATCCAGGGTGCGCTCAATCAAACGATGAATGCGCCGATGCGACAGGGTTTGTCCCTGATGGAGGCAGGTCTCCTGGCTTTCCCAAACCCAGAGCCGCTTGCCTTCGCGTGGCTGGCAGGCAAGCGCCTGACTGTCGATGCGTTGGGTGTGCAGCGCCGCGATGTCCATGCGGCGGGGATTGCCCTTGACCAGAAAGTGGATCGGCTCACCGCCCGCTACCTGGCGCGCCACCGATGCGGCTTCGATCCGGTGGGAAAGCTGGGCGGCATGAAAACCAGAGTCCCAGCGCACCAGGAGCCCCGCCGCCGTCAGCGCCTGGGCGCGAGGCAGCGACCGTTCCAAGGTGTATTCCGTCTCGCGCGAGGAGAAGTGGGTGCCCTCGCGCAACTCCAGCGCCACGCACCAGCCTTCCTGGCCGAGATACGCCGCAATCGGCGCGAAGCCGTCGGTACCGGCGTAGGTGCGCGAGACACCTTCCTTGCGGGTTCTGCCGTTGTCCTGGGTAAACACGTCGATGTCCAGCGGCACCAGACCGCAGGCCAGCGGCGTGATGGGGGCGTCGGCGTTCTTGAGCAGTGCGACCGACAATTCATCGGCCAACGGCAGCAGCCCATCGGCCTGAGCGTCCAGTTGCATGCGCAGGGTCGAGGCGGCGGGGACCGCGCTCAACCCCAAAGCCTCGGCAAAGAAGCCGTCCTGGCGATGGTTCTCGATGGCGTCGAAATCCGACTTGCCGGTACACAGCAGCCCCACATAGGCGGTGACGATCTCGCCCATGCTCAACCCGGATCGCTTGGGAATGGCCTGATCCAGTGTCTCGCACACCTTGGCAAACTTCGCCAGCGCCAATCCGACCAGGGCAAGCCCGGCGTGGTCGGTGAGCAGTTCAGTTCCTTGCTTGAGCTTGAAGCGGGGAATCGGAGCACCGTAGGGGTGGAGTACGCTTTGAGCCATGGCACCAATTGGGTGAATTGCGAAAAGCTTATTATACCTTATTATTCAATGCGTTACGCTATTTATGGCGTGCTAACCTGCGGATTCAGGGTAATGGTCGTGCGAGATGGGATAAATGCTGGAACTGTAGCGGTAACCCGCTTCCGCGAGCACATCCAGCGCCCACAGATTGTCGCGGCCAATGGAAAAGCTGGGGGCGCGATAGCCAGACACGGCGACGCCGGCGAGGTC
>JAURYL010000084.1 GCA_030653935.1 Pseudomonadota bacterium
TTTGGAAAAGGGGGGTTCCCGCTTGAACCTTCTGTGGGCGGCCTGCATCCGGGGGCTACCTGGAAACGCTCGTGCTTCGTGCCATTCATGTTTCCTGAAAGCACGGCCATAACCCGGCCGGGATCAGGAAGTCTGAACTTGAACATTCTGGCCGCGATGTCGGGCGCGCTGCCACGTTGCCGGCCGTTTGCAGGGAATGGCCATGCGCAGGTCCGGCGCCTTGCATCGCATCCCGTCAGCACACCCATAATTGTCCAGGTTATTCATGGACAGCCCCTTATCGGTGGGGATGCCGGTGCTACAGGTCGTAATCCACGATCAACGGCGCATGGTCGGAGAAGCGTTCCGCCTTGTAGACGCCGGCGGCGCGCGCCTTCGCGGCGATGCCGGGCGTGGCGATCTGGTAGTCGATGCGCCAGCCGACGTTCTTCGCCCAGGCCTGGCCGCGATTGCTCCACCAGGTGTAGGCCTCGCCTTCGTGGCCCGGGTAGAGACGGCGGTAGACGTCGACCAGGCCGACGCGCTCGAACAAATCGCTCATCCAGGCGCGCTCTTCCGGCAGGAAGCCGGAGTTCTTCAGGTTGCCTTTCCAGTTTTTCAGGTCGATCTCGCGGTGAGCGATGTTCCAGTCGCCGCACAGGATGAATTCACGGCCGCTGTTCGCCAGGGCTTCCAGGCGTGGCAGGAAGCGTTCCATAAAGGCGAACTTCGCGGCCTGGCGCTCTTCGCCGGAAGAACCGGAAGGCAGGTAGAGCGAAACGACCGAGAGCTCGCCAAACACGGCCTCGATGTAACGGCCCTCGGCATCGATGTCGGCAATGCCGAGGCCCTCGATGATCTGATCGGGCTGTTGTTTCGAGTAGATGCCGACACCGCTGTAGCCCTTTTTCTCCGCGTAGTGGAAATAGCCGTGCAGGCCGGGTGGATTGAGCATTTCCAGGGACAGGTCGGGGGCCTGGGCCTTCAACTCCTGGAGACAGACGACATCGGCATCCTGGGCGGCCAGCCAGGGATAAACGCCCTTCTTGGCGGCGGAACGAATTCCGTTAAGATTCAGGCTGATAACACGCATAGAACGAAGGTAATAAGAGATGCAGGATTTCAAAGCGGCGTTTCTCGAATTCGCGATTCGCCAACAGGTGTTGCTGTTCGGGGAATTCAAGACCAAGGCCGGACGACTGAGTCCGTATTTCTTCAACGCCGGCCTGTTCAACGATGGGGCGTCGCTGAAGCAACTCGGCGAATTCTACGCGAAGGCCATCAATGACTCTGGCATCGCATTCGACGGTATCTTCGGGCCGGCCTACAAGGGCATTCCCCTGGCCGCGTCGCTGGCCATCGCCTTCGCCGCCGAGGGGCGCAACCTGCCCTACAGCTACAACCGCAAGGAAGCGAAGGATCATGGTGAAGGCGGCAGCATCGTCGGCGCCAAACTGTCCGGCCGTATCCTGATCGTCGACGACGTGATTTCCGCCGGCACCTCGGTACGCGAGTCGGTGGAGTTGATTCGCGCGGCGGGGGCCACGCCGTGCGGCGTCGCCATCGCCCTGGACCGCATGGAACGCGGCCTGGGCAGCCTTTCGGCGGTGCAGGAAGTGAGCCGCGATTACGGTTTGCCGGTGTTGGGCATCGTCAACCTGAACGACCTGGCCGCGTATCTGGCAACCGCACTGGCCGACAAGCCGGAGTGGAGTGATACCCTCGCGGCAATTGAACGTTATCGCGGCCAGTACGGCGTCGGCGAGTGACGAAAAACCCGGACAAGATGCCGGGATTTCAACGGACTCAGCCGGGAGGGGTGGTCCAGTATGTTGAAAACAAAGGCGTTGTGGCTGGCGTGCCATTTGCTGAAGGGGAGTGTTCCCTTTTCGGCGGTCCGTATGCGTAGCCTTGTCCTGTTTCTCATGATTTGCGCCGGTTCCCCCGCCTTGGCCGCCACCTATCGCTGGGTGGATGCCAAGGGCAAGGTGCATTACGGTGATGTCATGCCCGCGCGGCAATCCGGTCTTGGCCACCAGGAACTGGACAAACAGGGGCGGGTGGTTCGGGAAACGCCTCGCACCCTGTTTACCCCGGAGGAGCGGCGCCAGCGCGCCGAAGAAGCCGCCGCGCACCAGGTACACATGCGCCGGGTGGAGGAGCAGCAACGCCGCGACCGCGCTTTGTTGTCCACCTATGCCGATGAAACCGAGATCGATCTGGCGCGGGACCGCGCGCTGGAGCTGGAGCAACTGACACTGAACGGCCTGCATGCGCGTATGGGCAACAGCGCCGCCAAGCTTGCTCAGAGCAACAGCCAGTTGGCGCGTTTTCACGCGGCGCGCGAGGTGGCGCCGGCCAACCTCCGGCAGATGCGTGACGAGGCGCAGGCGGATCTGGCCTACATCGGCGAGGCGATTCGACAGCGGGAAAAAACCATGCAGGAGCTGAAAAAACGCTTCGAGGCGGACAAGGCGCGATTTCAGGAGCTGGTGGAGCTGAAGTCGATGATGCGGTAGGTCGGAACGCGAAGCGGTTCCGACGGATTCAGGCGGATCGCCCGCTGGGCATCCGCCCTACCGCGGTTATCCCGCGCCGAGTTTCTTCTTCAGCAGTTCGTTGACCTGGGCCGGATTGGCCTTGCCTTTGGATGCCTTCATCACCTGGCCGACCAGGGCATTGAAGGCCTTCTCTTTGCCGGCGCGGAATTCCTCGACCGATTTGGCGTTTGCCGCCAACACCTCGTCGATGATCGCCTCGATGGCGCCGGAGTCGGAGACCTGTTTCAGGCCTTTGGACTCGATGATCTGATCGGCGTCTGTACCCTCGCCTTTCCACAGCGCATCGAAAATTTCTTTCGCGATCTTGCCGTTGATGGTTCCGTCCGCAACTCGCCTCACCACACCCGCGGCTTGTCCTGGCGTAACGGGGCATTGGTCCGGGCTGTTACTCGTCTGATTGAGGTAAGCGGCAAGCCCTCCCGTGACCCAATTGGCGCAAGCCTTGGCTTGGCTCTCGCCGGTAGAGGCAAGCATTGCTTCGAAATAATCCGCTGTCCATTTGCTGCTGGTGAGCACCGCAGCGTCATAGGCCGACAGCCCGAGATCGGCCTGATACCGTGCCTGCTTCTGTTGCGGCAGTTCCGGCAGGGTGGCGCGCACCTGTTCGATCCAGTCTTCTTCCAGTTGTACCGGCAGCAGATCGGGATCGGGAAAATAGCGGTAATCGTGGGCGTCTTCCTTGCTGCGCATCATGCGGGTTTCACCCGTGTCCGGATCGAACAGCACGGTCGCCTGCACGACCCGGTGGCCGTCCTCGATCTGCTCGATCTGCCAGCGCACTTCGTAATTGATCGCCTGTTCCAGGAATTTGAACGAGTTGAGGTTCTTGATTTCGCGCCGGGTGCCGTACTCGGTCTGGCCCAGCGGCCGCACCGAGACGTTGGCGTCGACGCGGAAACTGCCTTCCTGCATGTTGCCGTCGCAAATGCCGATCCAGGTCACCAGGGTATGCAGCGCCTTGGCATAGGCCACCGCTTCCTTGGCCGAACGCATGTCCGGCTCCGAGACGATTTCCAGCAGCGGCGTGCCGGCGCGGTTGAGGTCGATGCCGGTCATACCGTGGAAATCTTCGTGCAACGACTTGCCGGCGTCTTCTTCCAGGTGGGCGCGGGTGATGCGAACGGTTTTTGCCACCGCCTTCTCTCCCTCTCCCACCTGCACCGTCAGTTCGCCGGCTTCGACGATGGGTAGCGTGAACTGGCTGATCTGGTAGCCCTTGGGTAGGTCGGGATAGAAGTAATTCTTGCGGTCGAAAATATTGGTGCGGTTGAGCTTGGCGCCGATCGCCAACCCGAACTTGATCGCCCGCTCCACCGCGCCCTTGTTCAATACCGGCAGCACGCCGGGCAGGGCGAGGTCGACCTGGCAGGCCTGGCTGTTAGGCTCGGCACCGAAAGCGGTGCTGGTGCCGGAGAAGATTTTGGTTTTGGTGGAGAGCTGGGAGTGCACTTCCAGCCCGATGACGGTTTCCCATTGCATGGTGTTTATCCGTAAGTGACTTGGTCTTCCCGCGCCACCAGGGGCAGCGGCCAACCGAACATATCCGAGAGGGTGAGGCTGAAGCCGGGCGCGACCTGCAAGACCAGCGCATCGCCGGCATCCAGCACTTCCGGTGGGGAATAACGCCCATCGGCATCCAGGCTGTACAACTCGACGAGGCGGTTGGCCGGGTCGATCACCAGGTATTGCGGCACTTTGGCGATTTCATAGAGCCGGCGTTTCTGTTTCTTGTCTTTGGCGGCGGTGCTCGGCGAGAGCACTTCCACCACCAGATCCGGCGCGCCGCGCACGCGGCCATCCACCACGATAGCCGGGTTGCACACCACGATCAGATCGGGCTGCACCACGGTGATGTCGGAGAGGATGACGTCGATGGGCGACTCGACGATCACGCAGGGGGGCTGGCCGTCGCCGCCGCCGGTTTTGTGCCGCGCTCTCTGATGGATTTCCAGCTCGACATGCAACGCCGCCACCAGCTTCTGGTGCTCCAGACTGGGCGAGTCCATGTCGTAGAGCACGCCGTCGATCAGCTCGCAACGTGGCGCGTCTTCGCCCCAGCTCAGGTATTCCTCGACGGTGTAACGCTCGTCCTTATGTAATGCGAAGCCCATGATCGTCTCCCTTCAAAGTGTCGGCGCCCGCGTGTGCCAGTCGCTGGCCATTTGGTACTGGTGCGCGACGTTGAGCATGCGCGCCTCGGCGAAATAGTCGCCAATGAGTTGCAGGCCGATCGGCAGGCCCTGGGCGTCGAAGCCGCAGGGCAGCGACATGCCGGGCAGGCCGGCGAGGTTGACGGCGATGGTGTAGATGTCGGAGAGATACATCTCGACCGGGTCCGCTGTCTTCTCGCCCAGCTTGAACGCGGTAGTGGGCGCGGTGGGGCCGAGGATGACGTCGCACTGTTTGAACGCCTCGACGAAGTCCTGAGCGATCAAACGGCGCAGTTTCTGAGCTTGCAGGTAGTAGGCGTCGTAATAGCCGTGCGAGAGCACGTAGGCGCCGATCATGATGCGTCGCTTGACCTCGCTGCCGAAGCCTTCGGCGCGGGTCTTCTCGTACATCTCGGTGAGGTCTTTGTACTCGGGAGTGCGGTAGCCGTAGCGCACGCCGTCGAAGCGCGACAGGTTGCTGGAGGCTTCCGCCGGCGCCAATACGTAATAGGCGGCGACCGAGAGATTGGAGTTGGGCAGGCCGACTTCCACGGTTTGCGCGCCCAGTTTCTTCAACTGAGTGATCGCTTCCTCGACCGCGCGGGCGGTGTCGCCGCTCAGGCCGGCACCGAAAAATTCACGCGGCAGACCGATTTTGAGGCCGGCCAGCGGTAGGTTCAGGTCGCGGGTGTAGTCCTCTTTCCCGCGTTCCAGGCTGGTGGAGTCGCGCGGGTCGAAGCCGGCCATGACGTTGAGCAGCAGGCCGCAGTCCTCGGCGGTCGTCGCCATCGGCCCGGCCTGGTCGAGGGAGGAGGCGAAGGCGATCATGCCGTAGCGGGAGACCACGCCGTAGGTGGGCTTGAGGCCGGTGATGCCGGTCAATGCCGCCGGTTGCCGGATCGAGCCGCCGGTATCGGTGCCGGTGGCCGCCGGGGCAAGTCGCCCGGCCACCGCCGCCGCGCTGCCGCCGGAGGAACCGCCAGGCACCCGGGAGGGGTCCCAGGGGTTGCGCACCGGGCCGTAGTAACTGGTTTCGTTGGAGGAGCCCATGGCGAACTCGTCCATGTTGGTCTTGCCCAGACAGGGCATGCCGGCCGCCTTGAATTGCTCGATGACGTGGGCGTCATAGGGCGAGACGAAGTTGGACAACATCTTCGAGCCGCAGGTGGTCAGCCAGCCCTCGGCGCAGAAGATGTCCTTGTGGGCGATGGGCACGCCGGTGAGCGGCCCCGCGTTGCCAGCAGCGCGGAGGGCGTCGGCGGCGGCGGCATCAAGCAGGGTCTTCTCGGCATCGACCGTGACGAAAGCGTTGAGCGCGGGATTCAGGCGCTCGATGCGCGCCAGGTAGTCCTGACACAGTTCGACGCTGGAGGTTTTGCCTTCGGTGAGGAGGCTGGAGAGGGATTTGATGGTGTCGGTCATGGCGGAGAAGGAGTTGGCAGTCGGCAGTTTGCAGTTGCTGCCAACTGCCGACCGCCGACTAGTTATTCGATAACTTTCGGTACCAGATACAGCCCGTTCTCGACCTGTGGCGCCACGGCCTGGAAGGCCGCGCGGCGGTCGGGTTCGCTGACTTCGTCGGCGCGCAGGCGCTGCGACAGGTCCTGGGCATGCGACATGGGGGCGACGTCGGTCGTGTCGACGGCCTGCATTTCCTCGATCAGACCGAAAATGCCGTTGAGTTGTGACTGGTACCCGGCGGCCTCGGCCGCATCCACGCGTATGCGCGCCAGGTGCGCAATGCGCTGAACGTCTAGGAGGGTCAGGGACATATACGTGTAAGGCCTTATTCCATAAGGCGTCGTAGGTTATCATACACAGCTATTTTTCCGCCTCATTGGACCCAGCATGTTCGGACTGCTACGCGGCTACTTCTCCACCGATCTCGCGATCGACCTGGGAACCGCCAATACCCTCATTTATGTACGCGGCCGCGGCATCGTTTTGAACGAGCCGTCAGTCGTTGCCATCCGCCAGGAAGGCCTCACCGGCAAGAAGACCATCCAGGCCGTCGGCGTGGAAGCCAAGCAGATGCTGGGGCGAACGCCCGGCAACATCCAGGCGATCCGGCCGATGAAGGACGGCGTCATCGCCGACTTCAATGTCACCGAGCAGATGCTCAAGTTCTTCATCAAGAAGGTGCATGACACCCGCATGTTCCACCCCAGCCCGCGCATCATCATCTGCGTGCCGTCGGGGGCGACCCAGGTGGAACGTCGCGCCATTCGCGAATCCGCGATCGGCGCCGGCGCCCGCCAGGTATATCTGATCGAGGAGCCGATGGCGGCGGCGATCGGCGCCGGCATGCCGGTAGCGGAAGCGACCGGCTCGATGGTGGTGGATATCGGCGGTGGCACCACGGAAGTGGGCGTCATTTCGCTGGGCGGCCTGGTCTACTCGGCCTCGGTGCGGGTCGGCGGCGACAAGTTCGACGAGGCCATCACCAATTACATCCGGCGCAATTACGGCATGTTGATCGGTGAAGCCACCGCCGAAAATATCAAGAAGCAGATGGGCTCGGCCTTCCCCGGCTCCGAAGTGCGGGAAATGGAAGTCAAGGGCCGCAACATGGCCGAAGGCATCCCGCGCAGCTTCACCATCACCAGCAACGAAATTCTGGAAGCACTCACCGACCCGCTCAACACCATCGTCTCGGCGGTCAAGTCGGCGCTGGAACAGACACCGCCGGAACTGGGCGCCGACATTGCCGACAAGGGCATGGTGTTGACCGGCGGTGGTGCATTGCTGCGCGACATCGACCGTCTGCTGATGGAAGAAACCGGCCTGCCGGTGATCGTCGCGGAAGATCCGCTCTCCTGCGTGGTCAGCGGCTCCGGTCGCGCCTTGGAAGAGATGGACCGGCTCGCCACCGTGTTCACCAACGACTGATCGAATCAGGTTCAAGACGCAAGGTTCAAGGGGCAAGGAAAGCCAATGCTCTCCTTGCCCCTTGAACCTTGCCCCTTGCCCCTTCGCTAACCCATGCCCCACACCCCCCAGGCCCATCTGTTCGTCCGGGAAATGGGCCTGCCCGCGCGGTTCGTGCTGTACGTGCTGGTCTGCCTGTTTCTGCTCGGCCTGGATGCGCGCTATACCGCCCTGGCCTGGTTGCGCGGCGGGCTCAACTCGGCGCTGCACCCGCTGCAACAGGTCCTGTCCACGCCCTGGGAGTGGAGCCAGGAGGTGGCCGGCTTCTTCGTCACACATGGCGCGCTCAAGCTGGAAAACGCGCGGCTGCGCGAGGAGCGCACGCTCATGCGCATCGCCCAGAATGATCGCGCGACCTTGTGGGCGGAAAACAACAACTTGCGCATGTTGCTCGACTTGCCGACGCGGCCCGATTCCACGACACGGGTGGCGGAGATCATCCAGACCGTGCCCAGCCCGTTCTCGCGCAAGGTCGTCATCAATCGCGGCCAGACGCACGGGCTCGGGGTCGGCTGGCCGGTGGTCGATGCCGGCGGCTTGGTGGGGCAGGTGACGCGGGGGTATCCCTTCTCCTCTGAAGTCACGCTTCTGACCGACCGCGATCAGGGCGCGCCGGTGCAGAACCTGCGCAACGGCCTGCGTCTGATCGTCTCCGGAACCGGCTCGGATCGTCTGCTGGAAGTGCGTTTTCTCGATATGCACGCCGACATCAAGGTAGGCGATCTGCTCTACACCTCCGGAATCGACGGTGTTTATCCGGCCGGCATCCCGGTGGCGCAGGTGGTCAAGACCGAGCCGCCGCACAACACCCCGTTCGCGCGCGCCTATTGCCGCCCGCTCGGCGGCGTCGGCCGTTACCGGCACGTGGCGATCCTGACACCGCTGGCGCCGCCGCCGCCCACGCCGACCGCGAAACCATGAGCGCCCGCCCCCTGTTGCCGCAAGGCGCCGAACTGGCGGCGCCGCCCAGCCGTCGCAAGGTCGTGGGTAGCCTGCTGGTGGCGCTGTGCCTGACGTTGCTGCCATGGGCGGATGAGTTGCGCTGGTTGTTGCCCGATCTCACCCTGATGGTGCTGCTCTACTGGTGCATTCACGCGCCGCGCCTGGCCGGACTCGGCCTTGCCTTCGGCCTGGGCCTGGTCACCGATGTCAGCCATGGCCTGTTGCTTGGCCTCGATGCCCTGGCCTATTGCGCCGCCGCCTTCGTCGTCCTGTCCCTGCAGAAACGCCTGGAGGGTTTCGACGCGCCGCGCCAGACCCTGCAACTGGCACCGCTGTTGCTCGGCAAGGAGGCGCTGGTATTGACCCTGGGCCTGGCTTTCGGTCGCGGCGACGCCGATTGGCGTTATCTGATCAGCGGCCTGGTGGCCGTGGCGCTGTGGTTGCCGATGGCCATATTGATGGATCGCCTGACCGGCCGTCCCGCGCCGGTCGAGTCACCGGCGTTGGACTGACGCGACCGACGGATCGTGAGCGGCCTGCGCCTGATCAATCCGGAGGTGGAGTTCCTGCGCTATCGCAGGCGCCTGGAAATCGCCGGTGGCGTCGCCGCGCTGTTGTTCCTCATCCTGTTCTCGCGCTTCTTCTGGTTGCAGGTGCTTCAGTACGACCACTATCACGCGCTGGCCGAGAACAACCGCATCTCGCTGGTGCCGGCGCCCCCCTCGCGCGGGGTTATCTACGACCGCCAGGGCGAGGTGCTGGCACAGAATTTTTCCGCCTATACCCTGGAAATCACCCCCTCCAAGACGGACGATCTGGAGACGACGCTCAACCTGCTCAGCCAGGTGGTGACTATCGATACCGGCGACCGCAAGCGCTTCAAGCGGCTGCTCGCGGAAAGCAAGAACTTCGAGAGCATCCCCATCCGCAATAAGCTGACGGAAGAGGAAGTGGCGCGCTTCACCGTCAACCGCTATCGCTTCCCCGGGGTCGAGGTGAAGGCGCGCCTGTTCCGCCAATACCCCTTCGGAGAAATCTTCTCGCACGTGGTCGGCTACATCGGCCGCATCGGCCAGCGCGACCTGGATCGCCTGGAGGAAAGCGGGCAACTGGCCAACTATCGCGGCAGCGACCATATCGGCAAGCTCGGCATCGAATCGACCTACGAATCCTGGCTGCACGGCAACACCGGCATCGAAAAGGTCGAGACCGATTCCAGCGGCCGCGCCGTGCGGCTGCTGTCGCGCACCGCGCCGGTCTCCGGCCACAACCTGTATCTGCATATCGACGCCAAATTGCAGCAGGTTGCGGAAAAAGTGTTCGGCGACTATCGCGGCGCCCTGGTCGCGCTGGACCCGCGCAACGGCGGGGTGCTGGCCATGGTCTCCAAACCCGGGTTCGATCCCAACCTGTTCGTCGACGGCATCGACAGCGCCACCTGGCGCGAGCTCAACGACGCCGATGAACGCCCCTTGATCAACCGCGCCCTGCGCGGGGTCTATCCGCCCGGTTCCACGATCAAGCCGTTCATGGCGCTGGCCGGCCTCGAGAGCGGCGTGCGCAAACCCGGCGACAGCATCGCCGACCCCGGTTATTTCACGCTCCCCGGCAGCAGTCACCGTTACCGCGACTGGAAGAAGGACGGCCACGGCATGGTCGATCTGAAACGCTCGATCATCGTTTCCTGCGACACCTACTACTACGGTCTCGCGCAGCAGATGGGCATCGAACGCATGGCGGGGTTTCTCGGCCAATTCGGCTTCGGCAAGAAGAGCGGCGTCGATCTCGATGGCGAACTGTCCGGCCTGATGCCGACGCCGGCGTGGAAAAAGAGGCGCTTCAAGCAACCCTGGTGGCCGGGCGAGACGGTGATCGCCGGCATCGGCCAGGGCTATGTGCTGACAACGCCGATGCAACTGGCGGTCGCCACCATGGCCATCGCCAACAACGGCATGATCTACAAGCCGCAACTCATTCGCGCCTGGACCGATCCGGTCAGCGGCCAGATGAGCCAGGCGGCGCCGCGTCTGGTGGGGCATATCGCGATGAAGCCGCAGCATCTGCGCCTGGTGCGGGAAGCGATGATCGAGGTCATGCTGCCCGGCGGCACCGCCTCTGCGGCGGGCGCCAACACGCCCTACCTGTTTGCCGGCAAAACCGGCACCGCGCAGGTGGTCGGCATTCGCCAGGGCGAGAAATACGACGCCAGCCGCCTCGCCTCGCGGCATCACGACCACGCCCTGTTCATCGCCTTCGCGCCGGCCGACGACCCCAAGATCGTGCTGGCGGTGATGGTGGAAAACGGCGGCCACGGTGGTTCCACCGCCGCCCCGGTGGCGCGCAAGGTGATCGACTACTGGCTGCTCGGCAAGCTGCCGACGGCGCCGGTGGCGCCGGAAGCGGCCGCGCGGAACCTGGAGGAAGAAGACTCCGCGCCGCTGGAGGAAGCGACGCCGGCCACCACTGAAGGAGTCTCACGATGATTCTGCGGGTACTGTTCAGCCGCTTGTTCGCCCACCTCGATGGACCGCTGGTCGGCCTCCTCGGTCTCCTGCTGTTGCTCGGCAGTGTCGTCGTGTTCAGCGCCTCCGGCGAGAATCCGGCCAAGGTGGCCGCGCACTTCGTCAATCTCTCGGTGGCGCTGGGCGCCATGTTGCTGGTCTCGCACATCCCACCGCAGCGCCTCATGCAGTTCGCCTTGCCGGCCTATATTCTCGGCGTCGCGCTGCTGCTCGGTGTCGCCTTGTTCGGCATCGTCGTCAACGGCTCCCGGCGCTGGCTGGAGTTGGGCGTGACCCGGATCCAGCCCTCCGAACTGATGCGCCTGGCGGCGCCGATGATGTTGGCCTGGTATCTGCACTACAAACAGGAAACCATGCGCGGCCGCGACTTCGCCATCGCCGGCCTGCTGCTGGCCTTGCCGGTCGGCTTCATCGCCAAGCAGCCTGACCTCGGCACCTCGTTACTGATCACCGCGTCCGGTTTTTATGTCCTGTTTCTCGGCGGGCTGTCCTGGAAAGTCATCGCCGGCGCCGCCGCGCTGGCCGGTTCCGCCGTACCGCTGGCCTGGAACTATCTGCTGCACGACTACCAGCGACAGCGCGTGCTCACCCTGATCGACCCGGCCTCGGACCCGCTCGGCGCCGGCTACCACATCATCCAGTCGACCATCGCGGTCGGCTCCGGCGGCGTCGCCGGCAAGGGCTGGATGGCCGGCACCCAGACGCACCTGGATTTCCTGCCGGAACGCAGCACCGACTTCATCTTCGCGGTCTACTCGGAGGAATTCGGCCTGGTCGGCAACCTGTTCCTGCTGTTGCTCTATGCCGCGATCATCTGGCGCGGCCTGATGCTCGCTTCCGGCGCGCCCACCCTGTTCGGCCGCCTGTTCTCGGGCGCCATCGTGCTGACCTTCGCCACCTACGCCTTCGTCAACATGGGCATGGTCTCCGGCATCCTCCCGGTGGTGGGCGTGCCGCTGCCGCTGATCAGTTATGGCGGGACCTCGATGGTCACCGTGCTGGTCGGTTTCGGCATCGTGATGAGCCTGGTCACGCACAAAAAACTTGTAAAAACATGATCATGGGCGCTAGTCTTGCAGCAATTTCTTACGACAAGGAACGGGTACGAAATAACTTGTGCAATTATGGGTGTGCTGGCGGGAGTGGAGCAGGGAATTCGAGCAGCATGCTGCCCGCCTGCGTAACGGCCTGCGCGTGCAAGCGCAGGCGCACCCTGCAAGGGCGATGCAAGGCGCCGGTCGCGCCGCATGGTCATTCCCTGCAAGCGACCGGCAACGCGGCACGCGCGCCCGCCAGTGCGGCCAGAATGTGCAAGTTATTTCGTACCCGTTCCTAAGCGCCATTGCGAGGCCGCCATGAGCCGAGGTCACCCGCTTTACCATGCCCTGCGCACCCCGTTGATCGGGGTCGCCGTCGCCGCCTACCTGGCCGGTTGCGCCAGTGTCACCGACAAGAACGCGCGAACAACGCCACCGACGCCGACCCAGACCGCGCGCGGCGAAGACAAGCCGGTCACGCCTCCCTACAAGGGCGGTGGTTACTACAAGGACGATGGCCCCGGCCGCAACATCCCGAACAACCTGGATCAGGTGCCGGATGCCGTGCCGAAAGACGAGCCCCTGCATCGCTGGGCCAACGACAAGTACAAAGTCCTGGGCAAGACCTATCAGCCGCGCCCGGCGGACCAGCCGTACAAGGAGAAGGGCCTCGCCTCCTGGTACGGGCGCAAGTTCCACGGCAAGAACACCTCCTCCGGCGAGCCTTACGACATGTACGCCATGACGGCGGCGCATGCCACGCTGCCGATTCCCAGCTACGCCCGCGTCACCAACCTGAACAACGGCCAGAGCGTGCTGGTGCGGGTCAACGACCGCGGCCCCTTCCACGAAGGCCGCATCATCGACCTCTCCTATACCGCCGCCTTCAAGCTCGACGTGCTCAGGGACGTCACGCCGGTGGAAGTGGAAATGGTGGGCGCCGAGGCCGCGTCGGATTCCTTCATCGCCCAGGCCGACGAAGGCCTGACGCCCGCACCGATCAGCGCGACGGCCGCCACGTCGGCCGACGAGCCGACGCGAGCGGGAGAAGCGATCTACCTGCAACTCGGCGCCTTCTCCAATCCCGATTCCGCCGAAGCCCTGCTGCACCGCGCCAGCGGCAAACTGTCACGCGACTTCCCCGGCGTGATGCGGCTGGAAAGCGGCAAGCTGCACAAGGTTCAGGCCGGTCCCTTCATGTCGAGCAACGCCGCCGACCGGGCCGCCACGCTGATCCGCGAGGAACTCGACGTGCGGCCGATCCGGGTTGTCGGCAAGCCGCCCGTCGCCGCGCCGGTGCCGGTGGTCGATGCCACGCCCGGCCTCTATCTGCAACTCGCCGCCCTGTCCAATCCTGCCGCCGCGGAAGCCCTCGGCGCCAGGGTAAAGGCCCGTTTCGGTGGTGAAGTTCCCGGCGTCAATCACGTCGCCGCCGGCAACCTGATCAAGGTCCAGGCGGGCCCCTTCGCCGATGCCGCCGTCGCCGAGCGCGTCGCCCTCGCCTACCAGCAGGATTTCGGCGTCAAGCCTTACAAGGTACGGCGCTAAGGCGCCGAGAAACAATAAGCCGGGGCGACGCAGGAGGCACACATGTAGCGCAGGCGTCTCGCCTGCGACCTCGGGCAGCAGGCGAGACGCCTGCGCTACATGCCTTCGGGTAAAAGACAATCTCGATTTATTGTTTCTCGACACGCCCAAGGCGCCGCTCCATGCGGTGCTCGTCGGGCTACCTCCATGGTGGCAGGCGACTAGATCTGTGGCGGCTCTATAATGTGCCGCTTTTTCCACCCTCCAGCGGATACCACCATGACCGACCAGCAAGCCCCGCAAGCCCCGCAACAAGACATGCCCCTGTTCAACATCGAAAAGATCTACGTCAAGGATCTTTCCGTGGAAGTACCCAACGCCCCGGCCATCTTCCTGGAGCGCGAGCAGCCGCAGATGGAAATGCAGATCAACAGCGAGAGCGCCCCGATCGAGGATGGCGTCTACCAGTGCATCCTCACCATCACCATCAGCGCCAAGATCAAGGACAAGGTCGCGTTCCTGGTCGAACTGCAACAAGGCGGCATCTTCCGCATCCAGAACCTGCCCGCCGAAGCGCTGGAGCCGGCCCTGGCCATCGGTTGCCCCAACATCATCTTCCCCTATGCCCGCGAAGCTGTTTCCGACGCCGTGCTCAAGGCCGGTTTCCCGCCGCTGATGCTGCAACCGGTGAACTTCGAGGTGCTCTACATGCAGCAACAGCAAGCCAAGGCCGCCGCCGGCAAGCCCAACTGAGCGGTTCGCCAGCGACATGATCGTCTCCGTACTCGGGGCGGGCGCCTGGGGCACGGCCATGGCCATCCGCCTGGCCGCCGCCGCCGAAGTTCGGTTGTGGACGCGCTCGCCGCCACACGCCGATGCGATGCGCGCGGAGCGGGTCAACAGCCGCTACCTGCCGGGCCAGGTCCTTCCGGCCAGCCTGGCACCCAGCGCCGATCTCGACGCCGCGCTGCGCGGTAGTGACTGGCTGATCGCCGCCGTCCCCAGCAACGGCTTCCGGGCACTGCTGCAAACCCTGTGCGAGCGGGGCGTCCAAACGCCCCTGATCTGGCTGTGCAAGGGCTTCGAGAGCGGCACCCGAAAGCTGCCGCACGAGGTGCTGCAAGCGGTCTGGCCGGAACATCCCCCGGCCGGCGTCCTGTCCGGCCCGAGTTTTGCCCTGGAAGTCGCGCGCGGCCTGCCCGCCGCGCTCACCGTCGCCTCCCACGACGCCGAATTCGCCCGTCACGCCGCACAGGCGCTGCACGACCCGCGCCTGCGCCTCTATGCCAGCACCGATGTCGTCGGCGTCGAACTGGGCGGCGCGGTGAAAAACGTCATCGCCATCGCCGCCGGCATCTCCGACGGCCTCGGCTTCGGCTTCAACGCCCGCGCCGCCCTGGTCACCCGCGGCATCGCCGAACTCAGCCGCCTCGGCCTCCATCTGGGTGGGCGTCCGGAGACCTTCATGGGCCTCTCCGGCATGGGCGACATGATCCTCACCTGCACCGGCGACCTCTCCCGCAACCGCCAGCTCGGCTTGCGCCTGGCCGCCGGCGAAACCCTGGAAGGCGCCCTGAACGCCCTCGGCCACGTCGCCGAGGGTGCCACAACCGCCCTGGAACTCGCCGCCCTGGCCGAGTCCCTGCAAGCCGACATGCCCATCGCCCAGGCCGTCGCCGCCATCCTGCGCGGCGACCTGCCACCGCGCGAAGCCGTCGCCGGCCTGCTGGCGCGAGATTTGAGGGACGAGGCGAGTTAGCGGAGTAAGCGGCCCAGCGCAGCGCATGCGAAGGCGGACGGCTCCCTGATTGACGGCGAAACGCGGTCACGATCCATGCAGGCCCGTGGCCAATTTGGAGCCATTCGCGGAATTCGATGGTAGGCATGTAGCGCAGGCGTCTCGCCTGCTTTGTCTTTCTGGTCAGGCCCACGAAGCAGGCGGGACGCCCGCGCTACAGGTTCAGACTTCCTGATCCCGGCCGGGTTATGGCCGTGCTTTCAGGAAACATGAATGGCACGAAGCACGAGCGTTTCCAGGTAGCCCCCGGATGCAGGCCGCCCACAGAAGGTTCAAGCGGGAACCCCCCTTTTCCAAAG
>JAURYL010000088.1 GCA_030653935.1 Pseudomonadota bacterium
TCGATCCGCTGCCGGGAGGCACCGTGCGATCCGTCGCTTGAACGGCGGATGACGCGGTTGTAGTGCCTGACGAGGGGGTAATCAGTCGTAATGGACTGATTTATAAAGGGTCATCTGGCGGGTTGTTAAATGTGGGCTAACCAACGGCGTTTCCAGGCGTTTCTCGACCGCCAACCAGCAAAGGCTTCCGCCTTCTCTGAAGTGCGCGTTTGGCTGAAAAACCTGGAGGTGTCGCCAAAGGCGCCCGTCCATGAAGCGGACTGGAGCGCCATCGCGGAATTGAGCTACTGGTGTGGCCATTGGCGAGAGGAAGTTCCCGTTTCGCGCTGGCTGCGGGCGATGTCCCTGGATGGCTAGGTGAACAGTTTGCCGCTGGAGGTGCTCGCCCGGCTGCTGCTTGGGCGCTGGAGCCTGGGCGGGGCGGCGTTCTCGGGCTGGCTGAACGCACACCATGATGAGATAGCCACCCGCTTTCGTCGTGAAACGGAAACGGTTTGGCTCGAAGACCGAGATGGGGTCGTGCGCGCACATTTCCTTGTCGGCTGGGATTCCATTGCTGCGGGCGAACCGGCAACCGGCCTTGAAAAACAATCGCTTCATGCCGAAGCGATGCGTCGCGTCACCCTGCTGCGCGGCCTGTTTCCAGACCGATCCGGCTACGGTTGTCAGGGTTATGGCCACCGGATATTACCGACGGATTACGACGACACGACCAAGGCCGCCATCCGACCGGAAAATCTACCCCCGGACTGGGCGGTAGAAGTGAATGCCACGGCGCTAGCCCTGGCGAAATGGGATGGGCGCCTATCGGACTGGGAGGTGTTCGTGGCCCGCTCCTGGTCGCGGCGGCAGGCCATATCGGAACTGCTGCTTGGCTTGCGCAAGGCGCTGGAGGCACATTTCCGTGACAGGAAAAAACGCTTGACCGTACAAGCGCGTCTGAATTTGTCCGCCTGGGAAGCGCTTCGCGATGCCTTGAACAGCAAGATCGCTCTGCCGAAACAGGCCGTGGACCCCTGGGGTTTCATCAGCGAGGACAGGCAGGAGAAGGCGCAACAGCGGGACAAGTCGGAGAAACTGCTTCAGCAGTTCGCTCTGTCACCCTACCGGGGACTGCTTCGCGAACAGGGGGAGTTGATGAAGGGCTTGGTAAATTTTCTCAACCAGGCTTGGCCCTACCTGTTCCTGGATTACCGCAGCAAGGAAAACGAAGCCGCTTCCAGGCAGGTGGTCACACGCTATGTCGCCGACAAAGGCCAACACATGGTCAAGCCGGATTTGACCCTGCACAACCTGAGCGACTTCGTAAGCCACTTTCCGGCCATGCAAGCGGAGTTTCGAGGTTTGTTCGCCACCAGGTTTGCATCCGGCGAACTTGCCGAACAGGAACGGCGGGAACGAAAGGAGGCGGACGCGGCAATGCTGCTGTGGCAGGCCTATCTGGATCAACCACAGGTCTATATGGCGGACCCGCTGGGCCAAATTGCCAGGATCTGGGCCATGACGATGCGCGATGCAGGCAACCGGCTCGATCAAGGTTTTTGCGAACTGGCCCATGATGGCATTGTCGGACGCCGGTTGAGACGCCCCGTCGAATGGAATGGGGCGCCGGCGCTGTGGCTCTGGCTCGATAGCGGGAATGTCGAATTCCTTGCCACTGGGCCGACTCGGATCAAGGCATTGCTGAGCAGCGCAATCGGCGAGATGTGCAGGTCGGCTCGCCAACGGCTGGCGTTGGAAAGACAGTGGCAAACGGTGGTCGTGGTGCCGACGTTCGGCGGCAAGCGGGTCGGGAAGTGGGTATGGGTCATCCCGCTGCATCGCATTCTGTATGGTGGCGAGGGAGCATCCCCGTTTTCCTGGCTGGATGCCATGCAGTATCCCGTGGCGGATGAAATGTGGATGCAAACCGATGTTCCGGCATGGGATACCCCCGAATTTCGTCTGGCCAATGACTTGTTCGCCGCTATTGGCGCCGTGCAGGTGTTGATTGCCCAGCTGGGCGATTGGCTGCCGCTTGCCATGCAGGGCGATAGTGATGCCGGCGTACTGGAGGCCTATGCCGACCGGCATGTTGTTGCCTGGTTGGGCGTCATCCGCTCACTCATAGAACGGCTCACAGAGGTAAGCGGTCGTTTCCACGCGCTTCCCCCTGATCAGCAGTCAGATCGTCCGTACCTCATGGTTGCGGTTTCCAACATTGTGGATAACCTCGCACACTGGTTTCCCGCCGCAATGGTTTCCGGTCACACCCGCTTGTCAGTCTCAGACCTCGAACAGAGGCTCTCGACATGGACTGAGCATGGCGACAAGTTGCTTGGGGTCTATGCCGCCTTGTTGCTGGATGCGCAGGAGAGCGCAGCTACCTGAATGATTGTTGCGCGGTATAACCGAATTCCTCCCATATCAAGGAAGTATTGGATTTCAAGCGCATCGCAAGATCGCGCAGGGATAATGACGGTGTTTCTTTCGATTCCCCTTCCTGAAATGCAAGCGATATGCCTCTCAACAGTCTCAGAGCCCATGCCCGAGGGCCTCGACCCCTACCAGGAGCTGGTCTGGCAGTTGAATCGCCTGCCGGGCGGCGCGATGGCGGCGATACCGGATTTCTTCGGCGGCCTGCTGGTGGAAACACCGGAATCGGGATGCTGGCGGTTCCTGATTGGTGGGGCGCTGGAACTGGGTGCGGAAGGCGACTTGCGGCATGGCGACACGTCGATCACAAGGTTGCCGCCGGAACTGATCGCCACCGCCGAAGCGGCGGCGATTCCCGCCATGTTGCTCGGTCTGCTCGCCTTGGCGACCGGTCTGGTCGATGGTGACCGCCGGCTCAAGGCGGTACTGCCGAAAGTGGATGCCGCAGCCAAGGATTTGATGCTGATGACCGTGTGCCGGCTTTGCGGCTGAGTCACCTGCGTCTTGGGGATGAGGAAATAACCGATGTTCCGTTTTTGGAGGTGCTGGCGGGATGCAGTGCGAGGCGTTCCGAGCGCCGTGTGGCGAGCCACATCAGCGAGGAACAACGACGCAATGCGCCCGTCAGTGCATCCATAAATGGGATATTGGTTGTTTCCTCATCCCTCAGCGTTCCGCCAGCGAGACGCTGACGTTTACGCGCACCGTGCGGCCCGGGTCATAGGGCAGAACCGCCGAGTAGGACTGGCCTTGATAACGGTAGGTGATGTTGTAGCCGGTCAGTTGACGACTCCAGTTGTCGATCTGGCGGCAACGTTCCTCGTAGCGCGGCGCCCCGGCGACACTCCGGTGGCCGTCGTTGTCGATGTTGTCGCCGACGATCGCGCCGGTGGCGGCACCGACCGCCGTGCCCAAGGCGCGCCCGGAGCCCTTGCCGACCTGGTTGCCGAGGAGGCCGCCGACCAGGCCGCCGATTACGGCGCCGCCGTAATCGCGGCGACGCGGGGCTTCATAGCCGACCTTCTCGTCCCAGCATTCGCGGCGGGGTTCGTTGATCGATTCGTAAATCGGGGTGCTGCTGACGACTTCGGCGCGATCCATGAAACCGGCCGCCATGCCGGTCGTGGTGAAGGCGGCGAGGCCGAACAGGGCGAGGGTGAGGGTGGTTTTTTTCATGATGGACTCCGTGGTCGATTTGAAAATCAGGTTAGCGCCGGTTTCTGCCGGCGGGATTGAATCGGTTGCGTGGGTCGTAATAGGGCGCGCTTTCTTCCTGCTCGGGACGGCGCTGTTCGAAACCGGCGCCGAAGTTGCCGGAAAAGCTGTTGGCCGGGCCGGCGAAATCCGCGGGGCCGGGTATCCTGACGCCCCACTGGCCACGTTCTTCGGGTGCCCGCTGTTGCGGACGCTCCTGAATCTGGCGGCGCATCTCCAGGCGTTCTTCCGGGCTGGCCTGTTCCCAGCGTTCACGTAGCATGCGACGCTGTTCCGAGCCCATCTGGGCAACCTTGAGGGCGGGGCCGATGAACATGCTCTCCAGCGTGTCGCTTGCCACAACCGGCGCGGCGAGTACGCTCAAGAGCAGAGCCATCAGAACTTTCGCTTTCATCGCATTTCTCCTTTCCATGATCTGCATGCTAGGTGGCTGGCGTAACACAGGGGTTTCCGCTTCCGTTAGATTTGTAACAGTTTGTATCGAGGGCTAGGGCATGAGCGAAAGAGTGCTGGTGGTGGACGACGACGCGGGCCTGCGCGATCTGTTGTCCGAATATCTGGTGAAACAGGGGTTTCTCGTGGAAACCGCGCGCGACGGCCGCGAGATGGATGAGCGGATGGCGGCGGCCATGCCCGATCTGGTGGTCATGGACCTGATGATGCCCGGCGAGGACGGTCTCAGCCTGACCCGGCGGATCAAGGCCCAACGCAACCTGCCGGTGATCATGCTGTCGGCGCGCGGCGAGGATATCGACCGCATCGTCGGCCTCGAAGTCGGCGCCGATGACTATCTGGCGAAGCCGTTCAATCCGCGTGAGTTGCTGGCGCGAATTCGCGCGGTGATGCGGCGGGGCGGTGGCGAGGTGGCGGCGACCCAGGAAAAGGATGAAACCGCGCGGTTCGGCCCCTTCGCGCTGGACCTCGCGGCGCAGCGCCTGAGCCGGGAGGACGAGGACATTCCCCTGACCCAGGCCGAGTTCACCCTGCTCAAGGTGTTCATCGAACATCCCAACCGGGCGCTCTCGCGCGACCAGATCATGGATTGGCTGAAAGGCTTCGAACGTGACCCGTTCGACCGCTCCATCGACGTGCGGGTGACCCGCCTGCGCCGCAAACTGGAGGACGACCCTACCAACCCGTTCTATATCCGCACCGTCTGGGGTCAGGGCTATCTGTTCGCGCCGAAGGGGAAGGGGGGATGAAGCCGGCTTGCCCGGTGGCCGGGCGAGGCCGCCCTGTAGCGCCGGCGTCCCGCCGGCTCACCCGCCGGATAGGAAGAGAAATGCTCGCGGGATGCCAGCGCCACGAGGGCATGCCACCGCGACTCCAAACCATGGGCGCTTCGGTTTGAACCTGCTTCCCCGCACCCTCTTCGGCCGCACCGCCGCCGCCTTGCTGGTGGCGTTCCTGGTATTCGAGACCCTGGCCTTCGCGGTGGTCTGGCAAACCCTGATCCAGCCGCTGGCGGCGCGCTCGGCGGACGATCTCGCGGCAAAGATCTCGCTGGCCGCGAAGACCTGGGTGGAATTGCCACCCCGGACCCGCACCGACTACGAAATGGAAATGGCCTTTCGGCATGACCTGGAACTGGGCGCGGCGACGAAACCGCTGGCCGAAGCGGCGCCCGCCACCTGGTTCGGCGAGCTCCTGGTGGCCGCGCTCGGTCGCCGCATGGGACAAGCCGTCACGCTCATGCGCGGGCCGGTGGCGAACTGGGCCTGGCTGGATCTGAAGGTGGCGGACAAGGTGTTGCGCGTCGGTTTCAGCCAGGATCGTTATGCCTTGCAGTCGCCGCTGGCGGCTGTCGGCGTCTTCCTGCTCGGCGCCGCCCTGACCGTGGTCACCGCCTTGCTTCTGGTCGGTCGCGCCAGTCGCCGGCTGAACAGCCTGGCCGAGAAGGCGGGCGAGGTGGGGCAGGGCAGGGACCCGGTGCCGTTGCCGGAGACCGGCCCGCTGGAAATCCGCGAGCTCACCGCCGCCTTCAATCGCATGGCGGGCGAGGTCCACGCGCTGCTGGAAAACCGCACCGTGCTGCTCTCCGGCATTTCCCACGATCTGCGCACGCCGATCACCCGCCTGAAACTGGCGCTGTCGATGCTGGACGGGGCCGAGCCGGCGCAGGTTGCCCGCATGGAACGCGATCTGGATGAAATGAATCGCTTGATCGGCGACATGCTGATATTCGCCCGCGCCCTTCAGGTCAACGATCTGGAGGCGCGCGATCTGGTCACGCTGTTGGGTGAGCTGGCGGCCGACGCCTCCCGGCTGGGGCCGCTGGCGTGGCGGCCAGCCAGCGAAACCTGCATGGTGAAGATTGGCGAGGCGGCGTTGCGCCGCGTCGTCGGCAATCTGCTCGACAACGCCCGCCGCTATGGCGGCGAAGCCGAGGTAGATCTCGAATTGTCGTGTGGCGAGAAGGAAGCGAGGATTTCAGTGCTGGATCGCGGTCCCGGGATTCCGGAGGATCAGCGAGAGGCGGTATTCAGGCCGTTCCATCGTCTGGAAGGTTCGCGCAGTCGAGACAGCGGCGGCAGCGGCCTGGGCCTGGCGATCGCGCGGCAGCTGGCGGACGCCTATGGCTGGCGCATCGAGTTCAAACACCGCGAAGGCGGCGGACTCGATGCGGCGCTGATCATTTTCCGCGGTACTTGAACACCAGCACTTCCATCTTCAGGAACGACAGACTGATGATGGAGAGGCGCCGCGTGTGGGTGCGGATTACATGCCAGGCGGAATCCGCCGCGCGGCGGAAGCGGATGGTCAGGCTGGGGGTGAGGGTGAGTGTCATGCTGTTCTCCACGTTGTTGTTTTAGTTATAGCAACTATCATGCCATTGCCGTTTTAGCGCCGGCAGCCCGCAATGCGGCGGGGATGTTGCGTTGCGGCATCCGGTTTCGGGCGGGTGCTGTCCGATCCTTGCCTGTATCGCCAAATTCCCGACACCGCCCGCGCAGACCCATAGGCATGGCGAGGTGATCGTGAACCGTCCGCCGTGGGCGCGGGCTTGACCGCGATTGGTGACACTTTGTATGCATCGCCGTGGAATGTCGCCGTAGGGGCGGGTTTGAAACCCGCCCCTACAACGGGCCACATCAGTTTGAATCGCACCCTGAGCCAGCAGGCAAAATCGCGGAGGCTAAATCGCGGGTAAAATCGCCCTCCTTTTCGCCACAGCCGCAACGACATGCCCGCTTTCCAGGACATCATCCTCACCCTCCAGCGCTTCTGGGGGGAGCAGGGTTGCACCCTGCTGCAACCCTACGATCTCGAAGTTGGCGCCGGTACCAGCCATACCGCCACCTTTCTCCGCTCGCTCGGGCCGGAACCCTGGAAAGCCGCCTATGTGCAACCCTCGCGCCGACCCAAGGATGGTCGCTATGGCGAGAACCCCAACCGCATGCAGCACTACTACCAATTCCAGGTGGTGCTGAAGCCGGCGCCGGAAAACATCCTGGAGTTGTATCTCGGCTCCCTCGAAGCCCTCGGCTTCGACCTGAAGCAGAACGACATCCGCTTCGTCGAGGACGACTGGGAAAATCCCACCCTCGGTGCCTGGGGCCTGGGCTGGGAGGTCTGGTTGAACGGCATGGAAGTCACCCAGTTCACCTATTTCCAGCAGGTCGGCGGCATCAACTGCAAGCCGATCACCGGCGAGATCACCTATGGCCTGGAACGCCTGGCCATGTACCTGCAAGGCGTGGACAACGTGTTCGACCTGGAATATTCCCCCGGCGTCAGCTACGGCGACGTGTTCCATCAAAACGAAGTGGAACAGTCCACCTACAACTTCGAGCACAGCGATGTGGAATTCCTGCTCACCGCCTTCAACGCCTACGAGAAACAGGCCAAACACCTGATGGAAAACCAGCTCGCGCTGCCCGGGTATGAACAGGTATTGAAAGCCGCCCACACCTTCAACCTGCTCGACGCCCGCGGCGCCATCTCGGTCACCGAGCGCGCCGCCTACATCGGCCGCATTCGCAACCTGGCGCGCGCCGTCGCGCAGAGCTACCTGGATTCGCGCATCCGCCTCGGCTTCCCGATGGCGCCGAAGGCCTGGGCCGAGGAAGTGCTGGCACAGATTGAAAAGAAGGCGGCGTGAAAGTAAATAACGAGATTGCCATCAATTGGGAGCGCTTCGATTGGCAGGCGTTCCAGAAGGTGCAATCCATTTTGTTCAATCTGGTAGAGAAACAGGGCCTGCGAGAAATCAGGCTGGATTTTTCCCGGCTGAAGCAGGCATTTCCTAATGGCTTTGTCCCCTTGATCGTTTTGCTGGAGCGCTACCGGCAATCGTCAGGGGTGAATTTTGAAGTTGTACTGCCAATGGAAGAGATCTGTCGGCGCTATGTCATGGATTCCAATTACGCCGCCTATCTTTGTGCTGGTGAGCATTATCCCGTCACGAACAAGGCCAATGCCCTGCATCGTTTTTTCGATGATTCCAGCCTGAATGAACTGATTAACAGCCAGATTCACCAAATTCTGGAGCGCGCCACCTACGCGCAAGGGGTTTTGCAGTCATTCGAGTGGATGCTGAATGAGGTGGCGGGCAACGTACTGGTTCATGCCGGCGTGGAACATGGCTGGATGCAGGTCGTCGTTCACCCGAAAACGCGGCATATGGCGATTGTAGTGGCGGATGGAGGAATCGGCATACCAACTGCCATACGCGAGGCCTTCCCGCTACAAGTGATGGACGAGGATGCCATCGCGCATGCCCTCAAGGAAGGCATTACTTCACGCCCGGATTTCGGCCAGGGCAAAGGGCTGACCGGTACATTGCAGATCGTCAAAATCAACCAGGGCGGACGGTTGTCGATTCATTCCCAGAAAGGCCGGGTGGAGTGGGCGAATGACCGTCTGGATATCAAGGGCGATTTCCCGCCTTTCCCGGGAACGTTTGTGGACATCCAGCTCAATACCGCTGTACCGATAGAAATCGAGCGGGCTTTGTGGGGTGACGCGCCGGCGTATCCCTTCAACGATGCTCTTTATGGAATGGACACCGCTGTTGGTGTGATGCGCATGAAATTGGTCGGCGAGGCGGTGGGATTCGGCAATCGGCTCACTGGATTGAAAATACGCAACAAGATTGAAAATCTCCTGGCAGCCGCACCCAATGACGTCCTGGAGATTGATTTCACCGGTGTGGACTTGATGGCTTCGTCTTTCGCTGACGAAGTATTCGGCAAGCTGGCATTGATGCTTGGTTTTGTCGGTTTTGGCTCCCGTATCCGCTTCGTCAATATCAACCGGTTCTGCCGCGGCATCCTCGATGATGTCGTCCAGTCCAGAATCATTCAGTCACACGCAAAAAAATGACCACATCAAATTCCCTGCTCATTGAACTGTTTGTCGAAGAACTGCCGCCCAAGGCGCTGAAGAAACTGGGCGAAGCCTTTGCCAACACCCTCATCGACTCACTTAAAACCCAGGGCCTGGCGGATGAAAACAGCGTTGTCACCGCATTTGCCTCGCCGCGCCGCCTCGCCGCGCAGGTCACGCAAGTAGTCGCGCAAGCCGCCGACAAGCCGGCGTCGCAGAAGCTGATGCCGGTCGGCGTTGCCCTGGATGCCGGCGGCCAGGCCACCCCGGCGCTGTTGAAGCGATTGGGCGCGATGGGGCTGGATGCCGGTGTCCTGCCGCAACTCAGGCGGGCGCCGGATGGCAAGGGCGAAGCCCTGTTCTTCGACTCCGTGGCCACTGGCGCCACCCTGGTCGTGGGCCTGCAAAAAGCCCTGGACGAGGCGTTGGCGAAGTTGCCGATTCCCAAGGTTATGACCTATCAACTCCAGGATGGCTGGAGCACGGTCAACTTCGTGCGCCCCGCGCATGGCCTGGTGGCCCTGTATGGCGACGAAGTCGTGGCGATTTCCACCCTCGGTCTCAATGCCGGACGCGACACCCGTGGCCACCGCTTCGAGGCGGCGGTCGATCCGGTGTCCATCAAGGATGCCGACAGCTATGCCGCGCAGATGGCGACGGAAGGCGCGGTCATCGCCAGCTTCGCCGAGCGTCGCGCCGAGATCGAACGCCAGTTGCTGGCCGCCGCCGCAAAAGTGGGCGGGGGTGTGAAACCGATCGACGACGACGCCCTGCTCGACGAAGTCACCGCGCTGGTCGAGCGTCCCAACGTGTTGCTCTGCCAGTTCGAGGCGGAATATCTGGACGTGCCGCAGGAATGCCTGATTCTCACCATGAAGGCCAACCAGAAGTACTTCCCGCTGCTCGACGCCGCCGGCAAGCTGACCAACCAGTTCCTCATCGTCTCCAACATCTCCCCGGCCGACCCGAGCGCGGTCATCGGCGGCAACGAGCGGGTGGTGCGCCCGCGCCTGGCCGACGCCAAGTTCTTCTTCGACCAGGATCGGAAAAAGCCGCTGGCCGCGCGCGTCGAGGCGCTGGACAAGGTCGTGTATCACAACAAGCTGGGCAGCCAGGGCACCCGTGGCCAGAAGGTGCAGCTGATCGCCGCCGCCATCGCGTCGATGCTCGGCGGCCAGGAACTGGAAGCGCGGGCCACCCAGGCGGCGACGCTGGCCAAGGCCGACCTGCTCACCGACATGGTTGGCGAGTTCCCGGAGTTGCAGGGCATCATGGGGCGTTATTACGCGCTACATGACGGTCTTGCCGGTGAAGTGGCGGATGCCATCGAGGATCACTACAAGCCGCGTTTCGCCGGTGATGTGCTGCCGCGCAACGTGGTCGGCCTCTGTGTCGCCCTGGCCGACAAACTGGAAACCCTGGTCGGCCTGTTCGGCATCGGCCAGGTGCCGACCGGCGACAAGGACCCGTTCGCGCTGCGCCGCCACGCCCTCGGCGTCATCCGCATCCTGATGGAACGCGATCTGCCGCTGCAACTGGACGCGCTGCTGGCGGTGGCCGCCGGCGTGCGCGGCTTCACGGAGGAGGTGGCCAGCCAGGTCGCCGGTTTCATGTTCGAGCGCCTCTCCGGCCAGTTGCGGGAACAGGGTTATAGCGCCCAGGAAGTGGACGCGGTGGTGTCGCAACGGCCGCAACGCCTGGGCGACATCCCGAAACGCCTCGCCGCCGTGCGCGAGTTCGCCGCGCTGCCCGAGGCCGCGAGCCTTGCCGCCGCCAACAAGCGGGTGGGCAATATCCTGAAGAAGGTCGAAGGCGCGGTGGAACCGGTGACCAGCCCCTACCTGCTCCAGGAAGCGGCCGAGATTGCGCTCAACGCCGCCCTCGCCGAGGTCGAACCGGTCGCGGATGCCGCTTTCGATTCAGGGGATTACGCCGCCTCGCTGAAGTCCTTGGCGGCGCTGAAAGGTCCGGTCGATGATTTCTTCGATGGCGTCATGGTCAATGTGGAAGACGTCAGTCTGAGAAACAACCGCCTTGGCCTGCTGGCGCGCTTGCACCGAGCGATGAACCGGGTGGCGGATTTGTCGCGGTTGGCGGCGTGAGTCCCAAGATTGAAGTACACCCAATATTTTCTTGTTACACGTCAGCGGCCAGACCGCGTTTCGATCCTGGAAGCATGGATTGAGCGCGCAGTGCAATGCCCCGACCATGAATATCTCCAATCTGATGGCCGGATTCGGAGATGGATTCAGGTAAAGGAGATGGAGGGGAAGTGGTTGCGAGTTGTGCTACTTTCCGACGGCGAAACAGTGCACAACGCTTTTTTTGATCGGAGGTTCAAACCGTGAAGATCAAATATTTCACCGATACCGACACGCTCTACATCGAATTGCGTCCCGCGGACATCACGGACACGCGCGATCTCGATGAGGACACCTTGCTTGATCTCGATGCCTCCGGACAGATTTGCGCCATCACCCTGGAGCATGCCTCGGAACGTGCGCGAATTCCCGAGTTCTCCTATGAACTGGTGGCGGCGGCATGAAACTCGTCATTCTTGACCGCGACGGCGTCATCAATTTCGACTCCGACCAGTTCATCAAAAACCCGCAGGAATGGCAGCCGATCCCGGGCAGCCTGGAGGCCATCGCGCGGCTGTGCCAGGCGGGCTATCGGGTGGTGGTGGCGTCGAACCAGTCAGGGGTCGGACGTGGGTTGTTCGACATGTCCACGCTCAACGACATCCACGCCAAGATGCACAAGCTGGTCGCACAGTCGGGCGGCCGCATCGACGCGGTGTTTTTCTGTCCGCACGCGGCGGACTCCCGTTGCAATTGCCGCAAGCCGAAACCGGGGCTGTTCCAGGAGATCGCCGTTCGGCTGCGCCGTGACCTGCACGGGGTGCCGGCCATCGGTGACTCCCTGCGCGACCTGCAAGCCGCGCTGGCGGTGGGTGCGCGGCCGATGCTGGTGAAAACCGGCAAGGGCTTGCGTACTCTGGAAGGCGGCCAGATGCCGGAGGACACGCCGGTCTACGAAGACCTCGCCGACGCCGTTCAGGCCATTCTCGCGGAAGCGGCTTAACAACAAGCCAGCAACATGCTCTTCATTCGCTCCCTTCTCTTCTTCCTGATCAAGACCGTGCTGACCATCCCCTTCAGCCTGCTGATCCTGCTCGCCGCGCCGGTGCCGGCGCTGCCGCGCTACCGCTTCATCACCCTTTGGGGACGGGTGGTGATCTGGCTGGCGCGTTGGGTGGTGGGCATTCGTTTCCGCGTCGAGGGCCGGGAGAATTTGCCGCAAGAGCCGTCCGTGGTACTGGCCAAGCATCAGTCCGCCTGGGAAACCATCGCTTTCCAGCAGATTTTTCCGCCCCTGTCTTTCGTGCTGAAGAAGAACCTGCTGCACATCCCCTTCTTCGGTTGGGGGCTGGCGCTGTTCTCGCCCATCGCCATCGACCGCGGCGCCGGCCGTGAAGCCCTGAAACAACTGGAAAAGCAGGGGCGCGCCCGCCTCAATGCCGGGTTCTGGGTGCTGGTTTTCCCGGAAGGCACGCGCATGGCGGCGGGTGAAAAGGGCGACTACCAGATCGGCGGCGCCTGGCTGGCCGCCAAGGCGGGGGCGCCGGTGGTGCCGGTGGCGCACAACGCCGGCCGCTGCTGGCCGAAGAACGCTTTCATCAAGCAGCCGGGGGAAATCACCGTGGTTATCGGCCCGGCGATTCCGACCCAGGGCCGCAAACCGGCTCAAGTGTTGGCGGAAACCGAAGCCTGGATCGAAGCAACCATGCGGCGACTTTGACGCGGGTTTGACAGCGGCGCCGGCAAGCAATCGGCATTCCGAGCGCGGCGATGTAACATCGCTTTCCGGATGCCCATATCATGAACAACCCCGATTCCCTTCTCTCTCCCAGCATCGATCCCTGGCCCGCGCGCCTGGATTTGCTGCAAAGCGCCAGCGGCCTTGTCCTTGGCCTGTTCATGTGGCTGCACATGCTGTTCGTCTCATCCATCCTGCTGGGCAAGGACGCCATGTGGACGGTGGCGCGCTTCTTCGAGGGGTATTTCTTCTTCGGTCGTCCCTTGCCCTGGCTGGTTTCCGCCTTCGTGGCGACGATCTTCGCGCTGTTCGTGGTTCACGCCTGGCTGGCGCTACGCAAGTTCCCCACGCACTGGCGGCAGCACATGGCCTACCTGCAGCACATGCGCGAGATGCGCCACGAGGACACCATCCTCTGGTTCGTCCAGGTCATGACCGGCTTCGCCATGTTTTTCCTGGCGCCGGTGCACCTTTACCTGATGCTGGCTCACCCGGAACTGATCGGCCCCTATGAATCCGCCGACCGGGTCTGGAGCGGGCGCATGTGGCCGCTTTACCTGGTGTTGTTGTTCCTGGTGGAAGTGCATGGCGGCATCGGCCTCTACCGGCTGGCGGTGAAGTGGGGCGACTTCAAGGATGCCATCGCCGCCCGGCGCAAGCTGAAACGCCTGAAATGGGGGCTGACCGTGTTTTTCCTTATTCTTGGCCTCACCACCCTCGCGGCCTACGTCAAGATCGGCATGGAGCATGCGCCACGTGCCGGTGAGCGCTATGAGCCGGCGGTTTTGCTCCCCCCTATGTCAAAGGCACTTTTCTCGTTAGCGGGTGATAGGCGCGAAAGTCGAAGGGAAGGTGACTTCCCCCTTTTGCAAAGGGGGACTGAGGGGGATTTCTCCAAGGGTTGTGCCAGTTTGAGCGTCCGCAAATCCCCCCTAGCAGCCTGTCGGACTTTGGTCGTCGATAGCGAAAATCGACTCCGGCGAGGCCAGTTTTTGCCGGACTCGCAGCCGCATAGCACGGCTATGGGGCAAGAGGCCGGCGAAAAATTGACCGCCGCAGTCGATTTGCAGCCGACGATTCCAAAGCCCGGCAGGCTGCTAACCCCCCTTTGCAAAAGGGGGGGATCTTGCCGGTCCGCGTCACCAGCAAACGAGAAAACAGCCTTTGGTAAAGAGGGGAGTGGGCGCGTGGAGGGGGGGATGTCATGAAGATCATCCACTCCGACGTTCTGGTCGTCGGCGGCGGACTCGCCGGCCAGCGGGTTGCGCTGGCGGTGAAGCGGCGCGGCCTGGAACCTTCCATCCTGTCGCTGGTGCCGGCCAAGCGCTCGCATTCGGTCGCCGCCCAGGGCGGCATGCAAGCCAGCCTGGCGAACTGCTTCAAGGGCGAGGGCGACAACGAGGACGTGCATTTCGAGGACACCGTGCGCGGCTCCGACTGGGGCTGCGACCAACGGGTCGCGCGCATGTTCGCCCACATCGCACCCAAGGCGATCCGCGAGCTGGCCGCCTGGGGCGTGGCCTGGAACCGGGTGCGCGGCGGCGACCATGAGGTGGTCATCAACGGCCAGCGCTTGACCCTGACCGAGCGCGCCGACGCGCATGGCCTGATTACCGCGCGCGACTTTGGCGGCACCCGCAAATGGCGCACCTGCTACACCTCGGACGGCACCGGCCACGCGATGCTCTACACCCTCTCCGACCAGGTCATCGCCGCATCCATCCCGGTGCATGAGCGGCAAGAGGCGCTGGCCCTGATCCATGACGGCTATCGCTGCCACGGCGCGGTGGTGCGTGACCTCATCACCGGTGAACTCTCCGCGCATCTGGCGCGCGCCACGGTCGTCGCCAGCGGTGGTTACGGCCGCATCTACGGCATATCCACCAACGCCTTGATCAATGAGGGCATGGGCGCGGCGCTGGCGCTGGAAACCGGGGTGGCGCGCCTGGGCAACATGGAGGCGGTGCAATTCCACCCGACCGCCATCGTGCCTACCGGCATTCTGGTAACCGAGGGGTGTCGCGGCGATGGCGGCGTCCTGCGCGATGTCGATGGCCACCGCTTCATGCCCGATTACGAGCCGGAAAAGAAAGACTTGGCTTCGCGCGACGTGGTGTCGCGGCGCATGGCCGAGCACATGCGGGCGGGGAAAGGCGTTGCCTCCGCCTATGGTGAGCATCTCTGGCTGGACATCACCCAACTCGGCGCCGCCCACATCGACAAGAACCTGCGCGAGGTGAAAGACATTTGTCGTTATTTCCTCGGCATCGACCCGGCCCGGGACTTCATTCCGGTGCGCCCCACCCAGCACTACTCGATGGGCGGCATCCGCACCGACTATCGCGGCGAGTCGCAATGGCTGACCGGCTTGTTTTCCTGCGGCGAGGCGGCGTGCTGGGATCTGCACGGCTTCAACCGCCTGGGTGGCAACTCGGTGGCGGAAACCGTGGTCGCGGGCATGCTGGTGGGCGAATATGTGGCGGATTTCTGCGAATCCGGCCTGGGCGAACAGGAGATTTCTACCGCCCTGGCGCGCGAGTTCGTGGAACGCGAACGGCACAGTCTAGAAAGCCTGGTCACCCGGCCAGGTCGCGAGAACGCGGTCGAATTGCGCCGCCGCATGGAGCGAATCATGACCGACAAGGTCGGCCTGTTCCGCAACGGCCCCGATCTGGATAGCGCGGTGGCGGAACTGGCCGAGTTGCTGGCGCGCAGTGGCGATGTAGGCGTCAATGGCAACAGCGGCGGTAGCCTGGGCGCCAACCCGGAACTGGTGCTGGCCTATCGCCTGCCGCGGATGCTGAAAGTGGCGCTCACCGTGGCGATGGGCGCCCGCGACCGGACGGAGAGCCGTGGTGCCCACTTCCGCGAGGATCATCCCGCGCGCAATGATCGCGACTGGCTCAATCGCACCCTGGCCTGCTGGCGCGAGGGCGACACCCTGCCGACGCTGGAGTACGAGGAACTGGATGTGCCGACGATGGAGTTGCCACCCGGATTCCGCGGCTATGGCGCGAAAAACATCATCGACCATCCCGACACCGCGCCGCGTCAGGCGGAAGTGGATGAAATGCGCGCGGCCAAGCTGGATCGCTACGCGGCCCAGTCCTATCTGATGTCGTTCAAGCAGTTTTTGCCGCTGAAATACCGTGGCCGCAACGAGCGGCTGGACGAACCCCTGCCATGACCGCGTCCCGCATCCGATCCTGGTTCCCACGCTCCAGCGTGGGAACCGCTTTTCGACGCTCCAGCGTCGTGGTGGCCTGGACGCTGGAGCGTCCAAGACTGGCTCCCACGCTGGAGCGTGGGAGCCAGTCGCGCCAGTTGCGCTTCCGCGAGCGGAGATGCCGTGGCCGCAATGCGCGGCTGGACGAACCCCTGCCATGACCGCGTCTCGCACCCTCACCTTCCAGATTTTCCGCCACAACCCGCGCGATCCCGGCAGCGAGCCCGGCGTGCGCGACTACCAGGTGGAAGAAACGCCGGGCATGACCCTGTTCATCGCCCTGACCCGCATCCGCGAGGAAATCGATCCCGGCCTCTCTTTCGATTTCGTCTGCCGCGCCGGGGTCTGCGGCTCCTGCGCCATGCTCATCAACGGCCGCCCCGGCCTCGCTTGCCGCAGCCTCACGAAGGATTTGCCGGCGGTCATCCGCCTGTTGCCGCTGCCCGGCTTCGAACTCATCGCGGATCTTTCGGTGAACACCGGCAAATGGATGCGCGCCATGAGCGAGCGTCTGCAAACCTGGGTGCATACAGCCAGCGAGGTGAATCCGAACGAGATCGAGGTGGGGATGGACCCCGACCTGGCCGAGGCCGTCTACGAACTCGACCGCTGCATCGAATGTGGCTGCTGTGTGGCCGCTTGCGGCACGGCCCTGATGCGGCCGGATTTCGTCGGTGCCGTCGGCCTCAACAAGCTCGCGCGTTTCCGCCTCGACCCGCGCGACGACCGTGGTGACGCCGAGTATTACCAGCTCATCGGCGACGACAGCGGCATCTTCGGCTGCATGAGTCTGCTCGGTTGCCAGGATGTCTGTCCCAAGGAACTCTCCCTGCAAACCCAGATCGCCTTCATGCGCCGGGCGATGGCGCGCCAGGGCTTGTAGGCGTTTTTGCCTGGACTAGGGAAGCGCTGATTTATTCCGTCATGTCAGCGAAGGCGGGCATCCGGATTATTGACTTAACTGGGTTCCCGCCTGCGCGGGAACGACGCATGAGGAATTAATCAGCACTTCTCCCTAAAGCCCGGCGCCATCGCCGACCGCTTCCAGGCGCCGCGTGAATTCGTCCGCCGGCATCGGTTTTCCGAACAGGTAGCCCTGGAACATCGGGCAGCCATATTGGAGCAGATAGGCGAATTGCTGGTCGGTCTCCACGCCTTCGGCGACCACGGTCAGGCCCAGCGAACCGCTCATGGCCAGGATGGCGCGAACGATGGCGGTATCGCTGCTTTTTCCGCTCAGGTCGCTGACAAAGGAACGGTCGATCTTGATCTGTTCGACAGGCAGGCGCCTGAGATGGGAGAGCGAGGAATAACCGGTACCGAAGTCATCCAGTGACAGGCCGATGCCCAGTGCCTTGAGGCTTTCCATGCGGGCGATGGCTTCTTCCACGTTGGCCAGCACGGTGCTTTCGGTGAGTTCCAGTTTCAGCCGGGTCGGCTCGGCGCCCGTCGCGGCCAGGATCTCCGCGACGCCGGATACGAAGTCGGGTTGATGGAACTGGCGGGCGCTGACGTTCACCGCCAGCACCAGGCCGCGCGCGGCGGGAACGGCCGCCCATGCCTTGAGCTGTTCGCAGGCAACGCGCAGCACCATGAGTCCGATGGGCAGGATGAGCCCGGTTTCCTCGGCGAGGGGAATGAATTCGACGGGGGAAATCGGCGCCCGCCCCGGCGGCAGCCAGCGCAGCAAGGCTTCGGCGCCGATCCAGTCGCCCTGGTGGTTGACCTGCGGCTGGTAGTAAAGCCGCAATTCATCGTGTGTCAGGCCCCAGCGCAAGTCGCTCTCCATGGTGGCGCGCGCTTCGATGGTCGCCTGCATGGCGGGATTGAAGAAACGGATCGCGTTGCGCCCGGCATCCTTGGCCTGGTACATGGCCATGTCCGCCTGTTTGAACAAGGCGTCCAGCGGGGTTTCCTGGCCGCGAAACAGGGTGAGTCCGATGCTGGCGCTGCTGTGGTAGCCCTGATCCATCCCCTTCAGCCAGTAGGGCTCGTTGAGGCTGGTGTGGATTTTTTCGGCGATGGATTTCGCCTGCGTCACGGCGGCGGCTTCATGTTCGCCAAGGTTTTCGATCAGGACGACGAATTCGTCGCCGCCGAGGCGGGAGACGGTATCCATATCGCGCACGCTGGCGCTGAGACGAAGGCCAATTGCGACCAGCAACTGGTCGCCGGTGGCATGGCCCTGGGTGTCGTTGAGCGTCTTGAAATGATCGAGGTCGAGGAACAGCAGGGCGCCATATTGCCGGCTGCGGCCGCTGGTCAGCAGGGCATGTTCGAGCCGATCCATGAGCAGGCGGCGATTTGGCAAGGTCGTCAGCGAATCGTAGAAAGCCAGGTTGTGGATGCGTTCTTCCACCGCCTTGCGCTCGCTGATGTCGGTGAAGGCGGCGACGTAATGGCTGGCCTCACCCGCGTCATCGCGCACGGTGGTGATGCTGAGCCACTTGGGATAGGTGGTGCCGTCCTTGCGTCGATCCCAGATTTCGCCTTCCCAGCCGCCTTGATCGCGCAAGGCCGCCCACATCACCTGGTAGAAGGCGGCATCCTGGCGATCAGATTTCAACAAGGCCGGGGTCTGGCCGAGGACTTCGGCGGCGCTGTAGCCGGTGATCGCGGTAAAGGCCGGGTTGGTCGCCACGATGATGCCGCGCATGTCGGTGACCATGAAGGCCTCGCCGGCGCTCTCCACGACCCGCGCGAAAAAGCGCAGGCGTTCCTCGTCGGCGCGACGGGCGGTGATGTCGCGGGCGATGCCGAGCACGCCGACCAGTTCCCCTTCCGCGTCGCGCATTGGCGTCTTGATGGTTTCCAGCAGTGACTGCTGGCCGTTGTCTGCGTAGGTCACCCACTCTTCATTGAGACAGGGCTTGCCGGCGGCGATGGCTTCACGATCCTTCGCGCGGAAGAACTCGGCCTGTTCCCGGGGAACGAAGGCATCGTCGGTCTTGCCGACGATCTCGGCTTCCGGCGCGTTATACAGGCGCTCAAAGCGCGGGTTGCAGGCGAGAAAAACCCCTTTTGGGTCTTTCAGCCAGACCAGGTCCGGGATGGTTTCCACCAGGGTGCGTAGATGCGCGTAGGAGCGGCTCAGGGCCGCCGCCTGTTGTTCGCTGAGCCGGCGCGCGGCCGTGAGACGGTGGCGGGAAATCAGCAGGCGGGTGGTCAGGAGCAGAATGACGCCGGCGGCCGCGAACAGCAGCAACAGCGGGATCTGATAGCGCGACCAGACGTCCGCGAGGGTGAAGCGGGGGCTGCTGTCGTAAGGCGGCAGGCGCAGTTTGGCGGCCAGGTCCTCGACACCGGCATAGCTGGCGGGAATGGTGAAGGCGTGGATATCCAGCGCCCAGGCCAGCGGGGTGTCGGGTTCGATGCGCAGCAGCGCGGCGGCGACTCGGCGGGCGCTGGCGGCATCGACTTGCGGCAACGCCGCCAGCGGCCATTGTGGATAGAGACGGGTGGATGCGGCGTAAGGGAAGCCGGGCAGGTCCTGGCGGTTGAGAATCTTGAGGCGCGTGGCATCGACGCGGCCTTCCCGCGCCATGCTCTCGATCACGCCGGCACGGGCGAAACCAACGTCGGCCTTGCCCGATAGAACCGCTTCCACCACCAGATCGTGGGGCAGGCCGAGGAACAGCATGCGCGCCGGTTCGAGAGGCGGCAGGCCGGCGTCGAGCAGGGCTTCTTGCTGCAACTGGTAGCCCTCCATGCAGGCTTCCGAACAACTGGCGATGACGCGGCCGCTCAAGTCCTGAAGGCTGTTGATGTCCGCGCGATCCGTGCGTGTGAAGATCGTGCCGCCGATGGCCTCCAATGGTGTCGTTCCGGCCCGTTCCACCAGAGTGACCAGCGCCCCGGAGAGGGCGTTTCGACCGCGCAGACGCAGGTAATGGGTGGGATGGGTGAGGATGAAGTCGATCTCGTGCTGACGCAGCGCGCGTTCCAGGCTTGGATAGTCGAGCGCGCGTACTTCCACCTGATGGTCTGGCAGCGCCTTGCCGAGGTAGTCGGCCAGGGGTAGCCAGCGCGCCTGATCCTCGGCCTGCGGCCGCAGCGCCAGCACGCCGACGGTGAGCGTGTGGTGGGCCAGGGCGGCACCCGCGCACAGGGCGAGGAGCAGGGCGAGCAGGAGGGTGTATGTGTTGCGCTGGCTCAACTCGACTCCGGCAGGAAATCGGCACGCGCCAGGTCGCTCAAGTCGGCTGCTTGCGACAACATGCCGGCGGCCAACATCACGCGGGAAACTTCCTCGGCGGCGGCTCGCAGACGGCCGGTGGCGCCATCGAGCAACTTGCGGTTGAGTTCGAGATCGGGCAACTCCAGGCCGCGATAGGCATCCAGCACTTCCGCCGCCGGAATACCCATGCGCCCGGCCATGCGGTAAGCCGCGTCCTGCGGGTTATGGCGCAGATGCCGCAGCGCCCGGAAATGTCCCGCCACCAGCGCGGCCAGCGCCTCGGGCTGGCGCGTGATCGCCTCGGGCTTGACCGCGAGCACGTCGATGATGGTGTCCGGTATCTTCCGGCTGTCGTAAAGCCGCCGGGCGCCTTGCGCCAGCAGCAGCGTGGCGGTGGGCTCGTAGGTGATCAGCGCATCCAGTTTCTCCCGCTCCCAAGCCGCCAGGTGCTCGTCGATATCCAGGGGAACCAGGGTGAGCGCGGAGGCCGGCAAAGCCGCCGCGGCCAGTACCTTGTGCAGCATCAGGGTGCCCAGCGAGGTAGGTTCGACGCCAAGCCGTTTACCGGCGAGGTCGCGTAGCTCGTTGATGCCCGGACGCGCCAGCAGCACGTCGGCGCCGGCGGAGATATCCAGCACCAGAACCACCTGCAACGCGATACCCCCGGCGCGGGCACGTAGCACTTCATCCAGGGTCAGGGCCGCGCCATCGGCGCGGCCATCGCCCAACGCCGCCAGCGAAGCGGGGATGGAGGCGGTCTCCAGCAACTCCAGATCGGAAGACACCAGCCAGCCCTCACGCCGTGCGAGAAACATCAGTTCGTAACCGGGCCAGACATGGCTGGCGATGGTCAACGGCCGTGTCGGCGTGTGTTGGCAGCCATCCAGCCAGGGTGCCAGGGCGAGCGCGGAGAGGCCGCGCAGCAGATGGCGGCGCGGCATGGACTCAGGCATGGGTTCCGGCGTCGAAATCATGGATACAGGCTTCGATGGAGTGAACGATTGCCGAGAATAGCGTCATTCCCCATTTTTTGGATGAGTCCAAATTGCCCATGAGCCGGGACGACGTCGAAGGCCCACCTGTAGCGCGGGCGTCCCGCCGGCCTCGTCCGTCTGATTAGACCCACAAAGCAGGCGGGACGCCTGCGCTACATGCCTACTTCGGCTAAGGAAGCTCTGATTTATTACGTCATGCCCGCGAAGGCGGGCATCCAGATTAGTGATTTAACTGGGTTCCCGCCGAAGCCTGCCCTCGAACGGGGTAATCGGGGGCGGGAACGACGGATGGGGAATTGATCAGCGTTTCCCTAACGGACCATTCAGGATGAATGGACGTATTCCGTTTTTTCCGTGAGCGATGCGCCCGAACACGGTTAGACCGGATAATCCCGCGCCATGAAAATTCGAACCGAAGAAGTGCGCGCGCTCTCGATCCGTTCGCCGGGCATGCCCCCCTCCGGGGTACAACCAAGCGTGGGCGAAGCGGCACCGCTGTCTTATGCGTTGCGCCGCAGTGCCCGGCGACGGAGCCTGGCGTTGCGGGTGAATGAAGCCGGCGAAGTCGTGGTCAATGCGCCCATGCGCCTGGCGCAACGCGAGATTGACACCTTTCTCGCGCGTCACCACGCATGGTTGATCGAGCGGGTGGCGGCGGCGCGCGAGCATGCGTTCCAGTGGCGCGACGGCGCGGCGCTGCCCTGGCTGGGCAACGCCTTGTCGCTGCGGTTGCTTGCCGCCGCCGGCAAACCGGCGATCCGGCGCGAGGCCGAACAACTGGTCTGCCATGCCGCGCCGCCGGCCCTGGCCGCTCTGGTCAGTCGCTGGTATCAGCGGGAAGCGCGCATCCTGCTCGGCGAACGTCTTGCGCACCACGCCGCCCGCGCCGGGCTCGCCATGCCGCCGCTGCGTCTGTCAAACGCCCGCACCCGCTGGGGTAGTCTCTCGGCCAGGGGCGTGGTCAGCCTCAACTGGCGCCTGCTCAAGGCGCCTCTGACGCAGATCGACTACGTCATTTGCCATGAACTCGCTCATTTCAAGCAGCGCAACCACTCGCCCGCCTTCTGGCGTGAAGTGGAAGCCTTGTTTCCGGATTGGAAAAAAGTCCGTGCTGAACTGCGGCAAAATGGCCGCCTTTATTTTCAGTTTTAAACGGAGGCCGGCCATGCGCATGCTGCACACCATGATCCGGGTCGGTGACCTGGATCGATCCATCGCTTTCTATACCGAGGTACTCGGTATGCGCTTGTTACGCCGCAAGGATTACCCAGGGGGCAAGTTCACTTTGGCCTTCGTCGGCTATGGCGATGAGTCAGATCACACCGTTCTGGAGTTGACCTACAACTGGGGCGTGGAACGGTATGACCAGGGAACGGCGTTTGGGCATATCGCCATCGAAGTGGACGATGCCGCTCGCGCCTGTGCCGAGGTTGCCGCCAAGGGCGGAAAGGTGGTGCGCCCGGCGGGTCCGATGCAGCATGGCGGCACGGTGATCGCCTTCATCGAGGACCCGGATGGTTACAAGATCGAATTCATCGAGAAAGGGACGCGCGGCGGCTGAATCTTGATTCCCTGGCTTTACCCCTCCATGCCGTTTCCGCCCCTGGAACAGGCGCTGACAGAACCCAACGGCCTGCTCGCGGCGGGGGACGACTTGTCCTTGCCGCGCCTGCTGGCGGCCTATCGCCTGGGCATCTTCCCCTGGTTCAACGAAGGCGAGCCGGTCCTCTGGTGGTCGCCCGATCCGCGCATGGTGCTGTTCCCGGACGAATTCAAATTGTCGCGTTCGCTCAAGAAAAAGCTCGCGCGTGCCGATTACGAGGTGCGGGTGGACACGGCGTTCACCCGGGTGATGCGGGCATGCGCCGAACCGCGAGACGCGCAAGGCGGCACCTGGATCGGTGAACCGATGATCGCGGCCTATGGCGCACTACATGAGGCGGGCTATGCACACTCTTTCGAAACCTGGGTGGCGGGCGAGGACGGTGAAGAACTGGTTGGGGGTCTGTACGGCGTTGCTCTGGGTAGGGCATTCTTCGGCGAATCCATGTTCTCCCGAAAGACCGATGCCTCGAAGATCGCACTGGCGCATCTGGTCGCCCACCTCAAACAGCATGAATTCGGCGTGATCGACTGTCAGATGAATACCGCCCACCTCGCCTCACTCGGCGCGCGCGAGATTGCGCGCGCCGAGTTCAGCGGCCTGCTGGCGCGCCTGACGCCGCTTTCGCAGCTGGTCGGCCCCTGGAGGCGCATGCAACGACCCCCTGACTCGCCGCGCTCGTGTCCCCCCGAGGGGGAGGTCGGTTCCCTCGGAACGGCCGGGCGGAACTGACATGAGTTTCGGGGCCGAACTACCCATCTTCCGCTTGCAGTTCTATCTGACGGCGAGTTACCCGTGCAGCTATCTCGCCAACCAGAGCGCGCGCTCGCAGGTGGCGGCGCCGAGCGGCCTGGTGGATACGGTGGTCTACAGCGAATTGATGCGGCTGGGCTTTCGCCGCAGCGGCTCCCACGTCTATCGCCCGCATTGCGACAACTGCCGCGCCTGCACGCCGAGCCGGGTCCTGGTCGACGGCTTTCAGCCGAACCGCGCGCAGCGCCGCAGCCTGGCCAGGAACGAAGACATGGAAATGCGCTTGAAACCCCTGGTCTACGACGAGGCGCACTATCGCCTGTATCGTCGCTACCAGGCGGCGCGCCATGCCGGCGGCGGCATGGATCAGGACGACCGCGATCAATATCGTGGCTTTTTGCTGCAAAGCCGAGTCGACAGCGCCCTGATCGAATATCGTCTCGACGGCGAAGTGGTCATGGTGGCGCTGGTGGACCGCTTGCTGGACGGGCTATCCGCCGTCTACACCTTTTTCGAGCCTGGCCTGGAACGGCGCAGTCTCGGCGTTTTCGGAGTACTGGAACAGATCAGGCTGGCGCGCGAACTCGGCCTGCCCTATCTCTACCTGGGCTACTGGATCGCCGACTGCCGCAAGATGGCCTACAAACGCGCCTACCGCCCGCTGGAAATGCTTCAGCAGGGGCGCTGGCAAGCCGTGGAGCAAGAACATGAGTAATGCGGTTACCGGCTTGCCGGACGCGGTTGAACAAGTGCGGCGCATGCACGCGCCCTTCATCCATGCCGTGGTCGGCGCCTTGCGCGACCGCTCGCAGCTACCCGAACTGATGCAGACCCTGGTGGAAGCCGAGCGACAGGGCTGGCCCAGGCTGGCCGGCGCCTTGCGCCAGATTATCGACGGCAAGCGTGACGCGACGCTGAAGCTGGGCCTGGACGAGGAAGACCGGATCATCGTCGAAACGATCTTGCTGGGGCTAGACAATCCCGCCAGTCTGCCGGCGTTGGAACAGAAGCCCGATGGCCGCGCCGCCGCGCCCGGTCTGGCCGCCATGATTGACGCCTCCGGTCGCGGCGACGCCAAGGCGCTCGCGGTGCTGGCGGAAATGGCGGAACAGATGGTTCGCGCCGGCGGCGATATGGCGCGCCTGGGTGGCATCATGCGCCGCCTGGTCAATGGCGAACGCGACGCCGACGCGTTGATGAAGGGAATGGGGCCGCTGGGACGCCAGTTGACACTGGATGTCCTGAGCGAATTGGGTAAAGCGGGTTTGCAGTGAACGGACATGCCATCACAGGGCGAATAGGGCCTGGCGGCCCGTCACGTTGAAACGGGAGGGATGGAGCGTGCCCAAACAGGACGTAGGGTGTGGTGAGCGCAGCGAACCGCACCATGCATCGCGACCGTGCTTGATGCGGTTCGCTGCGCTCACCACATCCTACAAATCATCCATTCGATTCATGATGACCGACTACTAGCAGGAGATAACGACAAATGGTCGAAGACAATTTCATGGTGCCGGTGCGCAAGGCGGAACTCGAGGTCGGCAAGCCGCTCGGTTTCGCGGCCTATGACGCGGACCACAACCTGCTGTTGAATCGCGGCGTGGTGGTGACTTCGGAAAATCAAATCGAGGTGCTGCTGCAGAAGGGCCTGTATCGCGAGCGGGTGCGGGAGAAGACCGGCCACGTCTCGGCCCGGCTCGACGACGGCAAGCCGGCAGAGTTGGCGAGCATCGCCAAACCGCAGGAGGAAAACCTCAGTTTCGACGCCATCAAGCTGATGCCGGGCGACGCCCTGCAACTGCAACCCATGCTCGAAGGCCAGGTCGAACGCTTCACCGTGCATGTGATCGGCGTGATGAAGCCCAAGAGCGTACTGGTCACCATGCCCGTGGTGGAAGGCAAGCTGGTTTTCGTCCGCGATGGACAGACCTATCTGGTGCGCGCCTTCTCCGGCCTCAATGTCTGCGCCTTCAAGGCCAAGGTGCTGAAATCACAATTGCAGCCCTTCCCGTATCTGCACCTCTCCTATCCCGATTCGGTGCAAGCCATGCGCATCCGCCGCGCCATGCGCGCGCCCGCCAGCATCATCGTCGCCGTGCAGCAGAGCGAGGAGGGCAAACAGATCGGCGCCGGAAAAATGGTCGATATCAGCGTCGGCGGCGCCAAGATGTTCTCGCCCATGCAGCTCGGCCAGAAGGGCGATAACCTTTGGCTGTCGTTCAAGGTCAAGCTGGGCGACATGGAGGAATACGTGAAAACCCCGGTGGTGATCCGCTCGATAGGCGAGGAAGACGACGAACAGGGCAAGCGGATGAAGGCCTTCGGCATCCAGTTCGGCGATCTCGTCCAGTCGCAACGGCTCATCATCATGAATCTGGTCTACCAACACCTGTTGAAGGAAGGCGTCTGATGCGGCAATACCATGAATTGCTAAACCATGTGCTGGCTCACGGCGCGCGCAAGGACGACCGCACCGGCACCGGCACGATCTCGGTGTTCGGCTACCAGATGCGCTTTGACCTGGCCGCCGGTTTCCCGCTCCTGACCACCAAGAAGGTTCACCTCAAGTCCATCATTCACGAACTGCTCTGGTTCCTGAAAGGCGACACCAACATCAAATACCTGAAGGACAACGGCGTTTCCATCTGGGACGAATGGGCGGACGCGAACGGCGATCTCGGTCCGATCTACGGCTACCAGTGGCGCTCCTGGCCCGCCGCCGACGGCCGCCACATCGACCAGATCAGCGAAGTGCTGGAAACCCTGAAACAGAATCCGGATTCGCGCCGCATCATCGTTTCCGCCTGGAACGTGGGCGAATTGCCCAATATGAAACTGCCGCCCTGCCACGCCTTCTTCCAGTTCTACGTGGCCGATGGCAAATTGAGCTGCCAGCTCTACCAACGCAGCGCCGACATCTTCCTCGGCGTGCCCTTCAACATCGCCAGCTACGCCCTGCTCACCCTGATGATGGCGCGCGCGACGGGCCTGGAACCGGGCGATTTCGTCCACACCCTGGGCGACGCCCACATCTACCTCAACCACCTCGATCAGGTGAACCTGCAACTCTCCCGCGAACCGCGCGCCCTGCCGACGATGCAGATCAACCCGGCGGTGACCGACCTGTTCGCCTTCAGTTACGAGGATTTCACGCTCGAAGGCTACGACCCGCACCCCGGTATCAAGGCACCGGTGGCGGTGTAGCCGCGCCCGACCGCGTTCAGAACACCCGGTATCAGCATCAATCGAAAAGCAATGTCATCCATGTTCAGCCATGAGGCCGGGCATGCACGACGTGTAGCGCAGGCTTCCAGCCTGCTCTTGGTTGTAATCCACGCCCGGCCGTGAGGTCGGGCGATGCCAGATGCACCTCACCCGCCCCCTCGTCAGCCGTTGGTTTCAATCCACGTTCGGCCATGAAGCTGGGCGATGCGCGATGTGTAGCGCAGGCTTCCAGCCTGCTCTTGGTTTCAATCCGTGCCCGACCGTGAGGCCGGGCGATGCCAGATATCCCCCACCCGCCCCCTCGTCAGCAGTTAATTTCAATCCACGTTCGGCCATGAAGCCGTGCGATGCGCGACGTGTAGCGCAGGCTTCCAGCCTGCTCTTGGTTTCAATTTGTGCCCGGCCGTGAGGTCGGGTGATGCCAGATATCTCCCACCCGCCCCCTCGTCAGCAGTTGGTTTCAATCCACGTTCGGCCATGAAGCCGGGCGATGCGCGATGTGTAGCGCAGGCTTCCAGCCTGCTCTTGGTTTCAATTTGTGCCCGGCCGTGAGGCCGGGCGATGCCAGATATCCCTCACCCGCCTTCTCGTCAGCAGTTGGTTTCAATCCGCGTTCGGCCATGAAGCTGGGCGATGCGCGATGTGTAGCGCAGGCTTCCAGCCTGCTCTTGGTTTCAATTTGTGCCCGGCCGTGAGGCCGGGCGATGCCTGGAACAGGTTCGGCGCGGGTTGGCCTGGCATTACAAGTTTCAATCCGCGCCCGGCCGTGAGGCCGGGCGATGCCTGGAAGGAATTGCACCGCCCCGTCGTTGATAAACGTTTCAATCCGCGCCCGGCCGTGAGGTCGGGCGTTGCTCGCCTTGCTGTAGCTCATGCCTTGCCCCTCAGGAGTTTCAATCCGCGCCCGGCCGTGAGGCCGGGCGATGCCGTGCGCCACCGGCTCGAAGCCGAGTGACGACACGTTTCAATCCGCGCCCGGCCGTGAGGCCGGGCGATGCATCTACAAAGCAGGCGTGCTTATCGGGTTAACACACACACCCACTACCGGTAGTATGTTGAGCAACTGCATCGACTTGGGGCTAGCGTGGCGATTGATGTGCTTGAGCGAGATGATTTGTTCTTTCCGCGCTCGCTGCCGGAGTTTCAGCGCCTGTTTCCGGATGAGGCGACGTGCGCGTCCTATCTTGAACGCGCACGCTGGAGCGGCGGGTTTGTCTGTCCACGTTGCGGCACATTCGGCGAGCCTTACCGTATCTCCACGCGCCCATCGGTACTTCGTTGTCGGAAGTGCCGCTGCGACACGAGCCTTATGGCCGGCACGGTCATGGAGCGCACGCACACACCGCTCTCGGTTTGGTTCTGGGCGGCGTACTTGGTCAGCAGTCAGACGCCCGGCATATCGGCTGTTCAGTTCCAGCGGCAACTTGGACTGTCGTGCTACGAGACTGCCTTCCAGATTCTTCACAAGCTGCGCGTCGGCATGGTGCGACCGGATCAGGACCGAATTGGCGGTAAGCCCGGGGAAGTCGTCGAGGCCGATGAAACCTACGTGGGCGGCCGTACGCGCGGCAAGGGGCGTGGCGTCCACGACATGGCCGTCGTGGCCGGCGCCGTTGAAGTCCGCCAGCGCAAGCGTGCCGGCAGCCTCAACAAGCGGAAGACCGGGCGGTACGCAGGCCGTGTTCGACTTGCCCTGGTGCCGGACCGAAGCGCCAAATCGCTTGGCGGCTTCATCGAGAGCACGGTGGCACCGGGCACCCGAATCATCACAGATGATTGGAGCGGCTATGCCGGCCTCAGCAAGCACGGCTACGACCACGTGGCCATCGCGGAACGGGGCGATCCGCAGGTTGCCGAAGAGTTCATGCCCATCATTCATCTCGTATTTTCCAATCTCAAAACTTGGCTTCGCGGTATTCATCATGGCGTCAGCCCTCAGCACCTACAGGCGTACCTTAACGAGTTCACGTTTCGCTTCAACCGCCGTTTCTATCCGTTCAACGCCTTCCGCTCCCTGCTCGGCATCGCGGGCAATGCCACCGCACACACCTACGCCGAGCTCTACGCAAAAAAATCACAGACCACTACATCTAGTGGGTGTGTGTGACAACCCGATAAGCACGAAAGCAGGCATGGCCGCTGGTACGGCAGTGTTTCAATCCGCGCCCGGCCGTGAGGCCGGGCGATGCAAGCGCCGCCGGCAACGCATGATCAGTTTGAAGCCGTTTCAATCCGCGCCCGGCCGTGAGGCCGGGCGATGCCGGTGGATTGAAACTTGGCAGACAGAGACGCGGAGTTTCAATCCGCGCCCGGCCGTGAGGCCGGGCGATGCAAACAGAAAGCCATGGAGTTGGTGGGGGCGCTATGTTTCAATCCGCGCCCGGCCGTGAGGCCGGGCGATGCCCCCCCACCCAACAGGAGCTCTCAAAAATGGTTGAATCGTTTCAATCCGCGCCCGGCCGTGAGGCCGGGCGATGCCTGTTCCGGCGTGAGCAGGGTCTTCGCATGCAGGGTGTTTCAATCCGCGCCCGGCCGTGAGGCCGGGCGATGCGTTTTTTATCGTGCATGACCATCGGTAGCAGGCCGTTTCAATCCGCGCCCGGCCGTGAGGCCGGGCGATGCGCTCATTGTCTTTGATCGTTGCGAGCATTCCACGAAGGTTTCAATCCGCGCCCGGCCGTGAGGCCGGGCGATGCCGCGTCGTTGCCTCATGCCGGAAGTCGTGGAAGTGTTTCAATCCGCGCCCGGCCGTGAGGCCGGGCGATGCGATCGTTCTCAATGTGCTGGCTGTAGCCGCCGCCGTTTCAATCCGCGCCCGGCCGTGAGGCCGGGCGATGCGAACAGTTCCTTGTTCTGGAAATAGATCGCCATAGGTTTCAATCCGCGCCCGGCCGTGAGGCCGGGCGATGCGAGAGCACGGCGCCGCGTGGTTCCGCACCGAACGGGTTTCAATCCGCGCCCGGCCGTGAGGCCGGGCGATGCCTCTTACACAACCATAACGGCGCACCTCCGCGAATGGTTTCAATCCGCGCCCGGCCGGGAGGCCGGGCGATGCGGCAATGGGCGCGAGCGATGAACCAAAAACGAAGTGTTTCAATCCGCGCCCGGCCGGGAGGCCGGGCGATGCTCCGCTCGATGAGCTAGTTAGCCGTGGCGACCCGTGTTTCAATCCGCGCCCGGCCGGGAGGCCGGGCGATGCGTTGAGCGACGGGTTGGGCTGATTTTACTTACTACGTTTCAATCCGCGCCCGGCCGGGAGGCCGGGCGATGCAATGGCGCGGTCGGGTTTGGCTTAACCCGCCTTACGGTTTCAATCCGCGCCCGGCCGGGAGGCCGGGCGATGCGTAGATGATTGGGTTTCCTGCCTCGCCGCTGGATGGTTTCAATCCGCGCCCGGCCGGGAGGCCGGGCGATGCGCCGTATTGCCCAGGGTGAGCAGCATGATTTGCGGGTTTCAATCCGCGCCCGGCCGGGAGGCCGGGCGATGCCCGGCGCCAAGGGCTGCGTTGCGTACGTGGAACGCGTTTCAATCCGCGCCCGGCCGGGAGGCCGGGCGATGCGCGCGGGAGGATGTCGATTGAGCCTTTCTGCGACTGGTTTCAATCCGCGCCCGGCCGGGAGGCCGGGCGATGCGCTTGAATGCAATGTTAGGCATGGAGGATTAAATGTTTCAATCCGCGCCCGGCCGGGAGGCCGGGCGATGCGCAAGAACCTAGCTACAGCTATGCGGCACAAGCTGTTTCAATCCGCGCCCGGCCGGGAGGCCGGGCGATGCCAGATGCGGCCGCAACTGCCCACGTCGATGCACTGTTTCAATCCGCGCCCGGCCGGGAGGCCGGGCGATGCGCGGTAAAAGGCTCTGGACTACGCGCCGACGACTGGTTTCAATCCGCGCC
>JAURYL010000105.1 GCA_030653935.1 Pseudomonadota bacterium
TCGGGCGCCTTCCAACACCCCCACTCCGCGCATCAGACCCCTCTCCTGAAGCAAATTCGTCGGCACCAGCCCCATAACCAGGGAGAACGCCTATATGCCCTTGCCGCCAGATTTACGCGGATTTGGATAGCCGTTCACAAGTGACGAAATCATGACATTTCGTCGATATTTCGACGTGCCATATAATGACGGTCGAGATTGGGAGGAGTTGTGTTTTGTCAATTACCAGAAAACCCACATAAGCGTGCCAAACGCAGCCTTGATAGCCCACTGAGCACAGCAGGAGGCCAGGAGCCCATGCGTGGGGGGGGGGGGGGTAGCTACTTCCTCACCCGAGCTTCCGAGACAGCTCCCGGACGATTCGCTCCAGGTCGGCAACCCGCTTCGCTTCCTGAACGCGAGAGAAAACGTCCTCCAAGACGGCTGCGCGCCTGTTCTCATCCATTCTTGCAAGAAGACCCTCCACCTCTTTAAGCCTGGGAGACAGCATCGTTTCGGGTGGAGCGGAAGTGCCATCACTGCGGCCATCGGCCGGCATCTCCCCATCCCCCATCAGCAACCAATGCAGGTTGACTCCAGTTTTTCCGATGGAGACGAGAGCCTCCCCGCCGGGGATGTTTACGTCGTTCTCGTACTTGCGAACAACCCCAATGTGCAATCCCGTGGCCTGAGAAAAATCTTCTTGGATCATCCCAAGATGCTTCCGCCAGGACTTTAGCCGGCCACCGATGGTGGATGTTGAAATAGCTCGTTTTTGCATTCTTTACATCACAATAAACCCAATAAGGTATATACTGGGCGCAAGGTTAGGAGAGGAAAAACACCATGAACGACATCGTTTCGATCAATAGGCTGTTCCTGATTATGGCCAGAGAGGCCGCCAAGACCAAATCGGGAGAGGTTATCACCGGTCTATCCAGGCCGGTTCTGGACAGGCTGGGCAGATTGTCTCTTGTCGAGCTCGAAGAACTTGCCCAGGGAGCGGGGCTGAGTTTGATCAGCTTCCGCCTCAACGAGGCCGAGCTGGACCGCCTGGTAGTGCTTCAAGACGGTCAGAGATCCGCCTATGCGCTCTCTGTTGCGGCAGCAAGAGGGGCCTGAAATGGTCGCCTTGGCCGATCTTGGAAGCCTCCAGCAGGCAAACGACCTGATACGTGCAGGGCTACGCTTGTCGTTGGTTCGTGGACTGACCGGCATCGGCACCAGAACTTTGCGCCAGTGGTGGAAGGATATTCATGGTGTAAAGCCATCAAATGGCAAGCTGCCCGAGACCGTCCTGTCCTTCATAAGGGACCGGCGCATGGCCGCACGGCTGTCCGCTTATGCGGCGCTGCATGAGCGGCTTAACGGCCGCTCACTGACGGCAGAAAACCTGCTGTCGACCTGGCAGGAGTTCCAGCAATTCTGCGGGCCACTGGACATCAACTCTGCATATTTCGCCGCACGAGACGTAAAAACCAAGATCGTGCTGCTCTCCAATTGCCAGGTTTGCAATGCTTCATACATCAGCGACGCTGGCAGCAAATATACCGATCACTGCCCGTTTTGCGATACGTGGCCGGTCAACAAATAATCCAGGGAGGATATATGAAGTCGGTCGAAATCAAGCATTTCCACCTGTTCGCAGGGCTCGGCGGTGGCGCCGCCGGCTTCAACCGGGGTGAGGCGCGCGTCGGCAGTCTCCAGGCTCAGTTTCGCTGCCTGGGCGGGATCGACGTCAATGCTGCCGCGATCAGAGACTTCGGCCGCCTGGCTGGCGTGCCGGGCACCGTGATGGATCTGTTCGATCGCGAGCAGTACGTCGCGTTCCACGGCCACGAACCACCGGCAGGATGGCGTGAGGCCACGCTTGACGACATCCGCAGGGCGGCCGGCAACGAGCGGCCCCACATCGTGTTTACGTCGCCGCCCTGCAAGGGGCTCTCGGGGCTGCTGTCGGAAAACAAAAGCCGGTCTGACAAGTACCAGGCCTTGAACCGACTCACCCTGCGCGGGATCTGGCTGACGATGGAAGCCTGGGCGGACGATCCGCCTGAGTTCGTCATCCTGGAAAACGTGCCGCGCATCCAGAGCCGGGGCCGGCATCTGCTGGACCAGATTGGGGATGTGTTGAGGAGCTACGGCTATGCAGTGGCCGAGACCACCCACGATTGCGGCGAGCTAGGCGGACTGGCACAGAGCCGTAAGCGCTTCCTGCTGGTTGCCCGGCATACCGGGAAAATCAGTCCATTCCTGTATGAACCCCACAAACGCCCATTGCACGCCGTGGGCGACGTGCTGGGGCGGATGCCGCTCCCCGGCGATCCCGCCGGCGGCCCGATGCACCGCGTGCCGCGCCTGCAATGGAAAACGTGGGTCAGGCTGGCTTTCGTGGAGGCGGGATCGGACTGGCGTTCGCTGAACCGCCTGAACATCGTGGATGGCCACCTGGCCGATTACCTGATCGTGCCGGAGCGGCGCCGGGATTACCTCGGTGTCACGGCCTGGGATGAACCGGGGGCAACCGTCTCTGCGCGCGGGCTGCCAACGAACGGCCGATACTCGGTAGCGGACCCCAGGTTTCACTGGCGTGAATATGGGCAGTACGGCGTGCTGCCCTGGGATGTGCCGACTGGTGCTATCAGCGGACAAAGCAAATCGGGTGGGGGTGGCTACACCGTCGCCGACCCACGGCCGACCGGCCCCATCTTCGGGAAATACGCAGTTACGCAGTGGCATGAGAACAGCGGAACCGTGATTTCCACCAGCACTGCCCAGGGCGCCTATTCGGTGGCCGACCCTCGCCCAGGCCTGCACCGCGAGCAAGGCGACCACTACCTCACCGCCGGCCACTACGGCGTGGTGCCGTGGGCCTCTCCCAGCGGCGCCGTCACGGCATCCAGTGGCCATGACAACGGTTATGGCTCGGTGGCCGACCCACGTATGGATGTTCTACCGGCCGCGACCGACAACTTGGTGGCCGTCATCCGCGCCCTGGACGGGACGTGGCACAGGCCATTCACGACGCTGGAACTGGCGGCGCTCCAGGGCCTCGTCGATCCCGAGGAGCAGCTGGAACTGGATGGGCTCTCGGACAGTGGGTGGCGGGAGCGCATCGGCAACGCCGTGCCACCGCCGGCTGCGCAGGCCATCGCCAGCATGATGGGGCAGACGTTGTTGCTGGCGTGGTCAGGCGAGACATTCTCGTTGGGCAACACGCCGATCTGGGTGCGGCCGGTGGCTGTGGCGCTGGCTGTGCGGGAGAACAGAAATGGCTGACGGATATTTCTCCATCCTGTCCTGTTTTCGGCAATCCAACGCCGCCAGCGCGCATATGCCGAATCCGGATCATCCGGCCGATCCGGTGGAGCCGCGCGCCAATGTGCTCGCGTCCTGTGCCGGGCACGGAGGAGATGGCTGTGTGATGTATTGGCCGCATTACGCTTTCCGCATCGACTCTCTGGAGAGTATGCGGGAGATGTCCGAGCGCCTGCATGACAACCAGGCGCTGGTTTACCGCTGGGGCTTGGTCGGGCATTTCATGCCGCGCTTCGGGTTTTGTCTGGGATTCGCGCTGTCCATCCATGACCGGCAGAAACTCGATGCCGTTCGGGTCGATGCGGACTTTAGCCGGTTGGTCAAGTCGCTACTGGGCGAGACCAGCAACCCGCATGGAGAAAACAATGGCTAACCCGCGCCTGCTGCCCTCGAATGAAATCGACGCCCACGAGTGGATGAACAAGCTGCGATTCGACTATTACCGGGTGAACCAGTTGCGGAATATGCGCCTCCATGAGCAACTGTGGGTCGGTGTTTTTGATGTCAGGAATGATGGAAGGCCCTTTGGTCGCTGCGAAGCGTACTTCGAACGGCGACGCGGGCACTTTACGTTCAACGCGGTGTGGACCGTCATCTGGCGCAACCACGCCGGGAAGCTGACGATCCGCAGGCCTCACATCTTCACTTGGGGCGACTTCAAACTACTCACAGGTAACCGGATCGTCTTCGACGACAGAAGCTTGGAGGGAGAAAAAACATTCCGCCTTGTCTGCCGATACCTGGCCTTCTTTGACCGCCACTACACGCGTTTTTTCGGGCCGATTGACTGGGATAAAGGTGTGTTCCCCTTACGGCGGGGCGAGGTAATCGACCCCGAAGGGTTTAGCCACCGGTATGGGCGCCCCACCGGCCCCGAGGCCAAAGGTCTGAGCGCCATCGTGGAAGCGGCGATGGCAATGGGGATTGTTGGGGAGGAATCCTGCGATGCTTGAATCTGCTGACATTCAAGCCATGCTCGACTCGCTGAAAAGGCCGCCGACAGACGAAGCCATCGAGGAATTCGGCGAGAGTGTGGCGAGGCGCATCGTTGCTTACCGCGATTCCGTTCCGTCAGGCCGGTTCAATATCAAAGCCGTTGAACGACGTGACCTGCCGAACGTCGTCCTGGTGTGCTACCAGATCGGCACCCGCCATTTCCTGTGGTTGTCCATATATCGGCAACGAACACATGGAACGGCCGGCGCTGTGACAAAAGCCCGGATGTCGATGCGCGCCAAGGCTTGCCTGGGCATGTTCGAGACGCCGGATCAGGCGGCGGAAATCATCATCCGCGAAGCGTGCCAGGTGCTCCAACTTCCGGAACCGACTCCAGCCCCGATGGAGATCATCGACGACAACGGTGTGCCGCTTCTGGCAGACCCGTTCCAGCCCATGCCGGAGTCAACGCCATGAGCCAGCACTCTGAAATTGATGAATCTGGCCGTGTGATTCATGCACTACTGGAACAAATCGACCAGCTCAAGGCCGATCTTAAACGGCAAGAACGTTTCTATGAGCAGGAGAAATCTGCTTGGCTCGCGGGTAGCGTGCAAGGACTGGTGAGCCAGTTCCGTATGCATGAAACGATTCTGCTACATCTGGGTAATCTTGATAATGGGCATCTTGCCGACGCGATGGTCAGAGGCGGTCAGCCGGGTGATGTGGTGGAAGCCGCGCTTTTGCATGCTTTTTACTTGGCTCGCGCTTCACTATCCCCGGAGGTGATTACGGCCGTTCGAGAGGCCGCTAATCACGGCATGAGGCGCTGGCAATGAGGATACCAAGCACCAAGCAGCGCAGGATGACGATGATGACGATGCTCTGGCGACTCTACTTTCTGATCCGCCGTGAATCCCTTTGTCGCGTTGGTATCCATTACCGGAAGCCCTGCCCAGATGCCTCACCCACGAACTTCTGCGTATGTTGCGGCACCCAACTCAATCCGAAAGCATTCTCGACCTACGTCGTCACACTGAACGATGGAACACAGATCAAGGTGGAAGCGATAAATGAGCCTCACGCCACGAATATGGTGGTCTATGGCGAGTCGAGTGTTCGTGGCGAGGTTAGGGTACATCCGTCAAATATCGCCAGTGTGGTGAGGGTGGAGGATATGGCATGAATCTCAACACCTGCCACCTCGGCGACTGCCGGGACATCATGCGGCACATGATTGCCGATGGATTGCGTGTCCAGACCGTCGTCACCAGCCCGCCGTATTGGGGCCTTCGCGACTATGGCGTCTCAGGACAGATCGGGCTTGAACCCCTGCATGACTGCCTCGGCTGGGCCACTGGCGATCCCTGTGGCGAATGTCATGTGTGCAAGATGGTCGAGGTGTTCAGGGTGGCCCGTGATTTGCTGGCCGACGATGGGACACTGTGGGTGAACTACGGTGACTGCTATGCGGGTGGCGGCAATGGTGGTGGTGGCGCCTTTGCCAGAGATCGTGCCGAAACACTGGGTGTGGACAAGAATGTCGCCGGACGAAAGGGGAGCCGGGGCATCGGTGGAGGTCTCAAGCCGAAAGACCTGGCAATGATGCCGGCGCGGATTGCGCTCGCACTCCAGGCCGATGGTTGGTACCTGCGTTCCGACATCATCTGGGCCAAGACCGCCGCCATGCCCGAGAGCATCAAGGATCGGCCCACGAAATCCCACGAGCACGTATTCCTCTTCTCGAAGTCCTCACGGTATTTCTACAACCACCAAGAAGCGCGCGAGCCATCCGTCTGGGACAGCGAGAGCAATGGTGTGGGATTCGGCCACGGTACCGATAGGTATGCGCGCAACCGTGAGCGGGTAAACGTCTCGTCCAAAAAGAATAACCACCACCGCCAAAACCGTGAAGATGTCCGCTATGCGGAAACCCGCAACTGGCGGGATGTCTGGACTCTTGCTCCTGAGCCGTTCAAGGGCGCCCACTTCGCCACCTTCCCTCGTGCCCTGGCGGAGCGTTGCATTGTCGCCGGCAGCCGGCCTGGTGATGTGGTGTTCGATCCGTTCATGGGATCGGGCACGGTGGGCGAGGTTGCCGAATCCCTGGGAAGGCGCTGGCTGGGATGTGAATTGAATCCGGACTACCTGCCATTACAGAAGAAACGCATTCGCCAGCGAGGGCTGGTGCTGGAGATGCAGAAGGAATGCCATGTCTGATAAATCACGAATCGAATGGTGTGACGCAACCTGGAACCCCGTGACCGGCTGCACCAAGATTTCTCCTGGTTGCAAGCATTGCTACGCGGAGCGCCAATGGCCACGGTTCCACGGTAGGGAGTGGGTGGATGTGCCGCTGAAGGGTCAGATCGCGGAAACCTATCCTGAAATTCCGACGGTGAACATTCCCAGGCCGTTCACGCACGTCATGTGCCACCCGGATCGCCTGGAGCAGCCTCTACGTTGGAAGCGGCCGCGCAAGATCTTCGTGAACTCAATCTCCGATCTGTTCCATGAGGACGTTCCGGATGAATTCATCGCAAGGGTTTTCGGAGTAATGGCTGCCGCCCAGCATCACACTTTCCAGGTGCTGACCAAGCGACCTGAGCGTATGCGCAACTTCCTGGTGAACTGTGCTTGGTGGGAAGGTTGGGTTACCCACAATGGATCGCCGGTCGAGAAAGCGTACCGAGGAAACGGCATCATCGTTGGGTCGCGGCAAACCGGGTGGCCACTGCCGAACGTCTGGCTCGGCGTCTCCGTCGAGGACCAGTCCACCGCCGATGAGCGCATCCCACTTCTGCTACAGACCCCGGCTGCCGTGCGGTGGATAAGCGCAGAGCCGCTACTGGGTGAGATTAACGTTGATCGATACTTGCTTTCCTCCTACGACAAGGCTGCTCATGATTACCAGATGCTCGGGGCCGAGTGCCGAAGCGACAAGCTGGATTGGGTGGTGGTCGGGGGAGAGAGCGGCCCAAGAGCCAGGCCGATGCACCCAGCCTGGGTACGCAGCCTGCGCGATCAATGTGAAGCGAGAGGCATTCCTTTCCACTTCAAGCAATGGGGCGAGTACATGCCAGGACTGGATGCCAGCAATGAGCAGATAGATGCTGCCCGCACTGGTGGCTGGGTACACCAGTCAGGTGGCTTTCACGACGGCAATAACGCGGACGCTTTTCAGGGCGGCGATGCCCATGTGCTGAGAGCCGGCAAAAAGTCAGCCGGCCGACAGCTGGATGGCCAACTTTTGGATGAGTATCCAGGAGTCCGCCCATGCGCAACATGAGCTTCGCCCTGACCACCGACCAGATCCTCGCGGGCACGAAAACCGTGACTCGCCGCCTTGGTTGGCTTCACCTGCAAGCTGGTGACTATCTGCGACCGGTGCGGAAGTGCATGGGGCTTCGGCCAGGAGAGAGGTTGAGCGTCCTACGCGATCCAATCTGCGTGGTGAGCGTGCGCCGTGAGCCTCTCAGGATGATGCTGGACGACATCGAGTATGGGTTCGCGGAGTGCGAGCGCGAGGGGTTCGGTTCGCACCTTGATTACCGCTGGCCTTCGGCGTTCGTGGATTTCTTCTGCGCCACTCATAAGGGTTGCACGCCAGATACCGTGGTCACTCGAATCGAGTTCGCCTATGAGGCATGACTGATTTTCTCCTCCCTGAGCCGCGCAACGCGGCTTTTCTGCCCCGGCCCCGTGCCGGGGTTTTTTTTGCTCAGGCGTGAATCATAATTTGCCCTGCCCAACAGCCTCGCGTAACAACTGGTTGACTTTGGTCTGCCAGCCCTTCCCAAGCCCGCGCAAGTGTTCCAGCACGTCGGCATCCACCCGCATGTTCAGTGTGGGCCGCTTCACCGCCGCCACCGGCCGGCCACGGCGCGTGACCTTGGCCGCCGACCAGAATGCCGCCGTGGCGGCCTCGTCGTTGGGGTCGTAAAGCTCAGTTTCGGTATCGCTGGAAATCGGCGTATCCGCCGCCGCCTCACGCCGCACTCGTGCCCAATCAGTCTTGCTTTGCGTCTTCATACAACCTCCTTTCCTGGCGCGAGGCGCGGCGCAGGGAAATCGCCCGCACCACGTCGTTGCGCTCCACATACACCAGAGCCAGCACCACCCCCATCGTCTCGACCAGGGCGATGTCCAGCGCCCGATCCTCTCCGGTGCGAGGTGACCGCAGCGTCACCTTGTTCGGTGCGTGATAGACCCGCCCGGCATCCGCCAGGGAAAGCCCGTGCTTGACCAGGTTGGCGACGTCCTTGTCCGGGTCGAATTCGATCTTCATGGCTGGAGTGTAGGGGGCGATAACAATAAATGCCAATACATCAAATGAGCCCGGCCATGTGTCGTGGCTTGTTTTGAGTTATTCGGGCCAATCAACTAAACGGTTCAATTGCGTTTGCTTTTCCCGGTGATTTGCCAGGACTCGGTTTCATACCATGTACCCATGCTCGAAACCCTCTACAAACACCTATCCCGTCGCGCAGCAGCCTACCTTTGGCTTCTCGTCGCCATACTCGCGTTTGCGCGCTACTTCACGATCACCGTCAACGTCTCCAACTCGTTGCCTGGCACGGTCTTCCTGGTTCAGAAAGGGGCCAAACCTCAGAAGGGAGGTCTGGCAGCCTTCCGCTATGCCGGCGGCGGCCCCTATCACCAAGGCGTCCTGTTCCTGAAGAGGATCGCTGGCGCCAGCGGGGACATAGTGGCAGTCCGCGATCATGGCGACGGCTATCGTGATTACCTTGTGAATGGTCAGTATGTCGGGCGCGGCAAACCGAAATCCAAAGACGGCATTCCGCTCGAACCGGGGCCGACGGGCGTCATCCCCCTGGGCCGCTACTACATGGCCGCACCCAATCCGGACAGCCTGGATTCCCGCTACGCCCTGGTGGGGTGGGTTGGCGACGACCGGATTGTCGGACGTGCTTACAAGGTGTTCTGAACATGCTGGACCAGCAATCAGAATATTGCCTACGCCTCTGGTCAGAAGTGGTCAGGCAGTCCATCCGCGATGTCGAGGTTGGCACCGAAGTGGAACGGGATGCCGCACTGGAGTGGATGTTCAATGGCAACCAGGGCTCGAAAAACTGCTTTGATTCGGTTTGTTCCTGGCTCGACATCAATCCAGACAACGCACGCCGACAGCTTCTGCTGAGAAAGCGTTTCCATCAGCGCCATGACAATTGGATTAACGCAGTCTCAGCGCACCAGTCCAGAAAGGCTGCCTGATGGCGTGGTGGAGAAAGAAGACACCAGTTCAGACACCGAGTGCACAGCCCGTCTACCAATGGGGTGAAGAGGAAATACCGCGCTACCCCCCCTTCATGAAGGGGCTGCCTGTAGTGCCGCCGGACAAGCTCCTGGAAACGCAGCACGAATTGCTGAGCAGGATTGCGAACACTGCCATCGCCACCCCCGACATTTATGAGCGGCACTATCTGGCCGCCATGAAGCGTTTCGCCTCGTTCGCACACCTACTCCCTGCATCGCAGTCCCATCACCACCGTGGCGCTGGCGGACTGCTGCGACATGCCATCGAAGTTGGCCTGTGGGCGATGCAATCCGCAGACAGGGTGCTTCTCAATGCAGCCAAGACTCCGGCACTACGCCGCGAAATGGAGCCCAGGTGGCAACTCGCTGTGTTCCTGGCAGGCATGTGCCACGATGCCGGTAAGCCCGTCACCGATCTGACGGTTACGGACAAAGACAGGACATCGACCTGGAGCCCAATTACAGAGGATCTCGTGACCTGGGCGACGAGGCATCGAATCAACGCCTACTTCCTGACCTGGCGGGAGGGCCGGGCGCGACAGCATACCGCGCTGTCCAGCTTGATCGGCGAGCGCATCATTGGTGCGGAAACGCTCTCCTGGATCGCCGGGGCCGATACCGAACTGGTTGTCTGGCTGATGGAGTCGCTGGCCAGCAACCCGAGTCCGACCAATCTCATCCACGACCTCGTTGTCAAGGCGGATCAGACCAGCGTTGAGCGTGATTTGAAAACGATGGGTGTCGCGATGGCAGGCTATGACCTGGGTGTTCCGGTGGAGCGACATCTCACGGACATCATGCGGCGACTGGTACGCGAGGGGGTGTGGTTCATCAATGAGCCTGGCGCACGGTTATGGAACATCGGCGGGCACATCTATCTCGTGTGGCCCGCCGCCGGTGAGGACCTGGCCAGGCAAGTTCGCGAGGATGGCGTACCAGGCATCCCCAGAACCCCGGACGGCATCCTCGATATGCTGGTGGAACGCCAGATTGCCCATGTCCGCGAAGGCGCGGCGCCAGGGGATCGGTTATGGAAAATCGCGCCGGCCGTCCTGGCCGTGAAGATTCCAGACATCAAGCTACCCGCCATCCGATTGCGAGACGATGCGATGGTGTCCGCGATGCCGATACCCCCCGTTGAAGGACGAATCATCAACGAGCCGGATGCCGCTCCGCCATCAAATGCACAAGATGCGGTACCGCCGGTGCCGGCGCCGGACATCCAATCGCCATCGCAGACCCTTGATCCAGGGGGCCAAACGGATGGACAGACCGAGCCAGCAGCGGCGGTCGGACACCTGCCAGAAGGGGATTCCCCGTGCGAGCCAGCCTTGAAGGTCAATGGAAAGACCCGACAGAAGGCAGCCGTTTCAAGCACATCAAGCAACGCCAGTGGTCACGCGCTGGACGATGCACAGACGCAAAAAGCGCCCGTGGCCACGGTTACTGCCCCGGCAACGGCAGCGAAGAAGCCACTGGAAACTATCAAACCAGACGGTGCGGTCGGCGAAGCGCTCAAAGCGCTGGCGCAAGACCTCAAGGCCAGTGAAAAAATATGGGGGCGTGATGCCGTGGCGGATGTAGATGGACAGGTCTGCCTCAAATGGCCTGACGCCTTCGCCGGGTATGGGCTAACCGCCAAGGCGATACTGGATGATCTGCACAGCCGCGAGTGGCTATGGATCGATCCCATGACTCCCCTGAAAAGGGTCTTGGATGCCGAGTTCAAAGCCGGTGTTGCGAAAGCGATTCGCCTGGCGCCGGCAATCAGCCAATGGTTGATCCAGGAGGCAGACGGGTCCGATGCGCTATGCGAAGACCGGGCCGCCAAGGCGGAAACCATCGAGCCTCCGACCAAGGAAGCCAATCAGGAACCCGATGCACCAGAACCCGAGGTGGCCAGCCCAATTGCAACACCGGAGAAACCGGGACGTAAATCCAGGCGCAAAGCGGCCAGGCAAGCCGACACCCCACAGGAGCATGAGCCGGTTGATCCGAAGCCAGAAGAGAGCGATGGAGGGGTAAAGCAAGCGCCGGCAGTTGTCGTGGTAGCAAACGGCATATCCACCGTCGATGAAGTGATCGCGTTTATCAAAGATTTACCGGCGCAGGCTCAGCTCGATGGGTTCTGTGCCTTGCCGAAATTGGATGTGATGTCCGCATGCAAGAGGGGCGGCATGAATCTCACGCACAAGCGGCTTGCCGATCTCTGTCAGCAGGAGCCGGGGCGACTGCATGCCGATGGTAATGTCATCAGGTACAGGGTTTGAGAAACGATGCGCTAGTGAGTGCTTTTCACCAGCAATTACGGGGGGGCCGTGTGCAAGCATTGCTTATGCCACTCCGCCACGCTTCCCTCGCCATCCTGATTTGCCTTCTCACCGGCTCGCATGTCCATGCCGAGGATCTGGGCGTCATCGGCCCCACCTACGAAATCATCGAACGCGACCTCATCGACGTCATCAAGGGCAAGTTCCGCCGCATGGAAAAGACCGGCGAACTAGCCACGATGCAGGAGAACTACAAGCGCCAGGTGATAGGCGGCATTGAGCGCCCACGACCGGTACCAGGCATCCGAAACACAGAAATCGCCAGGACGTTCTACATCGACCCCACCTGGACGCTCGACCGGAATGTGGTCGACGAAAAAGGGGCCATCCTTTTCCCGGCGGGCACGCGGGTCAACCCCCTGGACTACGACCGCATGACCCGGACGCTGCTGTTCTTCGATGGCAGGGACAAGAGGCAAATCGCGTTCGCCAAACGCCTGGTTGCTGAATCAAAGACGCCGGTGAAACCCATCCTGGTTGGCGGTGAGCCGATGAAACTCATGCGGGAGTGGAAGCGGGAGGTGTTCTACGACCAGGGCGGGGCGTTATCGAGACGGTTTTCAATCACCCAATCCCCGGCCGTGGTCAGACAGGAAGGAAAGAGGCTGCGAGTCGATGAAATCCGTCTTTAGCCACACCAACACCCATCACCTATCGGAGAAAACAATATGACGCCCATCGAGACGTGGAAGAGCATGCACACCTTCCAAGACCAACACCACCCCATTGCCATGCTGGTCTGGCTGTTTTCGGGCCTGCTGTCGTTAGTCCTCGCCTTCCTCGATGGGTGGGAGTGGGCCAACCTCTGGTTTCCGGTAGCCGCGAATATCGCCATTACCTACCTGATGCTCGCCATGCTGTCGAGCCATGAGGCCGGGCTGTCCAGGCGGATTGAGGCCGGTAATGCGGTGCCGTGGCAAGTCGATGTCAATGGCGTGATCGTGGGCACCATTACCGATTCGGACTATGCCGCTATCCAGCGTGCCGTCTGGCTGGATGTGCGCACCTACCTTGCCCAACTGCTCAACCTCGGTCATGTGCTGTCGCGCATAGCCAACACATGGTTCGTGGCCATCCCGTTGGGGGTGTTCTGGTTCGGCCTGCTGTGCTTCTTTTTTGCCCCGAACACCTTCGTCTCGATCCTTGCCGAACTACAGCAGGTCACGCCGGCACAGATCGCGTCCAGCACACATAGATTGCTGGGACTGCTGGTTATTTCCTCAATCATGCTGACCGCCATGTTGGCCATAACGGGCCGCCCATTCGGCTTCACCAATTGTTTTGACCAGGCCGTCAACAAAGCTGTCCGCGCCGCGATTGAGTGCGCAGCCGATGGGGATGTTTTCCTGTGGCCGGGTACCTCCGGCATGGCAACCACCCCGGCCGAGACGGATGCTGTCCACCCCCAGAAAGCAATCTGAATCCATGCGCCGCATTGCTTTTCTACTGCTGATGGCCTGCGTGTTGCCTGTGTCGGCCGCCACCTGCAAGGGCAAGTTCGCCAATCCGATCACCGACATCTGCTGGTCATGCATGTTCCCGCTACGCATAGCCGGCACAACGCTGGCATCGATGGATCAGGAAGACACGCCCAATCCAGGAGGTAACCCGGCGTGCTATTGCGGCAACCCACCCAAAGTCGGCATGAAGGCCAGCTTCTGGGAGCCGATTCGCCGTGTGGATGTGGTTCGTAAACCGTTCTGCATGACCAGCCTGGGTGGAGTCCAGATGGACCCCGGTTTCGACGCGCCTGTTGCCTCCAGAAGCCGTCATGACGGTCAGGATCAATCGTCGTTCTACCAAGTGCATTGGTATATCGACCCTCTCATCTTCTACCTGCAAGCCGTCCTGGATAACGGCTGCCTGGAAAACAAGGGATTCGATGTCGCTTACCTGACCGAACTCGATCCCCTGTGGAAGGACGACGAGCTCACCCGGATACTCAATCCTGATGTGTACCTCTTCGGAAATCTTCCGGCGCGTGCCGCCTGTGCGGCGGATTGCGTGACCGCGACGGCCGGGTTCCCGAACAACACCTTCTTCTGGTGCGCCGGGTGTCAGGGAAACCTCTATCCCCTGAACGGCAACATCCAGGCCCACGTTGGCGGCGTTCAGGCATCCAGCCTGGCGGTCACTCGCATCATCGCGAAGATGCACCGGGAAGGACTGATGTGGGCCGCTTCCGGTGACGCCGGGTTGTGTGGCTACTACCCCCAGCCAGTGATGGACAAGACTGGTTACAAGTACCAAATGCTCCATCCGGTCCCACAGACCGAAAAAATCAAGGGCAAGTGCTGCCAACCCCTGGGGCGTTCGACGATCTTGTGGGGAGCCGGGCGCGAGTTCCCTTACGAGGGTGAGGATTTCGCATACCAGGTCTTCCGGAAGCGCAATTGCTGCCAGGGCGTCATGGGCGCGGGGAGTTGAGCCATGCGAACACCGCCTTACCATCTTCTTGCCGCATTGCTCCTATTCCTGTCGCCCTCCCAGACGCTGGCACAGGAATCCCCACTGCTTGGCGCCGGAAAATCGGGGATTCGCATGCCGACCTCGGAGGAAATGGCACAGGCACAGGCACGGGCGCGCGAAGCCATGCAGCGAGTCCCGGAGGCGGGAACCGGGATGAATGCGTACTCGGTACCAAGCATGCCCCGGATCGAGGCATTGCCCAAGCCGGCGGCGCCAGCGCCGGACATTGCGAGCATCGCGGCGAAATACCGTGACCTCGGCCGCCCCACGGCCTTGCAACAGAAACTCCCGGATCTCCTGGTTTTCGTGTCGTTGTCGATGCCCAGGGAAGCATTGCAACGAATCACCGACCAGGCCGAAAGAGCCGGCGCCACGCTTGTGTTTCGTGGACTCAAGGGCGACTCCATGATGAAGATGGGCGAGGAAATCAAAGCCATTGTTGGCGACAGCAATGTCTCCGTGGCCATCCACCCACCGGCGTTCCAGCAGTTCAGCGTGACCCATGTGCCAGTCGTAGTGCTGGCCAGTGCGGACGCAAGCAGTGTGCTCGATAACGGCTGCTCGAAAGCCGGCACCTTCGTGAAGGTGGCCGGCGACGTGTCTCTCGGTTACGCACTGGAGTACATCGAGCGCCATAGCCCGGCCTGGTCGGATGTGGTCAGGCAGTACAGCAACAAAATCACCAGGGGGATAGATTGAAACGGTTCGCGATACTCGGATTCGCCTGCGTGCTGGCTGGGGTGGTTCACGCCGACCAGAACAGTGCGTTCCAGGACGCCAAGACCTTCGCCGGCTCGACGACAGCAGGGGGCTTCTCAGGAGTTACCAGTGGAGCGGCAGCGGACAAGATACCGAGTTACGGATCAAGCCCAGCCGAGACGCAGTTTTTCCAGGGCGGGCAAGGTGCGGTATCCGGACCCGGAGTCACCAAGATGCAAAACTGCGCGAATTACACGCCAGGGCAGAACAAGATTGCCAACCAGGAATGCGAGGTGGTGAATTTTCTGGCCAAAAATCCGAATGTGCGACCACAATTCAATATCGGCAATAACGATCCGATGATTCTCGGTGCGAAAAACGCGAGAGACAATGCCGCAACAGTATTTCAATCACTTGGCATAAGTGGCGGAACCGGTAGCAGCGCGCAATGCACTACGAGAACCGAAACCACTCCGGCGCAATACACAACCGAGACTTGTACAACACTAAGATCCATCGAAGGACAGCAATGCACGATTGGGCGTGTTGTCAATATTGATTCGGATTCAAACTTCCAGTGCGACCAGACGATTAGTGCATATGAGACAGTTAAATGTCAGAAGGTGCTGAGTGCCACCATTGTAACTACTGGGCTAACTGTTCCAATAGATGGTCAGTCCATAACCACACAGGCGTATTACATGAGGGTGGCAGGAATCGGCCCTGCAATAGTGTTTTACGATTCTGGTGTGCAGGTTATGCAGGTCAATCTAACGGGCATTACCGCTGGCTCCAGTATCGACTTCTGGAATTCTGGTGGTTATGTATTGAAGGGAGATGGTGGAGATACATTACAGGTCTGCTGGGCGCAGAATGAATCGGTCTGTTGGGGCAGTATCCAGCTATTCGGTGGCAAAGTAATCGGAAGGACAATTATTCCGTGGGATCAAGTACCAACCACGCTGTATGTGCGTGACAACACAATCACCACAAGCTGGGATGCCTACTATGGTCTTCCTGGAATAAAGTTCATTAAAGAAACACGTATTTACAACAAGGTGTGGGACGATCAATGCACATCTTTCGATGCAAGATCACAACCATGACGAACATGGCGCTTGTCTTCGCCGGAATACTACTTTGCACAGTAGCTAATGTTGCCACAGCGGGCGATTGTGTGAAATCTGGCGCCGCCTGCATTGACTCAACACCATGCAGGACGATCTCGGGTACCCAGGTGTGTTTATCAGACTTTGGGGAGACATGCTGGAGGTACGAAGACACCTACACCTGCATCAAACCCAATGCCGTCAACTACTGCCAGCCCATCGTTGATTCGCAGCCACAATGCTGGCAGTCTGGTTCCCAATGTATCCAGACGGACACATCGTTTGGTACGGGTTGCATGAGGCACTCTCAGACCTGGCGCTGCAATGATCCCGCCAGACCGACCTCATCCAACACGATCCGGCTTGACGACACCTACACGCTGATTTCGAGCGACTACGATCCTGGGCCATGCCAGTCACTTGCCGACAACCCAAGCTGCCAGATCGCTGAAACCAAGTGCGTCTCGACAAGCCCTCCATCCCTGCCGCCGGGGGTAGGCGCGACACAGGTGGCGCCTGACGGCTGCTATCAGAAGCAGAACACCTATGCCTGCCTGACTGGGGCGGCGAATACATCAGAATGCGATGGCTACGCATCTAATCCGAATTGCACGCTGCAATCGACCGCTCCATGTGACGCCGAGGATATGATCGGCGGACAGTGCTCCTACCAACGGCAGTCCTACCGGTGTGTGTCCAAGCCACCACAGACCAGTACCGTGACAGATTGTGCTGGGCAGCAATTCTGCCAGGGTGGGAATTGCTTCGATAAGGGCTACGAAAACGACCCAGACTTTGCCAGATCAATGGCGCTGATGGAGGCTGCACGGGAAGCAGGGGTGTATGGAGACACTACGTCGATATTTAGCGGGTTGGCTTCTAGCTGCACCGTCAATCAAGCCGGCCTGAGCAATTGCTGCAAGAAAAGCGGGGGCGGGCAGAGTAACTCGGCGGTAATGGGTGTGGCAACGCAGGTCGGCACGCAGACGTTTAAGTACGGCAGTGCATATGCCTATGATGCGCTATTTTCTACCTCCGCGCCGAATTGGGTGGTGAATGGGCTTGGGTCTATGGCCGGGGCCAGCGCCAGTTATGGACCTGGTCTAGCAGCAAGTAGCTTCTCCCCAACGCTTTCTCTTTACGGCTTTACTGCAACGACAGGCACACTTGGAGCCGGTGTCTCAAGCCTTGGCAGTTTCGGCGGCGTAACGTTTGGCTTCGATCCGTGGTCATTGGCAATATCCGTCGCCATCATGGTTATTCAGGATATGCTCAAATGCGAGCCGGAGGAGCAAATCCTGTCCATGAGGCTGGGGCAGAATCTATGCCATGAGGTAGGAGACTATTGCTCTAACAAATTTCTCGGTAAGTGCATAACAAAAACAAGAGCGCACTGCTGCTACAATAGCCGCCTTGCCAGGATAATCAACGTACAAGGCCGGGCACAGATTGGTAAATCATGGGGCGATGCAAAGAGCCCTAATTGCAGTGGCTTTACTACAGACGAGTTCGCATCCATTGATTTTTCCAGGATCGATATGTCCGAATTTGTTTCCGAGATAATGGCAAGTGTTAAAATGCCGAATACATCTGGCATATCGCAAGATGTTCAAGGTTCCGTGGAATCAAAAATGCTGAATTATTATCAAAGGGGATCGCAATGAAAGTATTGGCTGCCGTTATAGTATCTATTTTTGCAATTGGAAATGCTGGCAACGCGAGCGCAGAAATACATACCGACGTTATCAATATGGAATTAAACAGTCGTAAAACGACCAACATTCCGCCGATGAGTAATGCTCAAAAGGTGTTCGTGGTCTGCCGCTACTGCAAGCCATATGAGCCATCAATAAAGGAAAAAATAAAAGAGGCTGGTTACGCAGTCGTCGAGGAAGAGGGCAATGCAGTAGCCAAGGTTGTTTTTAGCGCGTCTATTTATGTCAACAAGAATGGAAATGCGAAAAGACTGGATGCAGAAGACATTACCGATGAATATGCTGCACAGATTCCTCCCGTCCTCGACAAGAGACGCCATGTAATGGATTCAGGCGCAAAGAGAAGCATGCTGGACATGGATGCAGGAGTGATCCACCAGGGTTCCCAGCTTACTGGCAGCGGGACTGGCGGCATCGTCATCGGACTGCTCGGGGCATTGGTCGGCGGGCTTATTGATCAAAGCGTGATTGACACAAAACGAGTGGCTGGCGTGGCTGATGTTTTTGTAGAAGTTGCGATTCCTGGCAGCAACTATCTCCTTGCTTTGAACGCCGCAGCCGACACGCCGGAAACCCCAGATGCAATCGTTCGCGCAGCCTTCGCCAGGGCCGTCGAGCTCCTGGTGTCAGGGGTTGCGCCCCAACCGAAGCCCCCCACCAACGGGGACACACAGTGGTAATGCGGAACTCACTGGTGATCGCGGCCGGAATGCTGCTTTCCGTAGCAAGCCTGGCTTCTGAATACACCAGCGCCAAACCTCTGCTCCTACAAGCCATCGACGCACCCGACGGCCGGTCGAAGGGAATTCTGGTCGGCACGGTGGCAGAAAAGTTCGTGAGCACGACCGGATCGTCGGCGCCAGTTCGGGTCGAAGTGACGACGGTCAAGCGCTTCAAGCAGGAAGGCTGTAGGCGGCTCAACCTGCGTATGAGCCAGGCCGACGTGCCCACCAAGGACGGCAGGAAGGTCGTGTTCGCGATGGACTACGGCATCAACCTTTGCAGGGATGGGAGTCCGGCGGGCGAGGAGTAGATTGCGCGGAATGAAGCACGTAGGTATGCAGCCGGCGTCAACGCAAACTGATGGTGATGAGTTATCGGTTTAGTCGATAACTTGCATTTATCGGTAGTAGCGATATATTTCACATATCGCTACTACCGATATTAAATTCATCATGCAACAACGCTTCACTTCTCCCAGCCAGGTGGGCCATGTCCTCGCCTCGCGGCGCAAGGCGCTGCAGCTTTCCCAGCATGCCGTCGCGGAAAAGATGGGCATCAGTCAGAACCGACTTTCCGAACTAGAACTCGACCCCGCGCGGCTGACCCTCGACCGCTTGATTGCCCTGTCCAACCTGCTGGGACTGGAGTTGGTGATCCGCGACAAGGACACCACCGTCACCGGGAGCGACTGGTAGCCATGGGCCGCCGTACCCATGCCCGCGTGCTGGATGTCTGGGCCAACGGCAAGCGAGTAGGCCAGTGGCGCATCCCTGCGCGTGGACCCGAGGAATTCCAGTACGACCCGGCCTGGTGCGTATCCGCCGAGGCGCGCCCCCTCTCCCTGTCCTTGCCCATGAACCTGGACCAACTCCCCCTGAAAGGTGAGACAGTGGGGTTTTATTTCGACAATCTGTTGCCCGACAGTGAATCGATTCGAAGACGTCTGCAATCCAGGTTTCGCACACAGAGCCGTGACGCCTTCGATCTTCTGGCTGCCATCGGGCGTGATTGTGTCGGCGCGGTGCAACTGTTGCCAGAAGACGAGGTGCCAGAGGGTGTTTTCTGCATCCAGGCCGAGCAGCTAGAAGAGGCCGACATCGAAAGGTTGTTGGCTGAAGTGGTCACGCCCCCAGCGCGCCAGGCGGAAGCGGAAGACGAAGATTTTCGCATTTCTCTTGCCGGCGCCCAGGAGAAGACCGCGTTGACCTGGCACAAGGGGCGCTGGTGCCGGCCACGAGGCGCTACGCCCACAACTCACATTTTCAAACTGCCTATGGGGCGCATTGGCCGGGTGCAGGCAGATATGAGCAACTCCGTGGAGAACGAGTGGCTGTGTGCCACCCTGCTGCATGCCTATGGCCTACCCATCGCACGCTGCGAGATACAGCGTTTCGGGGCACGCAAGGCCTTGGTGGTGGAGCGCTTTGACCGTCGCTTGGAACCCTCCGGGCAATACTGGTTACGACTTCCCCAGGAGGATTTCTGCCAGGCCACCGGCACGCCAGGTACGTCCAAGTATGAGTCCGATGGTGGCCCGGGCCTGCTGGAGATTGCTCGTATCCTGCATAACTCGGAGGTTCGCGATGCGGATCTGACCACCCTGTTGCGTGCCCAGTTGCTGTTCTGGCTGCTGGGGGCCATCGATGGGCATGCCAAGAATTTCAGTCTGGCCCTATTGGCTGGTGGTCGCTATCGTCTTACACCCCTGTATGACGTTCTGTCGGCATGGCCAATCAGCGGTCACGGCCCCAATCTGCTGGAACGGAACAAACTGAAACTGGCGATGGCTTTGCGCGGCAAGAACGCGCACTACCATATCAATGAAATCCAACGCAGCCATTTCAACGCTACTGCTAAACGTTGCGGTTTTGGACTGGATATGGACGCCATCATCGAGGAGGTGCTGTCCAGCACGCCGGTGGTGTTAGATCGGGTGGCAGGCGAGTTGCCCGAGGGATTCCCCCTGGTGGTGTTCGAAGCTGTGCGCCAGGGGGTGTTGGAATCTGCCAAAAAACTGGTGGGTAACCGTTCGTCCATACCTACGCAAAGCTACCCATAGGTAGCTTTGCTGCTGGATTCCTGCTTCACAGAGGCTGGTTTCGTCTTGAGCTTGCGCCCAAGGCCAGAGCCTTCCTCTCCACAGGCTGACACGGTGGAACTCACCGCCAAATTTCTCAGGTTAATCGCCGCGTTCACATCGCGGTCGTGAACCGCGCCACATGCCGGACACGTCCACTTGCGCACCGATAACGGCAAGGCACCGAGTTTGTGGCCGCAATCCGAACAGGTCTTGCTGCTGGGATACCAGCGATCCGCCACAACCACCACACCGCCGCGCTGCGCGGCCTTGTAATCCAGTTGCCGCCGGAACTCAAAGAAGCCCATATCCGCCACCGACCGCGACAGATGCCGGTTCGCCATCATGCCGCGCACATTCAAGTCCTCGATGCCGATGGTGTGGAAGCGGCGCGTCAGGCCAGTCGTAAGTTGGTGCAGCGCGTCCGTGCGGATGTTGCCGATCCGGGTGTGCAGCCGCGCCAGCTTTGCCTTGGCTTTCTTCCGGTTCTCCGAGCCTTTGACCTTGCGCGACAGGCTGCGTGACAGCCGTTGTAGCCTGGGCAGCAAAGCCTTGTGGGCCTTGGGGCCAGTGACGGTTTCTCCCGTAGAGAGCGTTGCCAGTGCCGATACGCCCAAATCCACACCCACTGCGCCTTGGTTTTCGGCTTTGGGTAGATGCGAATCATCCAGGGTATCGACGGTGATGCTGACAAACCAGTGGTCGGCCACGCGGGAGATCGTGGCCGACATGAGCTTGCCGGTGAAGCGCAACGTCTCACGCATCCGCACCCAGCCAAGATTGGGGATGCGGATGCGTGAACCGTCGAGGCTGAATTGATCGTTGGTCAGACTGAAGCGGTCATGCAGACCTTTCTTTCTGAACTTGGGGTATTTGGCGCGACCGGCGAAGAAGTTCTTGAATGCCGCGCCCAACTGGATGATCGCCATCTGCGGCGCGTTCTTGGTGACTTCCAGCATCCACGGGAACTGCTCGGCCTTGATGCCGTTGAGTTGGCGGCGCAGCGCCATTTGCGATGGCTTGGGCAGCGACGCATCGGCTTTGCACGCCTCGTACTGTCGTTGCCACTCTGCAAGCGCCCAGTTGTAGGCAAAGCGTGCTGTCCCGGCGGCACGGGCAAAGTAAGTCGCCTGCACGTTGTTCGGGTCGAGCGCGATCTTGTGGGCGATCAGCATGAGGCGGTCGCCACGGCTTGCTTCACGCCGTCGAGCAATTTCTGGTTCTTGCGCGAGCGACTGCCATACAGTCGCGCCGAAAAGACCGTGATGATTTCCAGCACGTCTTTCGCCAGATCTTCCTCGAATGTCGTATCGACACCTTTGTTGATGATGAGCACCTCAACATCTTTCGCTTCGCAAATGGCAAACACCAGTTCCGCGCCGAAGCGCAGCAGCCGGTCTTTGTGGGCGATAACCAGACGCCCAACGCGCCCTTCGATGATCTCGTCCAGCAGCCGCTTCAAGCCTTTCTTGTGATAGTTCATGCCCGATCCGAGATCGGCTATCACCTCGAACGTCCAGCCCTGTTTGGCGCAATACAACTCCAGCACCTGCTTTTGCCGTTCCAGATCGTCTTTTTGGTCGTGACTGGAAACGCGGGCGTAGGCGATGGTTTTGCGCTCCGATGGCGCGGCGTGAAATAACTCTGGTTTGAGTTTTGCAAGATCATACCGTCGCTGCCGTCCCGCTGTGCGCTCCGGTATCAGCTTGCCTTCTGCCTCCCAACGCCGCAGCGTCGTAATCGACACTCCCAACGCTTCAGAGGCTTCGCCTATCGCTACATATCTATCCATAATGGGTAGTATAAGTTAGATATGGGTATGTTTCAAACAAACTGTTCAAACCCTGTCAAAGCATGAATATATTGAGCGATTGGTCAATAAACTGGTTGAAACGCTAACCATTTGGCAATAGATTGACAATATGGTCAATCATGAAACCGGATTCACGAAACTGCTGAACCAAGTGCTGGCCGCCGCCAAATCCGCCGGCATCGATCAGCGTGAGTTGGCACTACGGGCGGGGATACGCCCGGAAACGCTGTCCCGCCTGAAACACAAGGGACGGGGTGACTTCGATACCCTCAACCGCATGGCGCGAGTGGTGGGGCTGCGCCTCACCCTGGTAGCGGATAACGACCTCACGGCCCGTATTGAACGCGGAGACATGCTGTGAGCGACCGTCATGCCGTGATCTGGACCCGATCCGCCGACGGGCCGTTGAAGTTGGGCAATCTGGTGGTGACGCAACGGGAGAGCCGCTTCAGCTACAGCGACGAAGCCCTGGCACGAGACGATGTGCCTGGCGTCTCCCTGTTGCTGCCCAGGTCCGCCACGCCACCGGTGTTCCAGGCCAAGGGCGGCTTCTTCATGTACCCGCGCCTGATGGCCTTGATCCCGCCACCCGGCCACAACCTGCAGCGCCAGATAGTCACCCGCCTTCTCCAGGCTGCACCCGGCGGCATTCCCGCTGGACAGGATCTGGAATGGGCTTTGTTCCTGCTCGCCGGCCGCAACGGCATCGGTCACCTGGATGTCTTCCCGGACGATCTGGCGGCCGACCGCTGGTACCGTCAGCCGGCTCCTGCACCAAACCAGGCCATCGGCCCGCGCTCTCGGTTGTGGGCGCAACTACGCGATGGTTTTGTTCATGATCTGGCGCCGCTGGATGCGCGGGTGGTGGAACACCTGATCGGCCCCACCCCATCCGCCGGCGGGATGACGGCCAAGCTGCTCGCCGCCATCCCCGACGCGCCGCGCTGGGATGGCCGCATTGCACCGCCGGGTACCCAGCGGATCGGCGACACAACCTTTACCGACGTGGTACTCAAGATCGAGCAACCCCACTATGCCGGCCTGGCGGAACTGGAAGTCCTGTGCCTGCGGGTGCATCGGGAGTGTGGCTTCGATACGCCGAGGTTCTGGCGCTCAAGCCAGGCGGAGATGGAATTCCTCGCGGTCGAACGCTTTGACCGGTGCGGCGGATTGCCTCTGCCTCTGGAAAGCCTCTACGCGCTCCTGGCGATGGGCCGACGGGAATTCCTGAGCACCGCCGACATCACCCTGGACGAACTGGGCCAGACCATCCCGAAACTCGCCGCCGTGGCCGCCCTGGAGGTGAAGTCCACTCAGGAAGCGATCTTCCGCCGAGTGGTTCTGGCCCTGCTGACCGGCAATGGTGACCTGCATCTGGAAAACCTGTCCCTCCTCGGTGGCGCCCGCGAAGCCCGGCTCGCCCCGGTGTATGACCCCGCGCCCATGCGTGCCTGGGCCAGGCACGACTTGCGCTTCGCCATTCCCATCGATTTTGATAATGCCCACGGCGGCGTGGCCGGCAACCTGATTGCTCTGGCGCCGGCGTTCGGCATGAAGCCGGCCAAGGCGCGCGAAATCATCGCCGCCTTGCTCGTACAAACCCGCGACTATCCCGAACGGGTTATGGCCCTGGACAAAGTGCCACTGGAACGGCGGCAGCGTTTGGTGGAGGTGGTTACGCGGGAGCGTCGGGGTGTGGCGGAGGAACTCGGGGGGTAAGGGCACACCCACCAGTCGGGCTCGCCGCACACTGGGTCAGATTAGCTTTTTGGCCAGGTTGGCCGCCGTCTCGTTGTAGTAGACCATCAACATTTTTAGATCGCGATGCCCAACCATCCGCGCCAGTTCCAGTACGTCGAGTTTCTTCGCCAGACGGGTAATGGACTCGTGGCGAGTATCGTGGAAATGCAGGTCTTCAATCATGGCCGATGCTTTGGCTTTTCGGAAAAGAGCATCGATCTGGGTCGTCGAGAGCCGGAACGCACGGTCATCACCCTCTTCCTTGGTGTGGAGTAGCTGACCAAGAATGCGCAGGGATTCGGTCGACAAAGGCACGTCTCGTTTGGCGGCCGCAGTCTTTCTTCCACCCTCGTGACCGCGCACCTTGAGATAACGTTCGTCGAGGAACAGGTCGCCCCACCTGAGTGCGCAAATTTCGCCAGCACGAAGTGCTGACTCGATTGCGAAAAGCATAGCCGCGCCAACACGGGATGAAACAGTCACGGGTGGAGAGGTGTGATCGTAGCCAAGTGCCCACAGCAGCCTCTCGATTTCCCGATCCTCGATACGCCGATCCCTCGCCTCCGGTTGCTTTGGTCGTTGCACCCCCTTCATTGGGCTCTCTATGAGCCAGCGCCATTCTCTGACGGCGATGCCGCATGCGCTCGACAAAAGGTTCCACTCCCGTATCACGGAGCCCGGCGACACCTCTTTGAGCCGGCGGTCGCGCCAGTCTGCGAAGTGCTCGGAAGAGATCTGAGGCAGCGGCACGTCGGCAATCCGATCCCGAGAGAGCTTCGCCAAGCGTATTTGCTCCCAGCGGGCACCAGCCTTGGTGGGCGATACCTCTCGTGCATATCGGTCAAGCAATTCCCGGAAAGGGCGGTCAGAAACCTCGCCGCGAGAGCCGGCAAATATTGCCGCCTCGGCTTTCGCTGCCCATGCCTGCGCTTCGGCCTTCGTGGTGAAACTGGCAGACTTACGAACACCCTTCCTGGTTACGATGGCTCGCCAAGATTTTCCGCGTTTCTGGAAGGTGGCCATGTCTGGTGCATCTCTGGTGCAGTTCTGGTGTAGCGACTATAGCCGTTATGCACCCAAATACACCAACTTGTTATGCTTGCCATGTCGAGAATATCCTCTTAACCAATTGATTAAGTATGAAATATGTCGATATGTGAAGTTATGTGAAAATCGTGCCTGGTGCCGGGAGGGGGACTCGAACCCCCACGTTGTTTCCAACGGCGGATTTTGAATCCGCTGCGTCTACCGATTCCGCCATCCCGGCTGGGTGGGGGCGCGATTATGGCTGAATGCCGCGTCGGCCGGCAACGTATAATCCGCGCCCTCATGAAAACCAGCGACTTCGACTACTCCCTGCCGGACGAGCTCATCGCCCAGCATCCCCTGGCCGAGCGCGTGGCCAGCCGTTTATTGCACGTGGATGGCGTCGACGCGCGCTTCACTGATCGTCTGTTCAACGAATTGCCCGGTTTTTTCCGCCCCGGCGATCTGTTGGTGTTCAACGACACCCGCGTGATCAAGGCGCGCCTGCACGGCCAGAAAGCCAGCGGCGGCAAGGTGGAGGCGCTGGTGGAGCGCGTCGTCGGCGAGCATGAAGCCTTGCTGCATCTGCGCGCCAGCAGGTCGCCGAAGCCGGGCAGCGTGCTCTTGTTCGCCGGTGTAATCCAGGCGCTGGTGCTGGGGCGCGAGGAGGATTTGTTTCGGGTGGCGTTCGATCCCGCGCGCACGGTGCTGGAATGGTTGGAGCAGCACGGCGAGGTGCCGTTGCCGCCTTACATGCAGCGGCCGGCGGAGGCTGATGACGATGACCGTTATCAGACCGTGTATGCGCGCGATCCCGGTTCCGTCGCGGCGCCCACGGCCGGGTTGCACTTCGACGAGATGATGCTGACGCGCCTGCGCGAGGCCGGCGTCGCCACCGCCTTCGTCACGCTGCATGTCGGCGCCGGCACCTTTCAGCCGGTCAAGGTCGAGGATACGGCGGAACACAGGATGCACACCGAGCGCTATGTCATTTCCGAGGAGACCGTGGCGGCGGTGGCCACGGCGCGCGCGGCCGGCGCCCGGGTCGGCGCGGTCGGCACCACCAGTCTGCGGGCGCTGGAATCCGCCGCCCGCGATGGTGTGCTGCGCGCGGGGGGCGGCGAGACCGATCTGTTCATCACGCCCGGTTATCGGTTCAACGTGGTGGATCGTCTGCTCACCAATTTCCACCTGCCGCGTTCCACCCTGCTGATGCTGGTGTCCGCCTTTGGCGGCACGGAACTGCTGCTGAGCGCCTATGCGCACGCGGTGGCCGAGCGCTATCGTTTCTTCAGTTACGGCGACGCGATGCTGATCGAGCGACAGAGCGATTAGCTGTGCCCCCGGCTCGGGAAAAACGCCCGAGTCGCGCCCCGTCGTTCTTGGGGCGGCCCGGCGAACTTAAGCGGCGCCCAGCGTCCGCGCCAGTTTCCGCGCCTGCCCGACCAGTTGCCGCATGCGGGCGGCGTCGGGCGTCTGGGTGCGGGCGTTGGCCCAGGACAGGGTGAGGGTGTCGCCGCCGAGGTGCAGGATCAGGCCGGGCGCGGCGGCGAGCGCCTGGAGGAAGTCCTCGGGTAGATCGGGTTTTTTCTCGTAGCAGGCGACGAAATAGTATTCATCGAGGCCGAAGATGTCGGGGAAGTCCAGGTGCCGGGCATTCGCCTCGACCAGGGTTTCCGCCATGCGGTTGGCGAAACCGGCCAGCGTTCCCTGTCCGACCAGACGGGGTGTGGCGACGCAGCGCGGCCAGTTCCAGCCCTTGACGACCACCGCCACGGCGCTGAGTTCGAGCGGCGAGTAATGTGACTTGCTCGGCCGGTTGCCGCGGCGTACCCCTTCCTCGTTGAAGTTGCGACGATGCAGGCTGTACAGCCAGAGGCCGCCGAATGGCTCCTCGCGGTTGAATACATGCGTCAGTTGCAGCAAGCCGGGGCGCTGACGGCCGCGTACCGCCGCGAGCCGGGCGCGCAATGCTTCGCTGCCCTCCACCGCCGTGAAGCCGAGCTCACGCGCGAGGCGCTGCTTCGCCACCGATTCCTTGCGCGACGCGCGCACCACCAGATAAACCATGGCCGCGAGGATGGCGAAGAACCCGATGAGGATGAGGAGTAGTGGACTAGGCATGACTATGTATAACTAAATTCATATGCCTATTCTAGTAATGATTGAGAGTATAGAAAAATCAATGGCTTCCGGCTGTCGCTTCGAGTATAGTGCGGCCCGTTGTGTAACGCAGTAGTCGGCTTTCTGGCCTCCTGGCCTGGTATTCAAGCCCACGGGACTGTTTTCACAGCCCCATCGTCCCCGACCTCACCTGATCCTTTCACGGAAACGCTTTCCGTCGATTCGGCTTTGCGGCATTCGGTTGGCGCCGATGTTTCGCGAGAATCGACGTGCCCATCGTGGCGCGAGCGTTTCTGTTTTTGCGCCCCCCGCTTATTGCTGGGCGCTGTTGTCTTTTGCCTGTGCCAAATGAATGGCGGGCGGGGGCACGCTTTGAAAGGATTTGTATGACTTTTGCTACTTTGGGCCTTAATCCCCTCGTTTTGAAATGCCTGGAAACCACCGGCTACACGGTTCCATCCGAGGTGCAGCGCCAAGCGGTTCCGGCCGCGCTGGAAGGGCGTGATCTGCTGGTTTCCAGCCATACCGGCAGCGGCAAGACCGCTGCTTTCCTGCTGCCCAGCCTGCACAAGCTGGCCGAGCCTTCCACGCTCCCGGGCAATGGACCGCGTCTGCTGGTGCTCTGCCCCACCCGTGAACTCGCCATGCAGGTGCAGAAGCAGGCCATGATCTACGGCGCCGGCCTGCGCAAGCTGCGCACGGTCTGCCTGGTGGGCGGCGCGCCGTTCGGCCCGCAGTTCCAGGCGCTGAAGGTGAACCCGGAAGTGATGATTGCCACCCCCGGCCGCCTGATCGACCATCTGGAACGCGGTCGCATCGACTTCTCGCGCCTGGAAGTGCTGGTGCTGGACGAAGCCGACCGCATGCTGGACATGGGCTTTATCGAGGACATCGAGCACATCGTCTCGGGCACCCCGGCGTCCCGCCAGACCCTGCTGTTCTCCGCCACCCTGGACGGCCTGGTCGGCAAGATCGCCGCCGAGATGACCAACAACGCGTTGCGCATCTCCGTGGTGACCCAGGAAGACCAGAAGGCCAACATCGACCAGCGCATTCTGTTTTCAGATGACATCGGCCACAAGCACCGTATGCTCGATTTCCTGTTGCGTGATGTCGACCTGACTCAGGCGCTGATCTTCACCGCCACCAAGCGCAGCGCCGAGGAGCTCTCGGAAACCCTGATGGAGCAAGGCCACTCCGCCGCTGCCCTGCATGGCGACATGCCGCAGCACAAGCGCACCCGCACCCTGCAACGCCTGCGTGATGGCCAGACCCGCTTTCTGGTGGCCACCGACGTGGCCGCGCGTGGCATCGACGTCGCCGGTATCAGCCACGTCATCAACTTCGACGCGCCGCGCCAGGCTGAAGACTACGTCCACCGCATCGGCCGCACCGGTCGCGCCGGCCGTACCGGCATCGCCATCACCATGGTGCACGGCAAGGAGCGCCATCTGGTGCGCGAGATCGAGCGTTACATCGGCCAGAGCGTGCGCGTTGACGTAATCGCCGGCCTGGAGCCGAGCCCGCGCTCCGAGCGTCCCTTCGACAAGAATCGCGGCGGCAAGAGCGGCTACGGCAACAAGAGCGGCGGCTACGGCAATAAGAGCGGTTATGGCAACAGCAAGCCTTGGGGCGAGCGGAGTGCCTCCACCGACAAGCCCGCGGGCGAGCGGACCTGGGGCGACAAGCCGGCCGGCGAGCGGACCTGGGGTGAGAAGAAGTGGGCCGACAAGCCTCGCGGCGAGTTCCAGAGCCGTGGCCAGGGTTATGGCCAGCGCGATGCCCAGGCGCCGCGCCACGACGACGACAGCCGCGGTAACACCGCCAACCATGGCGCGGGTAACGCGCAGCCGCGTCCGGAGCGCAACGGCAACACCTGGGCGAAGCCGGAAGGTGGCCATGCGGCCAAGCCGGCCTGGGTGAACAAGTCCGATGCGCGCCCGGCGTTCAAGAGCAGTGGTCCCCGCACCGACGACCATCGTCCCGCTGCGACCAAGCCGCGCGGCCGTCAGAGCTGGTAAATAGCGGCGAAGCCCCGCGCCAGGGTCGCGTCAGCGAACCCTGGCGATGCTACATCGCCATTCCACCTTGTCTCCCACCCGGCCGCGAAAGCGGCCGGCGTCGATTTCCAGGACCTGGATGGTAGGCGCCGGTGGGTAGGTGATGGGGCAGGGGGCGTCGCGGCATATGGATAGCGTCGCCACACCCAGCACTTTCCGTTCCGGACTCACCCAGATGAGGTCGATGGGAAAACGCATGCCTCGCATCCAGAAACCGGGCATGCCGGCTTCAGGAAACACGAACCACATGCCGGCATCGGCCGCCAGTCGCTCGTGCCCGGACAAGCCGCGCTCGCGCGTCGCCGTCGTGGCGGCGACTTCCACCGTGTAGCGTTGACCGCCGATATGCACACTGCTCGCCTGTTCCGCGGGACAAGGTGTTTGCCCGAGTACGGGGCCACTGAGCACTAGCAGTAAACTGGCGCACTTTTTCCAACCTCGCATCCATTTCCCCCATGCAATTCCAGGTAACGCATCGTAGTGGCCACGCGCGTCGTGGCGTATTGGCAACCGCTCATGGCGTCATACAGACGCCGGTGTTCATGCCGGTCGGCACCGTCGGCACGGTCAAGGGGATCAGCCCGCATGAACTGATCGACCTCGGTGCCCAGGTCGTCCTCGGCAACACCTTTCATCTCTGGCTGCGCCCCGGTGTCGAGGTCATCACCGCGCATGGCGGCCTGCACGGCTTCATGGCCTGGAATGGCCCGATTCTGACCGACTCCGGGGGGTTCCAGGTGTGGAGCCTGACGCATCTGCGCAAGATCACCGAGCAGGGCGTGAAGTTCGCCTCGCCGCTGGACGGCCAGCGGCTGCTGCTGTCGCCGGAGAAGAGCATGCAGATACAGAAGGCGTTGAACGCGGACATCGTCATGATCTTCGACGAATGCACGCCCTATCCAGCCGATTGGGAAACGGCGAAGCAGTCGATGGCACTCTCTCTGCGCTGGGCGGAACGCTCGAAGGCTGCGCATGAGGGTAACCCCAATGCCCTGTTCGCCATCGTCCAGGGCGGCATGTATGAAGACCTGCGCGAGCGCTCCCTGGAACGCCTGGCCGAGATCGACTTCGATGGCTATGCCCTGGGCGGTCTGTCCGTGGGCGAGCCGAAGGAAGACATGGAGCGGATTCTCGGCCACATGGGCCACCGCCTGCCCGAGGACAAGCCGCGTTACCTGATGGGGGTCGGCACGCCGGAAGACATCGTCTACGCGGTGCGGCACGGCATCGACATGTTCGACTGCGTCATGCCCACCCGCAACGCCCGTCATGGCCTGTTGTTCACCTGGAGCGGCGACATCCGCATCAGGAATGCCCGCTTCAAGATGGATACCGGCCCGATCGATCCGGAGTGCGGCTGCTACACCTGCCGCCATTACAGCCGCGCTTATCTGCATCACCTGCAACGCGCCGGGGAAATGCTCGGCGCCCGTCTCAACTCCATCCACAACCTGCACTTCTACCAGGACTTCACCGCCCGCATGCGCGAGGCGCTGGAACAGGGCCGGTTCGAGGAATGGACGCGGGAATTCCGGGCGCGGCGGGGGAAAACGATAGAAGGTTGATTAGCGGTACCCACGGCCCGGAATAAACATCCGAGCCGCCTCCCCATGGGGGGCAGGCGTCCCTGGCGCGGCCCGGCGCATGGCTTGAGCGGGGGTGGTGAACAAATAACCAGAACGTTCCGGCGACATCGACCCGCTCATAAACGTCCAAGTAGTTCATTTACGCCCCCCGTCGGCAAAAGCCAAAATATAATGGCGGCCTGTTCGAGACCAAACACAACTACGGGAGAACAGCGTCATGAATGAGGGAAGTCGCGTCTATCCATTTCAATTCACCGGCAGCGGCGGTGAATATTTCCGAATCTGGATCGTCAATCTCGCCTTGAGCCTGCTGACCCTGGGTATTTATTCCGCCTGGGCGAAGGTGCGGCGCAAGCGCTATTTCAATAACCACACATTGCTCGACGGCCACAATTTTGATTACCTGGCCGACCCCATCGCCATCCTGAAAGGGCGGCTGATCGCCTTCGCGCTGTTTGCCCTCTATGCGCTGACGCAGCACAGCCTGCCCTGGTTGTCGCTGCTGCTGCTGGCGCTGTTCTTTCTCGCCATGCCCTGGATCGTGGTGCGTTCGCTGCAATTCAACGCCCGCAACAGCAGCCATCGCGGTTTGCGTTTCGATTTCCAGGGCGACCTGGGCGAGGCCACCCGCATCTTCGTTGGCTGGGGCGCGCTGATGCTGCTGAGCCTCGGGCTGCTGCTGCCCTATCTGCTGTTTCGCAAAACCGCGTTCATCGCCGGCAACCATGCCTTCGGCGCCACCCGTGCCCGCTTTCAGGGGCGGGGCCGCTCCTACTACGGGATCTTCATGAATGCCTCCCTGATCATGTTGGCGCCCCTGGTGGTCATCGTGGCCGCCGGTATCGTGGTCGCCACACTCCAGCATGCCGCGCCCGTGGGGCTGACCGAAATGATGGGACTGTTCGGCGTCGGCCTGCTGCTGTTCTATGCCGTCGCGCCGATTGCCGCCGGTTACGTCAAGGCGCGCATTGCCCGCCTCACCTTCATCGGCACGCGCTTCGGCGCCTTGCGTTTCGCCGGACGCCACACGGCGCGCGGCTTGATCGGGCTTTATGTGTCCAATCTGCTGCTGATCGTGCTGACGCTGGGTCTGTACATTCCCTGGGCACAAGTGCGCAGCGCTCGCTACTGGTTGGACAACCTGGCCGTGGTCGGGCCGGCGCGCGGGCTTGATGGGTTCGTCGCCGCATCCGGTGTCGGTGTCGCCGCCGCCGGCGCGGAAATGGCCGAGGCTTTCAATGTGGACCTGGGTATCGCGTGAATTCATTTACCGCCCGCTATTTTGACGGCCGATCCAGCGCCGCGCGGGGGGTGAGTTGTATTTCCGGCTCGGAAAAATCGCCCGAGCCCGATGGGTTGCTTGTGCGGGATGAGGTGGGCGAAATCCATGTTCCCTGGTCGCGGCTGCGCGTCGGTGACCGTCTTGCTGGCGTGCCGCGCGTGATCTACCTGCAAGGCGCCGGCGAATTGCATAGCGACGACCACGCGGCGGTCGATGCCTTGGCGCGACGGCTCGGCCAGGGACGGCTGGCGGCGGGCGTGTTTCGCCTGGAATCGCGCCTTTGGGTCGCGCTGGTGGCTCTGGTTTTCAGTGTCGCGGCGGCCTGGCTGGGCCTGCGCCACGGGCTGCCCTGGCTCGCCGAGGTAGTCGTGGAAAGCGTGCCGGCCGGTATCGAGGACGGCATGGGCGGCCACGCCCTGGCGGCGCTGGACCAGTGGGTGTTGCAGCCCAGCGCTCTGCCGGCATCGCGTCAGGAGGCGCTGAGACAGCGCTTGCGAGCCGTGTGCGAGCAAGCCGGGGGTTGCCCGAGCTGGCGGTTGGAGTTTCGCGGCGGCGGTGAGCTTGGCGCCAATGCCCTGGCCCTGCCCGGGGGCACGCTGGTTTTTACCGATGAAATCGTGAAGTTGGCGCATCACGATGATGAATTGATCGCGGTGGCGGCCCATGAGCTCGGCCATGTCAGGCATCACCATGCTCTGCGCCAGGCGCTTGCCGGCGCCGGTGTCGTGGTGTTCTCGCAAGTGCTGATTGGCGATCTCGGTGGCATCGCCGACCTGGCCAGCGGCTTGCCCGCCCTCTTGCTGCAAACCGGCTATTCCCGCGCGATGGAAAGCGAGGCGGATGCTCACGCGCTCGCGTTGATGCGTCGAACCTGCCTGCCACCGCGCCGCTTCGCCGACATCATGACGCGCCTGGAAGCCGCGCGCCCGGGCGCGGCTGCCGGCTTCACGCTGTTCTCGACCCATCCGGAGACGCGGGAACGCATCAAAGTGTTTAGGGTTCAAGAGCTTGGGGCGCGAGGCTGCTAGAATGCGCGAGTTTTTTCCAACCCACTCATTCATATCATGCTGATTTCTCCCGCTTACGCCGCCGATCCCGCGCAACCCGATCCGATCATGAGCTTCCTGCCCTTGATCGTGCTCTTCGCCCTGTTCTATTTCATGATCATTCGCCCGCAGATGAAGCGGACCAAGGATCAGAAGAAGATGCAGGAAAGTATCGCCAAGGGTGATGAGGTCATCACCTCCGGCGGCCAGGTCGGCAAGGTGGTAAAGATTACCGATCAGTACATTACCCTGGACATCGGCGGTGGCACGGAATCCCATTTCCAGCGCGGCGCCGTGCAGACCGTATTGCCCAAGGGAACGATCAAGGATCTGTGAGAAATGGGGGATGCGGGGCGGGGGCTGAAACCCCCGCTCGCCCCCCGAAGATCGCTTTCCGCCCCTCATTTCCCATCACTCATCGCCGAAAATGAACCGCTATCCCCTCTGGAAATACATCGTCATCGGCGCCGCCCTGCTGATTTCGTTCATCTACACCTTGCCCAATTTCTTCGGCGAGGTGCCGGCGGTGCAGGTGTTGCCGGTGCGTACCACGGAAAAAGTGGATACGGCGCTGCTGCAAAAGGTGGAAACCGCCCTGAGCGCGGCCGGCATCGTCAGCCAGGGGGTGGCGCTGGACGAGCGCGGCGTCAAGGCGCGCTTCGCCAGCACCGATAGCCAGCTCAAGGCCAAGGACGCGCTCCAGGCCACGCTCGGGCAGGGCTACACGGTGGCGCTCAACCTGCTGCCGGCCTCGCCGCATTGGCTGACGGCGCTGGGCGCGTTGCCGATGAACCTGGGCCTGGACCTGCGCGGCGGCGTCCACTTCCTGTTGCAGGTGGACATGCCCAAGGCGCTGGAGAAGGCGGCCGAGCGCTATCAGGGCGACATCCGCACCCTGTTGCGCGAGAACAAGGTGCGCTACACCGGCATCAATCGTGAGGGCGAGCTGGTCATCGTCAAATTCCGCGATGCCGTGCAGCGCGATGCCGCGCGCAAGGCGGTCGAGGAAAATTACCCGGACGTGCAGCTGGCGGATAGCGAGGTGGGCGAGGAATTCGTGCTCACCGGCAGCCTGAAACAGCAGGCCAAGGTGAAGACCCAGGAATACGCGCTGCAACAGAACCTCACCACCTTGCGCAACCGGGTCAACGAACTGGGCGTCGCCGAGCCGGTGATCCAGCAGCAGGGTATCGACCGCGTCGTGGTGCAGTTGCCCGGCGTCCAGGACACCGCCAAGGCCAAGGAAATCCTCGGCCGCACCGCCACCCTGGAAATTCGCATGGTGGACGAGGATCGGATGCAGGACCCGGCCACGGTTCAGGCCGCGACCGGCGGCCAGGTGCCGTTCGGTACCGAGTTGTATTACGAGCGCGGTGGCCAGCCGGTACTGGTGAAGAAAACCGTGGTGCTGACCGGCGACTACATTACCGATGCCCAGCCTGGCTTCGACAGCCAGACCAACGAGGCGGCCGTCCACCTCAATCTCGATGGCCGCGGCGCCCGCCTGTTCAAGAACGTCACCCGCGAGAACGTCGGCAAACGCATGGCCATCCTGCTGATCGAAAAGGGCAAGACCGAAGTGGTCACGGCGCCGGTGATCCGCGAGGAAATCGGTGGTGGCCGCGTCCAGATCACCGGCATGGATTCGCCCCAGGAGGCCTCCGACGTCGCCCTGTTGCTTCGCGCCGGCGCTCTCGCGGCACCGATGGAAATCGTCGAGGAACGCACCGTCGGCCCATCTCTGGGCGCCGACAACATCGAGCGCGGCATGAATTCGACCCTGATCGGTTTCGCCGTCGTCGCTGTGTTCATGGTGGTCTACTACCAGTTGTTCGGGGTGGTCTCGGTGCTGGCGCTGGCGGTCAACCTGTTCCTGTTGGTGGCGCTGCTGTCGATGATGCAGGCGACCCTGACCCTGCCCGGTATCGCCGGTATCGCCCTGACCTTGGGCATGGCCATCGACGCCAACGTCATCATCGCCGAGCGCATCCGCGAAGAGCTGCGCCTGGGCATGTCGCCGCAGGCGGCGATTGCGGCCGGCTACGACCGCGCCTGGGACACCATCCTGGACTCCAATATCACCACCCTGATCGCCGGTTTCGCCCTGTTCTGGCTGGGTTCCGGGCCAGTACGCGGCTTCGCCGTGACCCTCTGCCTCGGCATCCTGACCTCGATGTTCAGCTCGGTGATTGTTTCTCGGGCGATGGTCAACCTGACCTACGGCCGGGCGAAGCGCCTGACCAAAGTATCCATTTAAGGGGTAGTGACATGATTGAACTGTTCCATATCAAGCGCGACATCCCCTTCATGCGCTACGCGCGCAGCACGATCTACCTGTCGGTGTTGTTCATCGTCGCTTCCATCGCGCTGCTCGCTACCAAGGGCCTCAACCTCGGCGTCGACTTCACCGGCGGCACGGTGATGGAGGTGAGCTATCCAAAGCCCGCCGACGTCGCCGGCATTCGTGCGCATCTGACCAAGGCCGGTTACAGCGACGTGTCGGCGCAGAACTTCGGTACCTCGCGCGACGTGCTGGTGCGCCTGCCGGTGAAAGCGGGCGTCACTTCGGCGCAGTTGTCGGAAAAAGTCATGGTGGCCCTGAAACAACACGATGCGACGGTGTTGTTGAAGCGGGTCGAGTTCGTCGGTCCGCAGGTCGGCAACGAGCTGTTCGAGGACGGTGCCCTGGCCTTGCTGGTGGTCTCCATCGGCATCGTTCTGTATTTGGCGTTGCGCTTCGAATGGCGTTTCGCCCTGGGCGCTATCTTCGCCACCGCGCACGATGTTTTCATCGTCCTCGGCGTCTGGTCGCTGTTCCAGCTGGATTTCTCCCTCACCGTGCTGGCGGCGGTGCTGGCCGTGCTCGGTTATTCGGTGAATGACACCGTGGTGGTGTTCGACCGTATCCGCGAGAACTTCAAGAAGACCCGTGCCACCGATGTCGCCGCGATCATGGATAACGCCAAGACCGCCACCCTGTCGCGGACCATCATCACCAGCGGCACCACGCAGCTGATGGTGCTGTCCATGCTGCTGCTCGGCGGCGAGGTGCTCTACGGCTTCGCTCTGGCCCTGACCATCGGCATCGTCGTCGGTACCTATTCCTCGGTGCTGGTGGCCAGCCCCATCGTCATGTGGCTGGGCGTCTCGCGGGAAGATTTCATCAAGCCGGTGGTGAAGCCGGAATCTGGCGCGATGGTGTAAGTAGCGCCGGCGTCTCGCCGGCGTTTTTTTATCTGGAGTCCGGTATGCGCCCATTTCTCCCCCTGCTCTTCGCCCTGCTGACCCTGCCCGCCCACGCGGCTTCGGTCATCGTCGAAAAGACCATCACGGGCTTCAATTCACCGGAGAGCGTCGTGGTCAGCGGCGACGATGTGTTCGTCTCCAATGTCGGCGTCAAGCTGGAGCCGTTCGCGAAGGACGGCGACGGCTACATCGCCAAGCTCGACCGCCAGGGCAATATCAAGGCGCTGAAATGGGTCGATCAGCTCGACGCGCCCAAGGGCATGATCGCGGTGAACGGCGTCCTCTACGTCGCCGACATCGACCGCGTCCTGGGCTTTCGCCAGCGGGATGGCAAGCGCGTGTTCGAGCTCGATCTCGCCGCCAGCGGCGCGAAGTTTCTCAATTCCTTCGCCCGCTACGACAACCGCCGCCTGCTGCTTTCCAGCACCGACCTCGGCAAGGTCTTCATCATCGATCTGCCCGGCCGCGGCTACAGCGAGCTCAAGTTCGACATTCCGCCCAATGGGCCGAACGGCCTCAAGAAGCTGGGCGGCCGCCTGATCGTGGTGGAGTGGGGCAGCGACAACCAGGCCAACGGCAAGGTGAAGTCCTACCTGCTCGACGGCTTCACGGCGAAGCTGGAAAAAACCTGGGAACCCAGCCCGGCCGGCTACTTCGATGGCGTGGTCAGTCTCGGCGCCAACCGCTGGCTGATCTCCAACTGGGTCAAATTCGAACCCGCCGGCCTGCTCCACGTCCTCGACAGCCATAGTGGCAAGATCAGCACCGCCAACCCAAACACGCCGCTCGCCGGCCCGGCCGATCTGTTCCTCGACGACCAGGGCAAACTCTGGGTGCCGGGGATGATGGAAGGCAAGGTCTATCGGATGAGCGTGCGCCACTGACGGTCTCGTCTCACGGCGGCAGCTCGGTCGTTCCCGGGGTTATTTCAGCGTGGAAAGATAGGCCGCGATGGCGGGGATGTCTTCCGGCGCCAGCTTGCGCGCGACCAGGGTCATCACCGGATCGGTGCGCGGGCTCTTGCTGGCTCGGTAGTTGGCGAGCGCCTCGGTGAGGTAGGAGGCGCGCTGTCCGGCGAGGCGGGCGACGGTTTTGCTGCCGGTGGCCTTGGGGCCATGGCAGCCGGAACAGGTGGTCAGATAGCGTTTCTTGCCGGCCGCCACCAGTCGTTCGTCCCCGGTTTTCGACGGAATGGGCCGCATGGCGGCGTAATACACTGCCATGCTGACGCGATCCTCATTGCTCAGTGACTTGATCAGGCCCGACATGAACGCGTCGGTGCGGCGGCCATCGCCGAACTTCTCGATCTGGGTAAGTAGATAGACCGGGTTCTGTCCGGCCAGATTAGGGATGTTTTCCTGGACGCTGTTACCGTCCTCGCCGTGGCAATAAAGACACAGAAAAGCGGCACGCTTGCCGGCGGCGAGCGTCTTCGGGTTGGCCGTCGCCTGCTGGATGCGGGGCTCGTATTCTTCGGCGGTCATGGGGGTTGTCTGTTTCACCGGCGCGGCGGACAGGGGTGTGACGGTCAGGCTGAGAGCCAGGACCAGAGGGGCAATGCGCTGCTTGGACATTTGGGTCATCCGTTTATAGATCGCTCATGGCGATTCGTTATCTTCTCGGGTCAGGCGGGAGGCTGCACTCCCACCAGCCCTCTGTTTCAGCTGGCGACGGCGAGGCCGGCCAGGCGATTGATTTCCTCCAGTAATTCGTCTTCCTGATAGGGCTTGCCCATGTAGGCGTTGACGCCCAGTTCTTTCGCGTGATGGCGGTGTTTGTCCGCCGTGCGCGAGGTGATCATGATGATGGGCAGGTTGCGGGTAACGCCACTGGCGCGTACATGGCGCGCCACTTCGAAGCCATCCATGCGCGGCATCTCGATATCCAGCAGCATGATGGCGGGTATTTCGTCTTCCAGCGCTTCCAGTGCTTCCACGCCGTCGCGCGCGATGGCGACCCGGAAACCCTCGCGCTCCAGGAAGCGGGAGGTGATCTTGCGCACCGTGAGGGAGTCGTCCACCACCAGCACCAGCGGTGCCTGCGCGACTTCGGCTTCCTCTACCTCGGCGGGAAGCCGGGGGGCACGTTCCGCCAGTTGGAAGGGGTTGATGATCAGCGCGACGCGGCCGTCGCCGAGCACGGTGGCGCCGGTGACGCCGGCGATGCGCGCGAGTTGCGGGCCGATGTTCTTCACCACCGCCTCGAAGTTGCCTTCCAGGGCATCGACGCGGATGGCGAGGCGCTGCTCGCCGGAACGGAGCAACAGCAGGGTGCGGTAGCGGCTTTCGCTGGCCTGCGCGCTGCGTCCCACCAGTTCCGCGAGCGTGCGCAGGGGGTAGGTTTCATCACCCAGCATCAGGTAGCCGGTTTCGTGCAGCGCGGGCATCTGCTCGGCACGGACTTCGCGCACCAGGGCGACCAGACCGGATGGCAAGGCATAGGTGACGCCACCGGCGCGGGTCAGCACCACGTGCGATAGGGCCAGGGTGAGCGGCAGGTGCAGGGTGAAGCGGGTGCCGGTGCCGGGACTGGACTCCAGTTGGACACGGCCGCCGATGCCGGTGATTTCGCTGCGCACCACGTCGAGGCCGACACCGCGTCCGGCCAGTTCGGTCACCTCGTTGGCGGTGGAGAAGCCGGAACGGAACAGCAATGCCTCAAGCTGGTCGTTGTTGACTACGGCATCCGCTTCCAGCAGGCCGTGGGCGATGGCGCGCGCGCGCACGGCGGCATGATCGATACCGGCGCCGTCGTCGCTCAGGGTCAGCACGATTTCGTTGCCGGCCTGGCGCGCCGTCAGGTGCACCTCTCCGTACTCCGATTTGCCGGCGTCCGCGCGCAGGCGCGGGTCCTCGATGCCATGGGCGACGGCGTTGCGCACCAGGTGTTCCAGCGGCGCCGCGATCTTGTCGAGAACGGTGCGGTCGATCTCGGTATGGCCACCGTCGATTTCCAGATGGGCGCGACGCTTGGTGTCCTTGGCGGCCTGGCGGGCGACGCGGTGTAGCCGCTCGGCCAGGGTGTTCATTGGCACCATGCGAATGTGCATGAGCTCCTGTTGCAGGTTGCGCGTCATCCGCGATTGCTGCACCAGGGCGTTTTCCGCCTCGGTCATGCCGGACAACAGGTTGTCCTGCACCGTGGCAACGTCGTTCACGCTTTCCGCGAGCAGGCGGGTGAGTTCTTGCAGTCGAGAAAAACGGTCGAATTCCAGTGGGTCGAATTGTGACTCGTCCATCTGCGAGAGGCGCGAGCGCATCTGGGTTTCCGCCTGGATTTCCATTTCCCGCAGTTGGGAACGCAGGCGGTCGACGTTGGCAGTAAGTTCCTGTGCGCTCTGTTTGTAGCCGGTCAGCACGTTTTCGATGCGCGCGCGGGCGATGGAGACCTCGCCGGCTTCGTTGAGCAAGGTGTCGAGAATGTCCGACTTCTGCCGCAGTGTCTGACGCAGGCGCAGTTCGTCCTCCATCCGTTCGGCTGCGTCAGGCATCTGTGGTGCCGCAGGCGCCACCTTGGCGGCGGGTTGCTCCGAGTCCTGCGTGGGCGTGTCCGCTGCAACTGTCGGCGCCGGCGCGCTGTCGCCGCTCTTGTAGTGTTCGACCTTGTCGGCAATCCGGTCGTAGCCGGCTTCGAGGCTGTCGAGCAGGGTTTCGCCAATGGCGCCGCCACCCAGTTCGATGATTTCACTCTCCAGCGCGTGTACCGCTTCACCCAGAGTCATGGCGCCCGCCATGCGGGCGGAACCCTTCAGGGTGTGGAGCGCGCGTTTGAGTGCGTCTCGGCCGTGACTGTCGCTGGGCGCGGCGCGGCAGGCACGCAACGCGGCGCCGATTTGCGGTAGCAGGTGTCCAGCTTCTTCGAGGAAAATCGGTAGCAGCTGGCTATCGAGATCGTCACGGGTGGCGTCGTCGGCGAGTGTGGTGACGCTCTCGGGGAGGGGATCGTCGTCTTCGGCTTCCGCTGCTTCCTCAGGTTCTACTGCTTCCTCGGGTTCCGCCGCTTCCTCAGGTTCTACTGCTTCCTCAGGTTCAACCGCTTCCTCAGGTTCTACCGCTTCCTCGGGTTCTACCGCTTCCTCAGGTTCAACCGCTTCCTCAGGTTCAACCGCTTCCTCAGGTTCATCGGCTTCCGCCACCGCCTTGGCCTCGATCTCGGTGGCGTTCTCGGCTTCCGCCTCGCTCTCGCCGCCGAAACCAGCAAGCAGTTGCTCGATGATGGGGAGCACTTGTGGGAAGCGATGCGCCAGGATGTCGTTCACGCTCGCGTCGAGATGGTCGATGGCGCTGGACAAGGCGTCGCGGATCGGCGCCGCCAGGGATTGCGTTTTGTCCGGCCAGGCAGCCGCCCAGAGTTCCACGCTGAGGGCGTCGTCCGCCAGCGGCGGGAAGCCGGTGGTGCGGGCGATTCCGGCCAGGGTGTGGGCGGCGCGGATGAAGGCCTCCCAGGCGCCGGGATGCTGCTCATGTCCGAGCTTGTCCAGCGCGTTGCGCAGTTCTCCGAGGCGTTGAGCCGCTTCGGCGCTGAATATGCGGAACAACTCCGTGGGCAGTCGGTGCTCGCCGATGGCGATACTGTCATCCACGCCCTCCGCCTGATCGCGCGTGGTCGTGGCGGCCATGCGGTCGCCGGCGGCCGCGGCGGTCTTCGCCTGGACGCCGGCTTCAGACTTTGGGGGCGTCGTCTCCGGGTCGGCGTCCGCGTTGCGCAGCTGTCGCGCCTTTCGGATCAGGTGTTCGGATTCGACTCTGGCCTGGCCCTGATCTTCCAGTTCCATGATCCAGACCTGGAAGGCGTTCGCGGTGTCCTCTAGGTAATTCAGTAGCTCACCGCTGGGCGCGCGTTCGTCGCGCAGCCACTGGTTGAGTGTTTGTTCCACTTCCCAGGCCAGTTCCGCCAGCTCGGTGAGGCCGACCATGCGGCCGCTGCCCTTGAGCGTATGGAAGCCGCGCCGGACCGTGTTGACGGCTTCGTTGTCGTAGGCGCTGACGTGCAGGCGGGAAAGCTGGACGGCGATGCTGCCGAGTACGTCCTGGGCTTCCTCGATATAGGTGAACAGGATGTCACGGTCGATAGCCTCGTCGGAGGCGGCGGCGAGACGCACGGCATCGGCGCTGGGCGCGGGTGCCGGCGCGGTGGCGATATCTTCCACCGCGCGACGGATCTGTTCCGGACTGTCGGCCGTTTCCAGCGCCCGCGCGGCGGTATCGGCCTTGTCGCGGAGATCGCTGTCGTCGACCAGATCGGCGTCGCGCGCCAGTTGGATCAGTTCGGCCTTGAGCGCGGCGCGTCCTTCGGCGTTGTCGCCCTGTTCCGCCAATTGCCGCGCCGTGGCCTGAATCTGTTCGGCTTCGTCGCGCAATTCCGTTTCCACGGTGGCTTCCCGCGCGCCGCTGGCCATGGGCCGATCCAGCAGGGTTTTCAGTGCCTTGCTGTCGTCGCGGCCGTAACGCAGGGCTTCGAGGTAAAGGCTTAGATATGACAGTGCTTCCGCCACCCAGTCGAGGTCTTCCCGGGCGATTTGCGCGTCGTTTTCAGAGAAGTAGGCGACCCGGCGTGTCGCCTCGTTGACCAGTTCGGCCGCGATATCCAGTTGCAGGATATTGAGGGCGCCGACGATCTGTTTCATCAGCGACGGCACCAGCGGCAGCCCACCACGCTGGGTCGGGTCGCGGAAGAATTGGTCGAGGATGTCCTCGGCCTGGTTGAGGTTGGCCTGGATTTCCTGAGTGACCTGGGCCAGTACCAGTTTTTCCTGGGCGGCGTGCGAGAACGCGTCGAGCAGATCGACGCTGGGAATGCGTGAGGCATCGAACATCGGGTCGATCGCGGCTTGCAGCCGCATCGCCTGGGTGTCGCTCTGGCGCTCGAATTCGCTGCCGAGGCGGGTGAAGTGATCGACGGCGTTCTGCGCCAGCAGCAGGGCGGTGGCCATTTCCAGTTGCAGGGCTTCATTCTGGGTGGCGTCGGCGGTGCCGGGCAGGCGCTTCGCCACGGCCTGGATGATGCGGGTGAGTGATTGCAGCGCGCCGTTGGGTAGGCGGGTGCTGCTTTCGAACAGCGCGAGGGCGGCTTTCTGGAAGGGATCCAGGCTTTCCGCGCGACCGGCGCAATAACGCATCCAGTGATCCTTGGCGGTGGCCAGGGCGTCGTGCAGGCTGTTCAGGTGAGGCAGTTGCGAGGCCGCGATGTCATCGCCGGCCGCCGGCGGCAGATAGCGTTCCAGCTGGAACAAGGCGCGCGCCTCCGCGACGCGGCCGCTGGGGTTGCTGTCCTGGGCAATGTAGTAGAGGACGTCGCGGAACAGACGGTCAGCCAGTTGCCGCGAGCCTTCCATCAGTCGCCGCATTTGCAGGTCGACGCGGCCGCACATGCGTTTCAGCCAGAAGTCGGTGGGCGCGCCATTGCGCCGCAGCAACTCCATGAGGCCGGCGGCGGTCCACCAGAAGGTGTATTGCGCCGATCCGGGCGCGAGCCGCTCGACCGCGCGCACCGCTTCATCCATCCGCATCAGGCCGGAGATCGGTTCGTTGTCGCGCAGGAATTGCAGCAGGCCCTTCTGATACAGAGCGCGAGCCTTGCGGATGGCGCGGGCGCGGCTGGCGTCGTCCATCGGCAACTCGGGCTCGGCGCGCGCCACGCGCGCCTGGGTGTCGGGATAGAACAACTCGCTGGGCGCCGGAGGCTCGCCACCGCGTCGCGCCACGACTTCCTGAAAGATCGGGGCGAGCTTCATCTCGACGTGCGGGGCACCCCCCATGAGGCCGTCGAGATAAGACTTGATCGCTTCGATCGCGCGCAGGGCGATTTCGGCTGACTGGGCCTCGCGCGGGTCGGAGCGCTCGGCCATGTCGGAGAGCAGGCGCTCGGTTTCCGTGGTGAGCAGGGAGAGGCCGCGCAGATCGACGATCTGCAGGGCGCCATAGACCTGGTGCAGGTGCGCGGCGGCACTTTTCAGCGGTGTCGCGTCGCTGCCGTTCCAGCCCACCAGGGCTTGTTGCGCCGCCTGGAGCGCTTTGTCCAGTTCCGCCTTGACCCAGGTAAGTGAACCTAGATCAAACTCCATTTCCGTGCTCATGCCGCGAACTCCTTGGGGGCCGTAACCGTATAACTGGAACATTCTGGCCGCGTTGGCGAGCGCGCCGTGGTGTTGCACCCGTATGGACACGCCGGATTCGTAAGCGCTAAAGCGCCAACGACTCCGCTGCCGGCCGCTTGCGGGGAGCGGCCATGCCGCGCGCCCGGCGCCTTGCGGCACATCCCGCCAGCACTCCCATCATCGTGCAAGTTATTCATTTACGGCCCCTTAGCCTTGGGTGTCAGAGCTTGAAGCCCGAGACGGATACCTTCAGTTCATCCGACAACAGCGACAGCTGGCCGATCGAAACCGCGCTGCGACGGGCACCGTCGGAAGCCTGGCCGGTCACCGCGAGAATTTCCCGCATGTTGTCGGCGATCTGCTGGGCGGTGCCGGTCTGCGCCTGGGTGGCGTCGGAAATGCGCTGGATCAGGCGTGCGAGTTCGTCGGACACCGACTCGATCTCAGCCAGTGAGTGGCCGGCCGCGTCGGACAGCACGGTTCCTTCCACCACGCCCTGGGTGGAAGTTTCCATCGCGTTCACCGCGTCCTGGGTGTCGCTTTGAATGGTCTTGACGATGGCGCCGATGCGTCGGGTTGCCTGCGCCGAGCGTTCCGCCAGACGCTGCACTTCTTCCGCGACCACGGTAAAGCCGCGTCCCGCGTCGCCGGCGGCCGCAGCCTGAATCGCGGCGTTCAGCGCCAGAACGTTGGTCTGTTCGGTAATGTCCGAGATCAGGTCCACGATCTCGCCAATCTCCTGGGAGGATTCGCCCAGGCGTTTGATCCGTTTCGAGGTTTCCTGGATCTGGTCGCGGATCGAGTTCATGCCGGCGATGGCGTTACGCACCGAGTTGCCGCCCTTGCGGGCGGTGGCCAGGGATTGTTCGGCCACGCGGGCGGAGTCGGCGGCGTTTTGCGAGACCTGGACGATGGAGGTGGACATCTGGCCCACCGCTTCACTGGTCTCCGTGATCTGGCGTGACTGGAGTTCGGCGGCGGCGAGCAGCTCGTCGGAACTGGCGCGCGCCTCGGAGGCGGCCTGGGTGACCTGCTCGGAGGCGCGGTTGATGCCCTGCACCAGCAGTCGCAGTTCCTCGATGGCGTAGTTGACCGAGTCGGCGATGGCGCCGGTGATGTTTTCCGTCACCGTCGCCTGTACCGTCAGGTCGCCATCCGCCAGGTCGCCCATTTCGTTCAGCAGTCGCAGAATGGCGTCCTGGTTGCGCTGGTTTTCCCGCGCGGCTTCCTCGGCGCGGCGGCTCGCCTCGCCGACGTTGAGCACGCCGAGCAGCATCAGGGCGGCCAGGGCGATCACCGCGAACAGCACCGCGAACAGCAACGAGATGCCGGCGCCCATCGCCTGGTAGCGCTCGGTAAGCCGCTGGGTCATGGTGAGCAGTTTTTCCGATTCGTCGAACAACTCGCGCGCCGCGCGCTTGGCTTCCACCAGTTGCGGCATGTTCTTGAGAATGTTGTCGACCTGCTTCTCGAAGGCGTTGAACACCTCGCGCAGTTCCAGCAGTTTCTCGCGCGCATCGGCATCGTTCACCGCGACCACGCCGATTGCGCCGCTGCCATCGATCAGGCCTTGGAGGACTTCGCGGAAGGTGCGTACGTCCTGGCCGAGCAGATAGGCGGTTTCCGGATTGATCAGGTCGGAGGAGAGGAGGGCGTTGGCGTTCTTCGCCATGCGCTGGGTCCAGAGGGCCTGCTGGTTGGCGAAGGCGAGCTGCTTGCGTGAATCGGCGGGCAGCAGCGAGATGACCTGTTCGGCCAGGTCGAGCAGTTCGGCGTTGCGCTGGTTGATTTCGACCAGGGCGCGACTGAGGGTGATCAGCGTGTCCTGCTGGGTGACCAGGGCCTGGATGTCCTTTCTGGAAATTTCCCAGCGTTTTTTCAGCTCACCCAGTTCGCCCTGCATCGATCCGGGCGACGAGGGGACGCCGGCACCGCCGTCGACCAGGGTGCTGAGTCCGTCGGCGAAAGCTTGCCGACTGTCGTCCAGTTGCTTGAACGCGATCTTGTTGCCCAGCACGGCCTGCTGCGCGGTCTTGGTGTAACGCTGCGAGAGCATCTGCAAACGGGTGGAGATTTCCACGTATTCCGCGCGGTTGCCGATTTGCACCGTGTACCAGACCAAGAGCAGGGCCGCGAGCAGCATGGAAGCCAGCAGCGACACCACCACGATGGGGTGGCGTTGTTCCGGCGCCAGCTTGCCCAGTAGCGGCAGGCGCGCTGGGTCCAGTGTCATCCAGCGATTCATCAGGGCGGCGAGGCCCGGCCCGAGGCCGCCGAAAGACTTGCCGATATCGAGTTGCGGCTTATTCATTGCCATTGCCTAGTTCCCTCCAGATGTTCCATGCCCCGCGCTGGCGCGGGGAGTGCTATTTAACCCGGATATTTCATGAATCCTCGCGTGCCCTCGCTGGCCCCTTGTCCGCACAGGAAAGCTTTGCTCAGTCGGGCGTATGAATAACTACGCCGCTCCTTCGAAAAATTCCCTGTACAAACAATGATCTGCGCGATCATCACGCGAATTCATGAAATATCCGGGTTAAAACCCAAACTACAAACCTAAACCCGCTTCCAGGAAGGCGGGAGCCGCAACCAGTTTTTCCACATCGAGTTCTACCCATGCCTGACCATCCTGGCCCCGCCAGTGAGCGGCGGCCCAGGGCGATCCATCGGCCGGCGTCGGTTCGGGCAACAAGCTCTCGACGGCGCGCAAGCCGAGTGTGCGTTCGATGCGCAGGGCGGCGTTGACGCCGTAGCGAGGATGCGCCAGCAGCAGATGCGCCTCGCCCTGCGGCAGCGCTTCCGCCAAGTTCAGAAAGGCGCCGAGGTCGGTGCAGCCATAAAGCGCGCCGCGCACGCTGGCGACGCCGGCGAACCAGGGTTGCACCCAGGGCACCGCGATCAGTTCCGGCACCGTGACCACTTCGTTGATCTGCTCCAGACTGACCAGCCAGTTGCGGCCACCGATGATGAAACCGAGCTTGGAGGAGGGCCCGGTCGCCGCTTCCGCTGCCTTGAGCTTTTCGGCGAGCTGGGTCTGAAAATCCCGGAGGCTTTGCTTGTCCTTCATGAGTGGGCCGCCACTTACTGGCCTAAGGGGCCGTAAACGAATAACCAGAACGTTCTGGCTGCGCTGGTGGGCGCGCCGCGGCGTTGCCGGTCGCTTGCAGGGGGGTGGCCATGCCGCGCGCCCGGCGCCTTGCGGCACATCCCGCCAGCACACCCATAATCGTCCAAATTATTCATTTACGGCCCCTAATGCCTTGATCTTGGCCAGCAATGCCTCGGCCACGATGGGTTTCACCAGATAGTCGATGGCGCCCTGGCGCAGACCCCAGACCCGGTCGGTCTCCTGATTCTTGGTGGTGCACATGATGACCGGGATGGCCTTCGTCGACGGATCGCGCGAGAGCATGCGGGTGGCCTGGAAACCATTGAGGCCGGGCATCACCACATCCATCAGGATGAGATCGGGTTTTTCCTGCTTGGCCTTGGCGACGCCTTCCTCGCCGGTTTCGGCGGCGACGATTTCAAAGCCGTTTTTGCGCAGGAGATCAGTCAGGAAATACCGTTCCGTGGGCGAATCGTCCACGACCAGGATGGTCTTGATCGTCATGGTGTTCCTCTGGGTTTTTAGAATCATTCGGCGCGCGTACGATGGCGGCGCACGGCGTCGAGCAGGGTGTCCTTGGTGAACGGCTTGGTCAGGTATTCATCCGAGCCGACCATGCGGCCGCGCGCGCGGTCGAACAGGCCGTCCTTGCTCGAGAGCATGATCACCGGGGTCTCGCGGAAACGAGGGTTTTTCTTGATCAGCGCGCAGGTCTGATAGCCATCCAGGCGCGGCATCATGATGTCGACGAAGATCACCTGGGGCAGATGGTCGGCGATTTTGGCCAGGGCGTCGAAACCATCCTCGGCGAGAATCACCTCGCAGCCGGTTTGCAGCAGAAAGATTTCGGCGCTACGACGAATGGTATTGCTGTCGTCGATCACCATCACCTTGGTGCCCGCCAGATTGTTGGTATTGTCCACTCCGCTCTCCGCTTTTGTTCAGTTCAGGAGCCTTGTTGTGTCGGGTAGCCCGCCGCTTTCCAGGCCGGGAGGCCGGTGCGGAACCAGTAGACCCGCTTGAAGCCGCGTTTCACCATGTAGCGCGCGGCCTTATAGCTGAACCAGCATTCGGCGCCATTGCACTGGAAGATCATGGCCGCGTTCTTGTCTTGCGGAAGTTTGCTCAGATCGAAGCGGTCGACGCCGTCGTCGTATTCCACTTCCTTGGGGCTGTTCAACTCGTAGGGCACGCTGATCGATCCGGGAATGTAGCCGGCGCGCCGGTGCGCCAGGGGGCGTACGTCGATCAACGGCGCGCCTTGGGCCATGAGTTGCTTGACCTGTTCGGCGGTCGGGATGGTGGCCCCTGGCAGGGTTTCCGGCGTGTAGAAGCCGCGCGTGGCGACGTGTTCGAAATCGATCGCGTCGGCGGGATCGAAGGCACCGAACTTGACCCGGGTCAGGCGTTTTTCCAGGTCCTTGTCGAGGCGGGTGAAGGCGGAGCGGATCTTGTCCTTCACGCCGGCGTCGAGTTTGTCGCTGACCACCACGCCGGCGGCGGGAACCTGGGCGAAAGTTTTCACCATCACCGCGTTCTTGTCGCGCGCGATCCAGTCGCGGGCGACGTCTTCCTTCATCGCTGCGAGATCGGCCTGGCCGATGTCCATGGCATAGAGCACGGCGCCGTATTGGGTCATGTGCATGGTGCGGCGGAAATAGCTGGAGGGTGACAGGCCGAGGGCGTTCATCTCGCCCTTGAACAGGTAACTCACCAGGGATTCCTGGTGCGGCAGGGCAATGCGCTTGCCGCGCGCGTCTTCGAGAGATTTGATGTTCGCGGTCTTGCGCGCGACCAGCACCATGCCGGTGTTGGCCTCGGTCTTCGCGACCGGGGTATAGCCGTTGCGCATGGCCAGCCCGACCAGTTGCGCGGGCGCGAGCAGCATGGAGAAGGAGTTGGTGCGGATGCGTTCGCCGACGCGCTCGGCATTCTGGGTCATCACCAGTTTGACCGGCTGGCCAATGGCGCCGGAAAGGTATTTGGCGAGGTCGTTGAAAACGCTTTGGGTGCCCATGTGGTCACGTTCCTGGTCGTAATCCAGTGTGACGTTGAGCAGCAGCTCTTCTCTTGCGTGGGCATTGACGGTCAGGACGGCCGTGAACAGGATGACGAGGGTGGCGATTATCCGGCGCATGTAATTCATTCCTCCATTATGTTCGCCGCTCTACTCCTCCCTGGAGCAAACGGCTGTGGCGTGCATTCTGTACGGATAGCAATCAAATTGCCACCATCTCGAAATCATCCTTGCGGGCGCCGCATTCCGGGCAGGCCCAGTTCGGCGGCACATCCTGCCAGCGGGTTCCCGGTGCGATCCCCTCATCCGGGCAGCCTTTCGCCTCGTCGTAGAGGTAGCCGCAGAGCAGGCACATCCAGGTTCGGTATTCCATGGGCGGAAGTGGGATAGTACTTATGTAATAAGATCGCATTCTGCCCCGCCAATTGGATAACGCCAAGCATGTCCCTCTCGGATTCCAGTTCATTTTCCACACCGCCCCCGCCCATCGTGCTGGTTTTCGCCGGCACTGATCCGACCGGTGGCGCCGGCCTCCAGGCCGATATCCTTACCCTGGCCAGTCTTGGTTGCCATCCGCTCTCTGTCGTCACCGCCGTTACCGTGCAGGACACCATTGGTGTGGACGACTATCTACCGATGGATCCGGAGTGGATCGTCGACCAGGCGCGTAGTGTCCTCGAGGACATGCCGGTAGCAGCGATCAAGATCGGCATGATCGGCAGTGTCGAGGCCGTCGCCGCCATCGCCGAAGTGGTTTCCGACTATCCCGACATTCCCCTGGTGCTCGATCCCGTGCTCAGTTCCGGGCGCGGTGATCCGCTCGCCAACGAGGAATTGATGGCCGCCCTGATCGACCTGCTGCTGCCGCAGACCACGGTGCTGACGCCCAACAGCATCGAGGCGCGCCGCCTCGCGGAAGAGCCGGAAGATGATGATGAAGAGGACGAAGGCGGGGAAGCGGACGCGCGCGACACCTCCGATCTGGCCGTTTGTGCCCGCCACCTGATCGATATGGGCTGTGAGTTCGTGCTGATCACCGGTGCCCACGAGCAGGGCGCGCAGGTGGTGAACACGCTCTACAACACCCGTGGTGTCATGGACGCCCAGGCGTGGGAGCGTTTGCCCGGTTCCTACCACGGCTCCGGCTGCACCCTGGCCTCGGCGCTGGCCGGTTTTCTCGCGCTCGGCCAGGATGTGGCCGAGGCGGCGAGGGAGGCGCAGGCCTACACCTGGCAGACCCTGAAGCACGGCTATCGGCCCGGCATGGGCCAGTTCATCCCGGATCGCATGTATTGGGTGCATGGTGACGAGTAGGAGCGCCGCTTGCGGCGCGAATACGCGTAGCGGCCTGCGTGGCCTCTACGCAATCACCCCCGACTGGGCCGACACTCGCCGGCTGATCACCGTCAGCGAGGCCATCCTGGCCGGTGGCTGCCGCATCCTGCAATACCGCAACAAGAGCGCGAGCGATTGTCACCGCCAGGAGCAGGGGGTGGCGCTGCGCGGCCTGACCCGGCGTTTCGATGCCTTGCTGATCATCAACGACGATGCCGACCTGGCCCTTTTTACCGAGGCCGATGGTGCGCATCTGGGCGAGGAGGATGGCGAACTGGCCGCCGCCCGCGCGCGCATGGGGCGCGGCGCCATCCTCGGCGCCTCCTGCTATCAGAGCCTGGACCTGGCGCGGAGATTGGCCAAAAGCGCGGCGCGGGCCGGCGCCGATTACCTTGCCTTCGGCAGTTTCTTCGCTTCGCCCACCAAACCCCTGGCGCGGCGCGCCGATCCGGCTCTGCTCAATGCTGCACGGCGGGAATTCGGTTTGCCGGTATGTGCCATCGGCGGCATCACGCTGGATAATGCCGCCTCTCTGCTCGCCGCTGGCGCCGACATGCTGGCCGTGATCAGCGCCCTGTACGATGCCGCCGACCCCCAGCGGGCCACCGAACGATTCATCCAGCTATTCGAGGACAACACACCATGAGTTCCCGCAACGACCAACTGTTCGAACAATCCCGGAAAGTCATCCCCGGCGGCGTCAATTCGCCGGTCCGCGCCTTTCGTTCCGTCGGCGGCACGCCGCGCTTCTTCACGAAAGGGCAGGGCAGTCGGGTCTGGGACGCGGATGGAAAAAGCTATCTCGACTACGTCGGTTCCTGGGGGCCGCTGATCCTCGGCCACGCCGACGCGGACGTGGTGCGCGCGGTCCAGGACGCCGCCACGCTCGGTCTGTCTTTCGGCGCGCCGACGGAAATGGAACTGGTGATGGCCGAGAAACTGGTCGCCATGCTGCCCAGTATCGAAATGGTGCGACTGGTCAGTTCCGGCACCGAAGCCACCATGAGCGCCATTCGCCTGGCGCGTGGCCATACCGGCCGCGACACCCTGGTCAAGTTCGAGGGTTGCTACCACGGCCATGCCGACAGCTTGCTGGTGAAGGCCGGTTCCGGCCTGCTCACCTTCGGCCAGCCGAGTTCCGCCGGCGTACCGGCCGACTGCTCCGGCCACACTCTGGTGCTGGATTACAACGACATCGACCAGGTGAACGCCCTGTTCGCCGAAAAGGGCGACGAGATCGCCTGCGTCATCGTCGAAGCGGTGGCCGGCAACATGAATCTGATCAAGCCTGCGCCCGGCTTCCTGGAAGCCCTGCGCGAGAACTGCACCAAACACGGCGCCGTGCTGATTTTCGACGAAGTGATGACCGGCTTCCGCGTCGGCCTCGGTTGCGTCCAGGGCCTCTACGGCATCACTCCCGACCTCACCACGCTGGGCAAGGTGATCGGCGGCGGCATGCCGGTGGGCGCCTTCGGCGGTAGCAGCAAGATCATGAACAAGATGGCGCCGCTCGGCCCCGTCTACCAGGCCGGAACCCTCTCCGGCAACCCGGTGGCGGTGGCAGCCGGCCTCAAGACCCTGGAGAAGATTTCCGCGCCCGGCTTTTTCGAGGCGCTGACCAGCCAAACCCGTCGCCTTGTCGATGGCATCAATAGCGCCGCCCGCGACGCCGGCATCAATGCCTGCGCCGATTCCGTCGGCGGCATGTTCGGCATCTACTTTCGCGCCACGCCGCCCACTTCCTACGCCGAGGTGATGGACAGCGACAAGGACGGCTTCAACCGCTTCTTCCACCTGATGTTGCTGGAAGGCGTCTATCTGGCGCCCTCCGCCTTCGAGGCCGGCTTCGTCTCCGCCGCGCACACGGACGCAGACATCGACGCCACGGTGGCGGCGGCCGGCCGCTGCTTCGAAAAACTGTTGTAGCGCAGGCTTCCAGCCTGCGTTGTTCAACCATGATCGAAGACCTCTCCCCCGAAGACAGTTTCCGCCTGCAAGTCCTGCTCGCGCAGGACCTGAAAGCGGTGCGGATCGAGGAGGCCGAAGCCCATCCGATCCTGCATGCGCTGACCGGCCAGGGCGAGGCAAGCATTCCCCTGAATCCCAACTGCCGCCTGGATAAATACCTGCGGCACGTCCGCGAACTGCTGTCCGGCCATGCCCTCGGCTCGCCAGGCGGATACCCGGTCTTTCTCAGCCGCTGGACCCGGCACGGCCAGATGGAAGGCCTCAACCTCGGCCGTCTGTTGCTCACCGGCGAACCGGAAGCGGTGGTGGCCGTGGTGCATTCCCCCGGGTTGAACGATGAACTGGCGCGCCATGCCTGGTGGGCGCAACCGTCCATCGAGAACGCGCGGCTGATGCTCTCCCGGGAGAAGGTCGCGCAAGGCGCGATGGGGCCGGTGCTGGCGGATTTCCTGGTCGAACACCTGCCGTTCCTGCAGGACGAACACCTGGACATCATGGATACCGTGATCGTTCTGCTCTATTCCCGGGCGCTGAACGAAGCCAATCGCGAGGCCATCTGGCGGCGCGGCAAGCGCAGCAACACGCATTACGTCGCGTTTCTTGAAGTGGCGGGCTGGGACGAACCGCAACCCTTGCCCCTGCCGTTGCCGGCGCGCGCCGACCTGGAGTTGCGACTCGCCGACCTGGCGCCGCTACTGGAAGTGGGAGATTCCGCCGCCAATGCCCTGGCGCGCGCGCTGGCCGCCCAGGGCCAGACCTTCCTCGCCGCCGTCGCCGAAATTCTGGAACGGCCGGAAACCCAGGAAGTGGTCAACCGCACCCTGAACGCCGTCGGCCGCTATTTCAGCATGGGTGGCCGGGGGCCGGCCGAATCGCGGATGAACGTCTGCCAGGCGCTGGAACCGCAACTGGAAGCCGCCGCGCGGCTGGCCGCGATGAGCGCGGAAGCGGTGACGCCGGTCTTCGCCCGCAGCACCGCCATCGGCTCGCTGATGCGGCGCAAGATCGAACCGGTGATCAGCGGGGTGTTGGCGGATACCCGGCTGCTGCGCGGCGAGTAGCGCCGGCGTTTTTCCGTGAGTAATACGAGCCGGCGAGACGCCGGCGCGACTACGCGGTCTTGTCCCGCTCGATCAACGCATACGCCGAGTGGTTGTGGATGGACTCGAAGTTCTCCGCTTCCACCACATAGGCGTCGATGCGATTGTCCTTGTTCAGGGCGGCGGCGACGTCGCGGACCAGATCTTCGACGAATTTCGGGTTCTCGTAGGCCTTTTCCGTGACGTATTTCTCGTCCGGGCGCTTCAACAGGCCATAGAGCTGGCTGGAAGCGTTTTCCTCGGCGATGGCGATCACTTCCTCGATCCACATGAAGGCGTTGGTGCGCACCGTGATGGTGACGTGGGAACGCTGGTTATGGGCGCCGTACTGGGAAATCTTCTTCGAGCAGGGGCACAGGCTGGTGCAGGGCACCAATACCTTCATGGTTTGCAGATACTGGCCGTCCTTGATCTCGCCGATGAAGGTCACGTCGTAGTCCATCAAGCTTTCCACCCCGGACACCGGCGCCTTCTTATTGACGAAGTAGGGGAAGTTCATCTCCACATGGCCGGACTCCGCCTCCAGCTTCACCACCATCTGGCGCAGCGTGTTTTCAAACGACTCCACCGAAAACTCCCGCTCGTTGCCGTTGAGGATTTCGATGAAGCGGGACATGTGCGTCCCCTTGAAGTGGTGAGGCAGATACACATACATGCCGAAAGTGGCGATGGTGTGCTGCGCGCCGCCGGTCTTGTCCAGCACCTTGACCGGGTGGCGGATGGCCTTGATGCCGACCTTGTCGATGGCGATCTTGCGCGAGTCCGGATAGTTCTGGACATCGGCGATGGGTTGCGTGTTATCAGTGGGGCAGGGGGCGGCGGTCTCACAGACCGAATCGCAGGTGCTCATGGCGGTTATTCCTGTGTGCGGGGTGCGCGGATTATAAGCGATGGCTAATTGTTGAGTAAATGACTCAGGTAAGTGGTCGCCACAGGAGTGGACAGCGTTCGCGTTGACAACGGGTGCAATTGCGGACGCGGTCCGCCCCAACGTGGGACAGGCTGCAAGTAAGTACTAGTGCGCCGCCTCCCAGTTCGCCCCCACGCCCACTTCCGCTTTCAGGGGCACGGCCAGTTTCGCCACGCCGGCCATCTTTTCCGGCAGGCCGGTGCGGATGGTTTCCAGTTCGTCGTTGGGCACTTCCAGGATCAGTTCGTCATGCACCTGCATGATGAGTTTTGACTTCAATCCAGCAGCATCCAGCCAGCCGCGCACCGCGATCATCGCCAGTTTGATCAGGTCGGCCGCCGTGCCCTGCATGGGGGCGTTGATGGCGGCGCGTTCGGCGCCCTGGCGGCGGGCGGGGGCGCCGCCTTGCAGCTCCGGCAGGTAGAGGCGGCGGCCGAACAGGGTTTCCACGTAGCCCAGGGTTTTCGCCTGCTCGCGGGTGCGCGCCATGTACTCGGCGACACCGGGGTACCGCGCGAAATAGCGGTCGATATAGACCTGCGCGACGCCGCGCTCGACGTTCAGTTGCGCGGCGAGGCCGAAGGCGGACATGCCGTAGATCAGGCCGAAGTTCACCGCCTTGGCCATCCGCCGCATGTCCGGCGTCACGTCTTCCAGCGCCACGCCCTGCACTTCGGCGGCGGTGGCGGCGTGGATGTCGGCGTCTTCCTGAAAGGCCTTGAGCAGGCCGGCATCCGCGGACAGGTGCGCCATGATCCGCAGCTCGATCTGCGAGTAGTCGGCGGAGACGATGACGTGCCCCGGTTCGGCGATGAATGCCTCGCGAATCTTGCGGCCCTCCATGGTGCGCACCGGGATGTTCTGCAGGTTGGGGTCGGAACTGGCCAGCCGGCCGGTCACCGCCACCGCTTGAGAATAGGTGGTGTGCACGCGCCCGGTGGCCGGGTTGACCATGCCCGGCAGCTTGTCGGTGTAGGTCGATTTCAGCTTGGCCAGGCCCCGGTAATCGAGGATCAGTTTCGGCAGGGGGTGATCCAGCGCCAGTTCCTGCAAGGCGTCTTCATTGGTGGAGGGCGCGCCGCCCGGCGTCTTCTTCTTCGGCTTCAGGCCGAGCTGGCCGAACAGGATTTCACCCAGTTGCTTGGGTGAGTTGAGGTTGAACGGCTGCCCTGCCGCCACATGCACCTTCTTCTCGATTTCCAGCATTTCCTGGCCGAGGGTGACGGAATGCCGGCGCAGCAGGTCGGCGTCCAGCTTCACGCCGGTGCGTTCCATGCGCGCCAGAATCGGCAAGAGCGGCATTTCGATGTCGCGGTAGACCTTCTCCAGCCCGGCTTCGCGGGCGATGGACGGGTACATGCTCTGATGCAGTCTGAGCGTGATGTCGGCATCCTCCGCCGCGTAGGCGGTGGCGTGCTCCACGCTCACCTGGTCGAAGCCGATCTGGTTGGCGCCCTTGCCGCACACGGCTTCGTATTTGATGGTCTGCTCGCCCAGGTGCCGCGCCGCCAGGGTGTCCATGTCGTGCCGCTCGTGCGCTTCCAGCACATAGGACTGCAACAGGGTGTCGTGGACGATGCCTTGCAGGTTGACGCCATGGTTTATCAACACATGCCAGTCGTATTTCAGGTTCTGCCCGACTTTGGGCCGGCTCGCATCCTCCAGCAGCGGTTTCAGCCGCGCCAGCGTTTCGGCCAGTGGCAGTTGCGCGGGCGCCCCGGCGTAGTGGTGCGCCAGCGGCAGATAAGCGGCCTCGCCGGATTCGATGGAGAACGACATGCCCACCAGTTGCGCGCGCATCGGATCGAGCGAAGTGGTTTCCGTGTCCAGGCAGATCAGCTCGGCGGCTTGCAGTTTCTCCAGCCAGCGGGCGAGGGTGGGCTCGTCGAGGATGGCCTCGTAGCGGCGTTGCACTTCTCCCACTCCCTCCGGGAGAGGGCCGGGGTGAGGGGCGTTGCCAACGGGTCCAGGCATGGATGTCCCCTCACCCCCGGCCCCTCTCCCGCCTGCGGGAGAGGGGAGTGAAATCTCGCGTAGCCAGGTGCGGAAGCCGTACTTCGCATACAGCTCAGCCAGCTTCTCCCGATCTTCCTCGCGCCAGGTGAGGTCGTTGACGTGTTCCGGCAAGGCGACATCCGTCTTCACCGTCACCAGCTTGCGCGCCATCGGCAGCCAGTCGAGGGCGGTGCGTAGGTTCTCGCCGGCCTTGCCCTTCACTTCGTCGGCGCGCGCCATGAGCGCGTCCAGCCCGTCGAATTCGCCGAGCCACTTCACCGCTGTTTTCGGCCCCACCTTTTCCACGCCCGGCACGTTGTCCACCGTGTCGCCCACCAGGGTCAGGTATTCGACGATGCGATTCGGCGGCACGCCGAACTTCGCCAGCACCCCGGCCTCGTCCAGCATCTCGTTGGTCATGGTGTTGATCAGCCGCACCTTGTGCGTGACCAGTTGCGCCAGGTCTTTGTCACCGGTCGACACCACCGCCTCCATACCCGCCGCCTCGGCCTGGACAGTCAGGGTGCCGATCACATCATCGGCCTCCACCCCGTCGATCATCAGCAACGGCCAGCCCAGCGCCACCACCGCTTCATGCAGCGGCGCGATCTGGCGGGCCAGATCGTCCGGCATCGATGGCCGGGTCGCCTTGTAGTCGGGGTACCAGTCATCCCTAAAGGTTTTGCCTTTCGCGTCGAAAACACAGGCAGCGTAGGCGCTGGGATAGTCTTTGCGTAGTCGCTTCAACATGTTGATCACGCCATACAGCGCGCCGGTGGGTTCGCCCTCGGGTGAACGCAGATCGGGCAGGGCGTGGAAGGCGCGGTAGAGATAGCTGGAGCCGTCGACCAGGAGCAGGGTGTCGGTCATGTTGAATTCCATGGTGTAGTGGCCGGGATTGTAGGGGTGTGGCTATCGGTTCGGTGGCGCCGGACGGGATATGCACCCCCCGAGTATTGACGATCCGGCCGCGAACCAATCCACCCAAGTTAAGCCCTATCAGCAATTTTTCTGCGTCATGGATTTATGCGGTTTTCTCCCCGGTTTACGCGGTTTCGAGAGATTTTCCCGGTGCGGGTACGTCCGTCTGGCGATCAGCGCCAACAGATCGCGCA
>JAURYL010000108.1 GCA_030653935.1 Pseudomonadota bacterium
GCGGCCCGAACAAGGCGCCTAGGGTGAGATTTCGGGCCGCAAGCGGACCCTCCTACGGGGTGTTTTATATTTTGAGGGCGGCGTATGCGTTATGCCCGTCAGGCGTGAGGAGCAGCGCGTGAGGCATGAAGCGGAGATTCCCTCTGGTGGTGCGCGTTTGGTCGTGCTCGGCAGCGCCGGATTGACCGAGGGCTTCAGCCTGATCGGCGCCGAGGTGTATCCCGACGCCGACCCCGCCCAGGTCGAGGAAGTCCTGGCGATACTGGTCAAGGACGGCAGCGAAGCTCTGGTGCTGCTGGAGTCGAACCTGGCCCATGCCGGCGGCCACTGGCTCAATCGTTTGCGTAACGAAGGCGGCCGCATCGTGGTCACCGAACTACCGCCGCTGTCGGCGCCGCATGACTACGCTCCCGCCGTCGATGACGTGGTGCGCGCGGTGCTGGGGCCGGATGCGCTGAAATGAGGGCGGCGCGAGCCTGGAGGAAACATGGACACTGATGCACAAGTAACCCAACTGGAACAGGCCTTGATCCGCCAGGCGGAAAGCCTGGCGCGGGAACAGCGCGAACGGGCCGAGTCGGGCAAGGCGCGCATCCTGAATGAGGCCTCCGACAAGATTCGTCTGGCCGAAGAACGCGAAGTGATGGCCGCCAAGGTGGAAGCCGAGAAACATGTGCGGCGCCAGGCACAGGCGGCGGAAACCCGCCTCGCCGCTGAACTGGACCGTCTGCGTTGGGCGCTCACCGAAGCCACGCTATCCGGCGTGCAACTGGCGTTTCAGGAGTTGGTGGACGACGACGAACGCTATCTGGCGATACTGGAGCAATGGCTTGCCACCGCCGCGAAAGATTTGCCGCCGGGCGATCTGGTGGCCGAAGTGCGGCCGGCGGACCAACCCCGGCTGGCGCGGGATTGGGCCGGGTTCGTCGAGCGCGCCGCCCCGGGCCGCAAGGTCGAACTAAGCGTGCTCGGCCAGATCAGCGAGGGCGGTATCCGCGTGCGCTTGGCCGATAACCGCGCCCGCCTCGACCAGACCTTCGAGGCGCGCCAGTCGCGGCTGGCGGATGAGCTGGCGCGTGTGGCGATGGAAAGATTATTCGCCAGCGCGCCGGATCTCGGGACGCTGGTTCATGGATGACATGAATCCCCCGCTCGTAGGAGGCTCCGCTTGCGGGCCGAATAACCAGCGTGGACGTGGCAGTTCGGCCCGCAAGCGGAGCCTCCTACGGTGTGTTTCATTTGCCGATGCTGGGGCATACGTTATGGTCGTTGAATACGTGAAGCCGTAACTGGTGCGATTCAAAACGTTGGGTTGCGTAAGTCTCAACCGAGAATGAAATGGGTTAAATGAAATGGGCAAAATTCTTGAAATCAACGGCCCCCTGGTCAAGCTGCAACTGCCGGAAACCGTGATCGGCGAGCAGGTTCGGGTGGGGCGGATCGGACTGGTGGGCGAGGTGATCAGCCGGGATGGCGACACCGCGCTGGCGCAGCTTTATGAAGATACGGCGGGGCTGCGGCCCGGTGAAGTGGCGGAAGGACTCGGTTGGCCGCTTTCTGTGGAACTTGGCCCCGGCCTGCTCAACGCCATTTTCGACGGGGTGCAGCGGCCATTGAACGCGGTCTGGGAAAAGAGCGGCGACCGCATGGCCAGAGGGGTCTCGGTTCCTTCCCTGCCACGGGAGAAACGCTGGCATTTCGTGCCCGACCCGCACCGCCGCAACGCCACTCATGTCGATGGAGGCGATGTGCTGGGCGCGGTTCAGGAAACCGAATCCATCCTGCATCGCATCCTCACCCCGCCCTTGATTCATGGCGAGCTGCTGGAACTGGCGCCGGAAGGTGATTACACGGTGAATGAGGTGATCGGCCGGGTGAAGTTGAACGACGGCCGCATCGAAAAATTGCGCCTGTTCCACCGCTGGCCGGTGCGCATTCCGCGCCCGTTCAAACAGCGCGACCACGCGGTGAAGCCGTTGATAACCGGGCAGCGCATCCTGGATACCTTTTACCCGCTGCTGAAAGGCGGCAAGGCGGCCATTCCCGGCCCGTTCGGCGCCGGCAAGACCATGTTGCAGCAGCAGATCGCGCGCTGGTGTAACGCCGAGATCGTCATCTATGTGGGCTGCGGCGAGCGCGGCAACGAACTGACCGACGTGCTCGAATTCATGCCCGAACTGAAAGACCCGCACACCGGCCGCCCCTTGATGGAGCGCACCCTGCTGGTCGCCAACACCTCCAACATGCCGGTAGTGGCGCGCGAAGCCTCGATCTATGTCGGCATCACCCTGGCCGAATATTTCCGCGACCAGGGCTATGACGTGGTGATGGTGGCCGACTCCACCAGCCGCTGGGCCGAGGCCCTGCGCGAAGTAGCCGGCCGCCTCGGCCAGATGCCGGTGGAGGAGGGCTATCCCGCCTACCTGGGCTCGCGCCTTGCAGCGTTCTATGAGCGTGCGGGGCGGGTGGAAACCCTGTCCGGCGACCATGGTTCCGTCACCCTGATTGGCGCCGTCTCACCACCCGGCGGCGACTTCTCCGAGCCGGTCACCAGCCACACCAAGGAAATCATCCAGACCTTCTGGGCCTTGTCGAAAGAACTGGCCGACGCCCGCCATTACCCGGCGGTGGACTGGCTGGAAAGCTTCTCCGGTTATGTGCCCTCCGCCGCCAAGTGGTGGGCGGAAAACGTCGATCCCGGTTGGGAAGCGGCGCGCGGCCAGGCCCTCGACCTGCTCGCCGCGTCCGAGGAGTTGCAGCGCATCGTCAACCTGGTGGGCGTCGAGGCGCTTTCCAGTGAACAGCGCTGGACCCTGGAAGCCTCCGGCCTGATCAAGGAAGGCCTGTTGCAGCAGTCGGCCACCGATGACATTGACAGCTTCGCCTCGCCGGAAAAGCAATTTGCACTGCTCTCCGCCCTGCTGGAAATTTATCGCCAAGGCATGAAGCTGGTGAAACTGGGCGCCCCGGCGAGAAGGCTGATCCAGATGCCGCTCCTGTCCCAGGCGCGGCGCTGGAAGAGCCAGCACAAGTCGGATGACCTCGACGCGCTGAAGGCAAAGATCGCCCGGATTCCGGCCGAGTTCGAGCAGATCGCGCTGGATTACGAAACCACGCCACAAAATATCAATAGATGACCTAAGATGACGTTGTATACATCTACATACAGAGGTCTCTCATGAGCAGCGTTCTCACCGTCCGTGTTCCCGACGACATGAAATACCAGATGGATGCCCTGGCTGAAGCTACGGGCCGCACCCGTTCCTGGATCGCCGCCGAGGCCATTCGCCAATATGTGGATAGCGAAAGCTGGCAGATCGGCGAGATCAGGAAAGCCTTGGTGGAAGCCGACGCAGGGGATTTCGTCGAGGACGAAGAAATGGAGCGGGTATTCAACAAGTGGTCTCCCGAGGGGCGGGCGAATGCGGGTTAAGTGGTTGCGCGAGGCGAGCCGCAACCTTGAACAGGAAGCGGACTACCTGGCCGACAAAAAACCCGACGCCGCCGATGCCATGCTCCAGAACATCCGTTCTTCTGTAAGCCTCCTCGCCCAACAGCCGGGCATCGGCCGTCCTGGGCGTGTGCCAGGTACACGGGAACTGGTCATACAACATTCTCCTTATTTGATCCCGTACCGGGTGCGGGGTGACGTGCTGGAAGTCCTGCGGGTCTTCCACACTTCCCGCAAACCACCCGAAAAATGGTGAAGCCATGAAAAACATCGAATTCCGTACCGCGATCTCCGCACAGGGCGGCCTGGTCGTGATGGGCGGCGTGCCCGGCGTTTCAGCCGGTTCTCGGGTGTCATTGCGCGATCACGTCGGCAATCTGCGCAGTGGCCTGGTGATCCGCACTGCCGACGATGCCGTGCTAGTGGAAGTGTTCGAGGGAACCGACGATCTCGACCTGGAGCGCACCTGGGTGCGTTTCCTGGATGAACCGTTCAAGTTGCCGGTTTCGCGTGACATCCTCGGCCGCGTGTTCAACGGCGCCGGCCTGCCGCGTGACGGGCGCCCACCGATCATTTCCGGCGACCGCCGCGACGTCAACGGCGAACCGCTCAACCCCGCCGCGCGCGCCTATCCGCGTGAATTCATCCAGACCGGCATTTCCGCCATTGACGGCATGAACTCGCTCACCCGCGGCCAGAAGTTGCCGATCTTCTCCGGCGGAGGCCTGCCGCATAACCGGGTGGCGGCGCAGATCGTGCGCCAGGCCAAGCTGCTGGGTGAGGAATCTTCGGAATTCGTGGTGGTGTTCGCCGCCTTCGGCGCCTCGCACGCCGACGCGCGCTTCTTCCAGGAAAGCTTCGAGGAAAGCGGCGTGTTGAACAAGGTGGTGATGTTTTTGAATCTCGCCGACGAGCCGGTGATCGAGCGCCTGCTCACCCCACGCGCGGCGCTCACCGCCGCCGAATACCTGGCCTTCGAGCTGGATTACCACGTCCTGGTGGTGATGACCGACATGACCGCCTATGCTGAGGCGCTGCGCGAAGTGGCGGTGCTGCGTGGCGACGTGCCGGCGCGCAAGGGCTATCCCGGCTACCTTTATTCCGACCTCGCGGAAATCTACGAGCGTGCCGGGCGGATCAAGAACCGGCGCGGCTCCATCACCATGATTCCGGTGCTGTCCATGCCTTCCGACGACATCACCCACCCGATTCCCGACCTCACCGGCTACATCACCGAAGGCCAGATCGTGCTCGGGCGCGAGTTGTCCAACCAGGGCGTCTATCCGCCGGTCACCGTGCTGCCTTCGCTATCGCGCCTGATGAAGGACGGCGTCGGCAAGAACTTCACCCGCGAAGACCACCCCCACGTCGCCAGCCAGTTATTCGCCAGCTACGCCAAGGCGCTGGAAGTGCGCGGCCTGGCGGCGATCATCGGTGCCGAGGAATTGAGCGATGCCGACCGCCGTACCCTGGAATTCGCCGAAGCCTTCGAGCGCCGCTTCATCGGCCAGGGCGAGGACGAGGACCGCAGCGTCCATGAAACCCTCAACCTCGCCTGGGACCTCCTTTCCATGCTGCCGGCGGAGGCCCTGATCCGGGTTTCCGAAGAAGAGTTGGCGAAGTACCACAAGGGGACGGCATGAGCATCAGCCACCAATATGTAGGATGGGTTGAGCGCAGCGAAACCCATCAGCCGACCGGACCAGGGGCCGGCTGGAAGCCGGCGCTACAACTGCCATGAAAAAACGCCTCTCCGTCCCCCCCACCAAGAGCGCGCTGCTGCAAGTCGGCCGCCAGGCGAAGTTTCTTGAACAGGGCCGGCAGATGCTGGAGAAGAAGCGCGACCTGCTGACTCGTCTGGTCTACGAGCGTCTGGCCCAGTACCGTGAACTGCGGGGCCAGACCATCGCCGAACTGACCGAGGCCTATCGCTGGTTGGGTATCGTGCAGATGCGCATGGGCGGGCAGATGCTGCGCCAGTCCTCGGTTGGCCTGAAGCTCGCCGTGGCGCTGAAAGTCGTCGCCCGCTCCAGCGTCGGCGTGGAATACCCCAGCGTCTCCGCCGAGCCGTTGCCGCTGCAACCGGTGGGCCTGATGTGGACCGATGTCAGCTTCGACGAAGCGCGCCTGCGCCTGCGCGATCTCACCATCACCCTGGCCCGCCTGGGCGAAGCGGAAAACGCCCTCTGGCGCCTGCTCGCCGCCAGCCGCAAGACCCAGAAACGGGTCAACGCTCTGAAATACAACATCATTCCCCGCTATCAGGCCACCGTGCATCACATCCGCGCCGCCCTGGAAGAAGACGAGCGCAACACCCTGTTCCAGATCAAGGTGCTGCGCGCGCGGGCGGCGGCGTGAACTTGTAGCGCCGGCCACCCTCCTCAAGTTTCTCCGCCCTTCGCCGATACAGTTCGGTATAGGGGGGTGCTGGATGCCGCAATTACGTGCAGTGTTTTTGCTGATGATCGCCGGGTTGTTTGTCTGGGGGGGATGGTCGTTTTTCTCACCGGGCGTGGTGGGCAACGCGCCGCTTCAGGCCTATATGCCGCCCGCCACCGACCAGCCGATTTCCCCCATTCCCACGCGTCTGGAGCTTGACCCGCGCAAGGTGGCGCTGGGTCGCCGCCTCTTCCATGAGACGCGCCTGTCGCGTGACAACTCGATTTCCTGCGCTTCCTGCCACGTATTGAAACTGGCTGGCGTCGACGCGCGCGCCCTGGCAGTGGGCATCGATGGACGGCTGAACACGGTGAACACGCCCACGGTGCTGAACAGCGGTTTCAATTTCAGCCAGTTCTGGGATGGCCGCGCCGTGAGCCTGGAGGACCAGGTGGCGGGGCCGCTGCACAACCCCGTGGAAATGGATACCAATTGGCGGCAAGTCATCGCCAAGCTGGAGGGGGTGGCCGACTACCGGCGCGATTTTGCCGCGATCTGGCCGGGTGGCATCACCGCCGGCCATATTCAATCCGCCCTCGCGGAATTCGAGCGCAGCTTGATCACGCCCGATGCGCCTTTCGACCATTATCTGCGCGGCGATTCGCTGGCATTGAGCGCGCAGGCGCGCGAGGGTTGGGAGCTGTTCCGCAAGCTCGGTTGCATCGCCTGCCATCAGGGCGTGAATGTCGGCGGCAACATGTACGCCAACCTGGGGGTTATGGGCGATTTTTTCGCTGATCGCGGTAAGCCGCTGTTGCAGAGCGACCTCGGGCGTTTCAACGTCACCGGGCTTGAGGAAGATCGCCACATGTTCAAGGTGCCGAGCCTGCGCAATGTCGAACGCACCGCGCCGTATTTTCATGATGGCTCCATCACCAGCCTGGGCGATGCCGTGGACACCATGGCGCGTTATCAGTTGGGGTGCGGCTGGAGGCGGCGCAGCGCAAGGCATTGTTGGCCTTCCTCGACAGTTTGAATGGCGTCTTGCCGGCGGCGGAGCCATGAACCTGGGCAAGATCAAACTCGGACTGATTCTGGCTGCGCTGGCGGTCATGTTGCTCGCGGGCTTGTCCTTACCCTTGGTGATGGGCGGAGTGGAGCGTCTGGAAACCTTGCGCGCCAGTCTGGAGCGTCTGGAAGTGGCGCAGAGCCGCTACCGGGAACTGGTCATTGGCCTGCGCCACGGTGTCACCAACAATTACGACGAGGCCAATGACTGGATGGCGCGCATCCAGCGGGAACGCGCCGAACTGGCGGCGCGTGTGGCGAGCGACATCACCCTGCATCGGATCTGGATGCCCTACTACAAGGCGGTGCGCAACCAGGAGACGTTATGGAACGACTTCAAGCGGCGCAACGCCCTGGTGCGCAACTCCCTGCGTTATTTCCAGATCGATGCGCCCCGGTTCGCGCGGGCGCTTCCTTCGAACGGCGCCGGCGGCACCCTGAAACACGAGCTGATGGCGCTCAACAACCAACTGTTCATGCAGGCCCTGGGAGAGGGGGGGGAAATCGGCGGCATCGAGAACAGCGCCGGCATCACCGCCGCGCTGGCGCGCATGCGTGTTGACGTGGCAAGCCTGCCCGGCGCGTCGCGCGCGGAGTTCGAGCGACTCGCGCGGCATGCGGAGATCATCAACAAGCACGGCCCGGCGCTGGCCTCGGACGTGCGCGGCCTGATTCACACGCCCGGACGCGCCGTTCTGGCGCGGCTCGCGGAAATCAACCACTACAACCTCGCCACCGAACTCGCCAGGGCGGGCCGCTACCGCGCCGGTCTCCTGATCGGTGTGGTGTTGCTCCTGCTCGCACTCGCGGCGCTGAGCCTGCGTTATCTCGATAGCCTGCGCCGGAGCGCACGGGAGCACCGGCTCGCGGGAACCGTGTTCGAAAGCAGCCAGCAAGGCATCATCGTCACCGATGCCCAGGGCAGTATCGTGCGGGTCAACACCGCTTATTGCCAGATGACCGGCTATCAGGAACACGAGTTGATCGGCCAGAACCCGCGCCTGCTCAAGTCCGGCGTGCAGGATTCAAGCTATTACCGAACCATGTGGGCCAGCCTGAACGAAACCGGACATTGGCAAGGCGAACTGATGAACCGGCGTCGGAATGGTGAGCTCTATGTCCAGTGGAGCAATATCGACGTGGTCGAGGGCGAACAAGGCGAGAAACTGTTCGTCGGCATCACCTCGGATATTTCGGAGCTGGTCAGCACTCGCGAGCGCCTCGCCAGACTCGCCTATTTCGATACCCTGACCAATCTGCCCAATCGGGTGCTGTTTCAGGATCGTCTCGGTCACAGCATCAGCCAGAGTCGGCGCGAACAGGAAAAACTGGCGCTGATCGTGGTCGACCTGGACAACTTCAAGACCATCAATGACACCCTCGGCCACGCCGCCGGCGACGAAATGCTGGTGGAAGTGGCCAGCCGCCTGCAAGCCCGCGTGCGTGATTCCGATACGGTGGCGCGCCTGGGCGGCGACGAGTTCGCCTTGATCCTGATGGACGCCAAGGGGCCGGAAGCGATGGCTCGGATCGCGGAAGAAATCGTTGTCACGCTGGCCGCGCCCTACCGGATCATGAATTTCGACGTGGCCGGCGGCGCCAGTCTGGGCATCGCCTTCTACCCCGACGACGGTGACACCCTGGAAGCCTTGCTGAAACACGCCGATGTCGCCATGTACCGCGCCAAGGAGCGCGGCCGCAACAATTTCCAGTTCTTCACCGACGACATGGCCATCAGCGTCGCCGATGCCATGCGCATCGAATCCCATCTGCGCCACGCGTTAGCGGCGGGCGAGCTGTCCATGCACTATCAGCCGCAACTCGGCGCCGATGGCCGCATCCTCGGCGCCGAGGCGCTGATGCGCTGGGACTCCGCCGAGTTGGGCCGGGTGCCGCCCATGCGTTTTATTCCGGTGGCGGAAAAAAGCGGCCTGATCGCGGCGCTGGGCGACTTCGCGCTCCATGAAGCTTGTCGCCAATGCGCGTCCTGGCGCCGACAATTTGCCCCCGACTTCCGCATCGCGGTCAACTTGTCCGCCGCCCAGTTCCGTAATGAATCGCTCGCGGACAAGGTCGCCGCCGCCCTGCATGAATTCAATCTGCCCGGGAGCGCGCTGGAGCTGGAAATCACCGAAACCGTGGTCATGGAAGACGTCGCGCGCGGCCAGGCCATCCTGAAAAGCCTGAAAGCGCAGGGGTGTCGCCTGGCCATCGACGATTTCGGTACCGGCTATTCCTCGCTCGCTTATCTCAAACGTTTCCCGGTGGATGTGCTCAAGATCGACAAATCCTTTGTCGATGGTGTCGGCGTCGAAGCGGACGATACCGCCGTCGCCAAAGCCATCATCGGCCTCGCGCAGAGCCTGCGCCTGGAAGTGGTTGCCGAAGGCGTGGAAACGCGCGCGCAACTCGATTGCCTGACCCACCTGGCCGGCGCCGAGGGCATCATCGCCCAGGGCTATTACTTCTCTCCGCCACTGCCGGCGGCGGAGTTCGAACGGCGATCAGAGGCCGGTGGCTTCATGCCGGATGGTATTCACGTCGCGTAGGCTACTTGGGCGGCCTTACCGCCACGGAACGAAGTTGCGTCCGCACCCCTTGGCGGGCTCTATTCTTAACGTGAAACATGTCCCGTAGGAGCGTCCGCTTGCGGCGCGAAATCAAGCGTGCGTGGAATTTCGCGCC
>JAURYL010000110.1 GCA_030653935.1 Pseudomonadota bacterium
TGCGCGAAAAAATCAGCCTCATGGCCAGCACGGGCGATCCGGCGGCCTGGATGCATGAACTGGCCCAAACCTGGATGGAGGGCGATCCCGATGAAGCCGGTTACCTGTATATCGACGGCCACGTGCGCGTCTACCACGGCGTAACCGCTAACTGACCGGCGTTATTCCCTGTTTGCGCCCGCCATGCACATCAGAGCGCAGCGGATTGGCGCCGCACCACCTTGCCCAAAGTGCTCTCGGATGCCGAACTGGATGCCTTCCTGAAAGCATTTGATCACGCTGACCCCGTCGGGCTGCGTGATTACGCCATCGCTCGCTGCCTGCTCGACCTTGGTCTGCGCGGACATGAAGTGACCTACCTGACCTTGGAGTCGGTGGACTGGCGCAGCGCAACGCTGACCATCAGCGGCACCAAGAGCAAGCGCGTGCAGTTGTTACCCCTGCCGGTGTCCACGGGTGAGGCGATCGCTCAATATCTACGGCAGGGACGACCGCAGACCGTGAGTCGAGCGCTGTTCGTACGACACCGAGCGCCCTTCGACAAACCTCTGGGCGTGCCAGCGATCCGTAATTCGATGAACCGTGCCTTTGTTCGCTGCGGTCTTCGGGATCGGTTCTGCAATACCCATGTGCTTCGGCGAACCATGGCCACCCGTTTGCAGCGCTCAGGGGCTTCGGTGAAAGAGATCGCCGACCTCCTGCGCCACCAAAGCCTCGACACGGCAAGTACCTACGCTCGTGTCGATCTGGAAGGCTTACGCGCCGTCGCCTTGCCATGGCCCGGGAGCCAGCCATGAACGCCCCCGCATCCTGGATGACCCGGGTCGAGACGTACCTGGCTTATCGCCGTCGTCACGGATTCATGCTCAGCATCGATGGCGCACAGCTTCGATCGTTTGCCCGCTTCGCTGACGAAGTGGGCACGGAAGATCACCTGACGGTGGCGCTTGCCATCGCGTGGGCACGGTCCTCGCGGCGCCCGAGTCCGCTCACTTGGGCGCGGCGTGTCGAGGTTCTGCGAGGCTTCGCACGCTTTTGCTTGCGCGAGGATCCGGCGACGGAGATTCCGCCGCGAAGCCTCTTTGGCCCGGCACACCGGCGCCTCGTCCCGCACATCTACACGGATTCCGAACTGAGCGCGCTGCTCGATGCGGCCAATGGCCTGGCGCCAGAACATGGTTTGCGGCCGGCCACTTGCCGCTGCATCATCGGATTACTAGCCGCAAGCGGGCTGCGTATCTCCGAAGCGCTCGCACTGACAAGCGACGACGTCGACCTAGAGGCTGGCGTTCTTTGTATCCGTGAGGCCAAATTCCACCGGCAGCGCTTGGTGCCGCTTCATCCGAGCGTAACCGAGCCCCTGATTACCTACGTCCAGCGGCGTGACCGACTCGTACATCGACCTGCGTGCGACCGGTTCTTCCTGCGTGATGACGGTCATTCCGCCAATCAGTCCGGCATCCTGTATGCCTTGCAGACCCTGTGTCGGCAACTGGGCTGGCAGCCCCGCGGCGACTACTCGCATCACCGCCTGCATGACCTGCGTCACACCTTCATCGTGAGGAGCACATTACGCTTCTACGAGCAGGGCATTGACGTCGATCGGGCGGTCCTGGCGCTATCGACCTACGTCGGACATGCCAAGGTGACGGACACCTACTGGTACTTCACCGGCATTCCCGAGCTGATGGCCATCGCCGCCGATCGCTTCCACCGTTACACCCGAGGAGCGACGCAATGAACCCCTTGCTTGCGGTTCCCGCCGACTTCGCCGCCTTGCTTCAGCGCTTCTTTGGCGAACGTCTGATCCAGCAGCAGAATGCCAGTCCGAGAACGGTCGCATCCTACCGCGACACCTTCCGGCTGCTGCTGAGCTATGCAGAACGAGAGAAGGGCAAGCCTCCAGCCAAGCTGGCTCTGGGTGATTTCGACACGGCGCTGGTGCTCGACTTCCTCGCCCACCTCGAAACCGAACGCCACAACTCGGTGCGCAGCCGCAACGTACGACTGGCGGCGGTACGGGCATTCGCCCATTACGTGGCCTTGCAATATCCGCCGGCCTTGCAACTCGCTCAACAGATCCTGGCGATACCCATGAAACGCTTCGAAAAGCCTCTGCTCGGGTTTCTCTCCCGCGATGAGATTCAAGCCCTGCTTGCCGCCCCTGACGCGGGGACATGGTGTGGCCGCCGTGATCGGGTGATGTTCGCGTTGCTCTACAACACCGGTGCACGGGTTTCGGAAATGATCGGCATCAAGGTCGCCGACGTCACGCTTGCGGTCACGTCATCGGTGCGCCTGCATGGCAAGGGCCGCAAGCAACGAACCGTGCCGCTGTGGAAGGAAACAGCAGCCGAAATCCGTGACTGGTTGAAGTACATGGACTTGCGTGCCGATCAGTCCCTCGTACCCAACCGCAGCGGGTTACCAATGACGCGCACGAATGTGGCTGACCGCCTTACGCTGGCGATCACCACGGCGACAACGCAGTGCCCGCAGTTGGCTGGACGCATGATCTCGCCCCATTCCATTCGGCACACGACGGCCATGCACCTGTTGCAGGCCGGCGTCGACATCACGGTCATCGCCTTGTGGCTGGGTCATGAAAGTCCTGTCACTACCCATGGCTACGTTGAAGCGGACCTGGCAATGAAGGAACGCGCCCTCGCCACGATCGCGCCACCGGAAACCAAGCGCAAACGCTATCGCCCAAGCGACGCCGTCCTCAAGTTCCTGGAAGGCCTCTGAAATTATGCAAACTCGAGTACGCGGCCCGCCACACAGCTGGCCACTCTCGGCAGCGGACCTTGCCTAATAGTTGACCGAGGATAATTGCGCCCCATCGGAATCGCCCGCAACGCCCGTTCCAGATGGTTGGTATCGATCAGCACCTCCGGGTCAGTCAGGAACACCTCCAGCCCCAGGCGCCGCTCCCGCGCATAAGCCAGCGCCTTCGTCATCGGGCTCGTGGGCAGCAAACCCTGCGCATCGAAACAGGCCTGCACCCAGGCGAAGAACTTGTCCACCAGGGGTTTTGACTGGATCAACCGATCCTCGCGCTTCTTCTCGCCGGTTCGCCTTCGCTCCTTGATTTCCGCCTCGATGGCATAAATCGCCCCGATCTGATCCAGCGCCTGGGCGGCCAGCGTCGGTTCCGCCCGTTCCGCTTCGATGAACTTGCGCCGGGTGTGCGCCCAGCACTGGGCATGGGTCAGCCCAGTCTTGCCCGCGTAGTGGGTATAAGCGGCGTAGCCGTCGGAGAGCAGCACGCCGCATTCCACCGGCGTGAGGCCCAGCGCCTTCTCCACGTTGGCGTGGGCCCGACTGTCGAAGAACGGGAAGCACACCTCGTCCAGTTCGCCGTAGATCGGCCAGAAGTAGCCGCCCTTCAGCTTGCCCGGTTCGGCCCGCCCCGCCTTGATCGGGGTTTCGTCCATCGCCTTGATCCGTGAGGCGCGAATCGAAGCCAGCTGCGCTTCGTAGATCGGCTCCAGCAGCGCAGCGCCTTGGGCTGCGACCTGGGTCAGCCAGGGCCGGCTGAGCTTGAATCCGGCGTCGATCAGGCGCTGGTGCTGGCGATACAGCGGAGTCGTTGGCGCTTTAGCGCTTACGAATCCGGCGTACCCCTTGCGGGTACAGCGGAAGGTGGTACGCAAACTTGTCGAGCAGGAGGCCGGCGACAAAGCTGACATCGGCGCGGCTGCCTTCGAGGACGCCGGCCGGCGCGGGCGGACAGGAAAGGGTCTGGGTGTCGAGCCGCTTGATCAGGGGGCGCACGTACTTGAGCACCACATAGCTGCCGGGACGCTGGGCCAGGCGATGGCTGGCCTTCTCACCGATCACCTCGTACTGGTCCGGGGCCAGTCCGGCCATCTCCGGGTTGGGGACGTGGATGACTTCGACCGGCACCTTCGAGGCATCGAAGAACAGGCTCGATTCCTCGCCCGCATCGGCGCCGCTGCGGTTCACGCGGCGATTGTGGGCGGGGACGAGGCGAGTGGGTTCCGGCGGCGCGGGCGGATCCTGAACAGGCATCTCGCCCAGGCTCATTTGCTGGGGAATCTCGAACAGCCGCTTCTCGCTCTTCTGGCCGAAGATCTGGCGGCGGAACCAGTCGATTTGATGCTTGAGCGCTTCGTTCTGCTGCTTCAACTCCAGGTGGGAACGGGCCAGATCGACGACCTGCTGGGGCCGCCAGCAGGCAGCTTCAGCCAGACTGGGCAGGGGCGTCGATGGCGTTGATTTCATGGTTGCTATTTTACCGTAACGTGCTGTTATCGTTCAGATAATCGTGGGTTTTTCTGCTGATTTGTAACGTTTTTTGAAGCGCGCCGGAACGATGCCTTCGAGCAGGAGTTTGAGCCCGGTCCAATCCATCTCGCAGGCGGTGGCCTTCGACCAATCCGAGATGAAACACCCGGATTCGAGCCGCTTGGCCCAGACGCAGAAACCGGTGCGATCCCAGTAGAGCACCTTGATCTGGGTGGCGCGGCGGTTGATGAAGACGTAGAGGTGCCCATTGGCCGGATCGAGCTTGAGATCGTGGCGGGCCAGCGCGTAGAGGCCGTCGAAGGATTTGCGCATGTCGACGGGACGGCCATAGAGGTGCACACGCACCGCGCCTTCGGGAAAGAACATCAGCCGCGCACCAGGTGCAGCACCAGACCGCCGCCCAGGTCGAGCTTGAGGTCGAGCCGGGGGCCGGGATGGCTTGTGTGAAGGTGGCCGAGGTCGAGAAAGCCGCTCGGGCTTGGTGGGTTGGCGGGTTGGGGAACGCCGCCAGACAACAGCCCGCGCCAGCGGTAGTAACTGGCCTCGCTGATCGACTCACGCGCGCAGAAGGCGGAGACGCTGTCATGCCGCGCGTCAAACCGCTTCAACAGTGCTTGCCACTCCTCGCGACTACGCCGCACCCACTTCCCTTGCCGGTTTCCGTCTTTCGTCATTGCCTGCGCCCCATGTGGCTGGTTGAGATGGGGCGATTGTGGGGAGGCGGGGATACGGCGGGAAGAACGCCGGGGAGTTAACGGTTACGCTGTAGCGGCCTGAACGTCCACCTTCGCGGGCATGACGGTATAAGTCAGCGCTTTCTTAGCATTACGGCCCCGAATGCCGCTGAACAGCGATGGTTGCCCCCCACCCACCCCATCTTGTCGTGAGGCATTCTCTGGCCGATAAGCAAGGCCGATAGCATGCGGAGGTGGTTCAGCGCACCGGCGGCGCTGACCTTCGCCAGGTTGACTTAGACCTTCGGATCACACTGGCGCTATATTTGTACTCATGTCTGAGAACGTTCATGAATGACAAAACCTTTACCCTTCCGCGAAAGGCGACAGAAAGTGGTGCGGAATTCCACCTGCAGGGTCGTGGCCGACTGAGCGTGCAGGAGGCTTACTTATGACGACATACCCATCCAGCCGGGGCGCCGTTTAGATGGCGAAACAGAAATTCCCCCTGAACCCGAAGCACCCCGAGCGCATTTGCTGGGGCTGCGAGAGGTATTGCCCGGCGGATGCGCTGCTCTGCGGCAACGGTTCCGGGCGCACCGAGCATCCGGCGGAGATGCTGGGCGAGGATTGGTATACCTGGGAGGCGTGGGGGCTGGGGCCGGAGGCGAAACCGGACAAGCCGGCGTAGACCTGTCTTAGAGACTGTGAGGCATGTAGCGCAGGCGTCTCGCCTGCTTTGCCCTTCTGATCAGGCCCACGAAGCAGGCGAGACGCCTGCGCTACATCTGGTGGGGGTGCTTATTCGGGCGCGGCGGTGAACCGGATCAGGCGGGGTGTGGTGCGGTTCGCTGCGCTCACCACACCCTACGGACTACGAACTTGATTGCTTGTTGGAAGGAAGCGAGCTTGCTTGGGTTTTCTCAACCGCTCAGCTCTGGTTGAGCAGTTGCAGCGGCGGCGCGCTGCCGTCCTTGGCCTGGCCGGCGTAGAGGGTGAGGTGGGGGAAGGGAATCTCGATGCCGCGCTGGTCGAATTCCGCTTTCAGGCGGCGCAGGAATTCGCGTTTCACCGTCCATTGCTGCAAGGGCTTCACCTTGACGCGGAAGCGGATCATCACCGCCGAGTCGGCCCAGGCGTCGACGCCGGCGAGGTCGAGGTCTTCGATGATCAGCGGGCCGAGAACTGTATCGGCGCGCATCGCGATGGCGACCTCGCGGATCACCTGGAATACTTCCTCGACGTTTTCACGATAGGCGACGCCGACGTCGACCACCGCGAAGGCGAAGCCGCGACTGCGGTTGGAGACGGTGGTGACGGCGCTGTTGGGGACGTAGTGGACGGTGCCTTCGTAGTCGCGCAGGCGGATGTAGCGCAGGGTGACTTCTTCCACCAGGCCGCCCTTGCCCGCCACTTCCACCACGTCGCCCTGGTGTATCTGATTTTCCAGGAGCAGGAACAGGCCGTTGAAGTAGTCCTTGACCAGGCTCTGGGCACCGAAGCCGATGGCGAGGCCGACGATACCGGCGGAGGCGAGGATGGGGGCGATGGAGATGCCGAGTTCGGTGAGCACCAGCATGCCGGTGATCAGGGTGATGACGACGCCGGCGGTGTAGCGGGTCACTCGGCCCAGGGTTTCCAGGCGCTTCTGTTGTTCCGGGTCGTCGGTGTGTTTCTGCAACTGGATGCGCAGCATGGGGATCAGGCGATGCGACAACGACAGCATGCCCCAGGCGATGGCGAGGATGACGCCGATGCGGATCAGCACCAGCGCCAGTTCACGCCACTCACCGAAGTCTTTCAGAATGACGGAAAGGAAATCCATGTGTACTCCTTCAGGCGCCCAGGTTCCGGGAAGCATCGGCTTCCAGCCAGGCGCGGGTGGCGGGGATGAAATGCACCAGGCCTTCGAGCAGGCCGGCGCTGTAATTGCCGTTCATGCCGAGCAGGCCGCCGCGCGCGAGATAGAGGCTGCCGGCCGGCGCCCGCGCCACGGCCTCGGCCCTGACTGTTTCCTGTGCATTGGCGACCAGTACGGCGGGGAGGTCGCTGCTCAGCACTTCCATGTCGTTGCCGCTGTCGCCGGCGAAAACGGTGCGTTGCGGCGGAATCCCCAACCGCGCGCGGAGAAACTCCAGCGCATGTAACTTGCTGGCGCTGGCCGGCAACACGTCGAGCAGGCCGGTGGCCGTGGTCTCGTCGACGCTCCAGACCAGATTGCAGCGGGCGCCGCTGGCCGCGAGGCGGTCGTGCACCCAGGCCAGGAGTGCGGCCGGATCGGCCAACGCGGCGGCGTAATAACTCAGCTTGCAGGCGCTCTGCTTGGCGGTTTCCTGAAGGCGCAGGCCGGGGACGTCCGTTAGCAGCGCGGCCAGGTCCGCGTGGCTGTGACCGCCCCAGTCCGCCGCGATGGCCTGCTGCCAGTCCTCGCGGGCATACCAGCCATCGCCGCGCGCTTCATATAGCGTGGTGCCGACATCGGCGATGACGAAGTCGGGCCGGGGCAGCGCGTACTCGGCCATGGCCGCTTCCACCAGTTGCCGATGGCGTCCGCTCACGTAGGCGAGCCGGACTTCGGGGCGGGCGGCGAGACGGCGGAAGTACGCGCGCGCCTCGGGAGATTCCGGCTGATCGCCGTTGGGCAGCAGGGTGCGATCCAGATCGGTCGCGAGCAGGAGGGGGGCTTCCATTCAGCGCGACTCCGCGATCGGTACCCGGCAGGCGCTGTAGAAATCGTAGTGCGCGATGGCTTCCAGAATGCCGCGGGCATAGCCGGCCTGCGCGAAGTAGATGCGCTCCACCTCGGCGAGTGCGCGTAGTTCGTCGTTGTGGCGGTTGGCCACCACCACCGCCAGGGTGTTGCCGCGCATCATGTCCTGGTCGGAACCGGAGCCGCCGGCGACCAGGATGTGTTCCAGCGGCACCCCCCACTGGTCCGCGAACCAGCGCACGGCGAAGCCCTTGGAGGCGCGGATCGGCAGCACGTCGAGGTACTGGCCGAAGGACAGGGTGACGTTCACGGTCTGGTCGCCCTGGTGCAGCAGGCGGTTGATCTCTTCCAGGGAGGGCGCGACCTGGGGGTCGATGTAGTAACTGACCTTGAAGCGGCCCTGTTCTTCCTTGGGCTGGCGCTTCAGCCCCGGCAGTTCGTCGAGAATGGCGCGCACCGCCGCCGGCGTCCAGAGGTGGTCGATATGCCGGGTCCAGGCCTGGTCCACGGTGTATTCCGGCGCGAAGTGGATGTCCGTGCCGAGGCTGGTGATGAGCACGTCCGGCATCGGGATGCCGTAACGACGCATGACCTTGAGGGCGGATTCCAGCGAGCGGCCGGTGGCGATGCCGAAGCTGGCGCATTTGCGATGTTCCCGCACCTCCTTGACGAATTCGGCCAGGGATTCCGGATCGCCCAGCAGGTTCTGGTCGAGGTCGCTGAAGATGGCGCGGTCGTGGTAGAGCATGGGCCGGCGGCGCGGCGGCTTGAGCGCGGGGGTGCCCTGTTCCAGCAGCGGTTTCAGGGCTTCCAGGTAGGTCGCCGCGTGCGCCTGCCAGGAGTAATGCTTCTGCACACCGCGCAGCCCCTCGCGCGCCAGATGCGCCCAGTGCTCGCGGTCCTTCAGTGTTTCCAGCAGGGCTGTCGTTATGTCATCCGGGTTGAGCGGGTCGATCAGGTAGCCGTTGTGGCAGTTGCCGATGATGTCCTGGGGGCCGCCGTCCGAGGTGGCGACGATGGGCAGGCCGCTGGCCGCCGCCTCGATCAGGGTCAGGCCGAAGGGCTCGGTCAGCGCCGGATTGACGAACACGCCGCCGGAGGCGGCCGCCAGACGATAGAGCACCGGCACTTCCTCGCGCCGATGGTGTTTGGGGTAGGCCACCTTGCCGTAAAGATCGTAGCGGTCGATATCCAGCAGCAGGTCGCCGAGCACGGTCTGGGCGCCGCTGTCGAGGTCGCGGATGTCGTCGCGGTTGCCCGCCACCACCACCAGATTGGCCAGTTCCCGGAGTTCCGTCGATTCACCGTAGGCCCGCACCAAAGTGGCAATGTTCTTGCGTTCATCCGGCCGGGACAGGGCCAGGATCATCGGCTTGCCCGGATCGGCGAGGAAGCGGGCAAGCTCGGCGGCGATGGGGGCGCCCTGTTCGTCACCATTGGGCGGCACGAAGCTTTGCAGGTCGGTGCCCGGCGGCACCACCCGCATCTGCTCGGGCTGGTAGTGGTCATAGAGACCGTACTGTTCCTCGATTTCGTTGGCGGTGGAGGCGATCACCAGGGAGGCCGAGCCCAGGGTCAGCTCCTCCGCTTCCACCCGCCGCGCCATGTGGTAACGGCTTTCGATCACATCGCGCTTGAGGCCGGAGGCGATCAGGCGGCGGCGTTTCACCCGGCCCAGGGAATGGCCGGTGTGCACCAGGGGCACGCCCAGCAGGTTGGCCAGGCGGGTGCCGACGTAGCCGGCGTCGGCATAGTGGCTGTGGACGATGTCCGGGCTCAGCCCCTCGGCGCGGAGGAAGGCCAGGGCGTTGTCGGCGAAGGAATCGAGGTGGTCCCAGAGTTCCTCCTTGCGCAGGTAGCCCTCGGGCCCGGCTTCGATGCGGATGATGCGGGCCTTGGGGCCGAGTATTTCGGTCGGCTCGGCATAGTCGGCGGTGAGTTGCGGGTCGGACACGCGCCGGGTCAGCAAATCCACCCGCGCCACCCCGGGCGACTCCGCGAGAGCACGCGCCAACTCCACCACATACAAGGTCTGGCCGCCGGTATCGGCGTCGCGTCCCAGTTCCAGGTCGCCGCCGCGAATCAGGCCATGCACGCTGACCAGGACGATATGAATCGGTTTCATGTCGATTGTTCTCCCTTCAGACCCCATTCCGCGATGAACGGCCGATAGAACGCGTCGCTTTCCGGAATGGCGCCGTGCAGGCGGCAGATTTCCCCGGCGAAGCGATGCGCCCGCGCCAGGGTCTGATCCAGCGGCCAGCCCTGGGTCAGACCGAGCAGGAATACGGAGGCGAAACCATCGCCGGCGCCGACGGTATCGACCGGATCGACGACCGGGGTCGGCGTGCCGGAATGGAGGTACTCGCCATTGTTTTTCAGCAGCCAGGCACCCTTTTCGCCCTGAGTGACCAGCAATTGACCGAGGCTGAAGGCGTGGACCAGCCGCTCGCCCAGCAATTTCGGCGCGCCGCTCCCCTGTCCCATCATGTGGGCGACGCGGTGCAGCTCTTCTTCATTCACCTTGACCACATCCGCCTTGCCCAGCGACCAGCGCAAGACATCCTTGCGGACCCAGGGGTCACGCAGATTGATGTCGAGGAAGGTCCGCGCCTGACTGGCCCGCAACAACCTGCGCAAAGCGAGGCGCGAGGCGGCGCGCTGCGCCAGGGTGCCGAAATAGACCCATTGCGGCCGCAGCGACAGGGCGACCAGCCGCGCCATCTCGGCATGGATGAAATCCCAGGCCTGATCGGGGGCGATCTCGAACTGGTGGCCGTTCTCATCGATGGTGACGCGAACCTGGCCGCTGGGATGCAGGCTGTCCTGCTGCACGCCGTCGATGGCGAGGCCGGCGGCCTGTATCGATGCCAGCAGTTGGCGGCCACGCTCGTCCTTGCCGATGCGGGTGACCAGCACCGGCGCGATGCCCGCCGCGCGCCCGAGCCCGAGCAGATGATGGGCGACATTAAATGGGGCACCGCCCTGTACTTCCCGATCCGGAAAGCAGTCCACCAGCACCTCGCCGAACAGGACGATGGTGGTGGGGCCGGGTTCCGGGGTGAGCTGGGGTGTCGTCTGTTCCGGCATGCGGGTGCTTAACTGCCCAGGTAAAGGGCGAGCGCGGCGATCTGCTCGTCGCTCAGGGGCTTGGCGAGGGGCGCCATGAGCGCCGATTTCGGGCCCACGGTCTCACCCGCGCGATAAGCCTGCAATCGGGATTCGACGTCCTTGACGCTCAGCTTCGCCAGGCTCGGGAACTCGCCGACGCCTTCGGCGGTGACGCCGTGGCAACCGGCGCAGGCACGGGTATAGAGAACGGAGGCCTCATCGCCCGCGGTCGCCACCGCGTCGACCATGGCGGTGGTTTCGGCGGCCGTCGGCGGCGCGGCCGTGACCGCCGCATCCGGCGTGGCGGGCCCCTTGGCGCCTTCGCCACAAGCACTCAACAGGACCAGCGCGGCAACAAGCAGGGGATAGTGATTGAATTTCAAGGTTTTGCTCCTGTACGTGGGGGTTGCCGGCGACTTCAATTTAATGACATTCCCCGATGGATTTCTTTTCAAATAGTTTTGCATAATAACATGAAGCCTTTTCGGACGACTCGCGCCACGCCCCGCCGCAATCGCCCATGCCCTCCATCCCCACATCAACCGGACGCCCGCCATGACCGCCCCGCTCGTGCATGAAACCCTGCAAAAATTCCGCCTCATCGTCGGCGCGGTACGCCAGCATTCCCGGGCGCTGGAGGCTGCCTGCGGGATCAACGGCGCCCAGGTCTGGATGCTGGCGGCCATCGCCGAGGCGCCGGATAGCACCGTTTCGCAACTGAGTCAGGCGCTGTCGATACATATTTCGACCGCCAGCAATCTGCTCGACAAGCTCGCCCGCGCCGGCCTGGTGGAGCGCCTGCGCACCGAGGAGGACCGGCGTGTGGTGCTGCTGCGCCTGACCGACGCGGGCAAAGCCGTGGTCGAACGAGCGCCCAAACCCTTGACCGGCCTGGTGTTCGACGCGCTGGAAAAAATGCCGGAGGACGCTCTGACCAGGCTGGACACTGAACTCACGACCCTGATCGCGCACATGAATCTGGTGGATGAGAGCGCGGCCAACGAACCCATGTCCAACCTGGTTCGCTGATATCTTGGCGCCCAGAGAATCGCGCCGGCGGTTGCGCGGAATGAACGCGCGTCCTGTGATATAAATCGCGCGTTTTTTCAGGTTTTCAGGGGTATCCAGGTGAATTTCGGCAAACATGCAATTTCCGCGCTCTCGCTGGCGCTGGCACTCGCGCTTTCCGGTTGCGGCAAGACCGAAGACGCCGGCAATATCATCAAGATCGGTTCCGTCGCGCCGCTGACTGGCCCGCAAACCCATATCGGCAAGGACAATGAAAACGGCGCCCGTCTGGCGGTGGATGAAATCAATGCCAAGGGCCTGGAACTGGGCGGCAAGAAGGTGAAGCTGGAACTGTTCGGCGAGGACGACCAGGCGGAGCCGAAAACCGCCACCATCGTCGCCCAGAAACTGGTGGATGCCGGTGTGGTGGCGGTGATCGGCCACCTCAATTCAGGCACCACGATTCCGGCTTCGAAGATTTATCACGATGCCGGCATTCCCCAGATTTCTCCTTCCGCCACCGCCGTGGCCTATACCGCGCAGGGTTACAACACCGCCTTTCGGGTGATGGCCAACGACGCGCAGCAGGGCAAAGCGCTGGGCCAGTTCGCGGTGAACAAGATGGGCGCGAAAAGAATCGCCATCATCGACGACCGCACCGCCTACGGCCAGGGCCTGGCCGGCGAGTTCGAGAAAGCCGCGACGGCGGCCGGCGGTGAAATCGTCGCGCACGAGTTCACCAACGACCGCGCCACCGATTTCAACGCCATTCTCACCAGCATCAAGGGCAAGTCGCCGGATCTGCTGTTCTTCGGCGGCATGGACCCGCAAGGTGGGCCGATGGCGCGGCAGCTCAAGCGCCTCGGCCTGAACGCAAAACTGCTTGGCGGTGACGGCCTGCAAAACGCCAACTTCATGAAACTGGCGGGCGCCGACGCCGAAGGCGTGGTGGCCTCCTCGCCCGGCCTACCCATCGACTCCATGCCCGGCGGCCCGGAATTCCGCAAGAAGTTCGAAGCCAAGTACGGCGTGATCCAGGTCTACGCGCCCTACGCCTACGACGCCGTCTACGCGCTGGTGGAAGCCATGAAGCGCGCCAATTCCGCCGAACCGGCCAAGGTGCTGGCGGAACTGCCGAAAACCGACCTCCAGGGCGTCAGCGGCCCGATCAGGTTCGACGCCAAGGGCGACACCGAAGGCGGTGCCGTGACCCTGTATGAGGTCAAGAACGGTGCCTGGCAGGTGCTGGAAACGGTCAAGTAATCTCGGACTGGTAGGTCGGATGCCCGAAGGGCGATCCGACAACGCTCCGGACGCCATCGTCGGATCGCCTACCGGCATCCGACCTACGCCTAACGCCTGACATCATGGACATCTTCCTCCAACAACTCGTAAACGGCTTGGTGCTGGGTAGCATCTATGCCCTGGTGGCGCTCGGCTACACCATGGTTTACGGCATCCTGGAGCTGATCAACTTCGCGCATGGCGAGGTGACCATGATCGGCGCGATGGTGGCGCTCTCCGTCATCGGCGTGCTGATGGGCGCGGCGCCCGACCTGCCGGGGGTGATGGTGGTGCTGGCCGGCATCCTGGTGGCGATTCCCGCCTGCATGGCGCTGGCCTTCGGCATCGAGAAAATCGCTTATCGGCCGTTGCGTAAAGCACCCCGGCTGGCGCCGCTGATCACCGCCATCGGCGTGTCCATCATCCTGCAGAACCTGGCGATGCTGATCTGGGGACGCCAGTACGTGTCTTTCCCGCCGCTGCTTCCCACCATCCGTTTTGAATTCCTTGGCGCCCATATCAGCCTGTTGCAAATCGCCATCGTCGTCCTCGCCGTGACGATCATGGCCGGGCTCTGGCTGCTGGTGGAAAAATCCCGGCTCGGGCGCGCCATGCGCGCCACCGCGCAATCGAAGGAAGTGGCGCAACTGATGGGGGTGAACGTCGACCGGGTGATTTCCGCGACCTTCATCATCGGCGCGGCGATTGCCGCCATCGCCGGGGTCATGGTCAGCGCCTACTACGGCCTGGCGCATTACTACATGGGCTTCATGCTCGGCCTGAAAGCCTTTTCGGCGGCGGTGCTGGGCGGCATCGGCAACATCGCCGGGGCAATGCTGGGCGGCCTGCTGCTGGGGGTGATCGAAGCGCTCGGCGCCGGTTACATCGGCGACATCACCGGTGGCTTTCTCGGCAGCCACTATCAGGACGTGTTCGCCTTCTTCGTGCTGATCCTGGTGCTGGTGTTCCGACCCTCCGGTCTGCTCGGCGAGCGCGTGGCCAATCGTGCGTGATACTCATGCTTGATTCGCTGCGCCGCCGGCCGCGTCTGGCTTTCGCCCTGCTCGCGGTGCTGCTCGCCGCCCTGCCCTTCATCATGGGTTTCGGCCTCGGCAACTCCTGGGTGCGGGTGCTCGATTTCGTCCTGCTCTATGTACTGCTGGCCATCGGCCTGAATATCGTTGTCGGCTATGCCGGCCTGCTCGACCTCGGCTACATCGCCTTCTACGCTCTTGGCGCCTACGTTTACGCCTGGCTGGCCAGCCCGCATTTCGGCCTGCATCTGCCGTTCTGGGCGGTGCTGCCCATCGGCGCCGCCGTCGCCGGGCTGTTCGGGGTGCTGCTGGGGGCGCCCACCTTGCGTCTGCGCGGCGATTACCTGGCCATCGTCACCCTCGGCTTCGGCGAGATCATCCGCATTTTCATGAACAACCTGAACGCGCCGTTCAACCTCACCAACGGCCCGCAGGGGATGAACCTGATCGACCCGGTGAGCGTGGCCGGGCTTTCCTTCGGCAAGTCGCTGCACCTGTTCGGCATGAAGTTGCCGCCCACTTATCTGTATTACTACCTGTTCCTCGCCTTCACCCTGCTCGCCATCCTCGTTGCCTTTCGCTTGCAAGACTCACGCATCGGCCGCGCCTGGGCGGCGATCCGCGAGGACGAGGTCGCGGCGGCGGCAATGGGCATCAACACCCGCAACATGAAGCTGCTGGCATTCGCCATGGGCGCCACCTTCGGCGGCCTCGCCGGCGGCCTGTTCGCGGCGTTCCAGGGCTTCATCAGCCCGGAAAGTTTCACCCTGTGGGAATCCATCCTGGTGCTGTGCATGATCGTGCTGGGCGGCATGGGCAACATCCCCGGCGTCATTCTCGGCGCCGTGCTGCTCACCATGATTCCCGAAGCGCTGCGCTACATCGGCGACCTGCAACGCGCCACCCTGGGCCATATCGTGGTGGACCCGTCCGATCTGCGCATGTTGCTGTTCGGCGTCGCCCTGGTGGCGATGATGCTGTTCCGCCCCGCCGGCCTGCTGCCTTCTCGCCAACGTAAACGTGAGTTCGCCGCCGAAGATGGCGTGGCCGAGCAGGAACAGGCCAGCCTTTACGACGCAAAAGCATAGATGTCTGTTTTATTGAGCGTGGATCAAGTCACCAAGCGCTTCGGCGGCCTCGCCGCGCTGGAGGACGTCTCGCTCACGGTCGAGGCGGGCGAAATCTATGGCTTGATCGGCCCCAACGGCGCCGGCAAGACCACTCTGTTCAACTGCATGACCGGGCTGTACACGGTGACTTCCGGCGCCGTGCGCCTGGCCGGTGCCGAGGTGCAGGCGCTGAAACCGCATCAGATCGTGAAACGCGGCTTCGCCCGCACCTTCCAGAACATCCGCCTGTTCGCCAACATGAGCGCGCTGGAGAACGTCATGGTCGGCCGCCATCCGCGCACCCATGCCACCGTGCTGGGCGCGGTGCTGCGTTGCCGCAAGACCCGCGCCGAAGAGGCCGGCATCCGCGAGCACGCGCATGAACTCCTGCGTTACGTCGGCCTTGGCGGCAAGAGCCGTGGCCTTGCCAGCCACTTGTCCTATGGCGACCAGCGCCGCCTGGAGATCGCCCGGGCGCTGGCCACCGAGCCAAAGCTGCTCGCCCTCGACGAGCCGGTCGCCGGCATGAACCCGAACGAGCGCCAGCAGATGGGCGAACTGTTTCGCAAACTGCGTGAAGGCGGCGTCACCCTGCTGTTGATCGAACACGACGTGAAACTGGTCATGGGCCTGTGCGACCGCGTCGCCGTGCTCGATTACGGCCGCAAGATCGCGGAAGGCCCGGCCGAGGAAGTGCGCCGCGACCCGGCGGTGATCGCCGCTTATCTGGGAGGCGAGGCATGAGCCTCCTTTCCGTCCACGGCCTCAAGGTCGCCTATGGTGGCATCCACGCGGTGCGTGGCATCGACTTCGAAGTTGCCAGCGGTGAGTTGGTCTGCCTGATCGGCGCCAACGGCGCCGGTAAAAGCAGCACGCTCAAGGGCTTGATGGGCCTGGTGCCACATGGCGGCAGCATCCATTTCGACGGCGAGCGTGTACGGCACGCCGCCACCCATGCCATCGTCGCCCGTGGCCTTGCCCTGGTACCGGAAGGACGCGGCATCTTCGGCCGCCTGACGGTGGCGGAAAACCTCGACATGGGCGCCTATATCCGCAACGACAAACCCGGCATCAAGGCCGATCTGGCGCGCGCCTACGAACTGTTCCCGCGTCTGGCCGAGCGCCGCGCGCAACTGGCCGGCACGCTCTCCGGCGGCGAACAACAAATGCTCGCCATCGCCCGCGCCATGATGGGCCGCCCACGCCTGTTGCTGCTGGACGAGCCGAGCATGGGCCTGGCGCCATTGATGGTGCAGAAAATCTACGAAACCATCGCCACCATCGCAAGTGAGGGCGTGACCATCCTGCTGGTCGAACAGAACGCCAACCTCGCGCTCAAGGTCAGTCACCGCACCTACGTCATGGAAAGCGGCGCCATCACCCTCTCCGGCCCCTCCGCTGAACTGGCGAACGACCCGCAGGTGCGCGCCGCGTATCTGGGCGAGTAGCGCCGGCTGAGCGTGGCTGTTGCCGCTTCAGCGGCTTTACAGTCACGGCTTACCCCTTGCGGGTGTCCAGCCGGTTTTTAGCCTCAGTGACGTAGTGACGTAGGTTGGGCAAAGCGAAGCGTGCCCAACGAACCGGCGCGATGTTGGGCACGCTTCGCTTTGCCCAACCTACGGAGGCGCCTTCGAAAGTCGGCGACAAGGCTTGTTTCTCAGACTTCCGACACCAGTTAGAATGAGTCTTATCCGGTGCCTCGGATGGTGGCTTGGTTGAAAGCCGTGCCACCGGGGAATCAGGCCGGCCGGAAAACTCCCGTCAATTCAATCTCAAGAGGTAAGCAACATGGCAGTTCTAGTTGGCAAGCAAGCCCCCGATTTCACCGCCGTCGCCGTCATGGGTGACAACAGCTTCGACGAAAGCTTCAGCCTGTCCGCCACGATCAAGGACAAGTACGCGGTCGTATTCTTCTACCCGCTCGACTTCACCTTCGTCTGCCCGTCCGAGTTGATCGCCTTCGATCACCGTCTGAACGAGTTCAAGGCACGTGGCGTGGAAGTAATCGGCGTCTCCATCGACTCCCATTTCACCCATCTGGCCTGGAAGAACACCGCCATCAACAACGGCGGCATCGGCCAGGTGCAGTACCCCCTGGTAGCCGACATCAAGCACGAAATCTGCCAGGCCTACGACGTCGAACACGCCGACGGCGTCGCCTTCCGTGGTTCCTTCCTGATCGACAAGGCCGGCGTCGTGCGCCACCAGGTCGTCAACGATCTGCCCCTGGGCCGCAACATCGACGAAATGCTGCGCGTCATCGACGCCCTGCAGTTCACCGAAGAACACGGCGAAGTCTGCCCGGCCGGCTGGAATAAAGGCGATGCGGGCATGAAAGCCAGCACCGCTGGCGTGGCCGAGTACCTGGCCGCGCACGCAGGCGAGCTGTAATTCCTGGTTGTTGATCAGATAGGAAAATGGGGGCCGAGCCCCCATTTTTCTTGACTCGGATGCGCCATCAAAGCCCCCCGCCAAGGAGTTTTCACATGATCTTCAGTCGCGTCACGACATGCGGATAGAAAAGGGGACCGGGCAGATGGATCGCTTCGAACTGTATGACCTGGCGCAGGTGGGCTATTTCACCCTCGATGCGCCTGGCTTGATCCTGCAAGCCAATTTCACTGTGGCCACCCTGCTGGGCGTGGACCGTGGCGCGCTGATAGAGCAGCCGATCAGCCGTTTCATCGTCACGGAAGACGAAGGCCTCTACGAGCTGATGCGGCAACGACTCGGCGAGACCGGAGAGCCGCAATCGTGTGAGTTGCGGATGCTGAAGAACAACGGCGCGTCATGCTGGGTGCGTCTGGCGGGCACCACGGCGCGCGGCGAAAGTGGCGAAGCGGTACTGAGCATCGTGCTGAGTGACATTAGCGAGCACAAGCTAGCCGAGGCGAAACAACGGGAGTGCGAGTCTTTCGTCAAGGCCATCGCCGACAATATTCCCGCCCTGCTGGGGTACTGGACCCCGGATCTTCACTACACCTTTGCGAGCAAGGGATACACCGGCTTGTTCGGCCGCTCGGAAACAGAAATGCAGGGTATCCACATCCGTGAACTGGTGGGCGACGCGCTGTTTCGTATCCGTGAACCCCGCATCCGCGCTGCCTTGCGTGGTGAACCCCAGTCGTTTGAAGGCGTGATACCTATTCCCGGGGGTGCAGACCGGCATGTTTTGGCCCAATACATTCCGCACATCGTAGCGGGCCAAGTGCGGGGGGTTTTTGGCCTGGTCACCGACATCACAGCCATCAAGCGCGACCAGGAACGACTTCGGCTGAGCGACGCGGCCCTGAAAGCGGTCTCCCAAGGCGTGATCATCCGAGACTCGGGCCAACACATCCTCTCGGCGAATGAGGCTTTTGCCTCGATCACCGGCTACGGCGCAGCGGAAATCGTCGGCAGGGATTACTGCCTGCTGGAAGGGCCGCTGACCGATCCAAACCAGGTCGACCGGATACGGCGGGCACTCAAGAATGGCGAGGGGTTCTCCGGTGACGTCCTCCACTATCGCAAAGACGGCAGTGCATTCTGGAACGAGCTGACGATTTCGCCCGTGCGCGATGAACAAGGGCAATTGACCCACTTCGTCGGGATTACCCGCGACATCACCGAACGAAAACAGGCGGAGGAAGCGCTGCGTATTGCTGCCGTGGCGTTTGAATCACAGGAAAGCTTGATGATCACCGATGCCGATAGCGTGATTCTTCGGGTCAACCGCGCCTTTACCGAAACCACGGGCTACACCGCTGAGGAAGCGATTGGCCAGACACCGCGCCTGTTCAAATCCGGTCGCCACAATGCGGCTTTTTATGCCGAGATGTGGAAAAGCATCAAACGCACCGGACGTTGGCAGGGTGAAGTCTGGGACCGGCGCAAGAATGGCGAAATCTATCCCAAATGGCTGGCGATCACGGCGGTGAAAGCGGACGACGGCAGCGTCACCCACTACGTTGGCGCGCAAACCGATATTTCCGCGCGCAAAGCCGCTGAAGCCGCCATCAAGAATTTGGCCTTTTACGACCCGTTGACTCAGTTGCCCAATCGGCGCCTGCTCAACGACCGTTTGAGCCAGGCCATGGCGGCCAGTAAGCGCAGTGCCCACTATGGCGCGTTGATGTTCCTGGATCTGGACAACTTCAAACCGCTCAATGACACACATGGGCACGTGGTCGGCGATGCGCTGTTGACCGAGGTGGCGGATCGTCTGCATCACTGTGTGCGCGATGTCGATACCGTGGCACGCTTTGGTGGCGACGAGTTTGTCGTGCTGCTTAACGAATTGAATGCGGACAAGGCGGAAGCGACTACACAAGCCCGCATCGTTGCGGAAAAAATCCGCCTCTCGCTGGCACAACCCTATCGCCTGACAAACCGGCATGAGGGTGAACTCGATATGTTACCGGCTGAGTAAACCCGCCTAAATCTGGCGGAATTTCCAGAAGGTAGGGACAGGAAATGAAGAAGGGGCCCGGCTGGGCCCCTTCTTCATAGTGGCTACGAGCGGTTGTGAATCAGAACGGCGTATCGTCCTCGT
>JAURYL010000122.1 GCA_030653935.1 Pseudomonadota bacterium
GTCCGCTTGCGGCGCGAAATTCCACGCACGCTCGTTTTCGCGCCGCAAGCGGACGCTCCTACGGGATGTGTTTCACGCTAACGAAGAGCCGGCAGGGATGCCAGCACTACAGACCCCATGCCCCTGCCTTCCTCCCTCGAATCCCTGATCGACGCCCTGCGCGCCTTGCCCAGTGTCGGGCCGAAGTCGGCGGCGCGGATGGCGTATCACCTGTTGCAGCGCGACCGCAACGGCGCCGCGCGGCTGGCGGCATGCCTCGGCGCCGCGCTGGAGAAACTGCATCACTGCCAACGCTGCAACAACTTCAGCGAAACGCCGGTGTGCGACACCTGTGCCAGCCCACGCCGTGACGCGCGCCAGTTGTGCGTGGTGGAAATGCCCACCGATCTCAACCGGCTGGAAGAGACCCAGGCCTACAAGGGCCTCTATTTCGTGCTGATGGGCCGGCTCAGTCCGCTGGACGGCATCGGCCCGCGCGAGATCGGCCTGGAACGGTTGATCGAACGCGCCCGTGACGGCGTCACGGAAGAAGTGATTCTGGCCACCAACTTCACCGCCGAAGGCGAAGCCACCGCCCACTACGCCAGTGAACTGTTGAAGGCGCGTGGCCTCAAGGTCACCCGCATCGCCCGCGGCCTGCCGGCGGGGGGTGAACTGGAACATGTCGACGGCATGACCATCGCCCAGGCGCTGCTGGATCGGAGACCAGCATGAACTTGTACTCAAAGGGCCGTAGGTTGGGCAAAGCGTAGCGTGCCCAACAACACCGCCGCCATGTTGGGCACGCTACGCTTTGCCCAACCTACGACTACGTCTGAATGACGGTCTGAATATGAATTCAAAGGAATGATCATGGACCTCACCACCCTCACCGCCCTCACCCCCCTCGATGGCCGCTATCGCCGCAGCGGCGGCAAGTTGGCGCCGTATTTCAGCGAATTCGGCCTGATCCGCTACCGCGTGAAAGTGGAAATCGAATGGCTGAAGGCGCTTGCCGCCGAACCGGCCATCGCCGAAGTGCCCGCGTTTTCCAGCGCCACCCTCGCGGAACTCGACGCGGTCGCCTCCAACTTCTCGGTGGCCGACGCGCAATGGGTGAAGGACCGCGAGAAGATCACCAACCACGACGTCAAAGCGGTCGAATATTTCCTCAAGGAAGGGCCGCTGGTCGGCAACGCTGAAGTCATGGCGGCGAAGGAATTCATCCACTTCGCCTGCACCTCCGAGGACATCAACAACCTCGCGCACGCCCTGATGCTCGATACCGCGCGGCGCGAGGTGATGTTGCCGACGATGCGCCAGGTGGAAGCGCGCCTGGTCGAACTGGCGGTGCAACTGGCCGACCTGCCGATGCTCGCGCGTACCCACGGCCAGCCGGCCTCGCCCACCACCGTCGGCAAGGAAATAGCCAACGTTGCCTACCGAGTCGAGCGCGCCATTGCCCGCTTTGCGGACGTCACCTGCATGGGCAAGACCAACGGCGCCGTCGGCAACTACAACGCCCACCTGTCCGCCTACCCGGATTTCGACTGGGAAGGCTTCGCCAAGCGGTTTGTGGAAAACCTCGGCCTCGCCTTCAACCCCTACACCATCCAGATCGAGCCGCACGACTACATGGCCGAGCTGTACGACGCCTGCGCGCGGCTCAATACCATCCTGATCGACCTCGACCGCGACGTCTGGGGCTATATCTCGCAGGGCTATTTCAAGCAGAAGGTGAAAGAGGGCGAGGTCGGTTCCTCGACCATGCCGCACAAGGTCAACCCGATCGACTTCGAGAACTCGGAAGGCAACCTCGGCCTCGCCAACGCCGTCCTGCGCCACCTCTCGGAAAAGCTGCCGATCTCGCGCTGGCAGCGCGACCTCACCGACTCCACCGTCCTGCGCAACATGGGTGTGGCGCTCGGCTACGCGCTACTCGGCTATGAAAGCCTGCTGCGCGGCTTGGGCAAACTGGAAGCCAACCCGGCGAAACTGCTGGAAGACCTGGATAACAACTGGGAAGTGCTGGCCGAACCGATCCAGACCGTGATGCGCCGCTACGGCGTGGCCAACCCCTACGAGCAGTTGAAGGAACTGACCCGCGGCAAGGGCGGCATCAACCGCGAAACCCTGGCTGCGTTCATCCAGGCCCTCGCGATTCCCGACGACGCCAAACGCCTGCTTCTGGACATGACCCCCGCCAGCTATGTCGGCCGCGCGGTGGAACTCGCAAAGCGGATCAAGGCGTAGGTCGGGCTGGCGCATCTTTTCGCGCCGTAACCCGACGTTCACACTACCCCCACTCCGGCCCGTAGCGCGGCGGTGTGCAACGCGCCATCCTTCGTGGCGATGCGACTGGTTCCCACGCTCCAGCGTGGGAACCAGTCTTGGACGCTCCAGCGTCCAGACCACCACGACGCTGGAGCGTCGAAAAGCGGTTCCCACGCTGGAGCGTGGGAACCAGTGTCAAACATGCTGGGTGTGCCGTGCGCCATGAAGGGGTCGGCTGGACGCTCCAGCGTCCAGACCACCACGACGCTGGAGCGTCGAAAAGCGGTTCCCACGCTGGAGCGTGGGAACCAGTGTCAAACATGCTGGGTGTGCCGTGCGCCATGAAGGGGTCGGCTGGGTCGATGTGGGAACGGG
>JAURYL010000040.1 GCA_030653935.1 Pseudomonadota bacterium
CAAAATTGTTTCACGGAATTGTTCCACGGCCTTTTTTTGCTTCTGATAATTCAAATCGTGGACACCCTTCGTCCGCTCTAAAGCCTTGCCGTTACTGGCTTTACAGCCGACTCGATAACATTTAACCGGACACTAGTGACATCAGATAGTAAATCGAGCCGATGCCACGGATGCCGAACCAGGAAATCAGACCGCGCTGATCGCGCGATACCCGTGCGCCGAGCAATCCTAGCCAGACCGACACCGGGCGCACGACCAGGAACAGGAGCAGGGAAAACCAGCCGGCGCTCGCCAGGAAATGGGTGTACGCGAGCATCGCGCCGACCACCAGAACGACCGCCACCTCCGCGATCCGCTCCAGTTGTTCGTTGAAGCCGCGCACCTGCTGCGCCATGAAGGCGCTGGCATATTCCGAGTCGGTGGCCAGTGCCGCGTTGGCCTGGCTGCTCTGCAAGCCGGATTCCAGCACGGCCGAGTTGGAACCATCCCCAGGCCGCTCTTTCACCCGCTGCAGCGCCAGGCCCGCCGCGAACACGGCCAGGAAACCGTAGGCCTGGCCGAGCACCGCAACCCCATAGGCCAGTGCGATGAGGCCCAGTGCGAGAAATTCGTCAAACCCTACCGACTCCTGGTGGCGGCCGCGCAGATAGACCACCAGCCGCCCGATCAAGGTGCCCAGCGTGCCGCCGATCAACAGGCCGCCGCTGATCGGCCACACCACGTCGAGTGCGAGCCAGCGCCAGCCACCCGCGCCCAGCTCGTGCAGACCGAGCAGGCCCAAGCCCAGCATCACGAAGGGAAAAGCGGCGCCGTCGTTCAAGCCCCCCTCGGCGGTCAGGCTGAAGCGCAAGCGGTCGCGATCGCTTGCCTCCAGCACCTGGACATCAGAGGCCAGTACCGGGTCGGTAGGCGCGAGGATGGCGCCGAGCAGGATGGCGGCGCCCAGCGAAAGGTCCAGCAGCAACACCCCGAGCGCGGCGATCAGCGCCACCGTGATCGTCATCGAGACGGTGGCGAGGCGTACCGGCGTGCGCCAGCCCTTATCCGACAAGGGAAGGCCAAGCTTGAGGCCGACGCCGAACAGCGAGATCAGCACCGCCACTTCAGTCACTCTTTCCAGAATGGCCGAGTAAGCCAGTGGATCGGGCGTCATGAGGCCCCAACCGGCGGGACCGAGCCCATAACCGGCGGCCAGGTAAAGCATGGCGGTACTCAAGGGGAGGCGCTGCAAAGACGTGCCCGACAGGGCCATCGTGGTCAGTAGCGCGCCGAAGATGAGCGCCCATATTGCGAAGGACATGGAACCTCTGGGTTGCAGCGAGAGACGAATCGCGCCGTCAACCTCCGGCGAACGCGGGCGGGCATAGGGAACATGCCGCCGACCAGAGCCGCCGTTGCCCTACACGGCTGAAGATACGCAAGTCATCCGATTGCTTATGTGCGTCAGCAGACAGACGGCGGCGAACGTGGTCCCCAATATCGAATCATCGGAGCCAAATGCAATGTCCGCCGCGCGGCGACCGGCAATGGTCGCAGGCAACGCGTTCCTGGCGAAGAGCAGTGTTGGCCCGGCATGGCATACCGAGCCTCACACCCAATCCCGTTACCCAATCTCGTTACCCAAAGGATCAATGATGAAAACATTCAATATCAACGTACTCATCCTGGCACTCGGCATTACGTTGAACGCCGGCGCGATGGCTGAAGGCATTTCCAAATCCGACTACAAGGCTGGCAAGGACAAGATTGCGCTCGAGTACAAGGCAAGCAAGGCGAACTGCGCGCCGTTGGCCGGCAACCTGAACGATATTTGCGTGGCCGGGGCCAAGGGCCAGGAAAAAGTCGCCCTGGCCGAACTCGAAGCCAGCTACAAGCCCACCCGGAAGAACCGCTACCTGGCGCTCGTCGCCAAGGCGGATGCCGACTATGCGGTGGCCAATGAAAAGTGCGACGACGTGGCCGGCAACGTGAAAGATGTTTGTGTGAAGGAAGCGAAGGCCGTGCAGACCAGCCTCAAGGCCAACGCCAAGGCTGAACTGAAAACCTCGGACGCGAATGCCACGGCCAGGACCGAGACCAGCGAGGCCCGGAAGGACGCCACGACGGACACGCTGGACGCCCAATACAAGGTGGCGAAGGAAAAATGCGATGTCTTGGCTGGCGGCGCGAAGGAAGTTTGCGTGAATCAAGCCAAAGCGCGCTTCGGCAAGTAGCCACTCGGAACCACCCGGTACGCCGTACCGGGAAGACAACCTTCAGATAGAGGTAATCACATGAAATCCATGCAGAAATTCGCGTTCAGTGCCGCAACTGCGGCCATGCTGCTCGGCGGCTGTGCCGGGATGTCCTCGCAGGACAAGAACACCGCCATCGGCGCCGGAGTCGGCGCCATCGGCGGCGCCGTTCTGACTGGCGGCAGCGCGGTCGGAACCGTGGGCGGCGCGGCCGTCGGCGGTGTGATCGGCCACGAAGTCGGGAAGTGATGTATGACCCGCGTCCGCTCGCCTGCAGGCGAGCGGACCAACAGCACGCGTAGGGCGGATGAGCCGGCGTCTTCTTGCCGGCGTTATCCGCCGAATGTCAAACATTCGGCGGAAGGCGCGATAAAGCCGCTTTTCCGCCCTACGCGTTCTGACTGGCGGCAGCGCGGTCGGAACCGTGGGCGGCGCGGCCGTCGGCGGTGTAATCGGCCATGAAGTCGGGAAATGATGTACACCCACCGCCGCTTGCCTGCAGGCAAGCCCGCGTAGGATGTGGTGAGCGCAGCGAACCGCATCAAATAGCGTAACCGTGGTTGATGCGGTTCGCTGCGCTCACCACATCCTACGGCCCTTCGGCGTCCCGCCGCGTGTCGCAACTACCGGGTTGGGAGAATTGATTGAGAGCAGCGTGGATAGCGGGCAATACGAACTTCTTCGGCCATTGGTGGGGTCGGATTCGGACACATCTGGTAGGCGTGTCCCCGGACGGAAGCGGCGTTCCGGGCAAATACGGCGACGATGAGCCGCCGCTACGCGCGGAGTTGTTCAGCAGCGATCAGATGGCGCAACACGGCGTGCGTCTCGCGTCCGCCCACCGCCTGGCGCCGGGGCGGGTGTCGGAGCAGTTGCTGTCGCGCCTGGACGCGAACGAGGGCGTGCTGATCGAGACTTGCAACCGGCTGAAGGCGGTGGTCGCGGCGAAGCAGCGCATCACGCCCGCCGGGGAATGGCTGCTCGATAACCTCTATCTGGTCGAAGAGCAGATTCGCACCGCCCGGCGCCACCTGCCCAAGGGTTATAGCCGGGAATTGCCGAGCCTCGCCGAGGGCGCTTCGAGGGAGCTGCCGCGCGTCTATGACATCGCCCTGGAGACCATCGCCCACGGCGATGGTCGGGTGAGCCCGGAAAGTCTCAGCCGTTTCGTCGCCGCCTACCAGACCGTCACCCCGCTACGGCTGGGCGAGTTGTGGGCCATCCCCATCATGCTGCGTCTGGCCTTGATCGAAAACCTGCGCCGTGTCGCGGTGCGCATCGCCAGCGGCAGTGTGGACCGGGGTCTGGCCGTCGCCTGGACCAACAAGTTGACGGAGATCGCCCACCAGGACCCGAAGAACCTGATCCTGGTGATCGCGGACATGGCACGATCGAATCCGCCGATGACCGCGTCGTTCGTGTCGGAACTGGCGCGCAGCCTGCAGGGCCAGGGCCTCGCCCTGGCCCTGCCGCTGACCTGGATCGAGCAGCAACTGGCCGAGTCGGGCCTGAGCATCGAGCAGTTGGTGCGTTCCGGCAACCAGCGGCAGGCCACCGACCAGGTCTCCATCAGCAACAGCATCGGCAGTCTGCGCTTCCTCGGAACCATGGACTGGCGCGAGTTCGTCGAGGCCATGAGCGTGGTCGAACGGACCCTGCGCACGGACCCGGGCGCGGCCTACGCCGGGATGGACTTCGCCAGCCGCGACCGTTACCGGCACGCCGTCGAGAAAATCGCGAAGGCGAGCGGACTCAGCGAGGACGCGGTGGCCAGCCGCGCCATCGAGCTGGCGCAGGCGGGCGCGGCCCGAACCGGTCCGGCCGACAGAAGCGCGCATGTGGGCTACTACCTGGTCGACCGTGGCCTGCCCGAACTGGAAAACGCGACGCGCGCGAGCCCGCCCCTAGGCGCGCGGCTGCGGCGCAGGGCAAGCCGATCTCCCCTGCTGCTGTATCTGGGCGCGATCGCGCTGCTCACGCTGCTTCTCAGCGCGGGCCTGTTGGCGCAGGCGTGGATGGACGCCGCGGGCGATTGGGTGCTCATCCTGACCGGCCTCCTCGCGCTGCTGGCCACCGGCCAGCTCGCGGTGGCACTGGTGAACTGGCTGTTCACCTTGCTGGCGTCACCGCATCCGCTGCCGCGCATGGACTTTTCCACCGGCATTCCGCCGGAATCGCGCGCCCTGGTGGTGGTTCCGACCCTGCTCACCAGCCCGCGCAACATCGAGCATCTGGTCGAGGCGCTGGAAGTTCGCTTCCTGGCTAATCGCGACGCGAACCTGCATTTCGGCCTGTTGACCGACTTTTGCGATGCGGCCGAGGAAGTGCTGGCCAATGACGCGCCACTACTGCGTCTGGCCCGGGAGCGGATCGAAGCCCTGAATGCGCACTACGCGGAGGGTGGAAACGATGTCTTTTTCCTGTTTCATCGCCCGCGCCGCTGGAATCCCCACGACAAGATATGGATGGGTTACGAGCGCAAGCGCGGCAAGCTGGCGGACCTGAACGCCCTGCTACGCGAAGGAAATAGCGAGGCTTTCTCTCTGGTGGTCGGCGCGACCGCGCTGCTCGCCGACGTGAAATACGTCATCACCCTGGACACCGACACGCAACTGCCGCGTGACGCCGCGCATCAGTTCGTCGGCACCATGGCGCACCCACTCAACCGTCCGGTCTACGACGCCGCCCTGGGGCGAGTCTGCGCCGGCTACGGCATCCTGCAACCGCGCGTGAGCGCGAGCCTGCCCGGCACCAGCCAATCGCGCTATGCGCGCCTGAACGGCGGCGAGCCGGGCATCGATCCGTACACCCGCGCCGTCTCCGACGTCTACCAGGACGCGTTCCAGGAAGGCTCGTTCATCGGCAAGGGGATCTACGACGTCGCCGCCTTCGAACAGGCACTCAAGGGGCACTTTCGCGAGAACCGCATCCTCAGCCACGACCTTCTGGAAGGCTGTTATGTCCGCGCCGGACTATTGAGCGACGTGCAGTTGTACGAGGAATACCCGGCCCGCTACGGCGCCGACGTCAACCGCCGCTATCGCTGGATCCGTGGCGACTGGCAACTCGTGGGCTGGCTGCTACCGTGGCTGCGCGGCCCCGACGGACAGCGCCGGCGCAATCCCCTGTCCATGCTGTCGCGCTGGAAACTGCTCGACAACCTGCGCCGCAGCCTGGTGCCGGCGGCGTTGACGCTGCTGTTGCTGCTCGGCTGGACCGTGTTTTCTTCGGCCCTGCTCTGGACCCTGGCGGTGCTCGGCGTCCTCCTGATTCCGTCGCTGCTGGCCACCCTTCTGGATGTAATCCGAAAACCGGACGACATGCGGCCGGGCCAGCACCTCGCCACCACCGCCCATGCCGCCGGCCAGCGCTTGCTCCAGACCGGCTTTGCCCTGGTGACGCTGCCGCATGAAGCGTTCTACAGCCTGGATGCGGTCTTGCGCACCCTCGGGCGCCTGCTGTTCACGCAGCAGCGCTTGCTGGAATGGAATCCCTCCGGCGACCAGGAAAGACAGACCCGTAGCGACTTGGCCACTTCGTTCCGCGCCATGGGTTTCGCCCCCGTGCTGGCCGTCGGCTGCGCCATCACCCTGGCGCTGGAGAATCCGGCCGCGCTGCTGGTGGCGGGTCCGATCCTGCTTCTGTGGCTGGCCTCCCCCGTCATCACCTGGTGGATCAGCCTGCCGCTGGCCCGCCGCGAGGCCCGGCTGAGCGCCGAACAGACCCGTTTTCTCGGCAGGATCGCGCGCAAGACCTGGGCCTTCTTCGAATCCTTCGTCGGCCCGGAGGACCACTGGCTGCCGCCGGACAACTACCAGGAATACCGCATCGCCACGCTGGCCCATCGCACCTCGCCGACCAACATGGGGCTGGCACTGCTGGCGAACCTGTCCGCCCACGACTTCGGCTACATCCCGGCCGGGCAACTGATCGAGCGCACCGGCAACACCCTGGAAACGATGGGGGGCATGGCCCGCTATCGCGGCCATTTCTACAACTGGTACGACACGCAAACACTGCAACCGCTGCATCCGGCTTACATCTCGTCGGTGGATAGCGGCAACCTGGCGGGCCATCTCCTGACCTTGCGCCCCGGCCTGATCGCGCTGCTCGACCGGCCGATCATGGAACCACGCTGGCTGGATGGCCTGGGTGACACCCTGAGAATACTGGAGGAGGCCGCGGGCGACTCCGTGCCGGCCACGCTGGTGCAATTCCGCAAGCAGTTCGATAGCGCATCCCGTCCGGCAACGATCCCGGCGCTGTGGCATCTGCTCGACCAGATGCTCCAATCCGCCACGGCGATGCGCGAGAACCTGGGGCAGGAGCCCGAGAGTCAGGCGTGCTGGTGGTTGCGGGCGCTGACCCGGCAATGCCAGGCCATCCGCGACGATCTGATCTTTCTCGCACCCTGGATCGGGCAGCCGGCCGCCCCGGACGGACTCGTGGAGCAGTCTGAACTCGACCCCATCCCGACCCTGCGCGCCCTGGCGGGGTTGGCGCTGACGACCCCTCACGGCAACCCTGGCATGACGCCCATCGAGGATGCCTGGCAGGCCGAACGGCGCCGCCATATCGAACTGGGCAGCGAGCGTGCCCAGGCCCGTATCGCCGACATCCAGCGCCTGGCCCTGCAGGCCGGCGAGCTCGCAAACATGGAATATGGATTCCTCTACGACAAGTCGGCGCGCCTGTTGAGCATTGGCTACAACGTGGACGAGCGACGGCGCGACACGAGTTACTACGATCTGCTGGCTTCGGAAGCGCGCCTGTCCGTATTCGTCGCCATCGCCCAGGGGCAGTTGCCCCAGGAAAGCTGGTTCGCCCTCGGGCGCCTGCTCACCCGCGCCGGCGGCGAACCGATCCTGCTGTCCTGGAGCGGCTCGATGTTCGAGTACCTGATGCCGCAACTGGTGATGCCGACCTACGACCATACCCTGCTCGACCAGACCAACCGCGCGGCGGTGGCGCGGCAGATCGAGTACGGCCAGCAACGTGGCGTGCCGTGGGGCATTTCGGAATCCGGCTACAACACGGTGGACGTGCATTTCAACTACCAGTACCGCGCCTTCGGTGTGCCCGGCCTGGGGCTCAAGCGCGGACTCGCCGAGGATCTCGTGGTCGCGCCCTATGCCAGCGTGATGGCGCTGATGGTGGCGCCGGAGGCGGCTTGCCTGAATTTGCAACGTCTCGCCGCTGCTGGCGCGGAAGGCTGGTTCGGATTTTTCGAGGCCATCGACTACACCCCGGCACGGCAACGGCGCGGCGAAACGCACGCACTGGTGCGCTCCTACATGGCCCATCACCAGGGCATGAGCCTGCTCGCACTGTCCACCCTGTTGCTGGACCGGCCGATGCAGAAGCGCTTCGCCGCCGACCCGCTGTTCCAGGCCACGCTGCTGTTGCTGCAGGAACGCATTCCCAGGGCCTCGGCTTTCTATACCCATGCCGCGGAACTGACCGGCATCGAGATCGGTGCGGGTAGCCCGGAGATGTCGATTCGCGTACTGAACAATCCCGATACGCCGGTCCCGGAAGTGCAGTTGCTGTCCAATGGCCGCTACCACGTCATGATCAGCCACACGGGCGGCGGCTACAGTCGTTGGCAGGACCTCGCCGTGACCCGCTGGCGCGAGGACGGCACCCGCGACGCCTGGGGTACGTTCGCCTATCTGCGTGATGTGGAAAGCGGCGCAATCTGGTCTACCGCGCACCAGCCCACCCTGCGGCGCGCGGAACACTATGAGGCGATCTTCTCGGAAGGACGCGCGGAATTCCGCCGCCGCGATCGCGCAACTGGCAAAAGCGGTGATTTCGATTTCGACACCCATACCGATATCGTCGTGTCGCCGGAAGATGACATCGAACTGCGCCGGGTCCGCATCACCAACCGTTCCGGCACCCGTCGCAGCATCGAGCTCACCAGCTACGCGGAGGTGGTACTGGCGGTCCCCGCCGCCGACGCACTGCATCCGGCATTCAGCAATCTCTTCGTGCAGACCGAAATCGTCGAGCCGAGCCGGGCCATCCTCTGTACCCGCCGCCCCCGCTCCCGCGACGAGCAATCGCCCTGGCTGTTTCATTTGCTGGCCGTGCATGACGCCGATGCCGAGGAGCTGAGCTATGAAACTGACCGCGCGCGCTTCATCGGTCGCGGCCGTAGCGCCGCCGCACCCCAGGCGATGGACGCGGCCGTGGCGCTGTCCGGCAGCCAGGGTTCGGTGCTCGATCCGGTGCTCGCCATCCGCTGTCGGATCACCCTCGATCCCGAGCAATCGGCCAGCGTGGACCTGGTTTACGGCATTGCCGATAGCCGCGCGGCAGCCTTGAACCTGGTCGAGAAATATCAGGATCGCCGCCTCGCCGACCGCGTCTTCGAACTGGCCTGGACCCACGCCCAGGTGGTGCTGCGCCAGATCAACGCCGACGAGGCGGACGCACAGCTTTACGGGCGCCTCGCCAACTCGGTCATCCACGCCCATGCCGCGCTACGCGCCGACAGCAGCGTGCTGATGAAAAACCGGCGCGGGCAATCCAGCCTCTGGGGCTATGCCATTTCCGGCGACTTGCCCATCGTCCTGCTGCGCATCGCCGACCTGGCCAACATCGAACTGGCGCGCCAGCTCATTCAGGCCCACGCCTACTGGCGTCTGAAGGGGCTGGTGGTGGACCTGGTGATCTGGAACGAAGACCGCGCCGGTTACCGGCAGGTACTGCAAGACCAGATCCTGGATCTGGTGGCGGTGGGCGTCGTGGGCGTGGAAGGCCAGGTGATGGACCGGCCGGGCGGCATCTTCGTGCGCTCGGCGGAGCAGATATCGGAGGAAGACCGCATCCTGTTCCAGACCGTCGCCCGGGTCGTCCTCAGCGACAGCCGGGGAACCCTGGCGGAACAGCTCAATCGCCCGGCGCCTCCGGAAGTGCGCGTGCCGCGCCTGGTGCCCAGCCGGCCACGGCAGGACGAGGCGCCCGCCGCCTTCGAATTGCCCCGGCGCGATCTGATCCTGGCCAACGGCCTCGGCGGCTTCACCCCGGATGGACGCGAGTACGTCATCACCACCACGCCGGCACAGCTCACCCCGGCGCCCTGGGTCAACGTGCTGGCCAATCCCCAGTTCGGCAGCGTTATCTCGGAGAGCGGCCAGGCCTATACCTGGGGCGAGAACGCCCACGAATTCCGCCTCACACCCTGGCACAACGACCCGGTGTCCGACGCCGGCGGCGAGGCCTTTTACCTGCGCGACGAGGAAAGCGGCCAGTTCTGGTCGCCGACGCCGCTACCCCGCCGTGGCGCCACCCCCTACCTCAGCCGGCACGGCTTCGGCTACAGCGTGTTCGAGCATGCCGAGGCCGGCATCCGCTCGGAACTGTGGGTCTATGTGGCCGTCGACGCGGCGGTCAAGTTCTCCGTGCTCAAGGTGCGCAACCAGTCCGGGCGGCCACGGCGGCTTTCCGCCACCGGCTACGTGGAATGGGTGCTGGGCGACCTGCGGCCGAAATCGGCCATGTATTTGACCACCGAGGTCGATGCCTACAGCGGCGCGCTCTACGCGCGCAACCCTTACAACACCGAGTTCCCCGACCGGGTCGCCTTCTTCGACGTGGACAACACGAACCGGACCAGCACCTGCGACCGCGGCGAATTCATCGGCCGCAATGGCAGCCTGGAGAATCCGGCGGCGATGCGTCGCACCCACCTGTCCGGCAAGGTGGGCAGCGGCCTCGACCCGTGCGCCGCGATCCAGGTGGGTTTCGCGCTGGGCGACGGGGAGGAGCGCGAGATCATCTTCCGGCTTGGTCTGAGCGGCACGCCCGGCGGCGAGGGTGGCAACCTCGGCGCCAATCGCCTGGTGTACCGCTTCCGTGGCAGCGATGCCGCGCGGCGTGCCCTGGAAGAAGTTTGGCATTTCTGGAACCACAGCCTCGGCGCGGTCCAGGTGGAGACGCCCGACCAGTCGCTCAACGTGCTCGCCAACGGCTGGCTCCTGTATCAAACCCTGGCCTGCCGGATGTGGGCGCGCAGCGGCTATTACCAGTCGGGCGGCGCCTTCGGCTTCCGCGACCAGTTGCAGGACGCGATGGCGCTGGTGCACGCCGAGCCTCGGCTGCTGCGCGCGCAATTGCTCCTGTGCGCGGGCCGCCAGTTCCGCGAAGGCGATGCCCAGCACTGGTGGCATCCGCCCTCCGGTCGCGGCGTGCGCACCCATTGTTCCGACGATTATCTGTGGCTGGCCCTGGCCACCTGCCGCTACGTGCTGGGCACGGGCGACACCGGCGTGCTGGAGGAACCCGTCCCGTTCCTCGAAGGCCGTCCGCTCAACCCGGAGGATGAGTCCTACTACGACCTGCCCGGCCGTTCCGAGAGCACTGAGAGCCTGTACCAGCACTGCGTGCGGGCCCTCCGCCACGGATTGCGATTCGGCGAGCACGGCCTGCCCCTGATCGGCTCCGGCGACTGGAATGACGGCATGAACCGGGTGGGCGTGGGCGGCAAGGGGGAGAGCGTCTGGCTGGGCTTCTTCCTCTACGAAGTGCTGCAACAGTTCGCTACGCTGGCGCGCCGCCACGACGACCCCGCCTTCGCCGACTTCTGCGCGACGCAAGGCGCGCGCCTGCGCGAGGACCTCGAACAGCACGCCTGGGACGGCGGCTGGTATCGCCGCGCCTGGTTCGACGACGGTACCCCGCTCGGTTCCGCCAGCAACGCCGAATGCCAGATCGACTCGATCTCGCAAAGCTGGGCGGTGCTGTCCGGGGTGGGTGGCAGTGGACGCGTGCGCATGGCCATGCAGGCGGTGGACGAACGCCTGGTGCGGCGCGAGCACGGCCTGATCCAGTTGCTCGACCCGCCCTTCGACCAGACCGACCTGGACCCCGGCTACATCAAGGGTTATGTGCCCGGCGTGCGCGAGAACGGCGGCCAGTACACCCACGCCGCCATCTGGGCGGCCATGGCCTTCGCGGCCCTGGGCGACAGCCGCCGCGCCTGGGAACTCACCACCATGATCAACCCGGCCAACCACGCGAAATCGCAGGACGCCATCGCCACCTACAAGGTGGAACCCTACGTCATGGCCGCCGACGTCTACGCGGTGGCGCCGCACACTGGCCGTGGCGGCTGGACCTGGTACACCGGCTCGGCCGGCTGGATGTACCGACTCATCGTCGAATCTCTGCTTGGGCTACGCCTGGAAGTGGACCGGCTGCATGTCACCCCCTGCCTGCCGTCACACTGGCCCGGTTTCAAGGCTCACTACCGCTATCGGGAGACGGTCTACCACATCACCATCACGCAAACGCATGCCGGAAATGCGGGGAAGATTGCCGTGGTCGTCGATGGCATCGAGCAGGAACGGCAGGAGATTCCTCTGGTCGATGACCATCAGGAACATGCGGTGGAGGTGAGTGTGCCGGCACGATAAGGTCGTGCCCTCGCGTTGCAGGGCGAGCAGTAACTGCTGCTCGCCCTTATTCAGCGTGTTGCGCGGTGTGGGACTTGTACATCTTGGTCAGAATCAAGATGCGTTTGATTTGCGGGTGCCATCCACTTTCCTTCGTTCTGTCGTCCTCGATGCGTGTGGCCTACCGCTTCACCTCGAAGCGCAGATAGTCCGTCAGCCGCTTTGACTCGGTAACCTCGTCATGTGGCAGCAAGAGATACCTCCACGGCTTGGTGCCCACCTCAGCAGCATGATCCGACGCATGCTTGCACCAACGCGCGGCTGAATCAGCCTTGGCTTGGACTTCTTGCGTGTTGACGTCTGCACGGGCCTTGGTTTCCACCATATAAGTGGTCGAATCCGTTTCGGCGACAAAGTCAGGAATGTACTCAGGCTGTTCGGTTCCGAGCTTGTAGTAAATCTGGAACTGCCCCTTCGCCGGTTTGAACCACTTCAGCGCATCCCGCTCCAGGATGATGCAAAAACGGCGCTCAGTGTCTGAATCGAACTTCTGCAGCGGATATAGACAGCGCTCGAAGCCCCCAAACAACATCTGCTTGATGCGGCTCGTCTCAACAACTGTTTCCCGGAAATGATGTGCTGTCTGGCCCACCGTGGCGGTGTAGTTGCACGGTTTCAACTCGGTAAAACCGCGACTGACCTGCACCTCATACGAGGTCGCCTGCTCCCAGAAATGCGCCATCATCTGCGCGTGGATTTCCCGGGCGATCAGACGGCGATCCCGATCCAGCACGCTGCGGGCTTCGTCTTCGGAGAGGTAGCCGAGCAGATGCCGCACCAGTTGCCCCGAGAGGTCGTAGAGCAAATCGGCGTGGGTGAAGTAGTCGATGTCATCGAAATCGACCAGGGCATGGACGATGTAATCCTCCAGCCGGGCTTCCTTCAAACCCACTTCCGACGCCAAGGTGAACTGCTCATTCGTTCGTAGCATCTGGCCAACGATCTCGCGCTCGCCCGGTTGCAGGTGCAATTGGCCTACGTCCAGTTGGAACGGATGAAAGCCCGTGGTGACCTCGCCTGTCGGTACTACTGCAATGCGGGGAATGTCGATGGTCTGCTGCACCACGATCTCAGTGGTTTTCGCCACCACAGCGGCCAGATCCAGCTTGATCTGGGTCTCGTCAACATCGGCGATCAAGCTCCCCTGCAAGGGTTTCAGCCGTTCGGTGACTTCGGCAAGAATCTCGCGCTGCACCTCTGGTCTGAGCAGCGCGCTGCTGGTCGGCACCAGATCACGCTTGACCTCGTATTTGCCGATCACGTCCATGACGATTCGGGCGGCCTGGCGTTCCGCATCGGTGGAAAACACCGGCATAGGCGCTTGCCCCGAGTTCGAGTCCGCACCATTTTCCGCAGGCGTCAAAGTTACCGACGGTGCATCCGCCAGTCCCAAGCGAGTCATCGCGCCTGAGCCCACCTGAACACTGACCTTGTTGTCGTCGGCGCTCGGCGCATCGAGGATGACCTGCTTCAGACGGATCGGCGAATCGGCGCGGTTTGCCTCGTCGATGATCTCCTGAAATTTGTCGTGGGCGACGATGTTCAACCGATCCACGGCGGCGACGCCCGTGCGCTTGCCATAGGGCAAACGCAGACCCCGGCCGATGGATTGCTCGATCAGCGTGCGGGCGTTGGCGGCGCGCAGTGGCACGATGGTGTAGAGATTGGTCACGTCCCAGCCTTCCTTCAGCATGTTGACGTGAATCACGATCTCGGTCGGCTCGTCGACGCTCTCTACCGCCAACAGGCGGCGAACCATCTCCTCTTCTTCCGCGCCGGTCCGGCTGGAGTCCACCTGGATCACCTTGCCCCGGTAGCGCCCGCCGTGGAACGCATCCGACTCCAGAAGCGCCAATAGTTGCCCTGCATGGGTGGTATCCCGCGCGATGACCAGCATAAAGGGCTTCACAACCTTGACCCCGTTCTCGCGGGCGTAGGTCAACAACTCCACCTTGGTGGTCTCGTGCAGGCGCACGCCATCTTCCAGCTTGGTCTTCTCAATGTCCTCCGGCGTGTGGGCACGGGCATCAAAGTTGCGCTGGGTGACAACCGCAGGTTCCTTCACGAAGCCGTCTTCCATCGCCCGTGCCAGCGGGTAATCCATCACCACGTTTTTGAACGGTACGGTTTTGCCCGCCGAGGCCTCGACGAACGGCGTCGCGGTCAACTCCAGGCCGAACAGCGGCTTCAGCTCGTTGATCGAACGCACCCCCGCACTGGCCCGATAGCGGTGCGACTCATCCATCAGCAGTACCAAGTCGGACAAGTTCGCCAGATAGTTGAAATAGCTATCGCCCAGCACCTCTCGCATCCGCTTGATGCGGGGCTCCTTGCCGCCACGCACTTCGGAGCTGATCTTGGCGATGTTGAAGATATTGATGGTGACCGGCGACAGCAGATTGCTCTGCACATTGGCGGCGCGTTGTTCGTAGTTGTCGCCGGTAATGATCTCGGGCGGCTGCTGGGCGAACTCGGCGATGCCCTTGAACACGTACTTCGGCGTGTTGGGCGTGAAGTCCGCGATCAGCTTGTCGTAGATCGTCAGGTTCGGCGCCAGCACGAAGAAATTGTTGATGCCGTGGGCCAAGTGCAGATAGGTGATAAACGCCCCCATCAGCCGGGTCTTGCCGACCCCGGTGGCCAACGCAAAGCAGAGTGATGGGAAGTCCCGCTCGAAGTCCTCCAGCGTGACAAATTCCGCTTTGAGGATGTTCAGCAGAGCGGTCAGATCGCGCTCATGACCAAGCCCCCCATGGCCAAGCAACTCCGGCGCGGCGGCGATGGCACGCGCCAGGCGGGAGAGAGATTCCGCCTGCGGCGGGCGAAGGGAAAGACGGCCGCTGACGTGATGAAAAACGCGGCTGTTCATGCCGCGCCTTTTTCCGGCGGGGGCGATGCGGCAAAAATGGTCAATTTCAATTCCATGTCGTCCAGATTTTCATAAACAGGGCGTTTGCCGGAAATGCTCTCGCTTTCATCCAGGGTGATTTTCACGCCCATTCCCCTTCTATCCATCAGCGTGTTGCGGCTCAAACCCATTTCCTGAACCGGGTAATAAGTCGCGAAAAGGCTGCACAGGACATCATTTCTGGGAAGAGACATCGCCGTCATTGTGTCGACCTGCATCGTATTGGGCAGTGCACCAGGCGAATAAAGTTCAATTCGGTCGGCGAACATGAATAGACGGATTCGCCCGCCATATATGGAGTAATCCCGGTGCGCTACCGCATTCACGATGGCCTCAAAAACAGCGCGGATACTGTATTGCGGGTAATCGATGCGCCCTAGAGGTTTTCTTGCCGGGGTGCGCATATTGCGCCGGACAAAATGCAGCGCATCCCAAATCTGCCGATCCAACGGCCCGCCGATCACTTTTGCGTCGATTTGATCGTCGGCATCGTTATTCAGGCCGGTATAGGCGGCAGCGATGATTTCAGCATTCCGCAGCCAGCGCTGGGGTTCGAGGGTACATAACAGCACACCTGCCACGGTGGGCAACAATCGTCCATTTTCTTCGGCGAGCAAGTGCAATCGGCGCAACTGCTGCTCTGGTGTTCCATCATCCGGGCGCAACAACGGGCGAATCAACAAGGAATCAATATCTGTAATTTCCACTCCCGGCACGATCTGTTCCTCGAACCGGATGATGCGTGCCTGGCTGCGCTGTTGGAAAAGCCGCGCCAAGGCATCGGGGGTAAGTTCGCGCTTGGCATGACCCACACGGCGAAAATAGCCATTCGCGCTTTGATGCACCCACAGGCTGTGCGGCACCTCCACCACAATCACCGGCTGCGGCATGCCCTGTGCGTCGGGCAATTCAATATGGTGTGTCGTTACATCAAGCGGCGGCTTGATGCGGTCATTGCAAATGGCCGTTAGCCATGCTTCAACACGATCCAGCTGTGCCAGGGCAATTCCGCTGATTTCCCGGGTTTTGTCATCCACCCCCAAAATCAACATGCCACCCTTGGCATTGGCCAGCGCCGCCAGTTCATCGGATAAGCCATCAGAATGCGGCTCGATGGTTTTTCCATCGTCGCGCAGCACCAGTTTTTTGAGCTCCAGGGTGGAGTCTTCACCCAGGCGGATACGTTGTTGCAGTTGTTCGATATTCACGCTTCTTCTCCAAACAAACCGCCTTGTGCCGGGTTCGCCCCCTGGGCTTTTCTCCCCTCGTCCTGCGCGCGAGGGGCCGGGGGAGAGGGCGCAGCCATCGGCAGATTGGCCACGTTCAGGCTGTAGTCGTCATGGCCCCACTCGCAGCTGGCCAGGACCATCTTGGGGATCTTCTTCAGCGTCAAATTCGGCCAGCGTTGTGCCGCCTGGGCGGCTGTGACGCCATGAAAGGCCGCGCAGCACACCAGCAGGCTCTGCTCGCTGCCGACCTCATCGGAAAGTGCCTGCAACTGCTCAGCGGAGAGGTTCTGCGTGGTGACGTAGATAAAGTCGCGTTCGCTGGAATGCCCGTGCTGCCACCACTGTGTCTCGGAGGGGGCGTAGGTAAAGCCTTCCAGCTTGCACAGCGCCTCGGCCAGATGCCCGGCGTTGTACTCGGGGTTGATTACGGGGTTGCCCCAGCGGTCATGGATGATCAGGCTGGGGGCGAGCTTGTAGTAGCGGAAACCGCCGCCACCCTTCCAATCAACTGCTCTGGTGATGCCGCCTTGGTCCTCGCCGTCGATGACTTTCTTGAGGCGCGGGACGATGTGGGTATGACAGTGCTCGCCCAACTCGATCATGATCCAACGGCGGCCCATCTTGTGAGCGACTGCGCCGGTGGTGCCGGAACCGGCGAAGGAGTCGAGGACGAGGTCGTTGGGGTTGGTGGCGATGTGGATTACACCACTCAACAATTCCTCCGGTTTGGGCGTACCGAATGGCTCTTGATCTGGGTAGAGCGCCAACATCTCCTTTTTTGCCGTCTCGTTGTCGCCGAATGTGGCGGCATCCCACCAAGTCATCGGTACAAGTCCCGCTTGCTCGCCGAGAAACTGCTTGATGCGTGGACGACCGCTGCCGCCATTTGGGAAATAAACACGGTTTTCTGCAAGAAGTTGCTTGAACACTGGTGCTGTCGCGGCCCAGCACCGCCCCTTCGGGGGCGCATGTATGTCGCCCGTCGGCGCGACGATTTGGTACATCTGATTCGGCCTAAATCCCTGCGCGCTAAACGGTATCGAACGCCAGGAACCCCGTGGATCACCATCTGGGTTAGCAAAACCAACTTCATTTGACGGCAATGTGTTTCTTGCGTTTTTCCAGACCAATGCCCCCGATTTTGCATAGAGCAGCAAGTGATCGTGCGCCGAACCAATCGCCGCTCGATTCTCACGCGAGGTTCGCTTCTGCCAGACCACATTCGCCACGAAATTCGCCCGCCCAAACACCTCATCGCACAACACCTTTAGGTAATGCGCTTCGTTGTCATCAATCGTGATCCACAACGAACCATCTTCAGCCAGCAATCTGCGGATGATCTCCAGCCGGTCGCGCATCAACCCAAGCCAGATTGAATGCTCCAGCCCGTCGTCGTAGTGGGTGAAGGCGCTGCCGGTGTTGTAGGGCGGGTCGATAAATACGCATTTCACCTTGCCCGTGAACTCCTGCTCCAAGGCTTTCAATGCCAGCAGGTTGTCGCCGAAGATCAGTCGATTGTCAAAAATGTCGCCGTCTGTAACTCGATGCTTGGCGTGGTAAGACTTCTCCGGATCTTCAACCAGGATGCGCGGCTCTAGCCGGGGACGCTTTTCCTTGCCGATCCAGGTGAGTTCGAGTTTTTGTTTGCTCATTACGTTCGCAAATAGGGTTGGTGTCAGGCCGCGATCAGTTCAAGACGGAATAGCCAGGCGTTGAAATGGGGGCAAGCCTGGCGCAGCGCATCCAGCCCGATTTCTGTGGCGATCAGCGGGCCGTGAAAGGTCTTTTTGTATTCCGGCATCCATTTCAATATCCGCTTGGAAGGCGCGGTTAGCGGATCGTCATTGATGTGCTCGGGCGATTCATGCGCCTGGCTGATCGCGGTCAGTTTGTCTACGACGTGTTGTGAGTCGGTCCACTCGCCGAATTTTTCCGGCTTGACGAATAGAAGCGCCTCGAATTCGTGGACCATGAGGTAGGGAATGAAGTTGGGTTCGTCGATGTCTTCGGCGAGCCGTGCTTCCAGGAACTCCGCCTTTTCAGCGCCGCTGGCGTGGCGTGGAAAGCCCGCTGAACCCTGGCCGGGAAAGTCGCCTGGCAAGGCATAGAGGTCGAACAGGGTCGAAACCTGGGCCTGGCGATCCTGTTTGCACAAGCGGCTTAGTTGCGGTTTGACCTTGGCATATTGCTTGATGCCCCCTTTGTAGCCGGGGCTGGTGCTGACGATGATGGGTGTGATGAACAGCCCGCTGCGCGCGTAGTGCGGTGTGAGCAATTCCCGGACGAAGGTCTCTTCGGTCTGGCCTTCCACCAGCAAATAGAGGCGGTTCATCGTGCCGGCCTCCCACCCAGGATGTTTTTCTTCCATAGCTCGCCCAGGCTGTATTCGGCCAGCCAGTCAGCGAGGGTGGTGGCATCCGGACGTCTGAATGTAGAAGCGCCTTTTTCCTTGTCCACGACGATCAGGTCATCCGCAGTGAATTCGTTGACCAACTCAACAGACTGGGTGGAGATAATGAGCTGATGTTTTTCCGACGCAGAGTTCATCAAAGCACCCAGAACGGCAATCGCGTAGGGATGCAAACCCAATTCCGGCTCATCAATGAGTATCGAGGCGGGCATGAATTCCTCGGGTTGCAATAACACGGTGGCGAGGCAGATAAAGCGCAATGTTCCATCCGAAAGCGCGCTGCCGGCAAACGGCACATCATGGCCGGCCTCCGTCCATTCGAGCTGGATTTTTTCCTTGTTATCCACTGTCGGGCGCAAATGGAAGTCGCCGAAAAATGGCGCCACCAGTTGGATGGATTTGACGATGCGCTTGTAATGCGCTGGGTGATGGTTTTTCAGGCGATAAAGGAATGCCGCCAGGTTGCGGGCATCATCGCGCAGATATTCGTTGTCGTTGATTCCGTGTATCTGTTTGACCAGGGCGCTGCTGCTGGTGTCGTGGAAGTGATAGACGCGCCAGCTCCGCATGGGCGGGACGACATATTGGTAAATGTTGGTCTGCCCTTTTAGTTCTTCCACATGGGATTCGAAATGCCCGGATTGCGGCCGCCAATCACCATGCATATTCCACCAGAGGCACTCCCGCGAAAACATCATCCGGTTGTCTTGTGTGGGTTGTAATTTGAATTTGTAGCCGTTGTTGCCGAAATACAGTTCCGCGCTCAGTTCCGCGCTTGTTTTTCGTCCAAAGTGCAGCATGGCATCCGGACCACCCGCAGTACCAACAGTGGCTTGCAGTCGCTGATCCAGTATCTTGCCGATAAGCCGGAAGAATCCAATCAAATTGGATTTTCCCGCGCCATTGGCGCCGATCAGGACATTGAGCATGCCTAATTCAATATCGCAGACCGCAATTGACTTGTAGCCATGTAATTTCAGCCTGGAGAGCTGGTTGGGGCCGTAGATTTCTTTAATCATGGCTGTCCTCTTTGTCTGGCAAAGGGCCCCTCGGGCTATTTTGTTTTCCCAGTCGCTTGACTGCGCTCATGCCCACCAACGAGCGCATTTGCGTAATGGCGATGGCGTTCAACTGCGTTAGGCGTTCGGGCGCGGCCAGCCCTTGATGGATGAGTACGGCGTTAATGCTTTCCAGATTCGACAGTACGACCAGTTGTTCCAGCGTGGCGGCGTCGCGCATGTTGCCTGCCTGGTCGGTGTTGGCTTCTCGCCATTGGGCGGCGGTGATGCCGAACAGGGCGACATTGAGCAAGTCCTCTTCGCTGGCGTACACCATGCCGGTTTGCGCCTTGGTCAGACGCGGCGGGATGAGGCGCTCCTTGATGGCATCGGTGTGGATTTTGTAGTTGACCTTGGCCAGCGTGCGCTGAAAGTTCCACTCCAGCGTTTTACTTCGGGCTTCTTCTTCCTTGAGACGCTGGAATTCCCTGATCAGGTAGATTTTGAACTCTGCGCTGATCCACATTCCGAATTCAAAGGCGATGTCCTTGTGAGCGTAGGTGCCGCCGTATCGTCCCGTTGTCGCGTAAAGGCCTATGGCACGGGTCTTTTCCGTCCATTCTTTGGCGCTCAACTTGTAACTGTTCAACCTGGCCTGGCTTTTAATTGTGGCGAATTCGCCGTAATTAAAATCAGGGTTGTAGATGCGCTCCCAGATGCCGAGAAACTCCACGGTGTTTCTGTTGCGTAGCCAGTCGGAGATGAAAAAATCGCCGTCCTTGGCTTTCAGCATGTCAGTAAGGCAGATGTAGTCCTGCTCATGTCGGGTGGCAATGGCGACCTCCACCCCTTTGACGGTAATGATGCGGTTTTTCATGACAGCCCCCCCAGCCTGGGCGCTGAGGTAGCAGGCGAAACGGGAGAGGTGGTAGTCATCCACGACCTGAACCGCACCCTTGCCGCCGGCGATCGGTTTGCCGGCGCCGGCAAAGTGATACTCGGACGGGTTTCCTGATTCGTTACAAGAGGTTATAGCCAGCCCCTCGAACGTTTGCCCGGCAATGGTGACCTCACCCTTATTGGCCATTACTTCAACTCCCATTCAATGGTGAACAGCGTTTCTTCTTGGATTTGCTGCTGAAGCTGCTGCTCCAGCTCGGTGATTAGATCATTCCGCTGGGCTTCGATGTCGTCTTGCCGATTGAACAGTTCACGGCGCAGTTTGCTGCGCTTGCTCTCAAGTTCACGTTGATGCTTTTGATGGGCGAGCTTTTCTTCCAGTGTGGGTGAGATGGCCGCCGTGCGGCGCACTTCCTTGATCTCGACATCGACCACCTTGATCTCTTGTTCCAGCCCCAATTTCAGGTCGTCCGCCCAGGCATCCAGCTTCTCGACCTCCTGCTCGAAGTAGCCCAGATTGCGTTGGTTGATTTCGCGCAGAAGTTGCTGCTTGCGGGTTTCCATATTGGCTTCGAGAGCAGCGGCTCCGGCAATTTGTTGGGTTACGCCCTGCGGGCTAACCCAACCTACCAGGCTCGGTGAGTGCATCTGGGCAGGGAGGCGTAGCAATTTCTCCGGGTCATCTTCGGCCAGCGTCGCGCCTTCGACGGTCGTGGCCGAGGCGACAAGGTGCTGTTCCTGTTGGCCCAAGGCATCCACCGTGATCAGCTTGACGGTAAGCCATCCACTTTGGCCTCGATAGGCTTTGAGTGTGCTGACTTGGGTGCCATAGGCGTCGTAATCAAACGTGAGGCGGGCATCCGATAGTTGCCGAGCCTTGGATCGTTGGGTGACCCACGCGGCAAGCGGGTGGCTGAGTCGGTAGAGGTGAGCTTCGCCGCTGCGCCGGGGGAGTTCGTATCGCCCCAGGTCGATGCCTTCGAGGTCTAGGCACGGCGCCCGTTCCAGCATAAACCCCCCCTCGTCGAAGATCGCACAGTCGTTGAGTTCGGTTTGGGTGAGGTCCATCAGCATGCGCTCATAGCGGTTCAACGCCGCCCGACTGTCTTCTGCGCGTACCCGTAGCTTGTCTTGAACTTCTTCATCGAAGTTTTCCAGCAGCAATTGCCGGGTCTTGACCATGGCTTCATCGATCTCGCCAGAGAGGTCAAGTTGCAACTGCTCGAAGCTGGCCCGGATCGCTTCGGGATTGCGGCAGGTTTGGTAGATATCGGCGATACGGCGTTCGAAATCCACGCCTGAGCCAATCGCACCAAGTACCTCGTCGCTGGCGCCGAAGACGCCTTCAAACAACTGGAATTTCTGCGCCAGCAGCTCGTAGACGCGGGCATCCGCTTCGTTGCTGCGGTCAACGAAATTCACCACGACCACATCATGTTTCTGCCCATACCGATGGCAGCGGCCGATGCGCTGCTCGATGCGTTGCGGATTCCAGGGCAGGTCGTAGTTGATGACCAGGGAGCAGAACTGTAGGTTGATGCCCTCGGCCCCTGCCTCAGTGGCGATCATGACGGTGCCACGCTCCTGAAAATGCTCAACCAAGGCAGCGCGGGTATCGGCGGTTTTAGAGCCGCTAATCTTGTCCGATCCTTCGTGTCGCTTTAGCCAGTCCTTGAAGACGGCTTGTGCGCGTGGGTCGCTGTTCGTGCCGTTGAAGAGCACGATGCCCTCGCCATAATGGGTATCCGCCAACAAGGACAGCAGGTAATCCTGAGTCTTTCTGGACTCCGTGAAGATGATGGCTTTCTTGGCTGCACCCAACCGGTCCAATTCCGCAAACGCACGTTCAAGCGCCGTCAGCAGCGCACGGCCCTTGGCGTTATCGCGGATGTTGGTGGCCAGCGATTTGAAGTGGCGAAGCTCGGCAATTTCCAAGGCGACGGCATCGCGTTCGTTCCTGTTGGACGCTTCGTTGTCGCCATCGCTTTCATTCCACTCTTCAGCAATCTCGTCGAGCGACTCATAGTCTTCATCCAACTGCTCCGCCAGCTCGGGAACGTCTGGGGCTTCATCAAGCACGCCTTGCAAGCGCTTGGCCATTGTTTCAAGGGCGCCGGCAATGGCGTGGGTTGAGGAAGCGAGTAGCTTCCAGAGCACCAGCGATATCAATTGACGCTGGCTGTCCGGTAGCGCCTTCAGGTTGGGACGACGCAGGTAGTCCGCCACGAGACTGGAAAGCTCCTTTTCCTCCGCCGAGGGTGTGAACTCTTCAACGATGGCGCGTCGCGCGGTGTAAGGCACGTACTGCTGCACTTGCCGACGCAGCGTGCGCATGCAAATCGGGGCAATTCGGGCGCGCAATCCGGCAAATGCCTGTTCTTTATTTGGCAGACTGAATTGAGCGCGAAAGCTATCGAGATCGCCAAAGACGCGGTCATCGATCATGCTCACCAGTCCGTAGAGTTCCAGCAGCGAGTTTTGCAGCGGCGTGGCTGTCAGCAATACTTTTGAGTGAACGTGCGCCAGTGATTCTTTTAGCGTCTTGGCAATGACATTGCTGGTTTTGTAGACGTTGCGCATTCGATGCGCTTCATCCATGACCACCAGATCCCAATCGATGTCCTTGATGTCTTGGGCTTTGGATTTTGCGAATTGGTAAGAGCAGATCACTGGCTGTGAAAATTCTGGCATCAGGAACGGGTTTTTCTGCCCCTGTTTGCGGATGGCGTTGTAGTTCTTGGCCTCCAGAATCAGCGCTTGCAGACCAAACTTGTCTTGCAATTCCTGATGCCATTGCTTGCGCAAATTGGCCGGGACGATGATCAGAATGCGTCGACGGCGCTCCGCCCACCTCTGGGAAATAACCAGCCCTGCTTCAATCGTTTTCCCGAGTCCGACTTCATCCGCGAGGATCACACCGTGCGAAAGCGGGTTCTTGCAGGCGAACAAGGCGGCTTCGACCTGATGCGGGTTGAGGTCAACCTGGGAGTCCACGAGCGTAGACGCCAACGATTCGACGCTGTCGCTGGCCGCGCGGCGGGTCAGCAGCCATGCGTAGTATTGGCTTTGGTATGGCGTGAGACGCTGTTGTGTCATCAATTCGCCCCCCGCTTTTTCTTGTTGATGCTCTCGGCAATCCAGTTATCCAGCTCTGAGCGACGAAAACGCCACGTTCCACCGAGCTTGAATGCCGGAATCTCACCCTTCTGCGCGAGCCGATAGACCGTCCGCTTGCCCGCTTTCAGGTAGGCAGCGACTTCGTCGAGCGTAAGGATTTCGCCATCTGTGTCAGTCATCGTTCCGTCCGCAATGGTGGCCTACGGTGAATTCTGTTTGCCAAGTCTGACCAATTCTACCGCGCCGGGCTGTAACGGTTAAATCCATATGACGGCGCATGACAATGCTCTGACGGCGAACGGTCGTGCTTAAAATTCAAACCGAACTGGCCTGGACCCACGCCCAGGTGGTGCTGCGCCAGATCGACGCCGACGAGGCGGACGCGCAACTGCTTCTGTGCGCGGGCCGCCAGTTCCGCGAAGGCGATGTCCAGCACTGGTGGCAACCACGCGAAATCGCAGGACGCCATCGCCACCTACAAGGTGGAACCCTACGTCATGGCCGCCGACGTCTACGCGGTGGCCCCGCACACCGGGCGCGGCGGCTGGACCTGGTACACCGGCTCGGCCGGCTGGATGTACCGACTCATCGTCGAATCCCTGCTCGGCCTCAGGCTGGAAGTGGACCGGCTGCATGTCACCCCCTGCCTGCCGTCACACTGGCCCGGTTTCAAGGTTCACTACCGCTATCGGGAGACGGTCTACCACATCACCATCACGCAAACGCATGCCGGAAATGCGGGGAAGATTGCCGTGGTCGTCGATGGCATCGAGCAGGAACGGCAGGAGATTCCTCTGGTGGATGACCATCAGGAACATACGGTGGAGGTGGCCGTGTTTGCGAGGTCGTAGTCAGTCACGCTGAAGCGGAGATAGTGATGAAATGGACGGATTTTTTCGTCAGGCGAGGGGATGCAATGAAGCGTGCTTATCGGGTTAACACACACCCACTACCGGTAGTGACGTAGGTTGGGCAAAGCGAGGCGTGCCCAACATCGCGACGGTTCGTTGGGCACGCTTCGCTTTGCCCAACCTACGCCCTGTTGCTGTATTCAGCCGCCCGCCAGCCGAAAATACTTGCCATGACTATTTGAGTAATTACGTGTTTCCCATGAGCCTTAATCCCCGCTCAAATCGCGGCAACGGATCAGTGAAGCCGTGAGTCCGCGAGCAGGCGATCATTCTCCTTCTTGACCACCGCATAGCACTCGCACACCCGCGCCTCCAGACCCTTGCGATCAAGCACGGTGATGTGGCCGCGGTGGTAATCGATCAGGCCGGCCCTATGAAGGTTGCCGGCGGCCTCGGTGACCCCCTCGCGGCGCACCCCGAGCATGTTGGCGATCAGTTCCTGAGTCATGACCAATTCGTTCGATGGGAGGCGGTCGAGGCTGAGGAGCAGCCAGCGGCAGAGTTGCTGGTCTACGGAATGATGCCGGTTGCATACCGCCGTCTGCGCCATCTGGGTCAGCAAGGCCTGGGTGTAGCGAAGAAGAAGACGCTGCATCGGGCCGGCGCGAAAGAACTCTGCCTTCAACAGCGGCCCCTTCAAGCGGTAGGCGTGGCCGGCACTTTGCACCACGGCCTGGCTGGTTGTGGTTTCTCCACCCATGAACAGCGAAACACCGACAACGCCCTCGTTGCCCACTCCGGCGGATTCGGACGATGCGCCGGATTCCATGACGTAATGCAGCGAGACGATGGCGGTGGTGGGGAAATAGGCGTGCCGCATCTGGCCGTCGGGCTCGTAGAGCATTTCACCGAGCGGTAACGGGACCAGTTGCAGATGCGCGGCCAGGGACTCGAATTCCGCCGTGGGCAGGGCGGCGAGAAGATGGTTCTGATTCGGGCTAGGAGAGGTGGACATCGCTGAGCGTCAATTCCTTGCTGGTGACTTCCACACCGATCCCGCGATAACCGATGAAGCGGCTGGATTGGGTGAACATCGGCTCGCCACTCACCCGGAACTGTTGTTTCGAGCCATCGGCGTTGACGCGGCTGAACAGGAAATCCAGGAAGGGTTGGCGGGTGGCGATGGTCGTTTGCAGGATCTTCCGCTCCGCCTCATTCCAGCCGGCCGCCTGAACCGCCCCGACATCGCCCGCCAGGCCGTCCACCTGAATACCGAGCATTTCCAGGACCGGGCCGGAAACCTTGGTGAAGTGCATGTTCTCGTCCTGCTCCCAGTACCAGTCGGAGGCCAGTTCGGTGAGGCTGCGATAGCGCGCTTCGCTCTCGCGCAGTTGGGCGGTCCGTTCCCGTACCGTCTGTTCCAGCTCCTGGTTGTAGTCCTCGAGTTTTTTGTACAACAGGCGTACTTCCAGCATGTTGTGGATGCGCGTCCTGACTTCGACCAAATCGAACGGCTTGCTGATGAAGTCCCTGGCGCCGGCCTGCAGGGCGCGCAGTTTGTGACCGGGTTGGGCGGTGATTACCAGCACCGGCAGGTAGCTATCCGCTTCGTTGGTCTTGAGGCCTTCCATCACCTGGAATCCATCCATGCCGGGCATCTGCAGGTCGAGCAGGATCAGGTCGTAGTGGATATTGCGATGCAGCGCGCAGACTTCGTGCGGATTCATGGTCGTGTCCACGTTCTGGTAGCCGGCTTCACGCAGCAGATCTTCCAGCAGCTGCACATTGGCTTCCTGGTCGTCCACGATCAGAACGCTGGCGTTAAGAATTTCTTGTTCGCTAATCATTATCTTTGTCCTCGTTCGTTCACTTGCTCAGATCCAATCCTGTGAGGGCAGCACCGTAGCTTGGGCCGTCATTCCCGAGTGCTTTTATCGGGAATCCAGTTCGTTCATCAAACCAAGACTGAAAAGCCAGTCAGGTGGCGGATCTGGATTCCCGATAAAAGCACTCGGGAATGACGGATTCAAAACGGTTATGCGTAATCACTTACGTCAACCCCGCGCCATCGCTGACAGGTCGCCATGCGCCGCGATGCGGTAGTCGTTCTTGCCTGATCGCTTGGCCTCATGCAAGGCCAGATCCGCGCGCTTCAGCAGCGTTTCCACATCCTCCCCATGCTGGGGATAGATGCCGACCCCGACGCTGGCGGTCACGCTCACGCTGCGCTCTTGCATGCGATAGGGTTGTGACACAGCCTGGATCACTTTTGACGCCAACCTGGCCACGGCGTCGGCATGGCTTATTTCCCACAAGCCGATCACGAATTCGTCGCCCCCCATGCGCGCCACCGTGTCCTCTTGCCGTACCGCGGCCTCCAGGCGCGCGGCGACCATCCGCAGCAGCGCGTCGCCCGCATCGTGCCCCAGGGTGTCATTGATCTGCTTGAACCCATCCAGATCCAGATACATCACCGCCATCGTGCTTTTGTTCCTGTGCGCATGGGCGATGGACAACTCAAGCCGGTCAAACAACAGCCGTCTATTCGGCAGCCCGGTCAGCGAGTCATGCAGCGCCAGAGATTCCAGGGCACGGCTGTAATCCTCCAGTTGCTGGTACAACAAGCGCACTTCCAGCAGGTTGTGAATGCGCATCCTGGCTTCCATCAAATCGAATGGTTTGCTGATGAAGTCTTTCGCGCCGGCGGCCAGTGCCCGCAGCTTGAGGTCCGGCTCGGCCGTCATCACGAGTACGGGAAGGTAAGCATCGGCTTCGATTTCCTTCAGGCCTTCCATGACCTGAAAGCCATCCAGGCCGGGCATCTGCAGATCGAGCACGATCAGGTCGTAGTGATGGGCGCGATGCAGTTCACAAACGGCCTGCGGGTCCATGGTCGACGCAATACAGCGATAGCCGGCATCACCCAGCATTTCCACCAGCAACAGCACATTGGCTTCCTGGTCATCCACGATCAGGATGCTGGCGGCGAAAATATCGTCAGAGCTGATCATTACGCAGGTTCCGGTATCACCGCGCCGTCTGATCCTGTTTCCGCAAGCGCCAGCGCCTGATCCAGCGCCACCAAGAATTCGTTGACTTTGATCGGCTTGGTGAGGTAGCGGAAAAATCCAGCCTCCAGGCCCTTCTCGATATCGCGCGGCATGGCATTGGCACTGATGGCGAGCACCGGAATGCGTGCCGTCAGCGGATCTTCACGCAGGATTGTCAGCACTTGAAAGCCGCTGATACCAGGCAAATTGATGTCCATCAGGATTACATCCGGGCGATGGGCGCGCGCCAGCGCGATGCCGAGATTGCCATCGCTCGCGCTCAGCAGGCGCACATGCGGGTGGTCCTCGATGATTTGCTCGACCAGCATCAGGTTGGCCGGATTGTCTTCCACATAGAGCAGGGTGCGCAGCGCCGCGTTTCCCTGGGCTTGCGGCGCGAATTCCGTGGGCATCGCATTGCCGGCGGCAAGCTGTGGCATAACGTCGCGGATGATTTCGACCCAGAAATCGCTGCCCATCCCGACCGTGCTTTCCACACCGATGGTGCCGCCCATCAGTTCGACCAGTTGCTTGGCGACCACCAGGCCGATACCCGTCCCTTCTTCGCTGCCGGCCTCTTGTCCGAGACGATTGAACGGCTGAAATAGCTGCGCCAATTTTTCCGCAGGCAACCCCATGCCGCTGTCTTTGATGCTGATGCGTATGCGTTCCGGCGTGATCGCGGTGCACGCCACCCTGACGGTTCCCTGCGCGCAGTTGTATTTGATCGCATTGGAAAGCAGGTTGATCAGCACCTGCTTGATTCGGATTTGATCGGCATTGATAAACCAGGTGCTGTCGAATGGAAGAAAGTTCATCTGGATGCCGCGCTGTTGCGCCTGCGGTTCGATCATGGCCTGGCATTCGCGCATGACCTCGGTCAGCGACACCGCTTCTTGCGACAGCGATAGCTTGCCGGACTCGATCACCGCGAGATCGAGGATTTCGTTGATCAGATCCAGTAGATACCAGCCTGCTTTGATGATCTGGTTCAGCCTGACCCCCTGAGCGTCCGTGGGCGTCGGTGAACCCGTCTCCAGCAACTGGGCGAAGCCGAGAATGGCATTGAGCGGGGTGCGCAACTCATGGCTCATGCTGGAAAGGAAATTCGATTTGGCGAGGTTGGCTTTTTCCGCCACCAATTTGGCGCTTTCCAGTTCGGTGTTCTTGTCCAGCAGCACCTGGTCCAGGCGTTTGCGCTCAGTGATGTCGCGCGCGGCGGCGAACACACCCTGTAGCTTCCCGTCGGCACTGTAGAAGGTGGCCGCGTTGTAGGACACCACCGTTTCCCCGTTGCGCTTGTGGTTCGCGGTGAGTTCGTAGTCGGTCACTTTCTTTTCGCTCAGCACCCGCTTGATACCCGCCTCGGCCCGCTCCGGGTCAGTGAAATAATTTTTGAACGGCGTGCCGATCAACTCGTCTCGCGTGCAACCGGTAAGCGCCTCCATCTGTTGGTTGACGTCGGTAATGGTGCCGGATGGATCGGCCATCATCAGCGCATCGATGTTGGATTCGATGAGCGAGCGCGTGTAGAACTGCTGGTCGCGCAAGGCCTGCTGCACGGCATATTCCCCGGTGACATCGCGGAACACCAACACGGCGCCGATCACCTGGCCGTCGCGGTCGCGAATCGGTGCGCAACTGTCGGCGATATCGCACTCGCTACCATCGTGTGCAATCAGTACGGTGTGGTTGGCCAGGCCCTGGATCGTGCCATGCGCCAAAGTGGCTATGACCGGGATAGTGGCGGGGAGACGGGTTTCCTTGTTGATGATGTGAAAAATCTCGTCCACCGGGCGACCGGTGGCTGCCGCCTGCGTCCAACCGGTGAGCTTTTGCGCCAAGGGGTTCAGGAGCGTCACACGCCCATCCGCATCGGTGGCGATCACCGCATCACCAATGGAGTTGAGCGTAACGGCAAGCTTTTCCTCGCTGACCTGCAAGGTGACGTTGGTCTGTTGCAGTCGTTTATTCGTTTCCTCCTGAGCCTCGAGTAAATGCTGGCGCTCTGCCTCGATCTGCTTGCGCGCGGTATTGTCGGTGCCGATCAATAGATAACCGATGATGGCGCGTTGATCGTCGCGCAGCGCGGTGACCGACACGACGGCCGGAAAGCGGCTACCGTCCTTGCGGATGTAGGTCAGCTCGTAGATGTCCTCGATGCCGCGCGAGGCTTTGAACACCAATGCCTCGAAGCCCGGCTCGATCTGGGTGCCGAGTTCGACGCTCAAGGCCTTGGCGCGCGCGATCACTTCCCGCGGATCGGAAATGTCGGCCGGGGTGATCTTGTTCAGGACATCGGCGGCCGCGTAGCCGAGCATGCGTTCGGCGCCGACATTGAATATTTGAATGACGCCCTTCTCGTCGGTGGCGATGCTCGAAAAGTTGGCGCTGTTGAGAATCGCATTCTGCAAGGCGCCCGTTTTCAGCAACGTGACCTGGCGCCGCGCTTCCGTACTGCCGTTCGCGTTTGCGTTTGCGTTTCCGGCGGCGTCGGCAAGGAGGGGCGGGTTTCCTGTTTCAGGCATGGTTGAGTTCCATAAAAAGCGGACGATGATCGGGAGGAGACGGCACTGGCAGGGCCGACAACAACAAATCGAGTCGCCACAGTCGGAACAGACATCACATCTGTTCCACGGAGGTTGCTGATCATCACCGCCTTTTCGAATGCAATCTGTTCGCTGACACACATAGGCACCGATCTCTCGGAAATTCGCGCTATGAGCGTTAGCGCACGGACTTGACCCGCCACGCGGCCTATCTTGCACGGAGGCCCTACCGAATACACATGAATTTTTCGTCGGGGATCACTACCCCTGCGCCAGATGGTCACGCACTAGCTGGCCTGTTCGGCCACCTTTCTTGAAGGAACTGATATGAAACTCACACTTAAAACCCTGAATGTCGCCCTGTTTGCCATCGGGATCGGCAGTATTGCGGGCACGGCCCTGGCCGAAGCTCGTTTCTATGACCCCTCGAATGAAGCGGCGGCTTCAGGCTACACAACGGGCTACCAACTGAATTCAACCATTGGTTGCCCAGGCCGGCAGTTGCTTGACCCGCCTTGCAAGCATGATGTCAAACCGGCGCCTGTTGTCGTACCTGAACCAATACCTGAACCAAAGGCCGCTCCCGCTCCCGCTCCCGCGCCCGTGCCTGTCGCCGCGGCGAATTCGTGCGCATTGCCGGTGGGGGCCTTCTCAGGCAAACAAATGCCCGCAAACGCTCGAGTCGGTGAGTGCTTTGCGAAAATCGCCCAGCCCGCCACCTTCCGTACCGAAAATATCCGCAAGCGCGTCAAGGAAGCCAGCGAGCGCATTGATATCGTCCCGGCCGTGTATGAGACCGTCAAAGAACGCGTGCTGATCAAGGAAGCGAGCGAGCGCATTGAAATCGTGCCGCCCGTTTACAAGGCTGTGAAGGTCCACGTTCAGAGCGAGGAAGTGCAAGTCGTCGTTCCGGCTATATATGAGACGGTCAGGGAGCGCGCACTGCTCAAGGACGCTAGCACCCGCTTGGTGGAAGTGCCTGCCGTCTATGAAAGTGTCGAGGAAAGAATCATGGTCAAGCCGGCCACCCAGAAGGCCATCGAGGTGCCTGCCGTCTATGAGAGCGTCACCGAGAAGAAACTGGTGCGCGAGGCTTACACCACCTGGGTACCCGGCACACAGACCAATATCCAGCGGTTTGACGCAACGACCGGTCAAATAATGTGTCTCATCGAGGTTCCCGCCGAGTACCAGACCATCACCCGCCAAGTGCTCAAGACCCCGGCAGCCGTCCGTTACGAAGATATCCCGGCTGAATACCAGATGGTCAGGAAGACCGTACTGAAAACCCCGACCACAACAACCACCGTGCAGGTTCCAGCCGAATATGCCGAGCGGGAAGTCACGAAACTGATCACGCCGGCGACGACCGTCACCAAGGTTGTTCCGGTCGACTATGAGCGTGAAATCATGACCATGGTCCAGCCCGCCACCGAGAAGCGTGTTGAGATCCCGGCCGTCTATACCGAACGCGAAGTCAACAAACTAATGGCCCCGGCCCGTGAAGTACGTGTTCCGATCCCGGCCGAATACGCCAATGTGGCGCAGGAAGTCCTGGTCTGCTCGGATCAGGAATACTGGACCAAGATCCTCTGCGACATCAACGCCTCGCCGGAGAAGATCGCGGAAATCCAGAAGTCCTTGCAGACCGCTGGCTTCTACCCTGGCTTCATTTCCGGCAAGGTCGACGCGATGACCATGAATGCGGTCGCGGCCTTCCAGAAGGCCAGGGGCCTGCCGGTTGATGGTTACATCAACGTCGAAACGGTGAAAGCGCTGGGTGTATCACCCCAGTAAGTAAAGGTACGGTTCCTGGAATATCAGGAACCGTTCGATGCGCCCAATACTGATTGGGTGCATTTATTTGTACGCCCAGTATGGGCAGGCTCTTGAGGGTGCAAGCGCCTCCGCGAGCCGGCCACAGCGCCTTCCTCGCTCCTGGGATGAGCTACGGCGGTACGCGAAAAAAGACCGCTCATAGGTACGCTAGCGCACGGAGCGATGCTAGAAAGAAGAAGACAGTCGGTTAGAGTAGCCCGCCGTGAATACGGTACAACCCGCAATGGAGAAAAGTATGGAAAAGCTCGCTAATGAAGTTACCAAAGAACAATTGATCGCTGATTTCAACGTCGTGGTGGCGGATGCCGAGGCGCTGCTGAGAGCGACCGCCAATCAGGGCGGCGAGAAGCTGGCCGAAGTACGTGCCAAGACGGAAGAGTCCTTGAGGGTGGTGAAAGCCAGGATGGTCGATGCGCAAGAGGCGCTGGTGATCAAAACCAGAGCGGCGGCCAAGGCTACCGATGTGTATGTCCACGAGAACCCATGGAATGCCGTCGGTGTCGCCGCCGCTGTCGGCCTGCTGGTGGGTTTCCTCATGGGCCGTCGCTAGGCACGCCGCCATGCCAGAGAATTCTCCCGGCGCGGGCAAGGGGTTGCTCGCATCGCTGACCGCGCTGGCGGCAACCCTGGTTGCCATCGCGCATACGCGACTCGATCTGTTGTCCTCGGACCTGGAGGAGGAACGGGCGCATTTGTTCTCGCTGTTGATGCTGGCACTGGTCGCCCTGTTTTGCCTCGGGGTGGGCGTGCTGCTGGCAACGCTCCTGCTGGTGGCCGCATTCTGGGACACCCACCGCATCTTGGTGTTGGCAGTGCTTGCCGGGTTGTTTCTGGCAAGCGGCGGGGCGGCGGGGTGGTTCGTCCTGCACAAAGCGAGGACCAAGCCGAGGATATTCGCCGCGAGCATGTCGGAGTTGTTGAAAGACCGGCAGCAGCTCGTTTCCCGCCCATGAACCAGAACCTGACCCGACTCACTGAACGGCGTGAACGCCTGGTTGCCCAGGCCGCGGCCCAACGAACCGCGCTGGCGCAAAACATCGAGCCGTGGCGCGTCCCCTTGGCGCTTGCGGACCAGGGGCTGTCCGCGCTGAGTTTTATCAAGCGCCATCCCGTCTGGCTAGTCGGCGGTGGCGTCTTGCTTGCGACGCTCCAGCGTAACCGCGTCGGCAAATGGCTGGAGCGCGGCTGGGTCACTTGGCAGATCGTGCAGAAACTGCGCGGCAGGTAGCCGGGAACCCGAGAAACCCCTCTCAAGAAGCACATTGCAACCAACTGATTTGAAATGAAGTTTTCGCGCACATGTAGCGCCGGCTTCCAGCCGGCGTCTTTCGAAACTGTCAGCCGCCTTTACTGTAAAGACGCCGGCTGGAAGCCGGCGCTACACGCGAGGGGCATCGGCCGTGTTTCTTCTTCGGCGCAATTTGCGGCGGATGGCCGATTACTTCGCTGATTAGTCGTTCCCAATTTCGTGGGAATGACGGGTTTTTCGAGGCACCCTTATTTCGGCGGCGCCACCGAACCGGCGTAGAACACGTCGCACTCGCCACCAGGAAACACCCCCCTCGCCTTATTGAACAACTTGAGCACCGGCCCGGTGAGGGCCTTGAGGGTGCTCGGTTTCTCCACCACCGGTTTCTGAAAGCTCCCGCGTATGGTCTGCCGCAGCGTCGCGCAGCCCCTGGCGTCGATCAATGCCACGGTCACTTCAGCGAACCGCTCGTTGGCGAAATCGAGGCTGCCCCGCAGGGCGATCCGGTTCTCATTCGTCGCCATGGCCACGTCCTGGGCCCGCGCCACACCCTTGTCCATCTTCCAGTCGGAGACGAAGGTACGGATTTCGCTGCGCCCGCCCGATTTCTGAACGATGCGCGCAAAGTCATATCCCTTGGTGACCACCAGACCGATTGGCCCGGTAAGGATGTAGGCGCCCACGTCAACAAGATTGAAGTTCTGGCTGGTCTCGTAGCGGGCCAGTTCCTGATCGAGATCGCGGCCTTCCAGAATGAGGTTCTTGCCCCGCAGCGAGATATTCCCGCGCGCGGTCCGTCTCAATTCGTGCATGGTCTTGCCCCGCATCAACAGGTCCACGGTGAGGTCCATCGAACCCGCCGCAAGATTTTGCGGCGACAGGGTTTTTAGAAGTGCCTCGATGTGGAACCGTGGCAGGGAATAGTGGACCTGGTAGAGGGGAATGGCGCCGGCGAAGTCCGCCCGGATGCTGCCCAAACCTTGCACACCGAAGACATTCATCGTGAGCGGCTTGAAATCGAAGACCCCATTCGTCCCGGCGACTGAAAACTTCAAGTCGGAGGCGGCATAGTTCTTCGTCCGGACCTCCCCGCAGTCGAGTTCCGCCGCCAAGGACAGGTACTTCATGATGCCCGGGCGCTCCCTGGCCGAAAGCTGAAAACGGCGCACGTCCAGGCCGCAATTCTCGGCCTCGAATCCTTTCCCGGATAGTTTGTCGGCGTAGAGGAGCGTCCCGTCTGTAAGGGAGATTCGTGCCAGATTCAGGGCGGGTAATACCCCACGGGTCGCCTCCGATTTCTCGAAGTTGAACTTGCCATCCCGGCCCTTCTCGATGGATATCCTGGCGTATTCCAGCGCAACCGTCTCGATCCGGACTTTGTTCTGGAGCAGAGGGAGGAACTCGATCCCAAGCCTGGCCACCTTTGCGGTGACGATGTCGGTCCCCCGGTTGCGAATGCGCACGTCCTCCAGGGTGACGAGCAAGCCTGGGAAGAAGCCGATTCCCAATCGGCCGCCAACACTGACTTCCACCCCCAAAACGCCCGAGGCGGCCGCTTCAAACCGGGGCTTGTAGGCGTTGACGTCGAGGAAAAGGCGCAGGCCGATCGCGATGAGGACGAGGAGCCCGATCAGGGCGCCGATGGCGAAGCTAAACTTTTTCAGTGTTTTTGGCATTGGCCTGATCCTGACCTGTTTTCTTCCGCTGTATCAAAAAAGCGTCTCCCGATAAGCTTCCCGCGCATCCAACAACACCGCCAGGATGCCGGCCTTGCCACGGCTGTCGATGGCGACGCGGATTGAGACTTTTTCACCACCGGTCGGCCGTTCGATCTGGCCGCCGCTGCCTTCCTGGACGAAGTACTGTTCGATGCCGTAGCGCACGGACAACGTTCGCGGCTGGTTGCCCGCGCGGCCCCAGCGGCCACCGTCGAAATCTTCCACCTCACCTTTGAGCGCGATCAGGCCGGGGGCGATGGCGTCGCGTTGGTGATGCACCGAGACGGCTTTCGCGCCGGCGGGGTCGGGTTTGAGCGCGACCCAGATCGTATCGTGGCGTTTGAAGTCCTTGTCGCCCGCGAGCGCGGTTTCGCCTTCCATGGGCAACTGGCTGATGGTGTAGTTGAGGCGGGCGTAGTCGCCCATGAACAGCGAACGCGGGTCGACCGGGACGGTTTCCAGCACGACCGGGGTGCCGGTGGCGAGGGTCCATTGCTTGTCGGCGACCATCGCGGCCAGCGCGGCGATTTCGATTCCCAGCAGCAGGATGATTTTCGGCCAGAGGGTCATGATGGCCTCCCGGCTTCGAGGTTGCGCAGGAGCGCCTTGCGCCGACGTTCCAGCCAGCCGCCCACGGCCAGCAACAGGATGCCGCCGGCCATGAAGAACAGCGCGCGGTCCAGCAGCGTCCAGAAGGTGTCGAAATAGCGGGCCAGCAGCCAGAGGGCGAATCCAGTGAAGGCGCGGTTGACCAGTACGCGGTCGCCGTGGCGCATGCCGAGATCGCCGATCCAGTAGAGAAGTCCGAGGAAGAGCCCATTCCAGAGCAGCGCCGGCAAGTCGTTGTCGCGTGGAACGAGGACTTCGGTTGCCAGAAGCAGGGCGAAGGCGACCGCCAGGGCGATGCCGATGCGCAGCCGTGCCGCTGTCAGCGCGCTGGTTCGGACCAGACGGGTGATGCCGAGCGCGTAGAGCGCGACGGTGCCGGCGAGGGCGGCGAGCCAGGGCGTGAGATCGACCGCTGGCTGGGTCTCATGCGAGGCGAAGCCGGGGAAGGTGAAGACGAAGGCGCCGGCCAGCACGACGAGCAGAAAATCTGCGCGCATGGCGCGCGCGTGGGGATGGGCGCTTGCCTGCAGCAACGCCCAGCAACCGGCGAAGCCGAGTACCTGGAGGGCGAACAGGCGGATGTGCGCCTGCGCTTGTGTGTGTAACTCCCAGTCCTGGCCGATCCAGGGCTGGGCGTGCCAGCCGAGCACCCAGAGGATGAACAGCGCGCCCCAGCCGCGCGCGGCGAGCCGCCAGTCGTGACGCAGGAGGAGCGGCACTGCGGCGAGGATCAGATAAACGAGCAGCGGCCAGTTCATCGCCTGGTATTCAAACTGCTCGGTCCAGGTCCAAACCGCCGCCAGCGCGAGCGACGCCAGCAGCGCCGGCTGCGAGCCGAGCAGCCATGCGGTCAGCAGGCCGCCGAGCGCCCATAGCGCGATGCCGTCCGGGAAGTGCGCGTCGATGTGGTAGATCTGCCCGATCAGCATGATCGCGGCGCCGAACAACAGCACCGAAAGGAGCGCCATGCCCTCCGCCAGTTTCGGCAGCGCGCCCCGGGTGAGGCAGAGCCCATGCGCGACGTGGCTGGCGCTGAGCGCGAAGACGATGAGCAGCAACTTGATGAGCTTGCCGATCTCGTTCCAGTGGGCGGCGAACCAGGTGATGACGCCGACGCCAAGCAGTAACGCGCCGATCAGCGCGAGCGAGGATGCCCAAGCCGGCGCCGTCTGTCGCGCGGCCAGGTCGGCGAGGATGGCCTGGCCACCCTCCCCGCTCACCCAGCCTTCCTGTTGCCAGCGCGGCAGTTCCCGCGCCAGTCGTTTGCCGAAGCCCTTGTCGTTCATCGCGCCTCCCACGAATTTCAGGCGATCCTACCTTATCTGAATAGTGCATTTACCGATGTCACGGCGGCCATTCCTGTAGCGCGGGCGTCTCGCCTGCAATCGTGGGGCTGATTAGAAGGACAAAGCAGGCGAGACGCCCGCGCTACTTGTCGGGATTCCTCGGGGGTTCTTTGATGGCGTCGACCCCAACCAGGTTGTATTGCCGCCAAGTGGGCCACGTTCTACCGTTCAGTCATACCGCGAAGCGGCGTGAAGTGATTACGTTGTGCGCTGTTTGCGGACCAAGGCTGGCTCTGACCTCGCGTATCCGCATGGCCGAGTGCTGCCCGTTGCCAAACCTGAAAGGAGCTGAGATGAAAACCTTCGACATCGACGAGTGCGCCGAATTTCTGAAAGTCGACTGCACGACCGTGTCCGATATGGCCGGAATGGGCGAACTACCCGGTGCCCGGATCGGCAGGGGTTGGGTCTTTCTGGAAGAAGACCTGGTGGAGTATGTGCGCACCCAGGTTCGCTATCAGCGGCGCGAGCGCCAGTCAGCGCAGTTCGAGAAACAGCAGGGCGAAAGAGAGCACACGGACCAGGACAATCCGACCGGCTTCCCGAGCGTGCTGCACAACATGCGCAGCCGACGCGACATACCGCCAGACCGCCCAATCAGTTTCACAAATCAGGACTCGCCGCTCTCCTCACATCTGTGAGGTTGATGGTCAGGGGGCGGCCGGATCTGAACGCATCCGCGTTACACCAAATCAGCCCTACGTTGCAGGCGGGACGCCTACGCTACTTCTCGGGTGCTACCGATCCCCACCCATGTCAGGTAGCCTTCCGCTCCAGCTCAATCAGCGGACCTAGCCATGAACGACGCCACCGACAATCTGCAAGCTGACTATGACAGTCTGGTTCCCCCGCCCCTGGCGCATAGCCGGCGCGGCTTTCTGGTTACCGCCTTGGGCGCCGGCTTTGCCCTGGCGGCGCAGCCGGTGATGGCACAGACCGCCGTTACCACTTCCTCCGAAGGGCTGACGGCCGGCGAGATCAGCGTACCGACGGCGGATGGCGCCATGCCAGCCTATCGCGCGCAGCCCGCAGAGGGGAAGGACTTCCCGGTCATCCTGGTGGTGCAGGAAATCTTCGGCGTGCATGAACATATCAAGGATGTCTGCCGGCGCCTGGCCAAACTGGGTTATCTCGCCATCGCCCCGGAGTTGTATGCGCGCCAGGGCGACCCGCGCCTGTACAGCGCCATTCCCGAGATCATCGCCAAGGTCGTCTCGAAAGTGCCGGATGCGCAGGTGCTGAGTGACCTTGACGCCTGCGTCGCCTGGGCACAGGCCAACGGTGGCGACAGCGCGCGACTGGGCATCACCGGTTTCTGCTGGGGTGGGCGCACCACCTGGCTGTATGCCGCGCACAACCCCAAGGTGAAAGCCGGTGTGGCCTGGTATGGCCGCTTGGTGGGTGCCGCCAGCGACCTGACACCGAAACAACCGCTCGATCTGGCGAGCGCCCTGCATGCGCCGGTGCTCGGTCTCTATGGCGGGCTGGATCAGGGCATTCCGCAAGACACGGTGGATAAGATGAACAAAGCGCTGGCCGAGTCGAACAATCCGGCGAGCAAGACTTCGAACATCCACGTCTACCCCAACGCCCCGCACGCCTTCAACGCCGACTACCGCGCCAGCTACCGCAAGGAAGAAGCCGAGGACGGCTGGAAGCGGATGCAGGCGTGGTTCAGGCAAAACGGGGTATGAGCACCGTCACTCCCCCCTTTATCAAAGGGGGGCCGGGGAGCCATGGCGCTAAGATAACTCGCGGAGGTTGGCAACTGGCGCTGACCGGCCCCCTCTCCCGCGGGCGGGAGAGGGTTGGGGTGAGGGCGATTGCAAACGTGGCACGCGCCCATAGCCCCTCATCCCCGGCCCTTCTCCCGCCCGCGGGAGAAGGGAGAAAAGCGAGCGCCAGCCTTAACTTAGCGCCATGGGGGACTGAGGGGGATCTCCCCAAGGGTTGTGCCAGTTCAAGCGTCCGCAAATCCCCCCTGCCCCCCCTTTGGGCACCACGAAAAACCCCTAATTCGTCGTTCCCGCGAATGTGGGAACCCAGTGAAATCAACACACTGGATTCCCGCATTCGCGGGAATGACGGGTTTTTCGATCCCCCCCTTTGCCAAAGGGGGGGATCCTGCCGGTCCGCGTCACGAGCTAACGCGATAAGCGCCTTTGGGACAGGGGGGTAGAAGAACATGCTCACCCCCGCCCAACACCAACGCCTGAACCGCTTGCGCTGGACCGCCTTCGCGGTGGTCGGGGGCGCCTACATCCTGGCGTTCTTCCACCGTTTCGCGCCGGCCGCCATCGCCGGTGAGCTGCAACAGGATTTCGCCATCCAGGCCACCGCGTTGGGCAGCCTGTCGGCCATGTATTTCTATGTCTACACCCTGATGCAACTGCCCACCGGGGTGTTGGCCGACACCCTGGGGCCGCGCCGCATCGTCGCCGCCGGCGGCGTGCTGGCGGGGCTGGGTTCGCTGATCTTCGGGCTGGCGGAAACCTTTGCCTGGGCTTCGGCGGGCCGGCTGCTGGTGGGGCTGGGCGTCTCGGTGGCGTTCATTTCCATGCTCAAGCTCAATGCCGCCTGGTTCAGCGAAAGGAAGTTCGGCGCCGTCACCGGCTTCACCCTGCTCCTGGGTAATCTCGGCTCGCTGCTGGCCGCATCGCCCCTGGCCTGGGCGCTGGGCTGGGTGAGCTGGCGGCAAGTGTTCGTCTTCGCCGGTGGCGTGTCGCTGCTGCTGGCGCTGCTGGCCTGGTGGCTGGTGCGCGACAAGCCACAGGAAATGGGCCTGCCCAGCCCGCGCGAACTGGAGGGGAAAATCGCGCACGCCGCCCATGACGGCCACTGGTTCGACGGCATCCTGGAAGTAGCGAAGAACCGTCTGACCTGGCCGGGCTTCTTCCTCAACCTGGGCGTTTCCGGCAGCCTGTTCGCCTTCGTCGGCCTCTGGGCGATTCCCTACCTGATGCAGACTCACGGCTGGAGCCGCGAACTCGCCGCCTTCCACACCACCCTGCTGCTCACCGCCTTCGCCGTTGGCGCCTTCCTGATTGGCGCCGGGTCGGATCGCATCGGCTACCGCAAACCGGTGATCCTCGCCGCCTGCGCGCTCTACGTGCTCACCTGGTTGCCGCTGGCGCTCGGCTGGCCACTGGCGCCGGGCTGGAGCCATGCCCTGTTCTTCGCCATGGGCCTGGGCGCGTCCGGCTTCACCCTGTCCTGGGCGGCGGCCAAGGAAGTCAATCGCCACGCGCTTTCCGGCACCGCCACTTCATTGGTCAACACCGGCGCCTTCCTCGGCGCCGCCATCCTGCAACCCCTGGCCGGCTGGGTGATCGAGCACCACGGTCTGCCGGCGGGCATTCAGTTGCTGGCGGCCGCCGCGCTGCTCGGCGCGCTCGCCGGTTTCAGCCTGAAGGAAACCCGCTGCCGCTATATAGGTAACCCCTGATGTATCTCGGAATCGACTTCGGCACCTCCGGCGCCCGCGCCTGCGTCATGGCCCCCGGTGGCCAGATCGAGGACATGGCGCGCCTGGATTTCGGCATCCTCACCCCCGACGAAGCCGCCGCCAGTTGGAGCGAGGTGTTGTTCAACCTGATCGCCCAGGTGCCGATCAGCCTGCGCCGTCGCCTCCAGGCACTGGCCGTGGATGGCACTTCCGCCACCGTGCTGGCCTGCGACGAAGCCCTCAACACCACCTATCCGCCGCTGCTCTACAACGACGCCCGCGCCGTCGATGAAGCCGAGGCCATCCGCCGCGCCGCCGGCCCGGAACATCCGGCGGCGGCGGCCAGTTCCGGGCTGGCCAAGGTGCTCTGGCTGAAACAGCGCCTCGGCCCGGAGCGCGCCCACCTCTATCTGAATCAGGCCGACTGGCTCTCCGCCCTGCTCTCCGGCCGCCCGGTGAGCGACTACCACAACGCCCTGAAAATGGGCCTGGACCTGGAAAGCGGCGAGTGGCCCGAGTGGGTGACCTATCTGGTCGACGTCGATTTCCTGCCGGTCACGGTGAAGCCCGGCACGGCGCTGGCCCTGGTGGAACGCCCGCGCGCCGCCTCCCTGGGCATCAACCCGGATTGCCTGGTGCGCGCCGGCACCACCGACAGCATCGCCGCCTTCCTCGCCGCCGGGGTCGATCAACCTGGCGAAGCGGTCACCTCGCTGGGCAGCACGCTGGTGTTGAAGCTGCTCTCGGAAACCCGGGTCGATGCCGGCGAATTCGGTATCTACTCGCACTGGTTCGGCCGCTACTGGCTGGCCGGCGGCGCCTCCAACGCCGGCGGCGGCGTGCTCCGGCAACATTTCAGCGACGACGAACTGATGACCCTTTCCGCGCGCATCGAGCCGAAACGCCCCAGCGGCCTCGATTACTACCCGCTGCCGGGCAAGGGCGAACGTTTCCCGGTGAACGACCCCGAACTGCTGCCGCGTCTGGAACCACGCCCGCCCACCCGCATCGAATTCCTGCAAGGCATGCTCGAAGGCCTGGCCAATATCGAGGCGCGCGGCTACCGCAAACTCGCGGAACTGGGCGCCACGCCGTTGAAATCCGTCGCCAGCGCCGGTGGCGGCGCCCGCAACGAGGCCTGGACGCGCATCCGCGCCGACCGCCTGCAAGTCCCGGTCGACCGCGCCGCCGAGCAGGAAGCCTGCTACGGCGCCGCGCGGCTGGCCTGTTTCGGCAGCGAACTATTCCCCGGAGGTGGCGATGACTGACGGCCTTAGCTGTACCAGCCCGATGCCCCTGGCCTGGCACCCGGACAGCCTGGATGAACTCGCCCGCCAGGGCATGATGCGCGAGGCGGCATTGCTGCTGGCCGCGATCAACCAGATGGAAGGCACGCACGACCTGGAAGGTGGCGGCCCGGAAAACCGGCGCCTGGATCGCATCGAGGCCAAGCTCGATCTCGCCCTGCACCTGCTCGCGCGCGGCCTGGAACCGGCTCAGGCGCCGGTCACCCGCAACGTCACCCTGTCACCCACGGACGTGCAATGGAACGAGGCGCCGGCGCCGGGCACGGGCACGCGCCTGATTCTGGAACTGCGCCCTTCCGATCATCTGCCGCTCACCCTGCGGCTGCCGGCGGTCGCCCTGGAGCCGCTGCCCGGCATCGCGCGCGCGCGTCTGGAACATCTGCCGGAAGCGCTCGACGACGCCCTGCACCAGTTCGTGTTCCGCCGCCACCGCCAGGCGATCCGCGCCCGCGCGGGCGGCTGAGACGCGCGCGGCCCGCCATGCCGTCCGCCGCCCTGCCCTATCTGCCCTGGCATAAACCCGCGCTGGAAAGCGGGCCGGTGCGCCTGAGTTCGCGCCGGCTCTACATCCTGCCCACCCGTTCCGGCCTGGTCTTCGCCCTGCTGCTCCTGGGCTTGTTACTGGGCGCCATCAACTATGGCGTCAGCCTGGTCTACCTGTTCACCTTCTGGTTCGTCGGCCTCGCCGTGGTCGCGATGCTGCACACGCAACGCAATCTCGCCGGCCTGGTACTGCGCGTCGCCACCAGCGCGCCGGTTTTCGCCGGCGAAACCGCCTGTTTCAGATTGCGCGTGGAAAACCCCAGCCGCCTGCCCCGGCAGCACATCGCGCTGCGCCACGCGCTGGGCGGCGGCGCCGCCGGCGATATTCCCGCCGCCGGCGAGACGCTGCTGGAACTGCCGCTGACGCAAACCGAACGTGGCTGGCAACGGCCCGGCCTGTTCGCCATCCATGGCGAATTCCCGCTCGGCCTGTTCCGCTGCTGGAGCGTGCTGGAGTTGGACTGGGGCGTGCTCGTCTACCCGCGTCCTGCCGCCGATGCCCTGCCGTTGCCGGCGGCCGACGACGACGACTCCGTCGAGCGCGCTCCCAGCCGTGGAGAAGGCATGGAATTCGCCGGCCTGCGCGGCTACCAGCCCGGCGACGCGCCCCGTCGCATCGCCTGGAAGGCCTCGGCGCGCGGCGGCGGCAAGTTGCTCACCAAGCAATTCACCAGCAGCGCCGGCCAGCATCTCTGGCTGAGCTGGTGGCAGACCCCGGAACGCGACGTCGAAGGCCGCCTCTCGCGCCTCACCCGCTGGGTGCTCGACGCCCACGCCGCCGCTCTGGTCTACGGCCTGAAATTGCCCGGTCGCACCCTGCCGCCGCAAACCGGCGAAGCGCATCTGCGGCAATGCCTGGAGGCGCTGGCGAGACATGGACAGGCATGACGTTCATGTGCCGCTTTTCACCCCCCTTTGCAAAAGGGGGGCGGGGGGGATTTCTCGACGCTCGCACCCAGGCAGACCTCCGCAAATCCCCCCCAGCCCCCCTTTGATAAAGGGGGGAGTCAAAACAGCGCGTGCACCGCTCAAAGGTGCGCGCCTGTGACCCAACTCAGCGTGCCACCCGCCCTCCTCCCCCTGCTCTGGCTGCTCATTCCGCTGCTGCTGGTGCTGGTGCCGCATGCCACGCACCAGCCGCTCTGGATCAGTCTGTCCTGGCTGTTGTTCGCGCTGTTGAGCGTCCAGGCCGCGCGAACCGGGCGGCAAGTCGTGGGGCGTGTGTTGAAGATGCTGCTCGCCCTGGCCGGCGCGGCCGGGGTGCTGTTCCACTACGGCACGGTGGTCGGCCCGGCTGGCGGCGTGGCGCTGCTGACCTTTCTTACCGGCGCCAAACTGCTGGAGACGAACACCCCGCGCGACCGACTCGGCCTGCTTTTCGTCGGCTGTTTTCTTCTGGTGGCGCATTTCCTCGACGGTCAAAGTCCGGCCACCGCCGGCTACATGGCGTTCGCGGCGCTCGCCCTGGTCGCCGGCATGATCGCCACGCAACGGCCGGACGCCGCCTGGCGCCCCACCTTCGCCCTCGCCGCCCGCTTGCTGGCGCAGGCGCTGCCGCTGGCGCTGCTGATCTTCCTGCTGTTTCCGCGCCCGCAGGGGCCGCTCTGGGGACTGCCGCAGCAAGTCGCCGCGCGCAGCGGGCTGTCCGACCGGATGAGCCCGGGCGACATCAGCCAGCTCATCCTTTCCGACGAACTCGCTTTCCGCGCCGAATTCACCGGCGCCCCGCCGCCGCCACGGCAACGCTACTGGCGCGGTCCGGTGCTGTGGGATTTCGACGGACGCGCCTGGCATGCCGCCACGCCGCCGCGAGGCGGCCCGGTGGCGGCCGTGGGCATTGGCCAGGCGCTGCGCTACAGCCTGATCCTGGAAGCGCACGGCCTGCATTGGCTGCCCCTGCTCGGCCTGCCCGCGCGTCTGCCGGAACTGCCCGGCAACCCCGGCCGTCTCGGCGCCGACCTGCAATGGCAGACCCGCGAGCCGATCAATCAACGCCTGCACTATGAAGTCGAGACCTACCCGGAATACCAGATGGAGCCCGAATTGCCGCCGGCGTGGCGGGCGCGGGCGCTGACCCTGCCCGCCGAGGGCAACCCACGAGCGCGGGAACTTGCGCTCGGCTGGCTGGCGGGCGCCGCCAATGACGAAGCCATCGTCAACCAGGCGCTGGCCCTGTTCCGCGCGCAAGCCTTTTTCTACACCCTCAATCCGCCGCGCCTGGGCGCGTCCTCGGTGGATGACTTCCTGTTCCGCAGCCGCCGTGGCTTCTGCGAACACTACGCCAGCAGCTTCGTCTTCCTGATGCGCGCCGCCGGCCTGCCGGCGCGGGTGGTCACCGGCTACCAGGGCGGCGAACAGAACCCGCTCGGCAACCATCTCAGCGTGCGCGGCCGCGATGCCCACGCCTGGGCCGAAGTCTGGCTGGCCGGTCGCGGCTGGACCCGGGTCGATCCGACGGCGGCGGTCGCCCCCGCCCGGGTCGAACGCGGTGTCGTCGCCGCCCTGCCCGCCGGCGAGCATCCCAGCGGCCTCGCCAGCCTGGAGGGCGCCTGGCTGCGACCGTTGCGCCTTGGTCTGGATTTGCTCAACAACCGCTGGAATCAGTGGGTGCTCGGCTACGACCAGGAACGCCAGCGGCAATTTCTTGCCAGCCTCAACCCGCTGCTGGCGCACTGGCAGAGCATGATCTGGGCGCTGGCCATGGGCGCCGCGTTGCTCGTCCTGGCACTCGCCGCCAGCCTCTGGCCGCGCCATGCCAACGCCCATCGCGACCCCGCCAGCCGTGAATACCGGCGTTTCCGCCAAGCGCTCGCCCGGCGCGGCATCCCGCCCGGGCCGGCGGAGGCACCGGAGGATTACGCCCGTCGCGCCTCGGGCCTGCGCCCGGAACTGGGGAACGAGATCAAGCGCATCACGCGGCTGTACCTTGAGTGCCGCTATGGCCCGGCCGCACCCGCGAGCCTGCGCGAACTCCGCGCGGCGGTCGCCGCGTTTCGCCCGCGCGCCGCTACACTCAAGACTGCGCAGCCAACCTGAACATCCTCATGGAACGCTTCACCATCTCCCTCGATGAAAGCCTGGCCCAATCCTTCGACCAGCTGATCCGTGAGCGCGGCTACGCCAACCGTTCGGAAGCCGTGCGCGACATGATCCGGCGGGAACTGGAGAGCCGGCGCATCGAAAAAGAGGAAGCCCCTCACTGCGTCGCCAGCCTCTCCTACGTCTACAACCACCACGAACGCCGCCTGGCCGAACGGCTCACCGACCTGCAACACCACGCCCACGATGTCGTCGTCTCCTCCATGCACGTCCATCTCGACCACGACAACTGCCTGGAAACCCTGTTCCTGCGCGGCCACACCGAGGAAGTCCGCGCCTTCGCGGAAAAACTCTCGGCCGAACGCGGCGTTCGCCACGGCAGCCTCAACCTGATCCCGGTGGAAGCCGAAACCGACGGCCACCACGTACACAGCCGACCGAGGACCTGACCGCCATGCTGGCACCTCGAATAACGCTTGATTCGTCGTTCCCGCGAATGCGGGAACCCAGTGGGGTCAACACTCTGGATTCCCGCATTCGCGGGAATGACGGGTTTTTTGAGGCCCCCATGCGCCGCTTCCTGCGTCTCCTGCTCTGTCTCACCCTGGCGCTGACCGCCTCGCCAACCTGGGCGGCGACCGACCTGACGGCGGCGATGCCGCATGTCCAGGGTAGCCGCAAGATCGTCCTGGAAGCACTGGACAAACTCCTCGCGGGCGCGCCCGACACGCAACTGCTGGGCCAGGGTTCCTGGCTGCGGCCGCCGAAGCCGGCACAGAGCGGCGGGCTGTCGCGCAACTATGCCGACCCGCTGCTCGGCGGCACCTCCGATCACGATCTGCGGCTGGTATTCAACGGCGGTGACCGCGAGGCCACGCAACAGTGGGTGAAGAGCCAGAACACCCTGCGCGAGTCGATTCGCGGCCTGTTCCGGGGAAAAAGCGCGACAGAGATCGAGGAGACCCTGCTGCGCTACGGCTTCAACCGGGCCGAGGCGGCTGCCCTGGCACGCCAGGGCGGGCAGCGCATCAGCGAGACGATCCTGAAAAGCGTCAATCTCTATCCGCCCAATCAGCTCATGCGTTTCGTGGTCGATCAGCGCGGTGCCGAGGCGGCGTTCCGCCAACTGAAAAGCGTACCCAACCTGGGCGGCACCATGGTGGAGGGCGTCTGGGGCGCCGGCCAGGCGGCGCGGGTACAGCAACTGGAGGTGAGTGGCCGCCTGTTCTATCGCGCCCCCTCCGGCCGCGCGATGGCCGGCTTCACCGACCTGGTGCACATGACCGAAGGCTATGGCCGCTATTCCCTCGGCGGCTCCGCCAACATGGCCTCGCAATGGGCGGACAAGGCGCTGGAGGCGCTGCACGAGCGCGACCCGGAACTGCTCGGCAAATACCTGCGACGCATCAAGGCGGAACTCAAGCTCGCCCGTAGCCAGGGCAAACTCACCGGCCCGGCGATGTCGGATACCTTCCGCGCGCTCGACGACGTGATTGCCAAGGCCGGCCAGGGCGCCGCCGTATTCGACGACGCGGCGCTGCGCGGCGTCATCCGCAACGCCCAGAGCGACGCCAGACTCCTGGGCGAACTGGCGCGCAACCCGGGCGCGGCGGATCGCCAGATCATCAACGCCATCCTCGGCAACGCTCCCGGCCGCTGGGAGAAACTGTCCAACCAGTTGCGCCGGATCAAGGATGGGGTGGCCGAGGCGGTCACCTTCGAGCGGGTGCTGAACGGGGTGCTGCTCTACATGGGCACTCTTCAGGTCTCGGAAAAAGCTGGCAGCGAGGGCCTGGAAGCCGCGCTGCGCAGCGCCGGGGCGGAAACCGCCATGCTGGTGAGCATCGGCCCCGGCATCATGCTCGCCCTCACCAATGCCATCCTCGACAGCGCCAAGGATGCCGGCTACACCCTGGCCGTCTCGGCGCAGGACTGGGACGATTTCCTCGCCGGCATTTCCGGCGTCAAGGGCTACCAGGGCGAAACCGCGCTGAACCGCAACATCGAGCAACTGGCCGTGGGCCTCTCGCGCGAGGACGAAGTGCGCCGTTTCGTCGCCCTGCAAGCACGCAACGTGGCGCAGTTGAAGGAAACCGGCGCGGCAAGCGAAGCGGCGGCCACCGCCCGCTCACGCGCCGCCATCGAGGAAACTTTGGTCCGCAAGATGACGCCGCTGGTGCTGCAACAGTGGTACCAGGCACGCAAGCGGCGCATGGTGGCTTACCTCGATCTGGCCCAGGAACTGGACCAGCGCATGAATGACCTGATCCTGCGCGGCGAGGTCAGCCCGGAGCCGGCGTATCTGGAAAACGGCGCCGGCAGCGTGACCTTCGCCCTGCGCCCGGAACAGGACTTGCGCCCGATCAAGGAACTGCTGGCGCGGATGGAGAAAACCATCGAGCCCCTGGGCGGCACGCAGCGGGATGTCTTCTACTTCGACAAGACCGAAATCACCTGGGAGGCGGGCGGCGACAAACGCAAGGCGGGCAGCGGTTCCGGTCTCGCCCCCGGCGATACCCAGGTCTACCGCTTCACCGCTCCCGGCGTGCATGAGGTGGTGGCGATGGTGAAATACACCCTGAACATCCAGACTGCCGGCGGTCTCGAAGGCGCGCCCGACGTGTTCCGCGCGCAGCCGTTGTTACAACGCGAATACAGTTGGCGGGTGCCGATGAGCGTGCATGTGGCCGAGGTGCTGACGGTGAAGGCCGATCCGGTCAAGCCGTCGACCCTGGAAGCGCCGGCGGAAATCACCGCCTCCGAGTTGTTCCGGCTGCGCCTCGACCTGCGCCAGGACGGTGGCAAGAAACCGGGCAAGTACAAGGTCATGCTGATGCAGCCGGGGCGCAAGCTGACCCAGGAAGACCTGATGCTGCTGAGCTACAACGTCGGCGCGCCGGACCGCAACCTGGTCAGTCATCCGGTGGAAGTCCTGTCCAGCCGCTTCAACAACGGTTTTCTGGAAATCGAGGGCCAGGTCAGCGACCTGTACGAGTCGGATCTGGCCGACTCGAAGCGGCTGGAACTCGCCTTCGTATTCCTGGATCGCGCCGGCAGCCTCGCTTTCGAGCTGGATCAGGCGATGGCGGATCTGGAAAAGGCGCAGGAGGAAATGGACCGCAAGGTGGCGGCGATGACCCCGGAACAGATCGAGAAAATGATGGAGGAAATGGACAAGGCCATCGCCGAGGCCGGGCGCAACCCGCCGCCACCGCCGCCCGACCCCGGCAAGGAGCCGCTTCGGGAAGGCGTGGTCATCAGCCGCCCGATCCTGCTGCGGCCGGTGGAACTCAAGCTGCCGCCACCGACCGGCTGGCGCGCCGCCGAGAGCGAGCGGCGCTGGAGCAAGGTGATCGAACGCGTGGTCGATCAGCCGCGTTCCGGCGCCCGCATCAACGCGCAGGGCCGCATCGAGTACCAGCTTTCTTCCGGCGGCCTCGCCGGCTGGGAATACGACGCCATGAAAGGCAAGGGCCAGCCTTATCGCCTGGATGACTGGAGTGGCTGGCGCCAGGATGCTCCGGCCGAGTTCAGCACGCATCCCGCCGGTCACCAAAGCGCGGAGGCGCAACGGATTTCCCGCCAACACGGCAGCCTCGCCCTGCGTCGTGGCGAGGTGTTTCTGACCATCCATTACCACCTGGAGACCTTCGGCTTCCAACGCGTCGACGAGAAAAAAGAATTGCTCTACGACACCTTCGAGCAATCGGATGAGGAGTTCGAGCGTCTGCGCCGCGACCTCGCCCAGGTGGTCGGCAAGGTCAAGACCGTGGCCACCGGCACGGCGGCACCCGCCGCTGTGGCGCCGCCTGAAGCGCAACCGGGCTACGCCCGGGGCGTGCGCCTGGTGGCGGCGAAAACCAGGCTTGCTCCCGGTGAAATCATCGAAATCCGCGCCGTGGTCGACGGCCTCGGCGTCGACGAACGCATCGTCCGTTACGACTGGAGTGGCAACCACGAGGGCAAGGACGCGGCGGTACGTTTCATCGCCTCGGAACCGGGCACTTACAGCCTCGGCGTCACCATCACCAGCACCAAAGGTGTACTCGGCAGCGGCTGGATCGATCTGGAGGTGCGTTGAGCATCGGCCCAGCGCGCCACTACGCCTCCCGCGTGACCGCTGTCGCCTGCCAGCGTGCCCGCTTCCTGTAGATTGTGGAATCGCTGATGCCGAGCCGGGCGGCGGCTTCGATGACATTGCCGCCGCAGAGGGCGATGGCGCGCTCGATGATGGCGCGTTCCTGTTCCCAGAGCGGGCGAATCTGCGCCGCCTGGGGGGTGCCGCCCACCGAAGCCGGGCCACTCTCGGCCGCGGGCGTGGCCGGCAGCATCAGCGCGTCGACCGTGCCGCCGGACTGCATCACGACGATGCGGCGAATCACGTTCTGCAACTGGCGCACATTGCCCGGCCAGGGGTAGGTGAGCAGTTCCGCTTCGGCGCCGTCGCTGAAACCCGTGAAATCCTTGCCCTCTTCCCGCGCGAAGCGGTCGAGAAAATGCCGCGCCAGCAACAAGATGTCTTCGTGGCGGTCGCGTAGTGGCGGCAGGGTGATGGGTACGACATAGAGGCGGTAATACAGGTCTTCCCGGAAGCGGCCGGCTTGAACTTCCGCCAGTGGGTCGCGATTGGTGGCGCAGATGATGCGGACATCGGCGGCCCGTTCCTGGCCGCCGCCCACCGGCCGGTAAGCGCGGCTCTCGACGAAGCGCAGCAACTTGGCTTGCAGGTCGAGGTTGAGTTCGCAGACTTCATCGAAGAACAGGGTGCCGCCATCGGCCAGGGCGATGGCGCCCTCGCGATTGCGATCGGCGCCGGTGAAGGCGCCGCGCAGGTGGCCGAACAGCTCACTTTCCATCAGTTCACGCGGGATGGCGGCGCAGTTGATGGCGATCAGCGGCTTGTCGGCGCGGCGGCCACGGTTGTGGATGGCCTCGGCGCAGACATCCTTGCCGGTGCCGCTTTCGCCGCTGATGAAGACGCTGGCGTCGGAGGCGGCGGCATTGCCGATCAAGCGGTAAAGCACGCGCATCACCGGGGCGTTGCCGATGAAGCCTTCATAGCCGGCGTCGGGCAGCGCGGCTTCGTAATCGTGCAGTCGGGCCTTGAGATTCAGCCCTTCCAGGGCGTTGCGCACCGTGGTGACCAGTCGCTCCGGGCTGAGCGGCTTGAGCAGGTAATCCACCGCCCCGGCCTGCATGGCGTTGACCGCCACTTCGGCGCTGTTTTCGACGGTGACCACGATGGTGGGACAGGCCAGGCCGCGTTCGTTCAGGACGCGCATCAACTCGATCCCGTGCATGTCCGGCAACAACAGATCCAGCAACAGGAGTTCCGGGCGCCGCTGTTCGATGAACGCCAGCGCCTCGCCGGCGCTGGCGACGTGGGCCGTTTCACAGGGACAAGGCAGCCGCGAGAGAAACGTCATATAGGCCCGCGCCAGCAATTCGTCGTCTTCCACCAGCAACAGCAAGGGGCGTGTACTCATTGCTCACTCTCCCGATTGGTTGATACGGGGCGCCACACGGGCAGCCGGCGAGACGCCGGCGCTACATCCCGTAGCAGCCGTCATTCCCGAGTCGTCGCCGACCCGAAGCGATTGTGCTGCATTTTGCAGACTTTCTGCAAAATGCGTGAAGACAGTCGTGGGGGGCGGGCGCTGGAGAGCAACAACGCCAGACAAAGTTTATTAATTACACAAAACATGCGCCGTAATCCATTGTAAATAATAAGTAATACATAGACTGGTACGGAAATACGCCGGCTCCTGGCACAGGCCTTGCACTTAGGTGGAACAACCACCCGAACCCAGGGGCAAGAAACGCCATGGCACATTTCCAAAGTCAGTTACCCAGCAACCATCCGACGCGCGGCACGTTGACGCCCCGAGGTGGATCATGAACCGCCTACGCCGCCTCCCCCTGAGCATCTGGCAACCGCTGGCGGTGTTTCTGGCCTTTGCCGGGCTGCTGGCGGCAGAAGCGGTTGTCAGCGGTTTGCCGCTCTGGCTGGCCGCATTGGGAATGGCCGCGCTGCTTGCTCTGGTGCTGCATTTCACCGTGGTACGGCCGGCCGCGTATCTGCTGCAAGCGGCGGGCCAGCTGGCCAGAGGTGAAAGCACGGGCGAGATACAGACTGGCGGCGTTAGCGAGCTGTCCGAAATGGCGGATACCCTCAACTTTATCTACCGCCGCTTCCGGACCAACGTGGACGCCCTGCGGCTGGCCGCCACCGCCTTCGAGACCCATGAGGGCATCGTCATCACTGATCCACGGGGACGCGTGCTGCGGGTCAACCGCGCGTTCAGCAAATTGACCGGCTACGCCGCCGAGGAGGTGCTGGGCCGCAACGCGCGCCGCCTCCTGGCACGGCACCCGGATTGCGCCAACTATCGCAAGATCGGCAGCGCGTTACGGCAGCAAGACTACTGGGAAGGCGAGATATGGAAACGCCGCAAGGAACGCGGCCCCTGCCTGGTCTGGCTGAGAATAACCGCGGTGCGAGACGAGAGCGGAAACCTCACCAATTACGTCGGCGCCACGCTGGATCTCTCGGAAATCGACGATGAACGTGCCAAAACCCAGCGCGCCGCCGCCGAGGAACATGCCATCGGCGAATTGCTGCGCCTGGCGCTACAACCATTCGACAGCACGGTGTTTCTGCAGCGCAGTCTGGAAGCTATGCTGGCTTCGGTTTCCTGGCTGAATCTGCTGCCCAAGGGGGTTATTTTCATCAACGAAGCGGAAGCGGGGGAGGAGGTGCTGCGCATGGTCGCCTCGCATAACCTGGAACCCGCCCAGGTGGACACCTGCGCGCGGGTGCCTCTGGGACGCTGCCTTTGCGGCGCGGTGGCGCTGTCGCGCAGCGCGCAATTCACCGCTTGCGTCGATGCCCGCCACGAAACCCGCTACCTGGGCATCATGCCCCACGCCCACTATGCCCTGCCCATTCTGGCCGACCACCGGTTGCTGGGCGTGCTCGCGCTCTACCTGCCCGAGGGGCATAGCCACTCAACTCAGGAAGAGGCTTTTCTCAACCGCGTCACCGACGTGTTGAGCATCGGCCTGTCGATGCGCCAGGCCCGCGCGGAAGTGGCCTATCACGCCCGGCACGACCCGCTGACCGGACTGCCCAATCGCCATTTGCTGCTGGAACGGCTACAGCAGGAAATGGCCATGGCGCGGCGGCGCAAAGCCTTCGGCGCGGTATTGTTCATCGATCTGGACAACTTCAAGACCTTCAACGATGCCCTCGGCCATGCCAGCGGCGATGCACTGCTAAGCCAGATCGCCGAGCGCCTGACGCAACGGGTTCGCGCTGGAGACACGGTGGTGCGACACGGCGGCGACGAGTTTCTCGTGGTGCTGCCGGATCTGGGTAACGATAAAACCCTGGCCAGCTACGAAGCGCGCCGGGTGGCGGACAAACTGCGCGACGGCATCATCGAGCCGATCTATCTGGGCGGCCGCCAGTTGCATGTCACTCCCAGCATGGGCATCACCCTGTTTCCCCACAATGGCGACGATCCGGAAGCCGTGTTGCAACACGCCGAGGTGGCCATGTACCGCGCCAAACAGGCCGGGCGCGACACCACCCGCTTTTATGCACCGGACATGCAGGCGGCGGCCGAGTCGCGGCTGCAACTGCAAAACGACCTGCGCCATGCCCTGAACGCGGATGAGCTGAAGCTGCACTACCAGCCCCAGATCGATAGCCTGGGACGCCTGCGCGGCGTCGAAGCCTTGCTGCGCTGGAACCATGGCAAACGCGGCATGATCTCGCCCGCCGAGTTCATCCCCATCGCGGAAGAAACCGGTCTGATCCTGGCAATCGGCCATTGGGTACTGCAACAGGCCTGCCGCCAAATCGTGGCCTGGCAGCAGGCGGGGGTGAACCTGGGCAGCGTGGCTGTGAACGTCAGCGCGCGCCAGTTCCACCAGGCAGATTTCGTGGCGCGGGTGGAGCGGATTCTGGCGGAGACCGGCGCCGACCCGCGCTTGCTCGAACTGGAACTGACCGAAAGCGTATTGATCGGCAACCTGACCGAGGCGGTGGACAAGATGCAGGTGCTTCGCCGCCGGGGCGTGCGCTTTTCCATCGACGATTTCGGTACCGGCTATTCCTCTCTGGCTTACCTGAAGCAGTTGCCGCTGGATCGCTTGAAGATCGACCAGTCCTTCGTGCGGGAACTGACGCTGGATTCCAGGGATGCCGCCATCATTCGCGCCGTGCTGTCGATTGCCGGCCATCTGGGCTTCGAAGTGGTGGCCGAAGGGGTGGAAACCGAGGCACAACGCCTGGCCTTGCTGGAAATGGGTTGCACGCTGTTTCAGGGTTACCATCTTGGCCGACCCATGGCAGCTGCCGAGTTGCCGCTGCACCTGACGCCATGATCCACAGGACCTGATGAAGAAACCCGGAACCCGCGCTTTGCACGTGCTGCTTGCCCGCAACAGCCTCTTGGCCGTTGCGGTTTTTCTGGTTGGCGCGGCCATCAGCTTTGCCGCCATGCGTTTCACCGACCACCTGCAGCAACGCAGCCTGCGCAGCGAATTCCTGCAACTGGCGAAACTGCACGCAGCCTCGTTCGAACGCGAGATCGAGGTCAATCTGGAAGCCTCGCGCGGCCTGCAGCGCTTCCTGCAGGTGGTCCCAGCCCTCTCCAAGAATCAATTCAATCTGTATACCCAGCCACTAGTGTCCGGTTAAATATCGAACAAATTCAATTGGTTGCATGGGTTAGGTGGCGTGGTTCTGTTGGCATCGGGCCGCAAGGCGCATGAAATCTCGGTTTTCTCGAAAACAGAGACCGACAAAATCTGTAACAAAGT